>CACPCL010000033.1 GCA_902632445.1 uncultured Pelagibacteraceae bacterium | reverse complement strand
ATACTCGGAAGATGGAAAGTTAATCGCAGAATATGCTATTCAAAAAAGATTATTTGTTCCATATGATTCAATTCCTGAAATTGTCATAAACTCCTTTTTATCTGCAGAAGATAAAAATTTTTTTAATCATCCTGGAATAGATGCTAAAGGAATATTAAGAGCCATAATAAATAATATCAAAAATATTTCTCAAAACAAAAGACTTGAGGGTGCATCTACAATTACTCAACAAGTTGCAAAAAATTTTCTTTTATCAAATGAAGTTTCGATGAAAAGAAAAATTAAAGAAGCAATACTAGCTTTTAGAATTGAGAGAGCTTATACAAAAGAAAGAATTTTGGAGTTATATTTAAACCAAATTTATCTAGGCCAAGGAACTTATGGAATAGCAGCTGCCAGTTTAGAGTATTTTGATAAACCTATTAAACAATTAAATTATCCTGATGCTGCTCTTTTGGCAGCTTTACCAAAAGCCCCTAGTAAATATAATCCCTACAAATATCCTGATGTAGGTAAATTTAGAAGAAACCTTGTTCTACAAAACCTAGAAGAAAATAATTTCATTTCAAAAAAGGATTTGAAAAAATTCAAAAATTCAAAACTTAATCTGAAAAAAAGAAAAATTGAAATTGTAAATGAAGCTAATTCTTATACTGAAGAAGTTAGGAGATCAGTAAATGAAAATTACGGTTTTGAAAAACTCTATTCACAAGGTTTGAGTATTAGAACACCTTTAAATATTAATTATCAAATTCAAGCTATAAAATCTTTAAGAATGGGTATTGAAAATTATGATAGGCGACATGGATGGAGAGGCCCAATTACTAATAAATTAAAAGATAAGAACTGGGAAAAAAAAATAGAAAAATTCAAATTAGACCCAACATTAAATTGGAAATTTGCAGAAATAATTGGAATTAACAATTCAGAAATACAATTTGAAACATTTAAAAAAAAAGAAAAGATCAAAGGAGTGTTGAGTTTAAGAGATATTAAATGGACTCTACCTAAGGGAAAAAAAATCTCGGAAAAATACAATATTGGAGATATTATTTTTATTAAAAAAAATAATACCTCTTGGACTTTAAAGCAATATCCTAAAGTTGATGGAGGTATAGTAGCTTTAGATCCATACACTGGTGATGTTAAAGCTTTGGTTGGTGGTTTTAATTTTAAATCAAGTGAATTTAATCGAGTTACTCAAGCTAAAAGACAACCTGGATCTGCATTCAAACCGATAGTATATGCGTCAGCATTAGAAAACGGTTTTTCCCCAAACTCAATTATTTTAGATGCACCATTTGTCGAAAAACAAGGTGAAGGATTAAAAAATTGGAAACCGGAGAATTATGGTAAGAAATTTTACGGACCAACTACTTTGAGAAAAGGAATTGAATATTCTAGAAATTTAATGACAATTAGAATAGCTAAAAAACTTGGTTTAAATAAAATCCTAGATCTATCAAAAAATTTAGGTATTTATACAGAAATACCCGAGCTATTATCAGTTTCTCTTGGAGCAGCAGAAACAACATTAATGAACTTAACTGCTGCATACGCCCCATTTGTAAATGGTGGAAAAAAAATTGAACCTAGTTTGATATCCAGGATACAAGATAGAAGAGGTAAAACAATCTTTAATGCAAAAAATAGAAAATGCATAGGATGTAACAAATCTTTTGATCAAAACGCAGATTTTCCAAAAATTGAAAATCTAAACAAACAAGTTTTTAGTGAAGAAACCGCTTACCAAATGGCTTCAATTTTGAGTGGAGCAGTTGAAAGAGGAACTGCAAAAAAACTTAAACCTCTTAATGTTCCATTAGCAGGAAAAACAGGAACAACTAATAATAATTTTGATGCTTGGTTTATAGGTTTTTCTTCAAACCTAGTCATCGGTGTTTATATAGGTTTCGATAACCCTAAAACTTTAGGTAAATTTGAGACAGGTTCTAAAGTAGCTTTACCGGTATTTAAAAGTTTTGTAGAGAATGTTTTATTTAAAGAAGATTTTAAAGATTTTGAAATTCCAGAAAATATCTATTTGACCTCTTTAAATTATGACTCTGGATTAAAATCATCTTTAGGTGACAAAAATACAATAATTGAGGCTCTAAAAATTAGAGATATTAAC
>CACPCL010000032.1 GCA_902632445.1 uncultured Pelagibacteraceae bacterium | reverse complement strand
AGAGAGAGTATTGATTATATAGACGTATCTCCAAAACAATTAGTGTCAGTAGCAGCAGCGCTTATTCCATTTTTAGAAAATGATGATGCTAATAGAGCTCTAATGGGCTCAAATATGATGAGACAGGCAGTGCCATTATTAAAACCAGAGTCACCTTTAGTTGGAACAGGAATAGAGTCTGATGTTGCGCTTGACTCGGGTGTTACTATAGTTGCTAAAAGAAGTGGTGTTGTAGACAAAATTGATGGTAAGAGAATAGTAGTTAAAGCTACAGAAGTAACTGATTTATCTCAATCAGCTGTAGATATTTATAATTTATCCAAATTTCAAAGATCCAATCAAAATACTTGTATAAATCAAAAACCATTAGTTAAAGTTGGAGATAAAATTAAAAAAGGTGATATTATTGCAGATGGTCCAGCAACTAAGTTAGGCGAGTTAGCACTTGGAAAAAACGTGACAGTGGCTTTTATGCCATGGCAAGGCTATAATTTTGAAGATTCAATACTTATTTCTGAGAGATGCGTAACTGATGATGTTTTTACTTCCGTTCATATCGAAGAATACGAGTCAATGGCTAGAGATACCAAGCTTGGCGCAGAAGAAATAACAAGAGATATACCAAACGTAAGCGAAGAAAGTTTAAGAAATCTCGATGAGTCAGGAATTGTATACGTAGGTGCTGAAGTTAAACCAGGTGATATTTTAGTCGGTAAAGTAACCCCAAAAAGCGAAACATCTTCAAGCCCAGAAGAGAAACTTTTAAGATCAATTTTTGGAGAAAAAGCTACAGACGTTAGAGATTCATCTTTAAAGCTACCTTCGGGGAGTACCGGCGTAGTTATAGACGTTAGAGTATTTAATAGACATGGTATAGAAAAAGACGAGAGATCAATTGCTATCGAACGAGCAGAAATTGAGTCCGTGCAAGAAGATAAAAAAGTTGAAGAAGAAATTCTTGAGAGAAATATAAAACTTAGAGCCATAGATTTATTAAACGGACAAAGTATAAATAAACAATTTAAAGAACTTAAAGTTGGTACCACTCTAAATATAAATGATTTTCAAAAACTAAATTTAAAAGATCTATGGAAAATTTCACTTCAGAAACAAGAAGTAAATAATGACTTGGAGAAATTAAAAAATCAATTCGATAATGCTTCTGAAGATATTAAATTAAGATTTGAAGACAAAGTTACAAAGATACAACAAGGAGATGATTTACTACCAACTGTGATGAAAGTAGTAAAAGTTTTTGTTGCTGTTAAAAGAAGATTGATGCCAGGAGATAAAATGGCTGGTAGGCATGGAAATAAAGGTGTAGTTAGTAAAATAGTTCCGGTTGAAGATATGCCTTATATGGAAAATGGAAAACCCGTTGATATAGTGCTAAATCCCTTGGGTGTACCTAGCCGAATGAACGTAGGTCAAATATTAGAAACACATTTAGGCTGGTCATGTTCTGAGTTAGGAGACCAAATAAAAGAATATTTAAAAAACTTTGATAAAGAAATTTCGAAAGTAAGAGAAAAACTTAGAGAAATCTATGGAAAGGATTATTTTGAACAAGTGATTTCTAAATTATCAAATAAAGAAGTTGCTGAATTAGTTCAGAATTTATCTAATGGTGTTCCTATAGCTACACCAGTTTTTGACGGAGCAAGCACGAAAGATATAACTGAAATGTTAAACTTAGCTAAATTACCAAATTCAGGACAAACTCATTTATGGAATGGGCAAACAGGCGAAAGATTTGATAGGCCAGTAACTGTTGGAATAATTTACATGTTAAAATTAAATCATTTGGTAGAAGATAAAATTCATGCACGATCAACAGGACCATACAGTTTAGTGACCCAACAACCTTTAGGCGGCAAAGCTCAGTTAGGGGGACAAAGGTTCGGTGAAATGGAAGTTTGGGCATTAGAGGCTTATGGCGCTTCATACACTCTACAAGAAATATTAACTGTGAAATCTGATGACGTAGCAGGAAGAACTAAGGTTTACGAGACTATAGTCAAAGGAAATAACAACTTCGAGTCAGGTGTTCCAGAGTCTTTCAACGTTTTAGTGAAAGAAATAAGAGCATTAGGCTTAAATATTGAATTAAATTAATCATGGAAAAAAACTTAACAAAAAATTTTGAAAATCAAAATATAACTCAAGAAAATAATTTCAATAGCATAAAGATTACTCTTGCTAGTCCGGAAAAAATAAAATCCTGGTCTTATGGTGAAATTAAAAAACCAGAAACAA
>CACPCL010000031.1 GCA_902632445.1 uncultured Pelagibacteraceae bacterium | reverse complement strand
CAACCTGCTCATGGTAAGCTCATTCGTTTTCGGGTCTAATTCGTTCAACTTGCGCCCATTTAAGACTCGCTTTCGCTACGCCTACACCTTACGGCTTAAGCTTGCTGGACAAATTAAGTCACTGACCCATTATACAAAAGGTACGCCGTCACTCTAAAAAGAGCTTCGACTGTTTGTAGGCATACGGTTTCAGGTTCTATTTCACTCCCCTAATAGGGGTTCTTTTCACCTTTCCCTCACGGTACTAGTTCACTATCGGTCACTGAAGAGTATTTAGGCTTAGAGGGTGGTCCCCCTAAATTCAAACAAGATTACACGTGTCCCGCTCTACTCAAGAACAATATTAAGCTTTACCCATACAGGACTATCACCTTCTATGGTTAGCTTTTCCAAACTATTTTGGTTATCTCAAAATTGTTACTGGCCTGTTCCGCTTTCGCTCGCCACTACTAACGGAATCTCAATTGATTTCTTTTCCTCCGGTTACTTAGATGTTTCAGTTCTCCGGGTTAGCTCTTTAAACCTATGAATTCAGTTTAAAGTACCACATAAAGTGGTGGGTTGTCCCATTCGGAAATTTTCGGATCAAAGCCTGCATACAACTCCCCGAAACTTATCGCAGTATACCACGTCCTTCATCGCCTTTCAGTGCCTAGGCATCCGCCATACGCCCTTAAACGCTTGATTTATGCACAGAAAATAATTTTCTGTATAAATTAAATTTTTAATAAAAATATTCATCTATTCGAATATTTTGGATTGTTCATCTATTCGAACAATCGGATATAGATATTGATAATAATTATTTACAATTTAAAAAAACTAAAAGTGTCAATGGTGGAGGATAGCGGGATCGAACCGCTGACCTCCTGAATGCAAATCAGGCGCTCTCCCAGCTGAGCTAATCCCCCGTGAAAATGGTGGGCCGAGGACGACTCGAACGTCCGACCTCACCCTTATCAGGGGTGCGCTCTAACCACCTGAGCTACCGGCCCCTAAGCATTTAGGTAGACACTTTACCTTTAAGAAGAGAAATGAGGACGGCCACATTAACTTAATTTTTTAAGACCAAAAGAAATTTTTGGTCTTCCTTAGAAAGGAGGTAATCCAGCCGCAGGTTCCCCTACGGCTACCTTGTTACGACTTCACCCCAGTTGCTGATCGTACCGTAGTCAAAGGTATAAGCTTTGCCTTAAGGTGTAACCAACTTCCATGGTGTGACGGGCGGTGTGTACAAGACCCGGGAACGTATTCACCGCGGCGCGCTGATCCGCGATTACTAGCAATTCCAGCTTCATGCACTCGAGTTACAGAGTACAATCCGAACTGAGGCACATTTTAGGGATTAGCTAAGAGTCGCCTCTTTGCATCCCATTGTAAGTGCCATTGTAGCACGTGTGTAGCCCAACACATAAGGGCCATGAGGACTTGACGTCATCCCCACCTTCCTCCAGCTTATCACTGGCAGTTCTTTTAAAGTGCCCAACTAAATGGTGGCAACTAAAAGTAGGGGTTGCGCTCGTTGCGGGACTTAACCCAACATCTCACGACACGAGCTGACGACAGCCATGCAGCACCTGTGTTTCGTCCAGCCAAACTGAAAAGACTAATCTCTTAGTCTCGCGACGAACATGTCAAGCGTTGGTAAGGTTCTGCGCGTATCTTCGAATTAAACCACATGCTCCACTGCTTGTGCGGGTCCCCGTCAATTCATTTGAGTTTTAACCTTGCGGTCGTACTCCCCAGGCGGTGTGCTTAATGCTTTCGCTGCGACACTGAAAAATATATTTCCAACGTCTAGCACACATCGTTTACGGCATGGACTACGAGGGTATCTAATCCTCTTCGCTACCCATGCTTTCGCTCCTCAGTGTCAGTAGTGACCCAGTAAGTTGCCTTCGCATTTGGTGTTCTTTCTAATATCTACGAATTTCACCTCTACACTAGAAATTCCACTTACCTCTATCACACTCTAGCTAAAAAGTTTTGATGGCAGTTCCAAGGTTAAGCCTTGGGATTTCACCATCAACTTTTTTAACCACCTACGAGCTCTTTAAGCCCAGTAATTCCGAACTACGCTAGGTCCCTTCGTATTACCGCGGCTGCTGGCACGAAGTTAGCCGGACCTTCTTATTCGGGTACAGTCATTTTCTTCCCCGACGAAAGAGTTTTACAACCCAAAGGCCTTCTTCACTCACGCGGCATCGCTGCATCAGGGTTTCCCCCATTGTGCAAGATTCCCCACTGCTGCCTCCCGTAGGAGTCTGGGCCGTGTCTCAGTCCCAATGTGGCTGGTCTTCCTCTAAGAACAGCTATTGATCGTTGCCTTGGTAAGCTTTTACCTTACCAACTAGCTAATCAAGTGCGGGCTCATCTTTCGGCGTTAAAACTTTCCCTGTAAAGGCTTATTCGGTATTAGCACAAGTTTCCCCGTGTTATTCCAAACCAAAAGGCAGATTCCCACATTATACTCACCCGTTTGCCACTCAGTATTGCTACTGCGTTCGACTTGCATGTGTTAGGCGTGCCGCCAGCGTACGTTCTGAGCCATGATCAAACTCTCAAGTTTAATAACGGCGCACACTAGCTTTAATAACTTTAAGGTAAATTAAAGTTATTTTTCGTTAAAGTGTGTACGACAATTTCTTTATTAACCTAGCCGTCCACA
>CACPCL010000030.1 GCA_902632445.1 uncultured Pelagibacteraceae bacterium | reverse complement strand
TAATTTTAACATTTCTGTCCTAATAAAAGAAATTACTTTTGATCGTAATATAATATTTTTATGCATTTCGTCTCTTCTCAGATCTAAAAATCGGTAAGTAAGCCTTATATCTTCTGGGTAGTCTTGTTCGCCAAACACTGGGATTGGCAATTCTCTCGCGTTCGACAAAATTTCTAATGATTGAATTATAATTTCGATATTACCAGTTTTTAAATCTTTATTCTCAGTTCCTTTCGCGCGTTTTACAACCTTACCTGTTACATTTAGAACAGACTCAGGTCGTGTTTTTTCTAAAATTGAAAAAAATTTACTTTTATTTTCTATAACGCATTGTGTCAGTCCGTAGTGATCTCTAAGATCAATGAAAAGTAGATTTCCATGATCTCTTTTACGATGAAGCCATCCAGATAAAGTTACTAATTTATTTGTATCACTTTCTCTCAACTCTGAGCAATTATGAGATCTATATTTATTCATTTGTTCAATACTTTTTTTATTAGATTAATATTAATAGATTTTCCAGAAGATAAAGACAATTCATCAAGATCTTTAATAAATTTAAACATTTTTTCATAGGATCGATCTACATTCTTAATAATATACTCGGTAATTTTTGGGTTAAGATTAACCTGTTTTTCCGAAAAAGACTTCGAAATTATCACTTGTAATAGATCATCTGTTGGAAGTTCAATTCCTATATTCACAAAACTATTTATTCTAGATTGAAGATCTTTTAATTCAAATTTATTTTCTTTAATAGGTTTTTTGCTATTTACAACAATGTAATTTTCAAGTTGTTTTGCATGATTAAGAATAGAATAAAATAAATTTTCATTTATATCGTAATTGTAATCATCGATTATAATACACCTAAAATTTTGTAATTCTGAGACAATTGTGTCATTTACATTGACAGATGAAATTATTTTTATTTTTTTTATTTTTTTTTCCAATATTTTAGATAAATGTGTCTTTCCTGAACCAGAGGCTCCAAAAACATTAAGCCATTTACCAGACCAGTTAGGCCAACTTTCTATTAGCTTATATGCAGAAAAATTATTACTTGATACATAAAAATCTCTTTCGTCATATCTTATTTTAAATGGAAATTTAAAAATTAATTGGCTCATTAAATAATTTTCAAACTCCATTGATCAGAAACTTGTTCTAAAATAATATCCTTGTTTTTAAGTTGTCTTATGATTTTATTAAGTTTTCCAAGATATTTAATTTTTAACAAAACATGATCGTTATTTAACTCTTGTACAAATATATTTTCTATAGAATCAATATTTTTAAGAGTGCTATTTAATATTACTAAATTATTTTTTTTATCTAAATTAAATTTTACATTTAGAAATGAAGGAGTTCTAATATCAATTAAGTTTCGTGATTTTACCAAATTTAATATCTCTCTTTGAACTAAAACTATAATCTTCTTGTAAAACTCCTCCCTGGTTAATTTTAGTCTCTCTACTATAATATTTTTACTTATATTTTTTCCAGAGATTTTTGTTTTTAAGAAAATTTTTTCTTTATTAAACCCATTATCTTCTATGATAACCAAAGCCAAATTATTCTCTTTATACTCCCTAAAGATGTCATTTAGGTTTAAGCCTAATAAATCCTGTTGATTAGAATTAACTTTTTGAATTATTTCAATGTTTTCTAAAGGAAGAACGAATTGAAGAAGTTCATTAGATTTAGAGCTGGACCAACTGCTATAAAAATAATTTTGATTAAAAATATAATTTTGATTTTGTTTTTTCAATATTGGTAAAATATATATTTCTTGGTTAGATATATCTGCATAAGATATATTTAATCTGTAAAATAAATCATGAAGTTTTTCTTTATCGAATTGAATATTATAAGCAAGATTGTCTTCGATCTCTTTTTTATTTTTATTAGTAATTTGATAATAGGTGACTAAATTCTTAATGTCTTTAAGATTTAAATTTGACAATTTTTTTTTATCCTCTTGAAGCAATATTCGATTTATTAGTTCCTTAAATCCAGCTCTAATAGCTTGGTTAGCTGACAGGTCTTTTTTATTGAATTTTTTATTTGAAATTTTAACATTATTAACATGAAATATATTCTCGTCTGATAAAACATTTCCTGTTTTAAGAAAAATCACTAAAATAAAGATTATTAATTTAAAACTTTTCATAAAAAATTAATTACATTTTTATAAATGAAAAAAATACAAAATAGTTATAAAAAAAGTGGTGTAAATATTTCATTAGCTAACAAGTTAGTCAAACACATATCGAAAGTAACTAAGAAAGATGTCAAAAAAACGAACAACTCCTTGAGTAAAGATATAATTGGTGGGTTTGGTTCTTTATTTGATATAAGTAACATCAAAATCAAAGATCCTGTAATAGTCTCATGCACCGACGGTGTAGGCACTAAAATTGAATTAGCAAATAAGTTTAAAAAATTTGATACCATCGGAGTTGATTTAGTAGCTATGTGTGTAAATGATTTAATTGTTCAAGGTGCTAAACCTTTATTTTTTTTAGATTATTTAGCAGTAGGGAAACTTGAATTAAATAAAACTAAAAAAATTTTGAAAGGTATTTTTAGCGGTTGTAAACAATCGGATTGTAAACTCATTGGTGGAGAGACGGCAGAAATGCCTGGGGTTTATTCAAATAATAAATTTGATCTAGCGGGGTTTAGTGTTGGAATAGTCTCAAAAAAAAAAATTTTAAGTAAGAAAAAAGTAAAAAATAAAAATATTATTCTAGCTATCCCTTCTAATGGAGTCCACTCTAACGGATACTCTTTAATAAGATCTATATTAAATAATTCTAATATATCGAGAAACTTAAAAAAAGAATTAATGAAACCAACAAAGATCTATTCAAAAGAAATTTTAAATTTAACAAAAAAAAATTTAATTAATTCTGCAGCTCATATTACCGGAGGAGGACTTGTGGAAAATTTATTAAGATCTATTCCAGATAATCTAACTTTAAATATTGATCTATCAAAAATCAAAACAACAAAAATATTTAAATGGCTGAAAAGTAAAAATATTTCAGATCAGGAGATGTTAAAAACTTTTAATTGCGGAGTAGGATTTTGTCTTATTGTTCCCCGTGAAAATATAAAAAAAATTAAAAAAATTTTTTCAAGAAAGTTTGCTCCCTACGAGATAGGATTTATTTCAAAAAATGATAAGAAAATTAGATTATTTAATTCTATAAAATGGTAAAAAAAAATACTTGCATTTTTATATCTGGGAAAGGCTCAAATCTAGAAAATCTTTTGAAGCGATCCAGAGACAACAATTTTCCAATCAAAATAAAATTAATAGTAACAGACAATAAAAATGCCTATGGAATAACTTATGCTAAAAAAAATTCTATTCCCTATAAAATTATTAATACAAAATTAAGAAATTACGAAATTTCTCTACTTCAAATTTTAAAA
>CACPCL010000029.1 GCA_902632445.1 uncultured Pelagibacteraceae bacterium | reverse complement strand
AATAAAAATCAAATTTTAACAGTGAATAAATATGGTATACTTGAACCCATTAAAACTAAAACTATAGTTCCCAAAGTTATTTTAGTACCTTTATTAGCGTTTGACTCAAAAAAAAATAGATTAGGCTACGGAAAAGGATTCTATGATAAGTATCTAAATAAATATATAAGAAGATACAAAAAAATATTGACAATCGGAGTTGCTTTTTCCTTCCAAAAACATCATAACCTGCCTGTGAATAAATATGATGCAAGATTAGATTATATTCTTACAGAAAAAGGAATCTTTTAATGAAAATTTTAATTTTGGGTGATGTGATGGGGCCGTCAGGAAGAGAAGCGGTAAAAAAAAATCTTTCAAACGTTATTGAGCAAAATAATATTAGCTTTGCAATTATTAACGGTGAAAATGCAGCTGATGATGGCAAGGGAATTACAAGAGAAATCGCAGAAGAACTTTTTTCCCAAGGAATAGATGTTATTACTTCAGGAAATCATATTTGGGATAAAGAAGAAACAACCAAGTTTATTGAAAAGGAAGAAAGACTTTTGAGACCTGCAAATTTAGCAGAGGGATCGCCTGGAAAGGGATTTGGAATATTTTTATCAAAAGACAAAAAATACAAAATTGCAGTTATTAACCTAATGGGAAATGTATTTATGAGAAAAACTGATGACGTTTTTTTAACTGCACAAAAAATTTATAAAAAAATAATTTTAAAAAAGAATGTAGATTTTTCGGTAATAGATTTTCATGGAGAAATAACAAGTGAAAAAATGGCTATCGGTCATTATTTTGATGGGAATTGTACATGTGTTGTCGGAACTCATACTCATGTTCCCACAGCTGATACCAGGATATTAGATAATGGCACGGCTTATCAAACTGATATAGGAATGTGTGGAGATTATAATTCCGTCATTGGCATGAATAAAGAAAATTCCATAAAAAAATTTTTTAAAGAGAAAGACGCAATTAAACATTTTCCTTCAAGTGGGCCAGGAACATTATCAGGAGTTATCGTTGAGGCAGATATTAAATCAGGGCTAGCAAAAAAAGTTTCAAGATTATTAGTTGGAGGAAGTTTGGTAGGTTAGTTATGGCCGGTCATTCTCATTGGGCAGGAATAAAACACAAAAAAGGAAGAGCGGATAAGGAAAGATCTAAAATTTTTTCAAAACTTTCAAGAGAAATTACAGTTGCCGCAAAGCTTGGAGATAAAGACCCGGATATGAATCCTAGATTGAGGACTGCTATTCAAGCGGCAAAAAATGCTAACATGCCTAAAGATAATATATCAAGAGCAATAAGTAGATCAGAGGTAAGTGATGATAAAAATTATGAGAATTTAAGATATGAAGGCTTTGGACCATTTAATACAGCCTTAATAATTGAAACTTTGACGGATAACAAAAATAGGTCAGCGTCTAGTATACGAACAATCTTACAAAAAAATGGAGGTAGATTGGGTGAGTCAGGGTCCACTTCTCACATGTTTAATAATTGTGGAATAATTCATGTTGATAAAAATAAAATTAGTGAGGAAGATATTTTTGAATTATCAATTAATGAGGGTGCCAAAGATTGTTATCTTTCTGAAAATATTCACGAGATAATTACCAAAAAAGAGGACTTTTACAGAATAAAAACAGTCATAGAAAAGAAGATAGATAACTTTTCATACTCCGCCATAGAATGGAGAGCATTGAATTATTTAGATTTAAATAATGAACAAATTAAAAAATTAATTGAAGTTTTAGATGCACTTGAGTCGTTAGATGATGTACAAAATATATTTACTAATGCAAATTTAAAATTAAAGGCATGAAAATTATAGGAATAGACCCTGGTCTAAGCGGAGCGATAGCCATTTTAAAAGATAAAAAAGTTTTAAGTTTGTTCGAGATGCCTGTAATGGCTGAAGGTAAAAAAAATAAGAAACAACTTAACAGTGCCCAATTAGTAAATATAATCAAAACTAATATCGAAAAAAATGAGGACATAGCTGTAGTAGTTGAGCAAGTAAATGCCATGCCAGGGCAAGGAGTTACTAGTATGTTTAATTTTGGCCAAACTTTCGGGGCGATAAAGGGTGTTTGTGCAGCTTTACAACTACCTATTTTTTTTGTCAGACCATCAAAATGGAAAAAACATTTTGAACTAATTAACTCATCTAAAGATTCTAGCAGAACTAAAGTCATTGAAATGTATCCCTCATTGTCTCATCAATTATCAAAAAAAAAAGATGTAAATAAATCTGACGCTATCCTTATTGCTAGATTCTATAGTGAGACGCGATATAAAGATAATATTTAGTATCAATTTTATAAAAAAACGCCAAATTCATGACACATTCTGAAAGTAATCAACTTTCATGGAACAAGATATAGCTTCTCAAATTGTAGGTCTTGGCGGGGCCTCCGACTTCACTTTATGGAGTCTTTTCCTAAGAGCAGATTTTGTAGTGAAATTTGTAATTATTTTATTAATAGCTAGTTCAATTTTTTCTTGGGCATTAATTTTTGATAAATTCAAATTGTTCAAAACAATAAATAAATCTACAGAGGATTTTGAAAAAAAATTTTGGAAAGCTAAATCAGCCGAGAGTTTCAATAATAGTTTACCAACAAATTCCAAAGATCCGGCAACTTTAATTTTTAAAGCAGGTATGGTTGAGCTTTTAAAAACTAAAAGACAGTCTTCTGCAATACAATCAGCAAGAGTTCAAAGAATATTAGAAATTGCTACTGACAACGAACTAAAAAAAGTTGAGAAAAATTTTACATTTCTTGCTACTATTGGATCAACAGCACCTTTTATAGGATTATTTGGAACAGTTTGGGGTATTATGAATTCATTTCAATCTATAGCTATTTCAAGAAATACTAGTCTCGCAATAGTTGCTCCAGGTATTGCAGAGGCTTTATTTGCAACTGCATTAGGGCTACTAGCCGCAATACCAGCAGTTGTAGCGTATAATAAATTTAATAGTGACTCAAGAAGATATTTTTCGCGAATTGATAATTTTTCGAAAAGATTTTTATCCATAATTTAAAAATGACTTTTAATCTTAATCGCTCAAGAAATGAACCCATGAGTGAGATAAATGTAACACCATTTGTGGATGTCATGTTAGTTTTATTAATTATATTTATGGTAACAGCTCCTCTATTGACAGTAGGAGTTCAAGTGGATCTTCCTGAGTCAGCGGCAGACTCTTTACCAGACGATCAAGAACCTCTTACAATAAGTATTAACTCTAAAGGTGAAATTTACATTCAAGAGCATCAAGTAACTTATCAAAAAATGGTACCTAAATTATTAGCTATTGCAAAAAATAGAACTGACACAAGAATATATGTAAGAGGTGATAAAAATATTAATTATGGGAGAGTTCTTGAGGTTATGGGAACATTGTCCGGAGCAGGTTTTTCAAAAGTTGCATTAATTTCAGAACCTTATAAAAATTAGGATGCCTGATGGT
>CACPCL010000028.1 GCA_902632445.1 uncultured Pelagibacteraceae bacterium | reverse complement strand
AACATTTAATTAAGATAGGACAGAAATCTGGTCTCAATTTTTAACATACTTTCATAGTCTTTATTTTTTTTATGGTCGTAACCAAAAAGATGTATTAATCCATGCAACCAAAGTTTATTGAATTCTAATTTAAAATCAGAGGAACTATTTTTACACTTTATCTTATTAAAATTAACAATTATATCACCAAGATAAATTTCTTTATCAATTTTTAACTTTTTTTTTAATTCCTTTTTGGTGTGAAATGGAAATGATAAAACATCCGTAACTTTATTTTTATTTCGAAACTTTTTGTTTAATTCTTTAATTTCTTTATCAGCAGATAGTAATAAAGTACAAAAAATTATTTTATTTTTGTAAATTTTATTTTTTTTATTTAACTTTTTAATTTTTTTATCAATATAATCATTAGGATTTTTAATATAATTTTTCCAAGCAATATTGTTTGAAATTACATTAATTTTTATCATCAGTGCTTTTTTTCTGATAAGCCCTAATAATTTTTGAAACCAATGGGTGTCTGACAACATCCGTATGGTCAAATTCAATTATTTTAATTTCTTTTAAATCTTCTAAAATGTTTCTTGATTTTATTAGGCCTGATTGAGATTTATTTATTAAATCTATTTGTGAGGGATCGCCGTTTACTACAAGTTTTGAATTTTCTCCTATTCTTGTTAGAAACATTTTTATTTGTGTCTCTGTTGCATTCTGAGCTTCATCTAGTATAGCAAAACAATTTTTTAAAGTTCTTCCTCTCATAAAAGCAAGAGGAGCAATCTCAATTTCGCCAGTCTCTATTTTTTTATCAATTTTCTCAGCACCAAAAAGCTCATACAATGCATCATACAAAGGTCTTAAATAAGGATCGACTTTTTCTTTCATATCTCCCGGTAAAAAACCAAGTTTCTCTCCCGCTTCTACCGCTGGTCTAGATAATATTACTCTCTCAATTTTTTTCTCCATTAGTAAAGTTACGGCAACTGAAACCGCCAAAAAACTTTTTCCTGTTCCAGCTGGGCCTAAAGACATTGTAATATCATTTTCTTTCAAAGCTTTTATATACTCTGATTGCTTCTCTGACCTAGCTATAACCGATTTTCTTGGAGTTTTTATTAATTGTTTAAATGTTTTAATGTTAGACTTTTCAAACTCAATATTTTTTTTCACTGATAGCACTATATCTTCTTTTTCAATAACTTTAGTTAAAAAATACTTATTTATTAAAAATTTAATAGCTTCGCAAAATACACTAATATCTTCCCTTTTTCCTTTGCATGTTATTGAATTACCCCTAAAAAAAATATTTGTATCAGTTAATTTTGAAAGCTCTTTTAAATTTTGATCAAATTGGCCAACAATGGACATTAACATTTCATTATTTGTTATTTGTACATTGACAGTCTCATTGTCTATTTTTTTTATGATTAAATTCTGATCTAGCTTACTAATCTCTGACATTTTTTTTCTTCAAAACCGTTAAAATTTATTTCATCTTTTATTTCACCAAAAAGAGTGCTCTGATTTCCATTAATAATTTTTGCTAATTTAATTTTTCCATTTAAGTCTTGCTGACTTTTAACAATTACCGAGTTTAAATATTCATCTCTTCCAAAAAACTCATTTCCTCTTCGTGATTTATTCTCAAACATAACTAATGAATTTCTGTTAAATAAGTTTTTTCTATATTTCATTTTTATTTCTTCAGCTATTTGTTGAAAATAAATTAATCTTTCTTTAGCAACTTTATTGTTGACTTTTTCTAATTTAGCAGCTGGTGTACCAGGTCTTGGACTAAAAATAAAAGAGTAAGAATTAATAAATCTAACTTCTTTCATTAACTTTATAGTTGCTTCAAAATCTTTGTCCGTCTCCCCTGGATAACCAATTATAAAATCACTGGAAAATTCTATTGCAGGATTATTTTTTTTTAATTTTAATATTAAATCAATATAATCTTCAACAGTATGTTTCCTGTTCATTTTCTTTAGTATTTCATTAGATCCACTTTGAACTGGTAAGTGAATTAAAGGCATTAATTTTTTAAGGTTCTTGTGAGCTTGAATTAAATCCTCTGTAAAGTCTATAGGATGTGAAGTCGTGTACCTAATTCTTTCTAATTTTTTAATTTTAGAGATTTTATAAATCAAATCTGATAGCTTATGACCCTCAAAATTATAAGCGTTAACATTTTGACCGAGCAGGGTTATTTCCTTAGCTCCATTATTTACAAGATCATTCGTTTCTTTTATTAGTTCCTCGGTAGATCTTGAAAATTCAGCACCCCTCGTGTATGGAACAACACAAAATTTACAGAATTTATCACAACCCTCTTGAATTGTTAAAAATGATGAAACATTAGTATTCGAATTTTTAATAAAATTTAAAGTGTCAAATTTCTCTATCACTTCAAATTCTGTAGAATTTATTTTTGTATTATTTTTTTCTATCTTCAGTAAAACTTTATTAAAATCATGATAAGATTGTGGGCCAATAATTGCATCTATATACTTCTCATTATTTAATAACAGTTCACCTTCTGCCTGAGCTACACATCCAGTTACTACCACTATCGGTTTTTTTTTATTTTTAAATTCTTTTTTTATACGACCAATGTCATGATAAACTTTATCAGTAGCCTTTTCCCTTATATGACAAGTATTTAAAACATAACAATCTGTTTCTTTTAATAAACTAGTTTTTTTATAATTAATTTTTTTTACAATATCGTAAATACGATTACTGTCGTATTCATTCATTTGGCAACCAAACGTTTTTATGAAAATTTTTTTTTCCAACTTTATTTTTTAATTTTTGAACCGTAAAGCTCAAGTTTATGATCAACCAATTTATATCCTAATTTTTTTGCAATTTTTTTTTGAAGCTCTTCAATATCTTTATCTACAAATTCTACTATTTCACCGCTATTAATATCTATTAAATGATTATGATCATCATTAATTTCATATCGTGCTTTACCAGCTTTAAAATCATGTTTAACAAGTATCCCCGCTTCTTCAAATAATTTCACTGTTCTATAAACAGTCGCAATACTTATTTTATCATCAATAGCCGAAACTCTTTTATGTAGTTCATCTACATCTGGGTGATCTTTAGATCCATAGACTTCTTTGGACTCAGATAGAACTTTCGCAATTACTTTTCTTTGATCTGTAAGTCGGACTCCAGTCTGTTTACATTTTTCCTCAATAATACTCATCTTATTAATTTAACTTAAATAGATAGGCTTTATCAAATTTTTTTCTATTAATTTATTACCTAATAATTTTTCTATATTTTGTTGATCAAATGCCTTTAAATCTGAGTTCTTAAACCCAAATAATCGTACTTTTTTTGATATTTCTAAGCCTTTTGCAACAGCTAATGAAATTCTAATACCTGAAAAACTGCCTGGACCTTGATTTATCAAAACACTAAAATTTTCATCTAATTCTACTTTATGCGTTTCAAGGAAAGTAAATATTTCACGCACTAAATTTTCATTATTTTTTTTATCTTTAAATTGGTGAATAAAAAATTCTTTATTTATTCTCAAACCTAATCTATCATTCTTTCCTATGCAGTTAATTATCAAAAAATTATTTATCTTATTATTTTTCATTATGGCTGTT
>CACPCL010000027.1 GCA_902632445.1 uncultured Pelagibacteraceae bacterium | reverse complement strand
AGAGAGTAGTTTCGGAACAAGCTCCTCCAGCAGCAAAGGCTAAAGAAAAACCTGACAGAATTCCTTTACCAAATGAAAAAAAAGAGGAAAAGGAGATTATAAAAAAGAAGCAAAATCCAGAGGAAGTAAAACCACAAATAAGACAATCTTCCGAGTTTGAAAAAAAGGAAATTATCGATACCAATCAAATAGCAGCATTAATTGACAAAGCGAAAGAAGAAGAAGCGGTTAAAAAAAAGGAAAGTAAGAAAATTACACAAAGTAACAGAAAAAATTCATTTGCTTCTGGTCTAACACTATCTGAAGAAGACGCTCTAAGAGCTCAGATTTTTGGTTGTTGGAGCGTTCCATTAGGCTTACCTTATGATAAAGACTTATTAGTAAGAATTAAACTTCAATTAAAAAAAGATGGTACAATAATGCAATCTGAAATATTAGATCATGAACGTATGAACAGACCTGGTCAAAAATTCTATAAGGTTCTTGCTGAAAGTGCTTTAAGGGCCGTTAGATTATGTCAACCATTAAAAGTACCCCCAACAGGTTATGATAAATGGAAAGAATTACAATTAAACTTTAATCCCACGGAAATGTTGAAAGGTTGAAATGAAAATAATTACAATTGCGATTTTTTTAAATTTTTTTTTAATTAGCAAGGTTTTAGCTCTAATTGAAGTAGATATTACTCGTGGAAATTTAGATCCATTGCCTGTCGCTGTATCGCCACTTCATGTAGATATAAATTCAGAAGAATATAAGGATTTAAGAGTAAAAGAATTAGGTGAAGAAATTTCTAAAATAATTGAGATCAATTTTAAAAATACTGGTTTGTTTAATCCATTAAAAAAAGATGCGTTTGTTCAAAAACCAGATATTGCTCATCTTAAACCTAGATTTGAAGATTGGAGACTTATTAAAGCTCAAGCACTTGTTACGGGTAAGCTTTTGATTAAGGATCAAAAATTAAAGGTTGAATTTAGACTTTGGGATTTAGCAGCAGCAAAAGAAATGACTGCGTTAGCATTTACTACTACACCATCTAATTGGAGAAGAGTAGCTCATATAATTTCAGATAAGATTTATGAAAGACTAACTGGAGAGGAAGGTTATTTTGACACAAGAATAATTTATGTTGCTGAAAGTGGACCAAAAAATCAAAGAGTTAAAAAATTAGCTATAATGGATCAAGATGGATCTAATACAAAATATTTAACTTTGGGTAATGAACTAGTATTAACTCCAAGATTTAATCCGACAAATCAAATGGTAACTTACATGTCATATTTTAGAAATATGCCAAGAGTTTACCTTTTAGATATTGAAACAGGTACACAAGAAATTGTTGGAAATTTTCCAGGCATGACATTTGCACCAAGATTTTCACCTGATGGAAAAAAAATTATAATGAGTTTTGCTAAAGATGGTAATTCAGACATCTATACAATGGACATTGAAACTAGAATTGTAGAGAGAATTACAGAACATTCATCAATTGACACATCTCCATCTTTTTCTCCAGATGGAAAATTTATTGCATTTAATTCCGATAGAAGCGGACTCCAACAACTTTATGTTATGAGAAGTGATGGAAGCAATGTAAAAAGGATTACTTTCGGAAAAGGAATTTATGGTACTCCAGTTTGGTCGCCTAGGGGTGACTTAATTGCCTTTACAAAAATGCACAAAGGAAGATTTTATATTGGTGTAATGAGAACTGATGGAACAGGAGAGAGACTACTGACCGAAAATTATTATCAGGAAGCACCCTCGTGGTCGCCCAATGGAAGAGTTTTAGTATTTTATAGAGAAACTAAAGCTGGAGAAAAAGGGGAGGGATTTTCCGCAAAATTATGGTCAATAGATATTACTGGGTATAATGAGAGGAAACTATCTACTAAAACTGACGCTTCAGACCCATCTTGGTCTTCATTATTATCTAAGTGAGGCCGAAAATTATGTAAAATATGCTTGAATAAAACCGTATAATTTGATTTAACCGAATTGAACCTAGGGGAAAAAATGACATTAAAAACGAATTTAAAAAATATATTACTAGTAATTTTCACAACTTTAATACTCAGCGCTTGTTCTACAGCAAAGAAATCAGCTGATATTGAGGGAGATGTGTACACTGGAAAAGAGACAGTTGAGTACTTAGCGTCTGGTGTTCCTGACAGAGTATTTTTTGCAACTAACAAATCTTCATTAACTACTGCATCTAGAGCTACTTTAAGAAAACAAGCAACTTTCTTAAGAAAAAATAAAAATCTTAATGTGACGATAGAAGGTCACGCCGATGAAAGAGGTACAAGAGAGTACAACTTAGCATTGGGAGAAAGAAGAGCTAACGCAGCAAGAGATTATCTAATGACATATGGAATTTCAGGAAAGAGAATTTCTGTTATAAGCTATGGAAAAGAAAAACCTGTAAATCCAAAATCATCGCCTGTAGCTTGGTCTCAAAACAGAAGAGCTGTAACAGTTAAAGTAAACTAAAAAAATTTAATTTAATTTAAAGACCCTTTAATATTTAAGTATTGAAGGGTCTTTTTTTTGCCATTTTGTGACATTAAATATATTTAATGCATATAAGAAGTAATTTGTTAAAAATTGTAGCTTTAGCATTTCCATTATTATTTTCCTCTATCATTCTAGCAGAAGAAGATGAAATTTATTTAAAATCTATATCAGATCAAATACAAGTTTTAACAAAGGACTTAAAAACTTTAGAAAAAGCAGTTTATCAAAAATCTGACATTTCGAGTTCAAATGTTTCAAAATCTTTTAAATCAGATGGATTAAATGAGGATATTCTAACAAAACACTTGCTTAAACTTAATGAGATAGAAGACCAATTCAGAGAACTTACAAATAAATTTGAAGAAGTAAACTTTAAATTAGATAAGTTATCCACTAGGGTTACAAAAATTCAATCAGATAATCAATTAAGATTTTCTGATTTAGAAAGCGGAACAATTTCTGGTGAGAAAGATAAAAAAAATAATTTACCTGGAACTAGCAAACCTCAAGATTTAGGTGCAAATCCAGGTTATCAAACATCAAATTTACCCAAACAACAAACTATTAACTCAATCGAAAGCGCTAAAACTGTAATTGCTGAAGAACCAGAAAAAAAAGAGTCTTTATTGCCCAATAAATCTCCAGAGCAGCAATATGAATTTGCAGTAAGTTTTATGAAAATTGGAGATTACGAAACTGCTGAAGCAGCTTTAAAGGAATTTATCGATAAAAATAAAGATCATGATTTAGCAGGAAGTGCGCAATACTGGTATGGTGAGACATTTAGAATTAGACAATTATATTCTGACGCTGCAACAGCTTATTTGGATGGATATCAAAATTATCCTAAAAGTAAAAAAGCGCCTGATAATCTTCTTAAATTAGGAATTACAATGGTACAGTTAGGAGAAAAAGATCAAGGATGCAAGATGATTTCAGGACTAAAAAAAGAATACCCAAAAGCTAGCAAGTCTGTGTTACAAAAAGCTCAGTATGAGCAAAAAAAATTCAAATGTAATTCTTAAACATATTTTTAAGGAACATCGGGAGCTTTCAAAAACTTATTTAAATTTTAAAAATAAGCTAAAAAAATTTAAAAATAAGTCTTTTGTGGTCGCCGTTTCAGGAGGTCCTGATAGTTTAGCACTAGTTGCACTATCCAAAGCTTATAGCTTAGAAAAAAAGATTAAATTTCACTATGTTTTAATTAATCATAATATTAGAAAAAATTCATCATCGGAGGCAGAAAAAGTAAAAAATTTATTGAAAAAAAATAAAATAAATTTAACAGTTATTACAAACAAAATAGAAATTGATAAAAATATTCAAAGCAATGCAAGAAAAATTAGATACGAAAAATTATCCACGTATTGTCAAAGTAAAAAAGTTAAAATTTTGCTCACTGCGCATAATTTAGAGGATCAAGTGGAAACTTTTTTTATTAGATTGTCTAGAGGGAGTGGATTAAAAGGCTTATCAT
>CACPCL010000026.1 GCA_902632445.1 uncultured Pelagibacteraceae bacterium | reverse complement strand
TGTTTTTTCTGAAATACTTAACTTGATCCTTGGCATCTCTTGGACAGAATCTATTATTAAAATTCAAAAATACTTGTACAAGCGCCGAACAATCAATTCCTTTGAAAGATTTACCACCCCATTTATATCTTATATTTTTAAAATAGGTTATTTTTCTAAAAGGATTTTTTTCTTTATACGTAATAGGTTTGACATCATTTTTTTTTAGCCACCCATTTGCAAATTTTAAAAATTTTGAATTATTTTCAATTACTTTTATTTTAGAACCAAAGGTTATTTCATTTTTTTTTAATCTGTTCGGAAATTTAAAAATTTTTGCCTTTAATGAAATTACTTTATGCGTAGGTTTTAAAAAATTAGAGTATTGTTTATTTAATATGTAACCTTTGTAATTATCTTCTTTAATTTTTATTTTAAGCCATTTTTTCGATTTCTTAGTTATAGAAAAGCTTTCACCATAAATCATTTGTGTAACTATTTCAGATTTTAACGAGGGTTTCTTATAAAGATTTATTACTGAAAAATTATTTGTAAAATATTTAGTCATTTAAATTAAGTTTATTTCTTATCGTGTAAAGAAATATAAGAGATGGAATTACCATTATTGCCGTGATAATAAAAAATATACCCCAGTCTCCATTTAACCAATCAACTAAAGCCCCAGAGGATGCCGCTAAAGTTGTTCGTCCTGCAGTTCCGATCGAAGCTAATAAAGCATATTGCGTTGCAGTGTAAGTTCTATCTACTAGCATCGAAATGAAAGCTACAAAGGCAACCGTGGCAAAGGCCGCTGCCATATCATCAAATATTACTGCAATAGCAAACAATAATTCTGATTTCCCTGACCATGCTAATAAAGAAAAAAGTAAATTTGTTGAGGCCATCAGTATTCCTGAAACAAACATTGCTTTTATCACACCAGATCTAATAGCGAATAAACCACCCAGCAGCGTAAAAATTACTGTAGTTAACCAACCAAGACCTTTGGAATATAATGCTATATCTGTCTTAGTAAAACCAATTTCTTTATAAAAAATTACTGACATTCTACCAAGAAATGCCTCACCAATTTTAAAAAGAAAAATAAAAGCTAATATTGCTAAAGCAATATTAAAACCATTTTTCTTAAAAAAGCTTATGATTGGACCTGCAATTGTCCCTGTAAGCCATGCAACAATTTTTGTTAAAAGGTTTGAGGAACCTAATTTATCTTCAATCATTTTATCGGTTCTTTTTTGAGATTCGCTTCTATTTGTTTGCAATGCTTCTTTAACAAACATTAAACCAATGTTGCAGGCTATAATTACAGCTCCTAGAACTAGAAAAGTTACTTGCCAATAATTTTCAAAACCAAAATTTTGAAAGAATTCTGCTGAGGTAAGGGCCACTACACCGCCTAACTTATATCCAGTCCACCAACCTACCACTGCCATTGCCGCACCAGCTTGCATAGATTTTCCCTCGTTTTCTCCAATTTGTTCAATTCTTAATGCATCGACAGTTATATCTTGTGTGGCTGAAGCAATAGCAATTATAAGCCCAACACTTATTACTAATGCTAAATTTGTAGACGGCTCAATTAAACTCCAAAAAATCAAACTAATTAATATGATAGTTTGCATTAAAACTATCCATCCACGCCTATGACCAATTTTATTTGTTAACCAAGGAATTCTTACCCTATCTATAATTGGAGCCCAAAGGTAATTAAAAGCATAGACAGCAAAAATTAAACCAGCCCAACCTATAGTGCTCCTACTTAAACCATCCTCTTTTAACCAAAGACTTAAGCTGCTACCAATAATAACCCATGGGAAACCACTAATTGCACCAAGCAATAATATTTTTATCATTCTCCTATCAAAATAAACGGAGAATGTTTCAGCAAGTGTTTGTTTTTTATATATTTCCATGAATTAATTTCTCCAAAAAGATGGAAAAAAAAGCACAAGAACAGCAAATAATTCCAATCTTCCAAGTAACATACCTGCCGATAGAATCCATTTTGATAAATCAGGTATATTTTTGTAATTTCCATTCGGACCAATCACTTCTCCAAGACCAGGACCAACATTCGAAATCGAACTTGCAGCACCCGAAATAGATGTGATGAAATCTAGACCACTAATTGATAATAACATTGCAATAATCAAAAATATGAACAAAAAAGTAAAAATAAAGATAATTACAGAATTTATGAAATCATTTGAAATTTTTTGATTATTATATTTAATTATTATTACGCTATTTGGTGAAATAAGTTTTTTTATTTGGTTTTTTAAAAAAATAAGCAACATTTGCAATCTAAATATTTTGATACCACAAGCCGTCGAACCTGCACAACCTCCAATAAACATTAAAAGTAAGAAAAAGATTAGAGAGAATTTTCCCCATAGACCGAAATCATCGGTTACATAACCAGTTCCTGAAAGAATAGAAATAACGTTAAAAGAGGAAATTCTAATTTTATCAAAAATATTGCTTTCGTAATTAATGAACAACAAATAAAAAAACATAATCAAAATTGATATTGCCAATAAATAAATCAGCCCTTTGATTTGAACATCATGAAAAAAAACTTTTCTATTTCCTTGAACAAATTTAAGGTATGAAATAAAGGGAATACTTCCTAAAATAATAAATATACTTGCAACAATTTCAATATTATGGCTTTTGAAAAAACCAATCGAGTCGTTGTGAGTAGAAAAACCACCAGTCGCAATTGTTGTCATTGCATGACTTACACTATCAAATGTTGACATACCAAAAAACCAATAAAAAAAACCACATAAAATAGTAAGGATAATATAAGTAGAAATAATAATTGTTGCTACTTCTATAGTTCTAGGAAGTATTTTTTCAGTACTGTCAGGACCTTCCATTTTAAACAATTGCATACCACCAACTTTTAGTAGAGGTAAAATTGTTATTGCCATAACTACTATTCCTATCCCTCCTAGCCATTGCATTATTGCTCTCCATAACAAAATACTTTTAGGGCTATTATCTAAATCAGATATAATCGTTGCCCCAGTAGTTGTAATACCAGACATGCTTTCAAAAAAAGCTTCGCTAAAACTAAATTCTTGAGTGGAAAGTAAAAATGGCAGGCTTCCAAAAGTTGCTACCATAAACCATGCGAGAGAAGAAAATAAAAAAGTCTGTCTTAAATTTAGTTTGAATTCTTTTTCAAGATTTGCAAGAACAAATAAAATACCTATAAAAATTGTCACAAATGATGCAGAAATAAAGCTATGACTTTCTTCATTAAAAATTATTTGCAATGAATAGGGGGCTAGCATCGAAGCACCTAAAACAATTAATAATATTCCAATTAAAAAAAAGACAGTTTTATTTGCGGCCATTTAAAATGAGATTATTTAAATAGATCTAAAATTCAACTTAATATCATGCTAATATAACTGTATTTTGCGTATAAAATTTAATAAACCTAAGTAATGCTAGATAACAACATAATTCAATCAACCTCATCTTGGCCTTTTGTAGAAGTGAGAAAGCTTCTGAAAGATAGAAAAGATATAATAAAAAAAAAGAATAAAATTACTTTTCAAACTGGCTATGGTCCGAGCGGGTTACCACACATTGGGACATTTGGAGAAGTAGCTAGGACGACTATGATGATAAATGCACTTAATCATATTCAAAAGATTGATCATGAATTAATCACATTTTCCGACGATATGGATGGATTGAGAAAAGTACCAGAAAATATTCCTAATGATGAAATTTTAAAAAGTAATTTAGGTAAACCTCTTACGTCTATACCAGATCCTTTTAAAAAATTTTCAAGCTTTGGAGAACATAATAATGAAATGCTTAAAGAATTCTTAAAAAAGTTTAATTTTAAATTTAATTTTAAAAGCTCAACTGAAAACTATAAAAAAGGGATTTTTAATAAAACTTTAATTCGTGTTTTGGAAAAATACGAAGATATAATGAATATAATTTTACCAACTTTAAGAGAGGAAAGACGTAAAACCTATTGTCCATTTTTACCAGTCTGCAAAACAACTGGGAAAGTTTTAGAAATACCACTACAAAGTATGAATAAAAAAACAGGCCAAATTGTTTTTAACAATGAAGGAAAAAAACTTGAAACTAATATTTTAGACGGAAATTGCAAATTACAATGGAAAGTAGAT
>CACPCL010000025.1 GCA_902632445.1 uncultured Pelagibacteraceae bacterium | reverse complement strand
ACTTTAGGTATAACAAATTTCGTCGATTTAAACGCTTTTATTATAAAGCTAACTAGTTCTCACTCTATAGCTCTATTATTAAAAATTATTTTATTAATTGCTATTTTATTCTTTTTAAAAACCTACTTTAAAAAAAATAATATCCATTTCATACAAATAACTTTGATAATTTTATCATTTTTTATAATTATAGATGAAACATTTTCTCTATATAAATCAAATAGTTTTTTGATAATTATAGGATCAATCATTTTATCTTATTTATTTTTTTTCTTATCTAGCAAATTTGATAAAGTAAATATTTTGTTAAAAAAATATCTTTATAAATTCATTTCATTTGTATTTATTTTAGGTTTTTTAACTTCATTTATTTTTCAATTTAAACTTTTTAATAATTTTAATTTGCAAAAAAATGAAAATTTCAAAAATGGTGAAAATTTTAATTGTAATGAGTTGATTTCATCTTTTAACGAATATAATTCAATAGATGGATATGATGACGAGAAAAATTCTTGGAAAAAATTTATTGATGAGAGTAAATGCTAACTTTTAAGACTATGTTTTACAATTGCGATCATTGCTAATATTGCGTCTTTAAATGTAATTTTTTTTCCTTCACTATAAGATCTGCCAAAATAACTGACTCCTACCTCAAAAATCTTTGGTTTAGGGTTCAATTTTGCAATTTTTTGTGTCACTTCAATTTCAAACGCAAATGAATTTTCTTTTAAATTTATTTTCTTAATAATATCAGATTTAAAGACTTTATATCCAGTCTCAACATCAGTAAAATTTAAATTAGAAAAAATATTCGAACAAAATGTTATTATTTTATTTGCTACCATATGCCAAAAAAGTAGAACTTTATTAACACTTATACTCTTAAATCTTGATCCATAAACTACATCTGCATTGTGTTTTTCAAAAGGTTCCAAAAGAGAAATGTAATTATTAGGCAGATATTCAAGATCAGCATCTTGAATAAGAAAAATATCGCCTGCAGCTTCCTTAAAACCTTTTCTTAATGCATAACCTTTACCGTGATTTTTGTCATAAGAAATAAGCTTTGAATAAAGTTCTGAATTTTCTTGAAGTAGGATTAATGAATTATCCTTTGAACCATCATTAATTACTATTATTTCAAAATCGAAATTTTTTAAACTTTTGATTTCAAAATTAATTTTGTTTAAAATTTTAATAATAGTGTTTTGTTCATTAAATAAAGGGACTAAAATAGAAACTTTCATAATTTATGCAATTAAATATCCTCTTATAAATTTTGTGAGCCATAAAAATCTTGAATAATATTTTGAATATGCGTCATTAAGAAATTTTTTAATCTCACTCTGATTAAATTTTAGATGACTGTATACTAATTCATATTGGTTAAAATTTTCATAATTTTTAACAATAATTTTATCTTTGTATTCTTCAAATACAGGAGTACCCGGATACGGAGTCCATACACTAAATTGAGCATAAGATGTATTAAGGTGTTTTGCATAATTAATTGTATTTTGAATAGTTTCCTTAGTATCTGATGGAAAACCGATAATATACATCGCTGATACTTGAATATTTAGTTTTTCTAACTCTCTAATTTTTTTTAATTGCTCATCTTGAGTAACTGTAAATCTTGACTCTTGTTTTAAAACATCAGATACAGCGCTTTCAACTCCAACTTTTACTCCTTTAAGACCAGCTTGTTTAAGTATTTTTATAAGCTCAGAGTCTAAAATTCTTAAATGTGTCTCAATCATAAATTTAATTTTTAAATTTCTTTTTATTAATTCATTACAAAATTCAATTGTATGCTTTCTATTTATAGAAAAAACCGGATCACGAAAAATAAACATTGAAATATTAAATTTTGAATTCCAATATTCCATTTCTTCGACTATATTTTTTATATTTCTCTGGCGTACCTTTTTTCCTTGCTGAAGAGGATAAACACAATACCTGCTACATGAATAAGGGCACCCGCGAGTTGCTAAAATAGGTACACTTTTATAATTTCCAAATAATTTATTAATTTTACTCATATCTCCTGTTATTTCATCCCAACTTGGAAAGGGAAGATCGTCTAAAGAAAAGTTATGAGAAATATTCACTTTTTCTTTTTTACACTCTTCGCTAAGGTCTGGATTTTTCAAAAAGAAAAACTCTGGTTCTCCAAGAATTACCGTTGCACCCGCTTTGGCATATAAACTTGACATACTTGTAGCGAAAGGACCAATGGCAAATATTTTTTTATCTTTTTTTTTAAGATTTTTGATTAATTCTAGTTCTGTTTCACAACAAACAATAGATGAAACTACAATGTAAAAATCAAAATCATTATCCATCTCGTCTAATTTTTTTGAATATTTTACAAAATAATTTAGAGATTTAAGAACTGAATGTGTGTATGCAACATGGACTGGTGGCCAATCACTATATTTTTTTAAAAGGTTTTTTAAAATTTTTGGAATTAAAGAATAGCCAAAATCATTTCCTGTTCCATATCCCCCGCTAGTATCCTTAGAAATTCTATAGTTTACCTCTTTTTGAGGATCTAAAATTAATATTTTTTTCGACATATAAAATTTAGTTTTTTATGAACATTACAGTAAGTTCTGCAACTTTAAAACCAAATTTAGTCATAACCGCTCTATTAATAGCAACTCGCTCATCTTGCAAAAAAATCCAATCATCAAAAGTAATCTTAATATTCTTACCTTTTACTGGAACTAGCAATACATACTCAAATTTAAAAGTGGGACCATATGAATAACCTTTTGCAGTTCCAACTACGTCAGAAGCTGTTCCTTCATAGTGATGCTCGTCTAATTTATTTATTATCCATTGACGAGTTTGTCTTTCTCCGTCATTCCAATTAAAGACTTCATCTAAGATCAATTTAGAGCCATCCCATTTACCGTTTAAGTCAGCTTTAAATTGTCTTGTTACTTTTCCAGATCTATTTTGTAATACCCCCCAAGCTTCAACATTACCTGATAAATACTTTTCTATAATTAGTCTCGGTTTTTGATCTTTAAAATCAGTAGGTTTCATTTTATTTGCACATCCTGTTATTAAAATTAATAAGAAAAGTCCAATAAATTTTTTCATGCTGAATATTTATTAGACATAGAGAATTGAATCAAGTTAATGTTTCTAGATCTAAAACCACCTTCACAATAAGATAAGTAAAATTCCCACATGCGCTTAAAATATTCATCAAAACCAAGTGGACTTATTTTATCCCAAACGCCTAGAAAGTTTTTTCTCCAAGTTGCTAATGTTTTAGCGTAGTCATCAGAATAAGTGTTTATTTTTTCAAGTTTTAGATCATTTTTATTTATGAGTTTTTTCATAAAATTTATTGAAGGTAAAAATCCACCTGGAAAGATATATTTTTGAATAAAGTCCTCGTTTGCCCTATATCTGTCGAATAAATCATCCTTGATAACAATACCTTGAATAGCTGCAGATCCATTATTGTTAAGAACTTTTTTAATTGTTCCAAAATATTGATCCATATATTTTTCACCAACAGCTTCGATCATTTCTATAGAGGCAACATGATCATATTTATCTTTTAAATCTCTATAATCTAAAAATTTTACATTAACTTTATTATTCAATCCTGAATTAAATATTTTCTTTTTAGTATAGTCATATTGATTTTTTGAAATTGTTATGCAATCAACACTTACATCATAATTTTTTGCCAAAAATTCTGCAAAACCACCCCAACCACAACCAATCTCTAAAACTTTATTTCCTTCTTTTATTTGTAATAAATTAATAAGCTCCTGGAATTTATTTTTTTGTGCATTTTCTAAATTATCTCCCTCATTTTTGTAGACTGCGCTTGAATAAGTAAGAGATTTATCAAGCCACATTGAAAAAAAATCGTTACCTAAATCATAATGTTTTGAAATATATTTTATACTTTTAGATTTTGTATTTGAAGCAAATACTGTTTTTAAAAAATTTTTAATTTTTTGTAATTTTAAACTACCTGAAAAAGAATAAATGGTATTGATATTTCTAGCGGTAAGCTCAATTAAATTTGTCAAATTTGAAGTATAAAAATCTTTTCTCATATGTGCCTCACCTAAAGCTGAGCTTCCACCCATTACAACATTAAAGTAAAACCTGGGGTGGTTTATTTTTATATCAGAAGATAATTTACTTTCTAAATCACCGAAATGGAAAACTTTTCCGTCATAATTAATTAATTTTAAATTTCCTTGAGAAACACTTTTTAATTTATTTAAAACAAATTTTTCTGAAATTTTAACTAAGCTCATTAATATTCCTCGTAACTTAAATTATTTTTAAATTTAACACTTCTTCTCCTATATATTGCGCCTTTTTTCCATAATAGTAATGCTTCATAATGTATCGAGGTTATAATTTTAATTGTCATTAAAGGATATTTAAAAAAATTCTTTAACAGTTGCTTAAAGCTAAATTCTTTTTTGTCTCCTGTTTGAGTGGCTGTTAAAATTGTTCCTTCTGAGTCTGTTTGTTTAATAAAAACTGAAAGCTTTTTATCTGGATTAAATAATTTAAAATTATAGTAAGTTTCCATATCCATAAAAGGCGATACATAAAATTTCTTTTTACATTTTTGTTCTATCTCCTCATTTTCTCTAATCTTAAAAATATATGTGTGCTGCTCGTTAAAAGTATTTTTTACTTCATAAAAAATTGCTTTCAATTTATCTTTTTCGTAACAATAAAATATACTTAAAGGATTAAAGACATATCCAAATACTCTAGGATAACAAAGTATTTTGACTTTATTAATTTCTCCCTTGATGTCAAACTTCCCAATGTTTGCAAGCACCCACTCTTTTAAATTGCTTCCATCACGTTCTCCATGATCCTTATCGTAAAAACTAAAAATATTAAATTTATTGTATGAAAAAATACTAATTGTACTATCTAATTGATTGATCTCATCCAAATC
>CACPCL010000024.1 GCA_902632445.1 uncultured Pelagibacteraceae bacterium | reverse complement strand
CTTTTGCTTCTTCTTCATTTTTTGTTACCAAAAATTCAGCACCTGCATAAGCAGAGTCATTCATTCCTAGTATTTCCACTGGCATTGAAGGCAATGCCTCGTTAACTGGCTTTCCCTCAAAATTAATCATTGCTCTTATCTTTCCCCAAGTATTGCCACAAATAAAGTAATCTCCTTTTTCTAATCTTCCATTTTTGATTAATATTGTAGATACTGGACCTTTACCTTTATCAATTTTAGACTCAATGACAACCGCTCTTGCTTTATCAGAATACGATGCTTTTAAGTCAAGAATTTCTGACTGAAGTAAAATACTTTCTTTTAATTTTTCTAAATTACTTTTTTTCAAAGCAGATACCTCTACAAAAAGAGTATCTCCACTCAAATCTTCAGCGATTAATTCATATTGCATCATTTCATTTTTAATCTTAGAAATATTTTTTTCAGGTAAATCGCATTTATTTATTGCTACTATAATCGGGACTTTAGCTGCTTTAGCGTGCTTTATAGCTTCAACTGTTTGAGGTTTGATCCCGTCATCAGCAGCTACAACTAAAATTACAATATCAGTAATTTTTGACCCCCTCGCTCTCATTTCAGTGAAAGCTGCGTGCCCAGGGGTATCTATAAAAGTAATTAATTTATCTCCTTTTGTTTTGACCTGGTAAGCTCCTATATGTTGAGTTATTCCACCGTGCTCGCCAGAGACTACGTTTGAGTCACGCAAAGCGTCAAGTAGAGATGTTTTTCCATGATCTACGTGTCCCATAATTGTTACAACAGGGGGTCTTTCTCTAACATCGCCCACAAATTTTTCTTTAATATTAACATTTTCAATAGATGGTTTTTCTTCAATTATAGGTTTGTGTCCAAATTCTTTTACAATATATTCAGCAGTATCTTTATCAATATTGTGGTTAATTGTAGCAACAACTTTCATGTTAAATAAAAATTTTATTATTTCATTTGACTTTTCGGCCATACGATTTGACAACTCTTGAATTGTAATTTGCTCTGGAATTTTTACTTCTCGAATTACTTTTTTAAATTCTTTTTTTTCCTCGTTTTCTGGTTTAATTTTCTTATCTTTTAACCTTGCTCTTTTAACTGATGCTAGACTTCGCTGTTTAATCTCTATTTCCTCAACATTTAAGGCTCTCGAAACAGTCAATTTGAAATCTCTTTTATCTACTGGGCCTTTTAATTTAAGTTTACTTTTACCTGCTGGTTTGTTTTCTTTCTTAATAAAATCTTTTGTAGCTTGTTGCTCTATAAATTTTCTAGCGAAGTTTTTCTTTTTTGTTTCTTGACTTATATTTGGTACAGGGCTTGACCTATTAAAAGATTTATTTTGTCTGAAAGGTTTTTTTTTTTCTACCGCAAAAGATTTTTTTGTACCTGACGAGATTGAGCTTGTATCAATCTTCTTTTTTAAATTCGATGAAATAGTAAGTGTCTTTTTTTTGTTCTTTTCCATATCATTACTTATAAACTATCTCTCTAGCTGACATGATTAAATCATCAGCTTCTTTTCTCGAAAGAGAAAATTCTTCAAGATAGCCATCAATCCTAATTTTTTTTCCTTTAATCTCATCGAAACCACCAATTAATTCATCTGAGGATAAATCGGCAAAATCGCTAATTTTCTTTATATTTTTTTGACCAAGTATAACTAGCATACCTTGAGTCATACCTTTTAGATTAATTAGTTTTTCATCAACACCCAATTCTTTTAATTTTTCTGCAACTGCCTCTTTTTCTTTTACTAAAGTTTCTTTCGACCTGCTTATTAATTCTTTTGCTGTATCTTCATCAATTGCATCTATTTTTGAAATATTTTCTGGTGTAGACTGTGCAATCTCCTCTATTGAAGTAAATCCCTCTGAGACCAATAATTGTCCTAATGTTTCGTCCACTTCTAAATTTTTTATTAATGTTTCTGTTCTATCTTTAAATTCAGCTTGACGTCTCTCAGAGTCCTCTTTGTCAGTAAGTATATCGATTTCAAAATTAGTTAATTTTGAGGCCAACCGCACATTTTGTCCTCTTCTTCCAATAGCTTTACTTAAATTTTCTTCTGTTAAAATTATATCTATCCTTTTGTTTTCTTGATCTATCAATACTCTTTGAATTTCAGCCGGAGATAATGACTCAGAAATTAATGTAGGAAGATCCTCAGTCCACTTTATTATATCTATTTTTTCACCGTGAAGTTCGTTTACAATGGTTTGAACTCTGCTTCCTCTCATACCCACACATGCTCCAACAGGATCTATTGACGAGTCTTGTGAGTGAACACATATTTTAGCCCTGCTTCCAGGATCTCTAGCAACTGATTTTATTTCGATAGTGCCTTCATAAATCTCTGGAACCTCTTGAAAAAAGAGTTTTGCTAAAAATTGAGGATGAGCTCTTGATAAAAAAATTTGATGACCCTTGAGTTCTTTTTTTACCTCATAACAATAAGCTTTTACTCTATCACCAGTTTTTAAAATTTCTCTAGGAATTAATTCATCTTTTTTTATTACACCCTCTGCTTTGCCAAGATCGACAATAACATTTCCATATTCTAGTCTTTTGATAATCCCACTAAGTATGTGACCTTGTTTATCAATAAAATCTTCATATTGTCTATTTTTCTCTGCTTCTCTTACTCTACTGCTGATGACTTGTTTGGCACTTTGTGCTGCTATACGTCCAAAATCAATTTGTGGAAGTTCTTCGTAAATTTTTTCTCCTAATTTTAAATTTTTATCTTTTTTAAATTTTATAGCATCAACCAACGTTATTTCCCTAGATGGATCCTCAACATTTTCCACAATGCTTAGGACTTTTTGAATTTTTATATCTCCACTTTCTCTATCAATATAAACTTCAATATTATTATCATTTCCAAACTTTGTTAGAGCTGCTTTTTGAATTGCACTTTCCATAGAGCCAATAACTAGCTCTTTATCAATCGACTTTTCATTAGCTACAGCTTCAACAATTCTTAACAACTCAAGTTTATCTAAACCTCTATTTAACATTTTTAATGCTCCTAAAAAAAAATGGGCTACTGCCCATTTTGAATTTTTAACAATTTAACAATATTTAAAAGAAAATTATGGTTTTTTCAAGATTACAGTTTAAATAATTCTACTTTATCAGTTTTTTCCCAAGAAAATTCACCATTATTTGTAGGTTTTCTTCCAAAGTGACCATAGGCAGAGGTTATCTCATATATTGGGTTATTAAGTTGCAACATTTGTCTGATACCCCTTGGTGACAGGTCAAAATTATTGTTTATAATTTTTTTTATTTTTTCAACCTTAGACTCATCTCCTTCTGCTAATTTTATAAAAATTGATAAAGGTTTTGATACTCCTATAGCGTAAGCTAATTGGATCAAACATTTGTCTGACACACCCGCGGAAACTATATTCTTAGCTAAGTATCTTGAAGCGTAAGCCGCAGATCTATCAACTTTAGTTGGGTCTTTTCCTGAAAAAGCTCCTCCGCCGTGTGGTGCTGCACCGCCATAAGTATCTACAATTATCTTTCTACCTGTCAAACCTGTATCTCCGTCAGGTCCACCAATTATAAATTGCCCAGTTGGATTTATATAAATTTCTTTTGGGTCTAAACCTTCTAAATAGTTTTCTGGAATTGATTTTTTGATGTATGGAATGATTAGTTCTCTTACTTTTTCCTGATTTAATTCTTTTGAGTGTTGAGTGGAAATAACTACTGAAGTCACTTTAACTGGTTTATTTTTCTCATACAACATTGTTACTTGGCTCTTTGAGTCAGGTTCAATTCCCTTAAGAGTACCGCTTTTTCTATCCTGAGCCATTAATCTTAAAATTTTGTGTGAAAAATGAATTGGCGCTGGCATTAATTCCTCAGTTTCTTTACAAGCATAGCCAAACATTATGCCCTGGTCTCCAGCACCTTCGTCCTTATTATCTTTTGAGTCTACTCCCATCGCAATATCGGTAGATTGTTCATGTAAGAAAGTTTCAATGTTGGCAGTTTTCCAGCTAAATCCATTCTGATCATAGCCAATATCTTGAATGCAATTTCTAACTTTTTGTATCAATTCATCTTTATCAATTTTAGGCCCTCTAGTTTCTCCTGCTAAAACTACTTTGTTAGTTGTTGTAAGTGTTTCACATGCGACCCTAGACACCGGATCTCTTGTTAAATAAGAGTCAACTACCATATCTGATATTCTATCACAAACTTTATCTGGATGACCTTCAGAAACTGACTCGCTGGTGAATAAATAATTATTATCTGCCATTATTTTTTTTGTAAATATTAAAGACAAAAATATATGTAATTAAAAGTATAAAAAAGATCAAATCATTTTTGTTTTTATTTTTACTTTTTATCAATGGAACTAGCAATTCAATATTACCTACTTCAGCTTTGTTAAGCTTTTTTACTACCTGACCTTTATTGTTAATTATTGCGCTAATACCACTATTTGCTGATCTAATTAAGAATGTATTTTGTTCAATTGCTCTAAAAATAGCTTTAGAAAAATGTTGATAAGGTCCAATTGAATTTCCAAACCAACCATCTTCTGAGATATTAACAATCAAATTTGTATCTTTGTTAGAATTTTGGATAAATTCCGTAAAAATAATTTCATAGCAGACTAAAGGTAAGATATTTAATTTTTCAATTATCAAATTCTTTTGTTCACGGCCTTTTAAAAATGAACCATGTCCCTCTGTAATCTTTTTCAGACCCAATTTTCCTAAAATTCCCTCTAAAGGAATAAATTCACCAAAAGGTACAAGTTTTTGTTTATTATACTGCTGAATGATTTCAAAATTATTATTTACAACAATTAGACTATTATAAAATTTATTTTTTTCTGGATCCAATCTGTTGGTCCCAAGTATAATAATATGATTTTTATTAAAATTTTTTTTTAATAATTTTTTAAATTGTAAAATTTCATCACTATATCCGCTAAAAACTCCTTCGGGCCAAATAAAAATTGTTTTCTTTTCATTATCAGGATCACTAATTTTAACTAGTTTAGATAATCTATTTTCAATTTCTTTATTGCTAAGACCGTACTCTAATTTAAAGTTTGGTGAGATAACTTTTATATAGAACTTATCTTTAACAGTCTTAAGAAATAGCTGGTTTTGATTAATCGTGTAATTACCGTAAATATAAAAAAAGAAAATAGTAATTATTATAAAAATCAAAGAAATTGATTTTTTAAATGTTTCAGCTTTAACAAGCAAAATTGCAGGCATCATAAAAATTGTTATTGAAATTAAATTAAATGCAAATAATCCAATTTTATTTAAAATTTGAATAATTTCTATTGATGAAGAAAAACTATATGCCCACAAGTTCCAAGGAAAACCTGTAAGTATTTTTGAACGTATGTAATCAGAAAAAGACAAGCCTCC
>CACPCL010000023.1 GCA_902632445.1 uncultured Pelagibacteraceae bacterium | reverse complement strand
TAGATACTAATAAAGAGGGAGAATTGGTGAAAGCCATGATGAATAATTTTGCAATAGCAATCTCGCTCGGTTTACAATATGGAGTTCCACTTGAAGAATACGTAGATGCATTCATTGACACTAAATTTGAACCTTCAGGGAACGTAGTTGGAAATGATAGAATACTTAGTGCCTCATCAATCTTGGACTATGTATTCAGGGAATTAGCTATATCCTATTTAGGAAAAGAAGAACTGGATGAACCTAATGATTTTTCAAATAATGAAAAGAAAATCAAAACAAAAACCGACAATTCTTTAAATCAGTCTTCCCATGCGATAATTATTGGATTAGATAAAATAACGGCTAAATCTTCACAGATTAAGATAGATCTAAATGAGATTAAAAAATTCGGCCCGCTTGAAATAAAGATTTTAAAATGCGGCAAGGTTAAAATTAACAACAAAATTGATGATGTAGCATATATGCAGGTAAAGGATTTAAGTAAAAGTGAAAATGAAAAAGTTTTTATATTTAATGGCTGGACTTTTTCATCTGATCCAAATCTTACTCCATTTGATCATGCAATATATGATTTACAACTAGTAAATTGTAATACTGCTTAATAAAACTTTTCTTTACTCAACCAATTTGTATCAAAATCTGAATTGACAAACTTTTTGTGATTTAAGATTTTTTTATGTAAATCTATTGTGGTAGTTATTCCTTCTAAAACAAATTCATCTAAAGATCTTAGTGTTCTTTGTATTGCTTCTGTTCTATTTCTTCCTTTACAAATTACTTTTGCAATTAAACTATCATAATAAGGTGTAATTTTGCATCCTTGAAATATAGAACCATCAACTCTAGTTCTAAAACCAGATGGTTGATGACAAACATTGATTGTGCCTGGACTAGGTTGAAAATCTAATGCAGGATTTTCAGCATTTATTCTGCACTCTATAGAATGACCTCTTGGCTTTATATCACTTTGTTTGAGAGCCGTTTCACCAGTGAAAGCTATCCATAATTGTTCTTTTACTATATCAATCCCAGTTTGAACCTCAGTAACAGGATGTTCAACTTGAACTCTTGTGTTCATTTCTAAAAAATAAAATTTACCTTTTTCATATATGAATTCAACAGTTCCTGCCCCCTCATAATTTATTTGTTCAACCATTTTGACAGTTTTTTTTAATAAATCCTCTCTTTGTTCGTCTGTAAGAACAGGGCTAGGAGTTTCCTCAATTAATTTTTGATGTCTTCTTTGAACGGAACAATCCCTTTCGCCTAAATGAACAGTTCTATTTTTTCCAGACATAATTTGAACCTCGATGTGTCTAGGATTTTTAAAATACTTTTCGATATATAATTCATCATTTCCGAAAAATTTTTTTGCTTCAGTTTTTGCAGTTAAAAATAAATTTTCTAATTTGTTTTCCTCCTCAACAATTTTCATTCCTTTTCCACCACCTCCTCCAGCTGCTTTTATTAGTACTGGATATCCAATTTTGTTACATATTGTTTTGGCTTCATTGAAAGACTTTACACCTCCTTCAGAACCTTCAATTATTGGTAATCCATATTTTTTAGCTATTCTTTTTGCCTCTATTTTGTCTCCCATCTTAGAAATTATATCTGCACTTGGCCCAATAAATTTTATTCCGTGTTTATTTACAACTTCTGAAAATTTTGCGTTTTCAGATAAAAAACCATATCCTGGATGTATTGCTTCTGCCCCAGTTAAATCAACGGCTGACATTATGGAAGAAATATTTAAATAGCTGTTTTGAGGTTGGTGAGATCCTATACAAACACTTTCGTCAGCTAACCTCACATGCATAGACTCAGAATCTACATCAGAGTGTACTGCAACAGTTTCTATACCCCACTCTTTACAAGCTCTTATAATTCTTACAGCAATCTCGCCTCTATTAGCTATTAAAACTTTCTTGAACATTTTTATTTATTTCAGGATGACCAATGTTTGACCAAATTCTACAGGCTGCCCGTCTTCCACTAAAATTTTTTCAACTGTACCGTCATTAGTTGAGGGAACATGATTCATTGTTTTCATTGCCTCCACAATCATAACCGTTTGGCCTTTTTTGATTTTGTCACCTATGCTTACAAATTTTTTAGCTCCAGGTTCAGGTGCTAAATAAGCAGTTCCAATTATTGGAGATTTCACTCTAATACCTTCTTCGTTCTGGGAATTATTTAGAACTGCTTTATTCTGAGGAACAACTGCGCTACCTTTTGACTGCTCTATATTTTTAGTTGCTTTTGAAACTTTTATTTTGGTTTGTCCATCTTGGTATTCTAATTCCGTTAAATTAAATTCCTTTAAATTTTCTACCAGTTCTTTAATCAGTTTCTTATCAATTTTCATTTGCCTAAGTATTTTTTCATTGCATCTAATGCCATGATATAACCATTCTCACCAAAACCACAAATAATTCCTTTTGCTACATTGCTAATTAAAGATTTGTGTCTGAAATCTTCTCTATTATATATATTGCTTATATGCAATTCAATAATAGGTATTTTAAGTATTTTTAAAGCATCATGTATAGCAACTGAAGTATGAGTATATCCTCCAGCATTAATAATTAGTCCATCGAGCCCATTTCTTGAATTTTGAATTTCTTCTACTAGCTCTCCTTCAATATTTGATTGAAAAAACGATAATATTAAATTATTTTTATTAGCATATTCATTGCAGGACTTTTCAATATCATTAAGTGTTGAGCTTCCATACTGGCTTTTTTCCCTTTCACCTAAAAGGTTGAGGTTTGGGCCGTTAAGAATTATAATTTTTTTCATCGTTATTTTTTATTTAAATTGATTAACTTAATTATGGCAAAAATACAATTAAATGGAAAAAAAATTACTTTAAAATCTAATTTTTCATTACTAGACCTTATTAAAAAGTATAAGTTGATAAATAAAAAAATAGCTATTGAATATAATGGGAAAATTATTCAAAAAACAAACTATAAAAATAGAATATTAAAAAATAATGACAAGATAGAAATAGTGCATTTCATTGGAGGAGGTTAAGTGCCATCAGATATTTTAAAGATAGCAAGCAAAAAACTTCGATCAAGATTAATCGTTGGGACTGGAAAATATAAGTCTTTTGTTGAAACTGCTAAGGCGATCGAAGCTTCTGGTGCTGATATGGTTACTGTTGCAGTCAGAAGAATTAATATAACCAATAAAAAAAAACCTATTTTAACTGATTACATTAATCCAAAAAAAATTATTTACTTACCTAATACTGCAGGCTGCTTTACTTCTGAGGAGGCTCTAAGGACTTTACGTTTAGCTAGAGAGATGGGCGGATGGAAGTTAGTAAAATTAGAAGTTTTAGGAGATAAAAAAACATTATATCCTAATATGATCGAAACTATTAAATCAACAAAGACTCTGGTAAAGGAAGGTTTTAAAGTAATGGTTTATTGCACTGATGACCCTTTACTTGCAAAAAAATGTGAAGATAACGGTGCATCAGCAATTATGCCGTTAGCTTCTCCAATCGGCTCAGGTTTAGGATTACAAAACAAGGTAAATATTTCTCTAATTATAAAACAATCAAAAGTTCCAGTAATTGTAGATGCTGGAATAGGAACTGCATCAGATGCAACTATTGCAATGGAGTTAGGATGTGATGGTGTTTTAATTAATAGTGCCATTGCTAAAGCAAAAAAACCAATTTTAATGGCAAAAGCATTTAAAGATGCTGTCATAGCTGGAAGAAATTCTTTTATGGCTGTCAGAATGCAAAAAAATTATTTTGCATCTGCTAGCTCACCTAAAAAAGGATTAATTTAATTTTTTTTTCTTCTTCTTACCCAAAGAGTTCTTAATTTTTTCTTCGATTTAGATTTTTTTGTCTCTTTTTTCCCCATTTTTTTAGTTCTTTTTTCATCAGTTTTATCTTTGGCTTTTTTCTTTGGTTCAACAATATTTTTAATATTTTCTATTAAATTTAATATTTTTTTAGATTTATTTAATAATTCAATCTTATACTCTGGTATAATCAGTTCTTCATTAGATAATAATTCTACTTTAATACGATATTTCTTTTGAAAATACTTTAATTCCTCATTGAAATTTTTTTCAACAAAAACTTTTACTTTGTCTGGTATGTAAGTTTTTATTATTTTTACTTTTTCGCTAAATGCATGTAATTGAATTTTTTTTATTATTTTTTGAGAAAAAGACTCTAATGATAACTGGGTTTCCCATTTAATTGATCCCTCTCTTAATCTCTGGCGTGTCATTTCAAGAAGACCAAAATTACTGATTCTACCTATTTGGATTCTTGCCCTATCTTTACGGATGCTCTCTCTCATTTTTTTTTCTACAGAACGTCTATTGTAGAAATTTATCATATCAATAAAATCAATTACAATTAAGCCGGACAAGTCTCTTAACTTAATTTGATGAGCTATTTCTTCAGCTGCCTCTAAATTTGTATTCAAAGCAGTTTTTTCTATATTAGTTTGTTTTGTAGACTGACCAGAGTTAATATCTATTGAAACTAAAGCCTCAGTAGGATTAATTACTAGATATCCACCAGATTTCAATTTTACAGTAGGTTCAAAAATATTATTCAATTCTTTTTCAATATTTGCATCATGAAATAGAGGTATTTTACCTCTATATCTTTTTATATTTTTTACATTTTTAGGCATTAACTCTTTCATGAATTTTTTTGCTTTTTGATAGGCTTCATTTCCCTCTATGTAAACATTTTTTGTATTATTATCGTAAGTGTCTCGTAAAGTTCTTTTAATAATATCGCCTTCCTCATAAACTAAAGATGGTGCGTTAGAGTCTAAAGCTTTATCTCTAATTTCTTCCCAAGTTTTTAAAGTGTTTTGAAAGTCTTTATCTATTTCATTTTTAGTTTTATTTGCTCCTGCAGTTCTTACTATTGCGCCCATACTTTTTGGAATATCAATTTCATTTAGTATACTTCTAATTTTTTGACGGTCTGATGAATTGAAAATCTTTCTTGAAATTCCTCCACCTTTAGGTGTATTTGGCATTAAAACCATAAATTTACCTGCTAAAGATATAAAAGTTGTTAGAGCAGCTCCTTTTTGACCTCTCTCCTCCTTAATCACTTGTACCAAGATAACTTGTCCAGGCTTGATTACTTCTTGTATTTTATATCTCTTGATACCCAGTGAGGTTTTAATTTCTTCTCGATACTCTTTTTTTCTTTCCTCATCATTTTTAATTACAATATTTCCATTGTTTACGTTATTATCATTATTGGGCCCTAATGTTTCTGAGCTATTATTTTCTTGTGAAGTATCAACATTTTTATTCTTTAAATCTTCTCTTATTTTTTCTTCAGCTTCTCTAATTTTTTCTTTATCTTCCGAAGGTATTTGGTAGTAATCAGATTGGATATCATTAAATGCTAAGAAACCATGTCTTTCTCTGCCAAAATTTACAAAGGCGGCTTGTAAGGAGGGTTCAACCCTACTTATTGTTCCTAGATAAATA
>CACPCL010000022.1 GCA_902632445.1 uncultured Pelagibacteraceae bacterium | reverse complement strand
ATTATTATTGATAATTTTTCCACTGACAATACCGAGGCAATAGTTAAAAAATACAAAGAAAATAATCTTAAATATTTTAAATTAAATAATTATGGAATTATTGGAAAATCTAGAAATTTAGGCATTAAAAACTCTGATGCCCCATGGATAGCTTTTCTAGACTCAGATGATGAGTGGTATGAAACAAAACTTCATCGTTTGGAAGAATTTATAAATAAAAACCCAAATTATGATGTAATTACAAACGATGAGGAAATATTTTATGAACAAACAAACAAAAAAAAAATTTTTCAATATGGGCCATTTACTAACAATTTTTATAAAAAGTTAATTTTAGATGGAAATCAATTATCAACATCAGCTACAGTAGTAAAAAAAAGTTTTTTAAAAAAAAATAATATTCTATTTTCTGAAGAAAAAAAATTTTCTTCTGTAGAAGACTATGATTTTTTTTTAAATTTAGCTTTACACAATGCAAACTTTAAATTTTTTCATCAAGTTTTAGGAAGACATCTTTATCATAAGAAATCATTTTCTAGAAATTTCAATGTTTATCATAATGCAATAGAGCAACTTCTTAACTATCATATTAATTTTGTTCAACAATTTACACACGATAAAGAAAGACTCTTTAAACGAGTAAATTCTAATTTGACAATAATAAAATCTCATGATGAAATTAAATTTAATAAATCTTATATTAAAGGACTGATAATTTTGTTAATAGGTTTTTTTAAAAACCCTATTTACATGTTAAATATCTTAATAAAAAAATTATTTAAAAAATAATTTTATTAAGGGCGTGTAGTTCAGTGGTAGAACGCTACGTTGACATCGTAGAGGTCATAAGTTCAATTCTTATCACGCCCACCATAATTCAAATAAAAAAGCCATTTTCTGGCTATTTACATATTATTTTAAAGATAATATAAAAACGTGCCTGGTAATTATTGCGAAGGGGCCACACCCGATCCCATTCCGAACTCGGAAGTTAAGTCCTTCAGCGCCGATGGTACTTTGTCTTAAGATATGGAAGAGTAGGACGTTGCCAGGCTTAAAAATTATGAAAATAGCAAGCTCATTAAAATCATTGAAAAAAAGAGACCTTAACTCCAAATTAGTTAAGCGAAGAGGAAAGCTATACGTGATAAATAAAAAAAATCCTAAATTTAAAGCTCGTCAAGGTTAATAATGAGCAATAACGATTTCAAAAATACTTACAACGGGTTCACCAAATTTGTGTTATGGGGAACTATTGTAGTTATTGCAATTTTAGTAATATTAGCAATTACGTTACTTTAAAATCATAAATAATTAATAATGATAGTTGGTTCAATTAAAGAAAATACAACATTAGAAAAAAGAGTTTCTCTAACTCCTGAGTCAGCAAAAAATATCATTGGACTTGGATTAAAGGTATGTGTTGAAAAAGAATATGCACTTCACCTCGGAATTGATGACAGTCAATATATAGATGCTGGAGTTGAAATAAAAGCATCGTCCAAAGAGGTGTTAAACTCAAGTGACTTGGTTACGAAAGTAAATTGTCCTGCAGAAGATGAAATTGAAATTTTGAAAGATAATACAATTTTAATTGGTATGCTCAATCCATCAAAAAATAAAAACCAAATTGATAAAATTATTAATAAAAAGATTAGGCTTTTCTCTTTAGAATTATTACCTAGAATTACCAGAGCTCAATCGATGGACGTTTTATCTTCTCAGTCAAATTTAGCTGGATATAGAGCGGTAGTTGATTGTGTCGCAGAATTTGAAAAAGCTGTACCTATGATGATGACCGCTGCTGGTACAGTGCCTGCTGCTAAAGTTTTAGTTATTGGAGCAGGCGTAGCAGGTTTACAAGCTATCGCAACAGCTAAAAGGTTAGGTGCAATCGTTTCAGCAACAGACGTACGAGCTGCATCAAAAGAGCAAGTAGAAAGCTTAGGTGGAAAATTTTTATCAGTTGAGCAAAACGAAGATATGGAAACTGCCGGTGGGTACGCAAAAGAAGCATCAGACGAGTATAAAAAAAAACAAGCTAAAATTATGAAAGAGGCGCTTAAAAAAAATGATATAGTAATATGTACAGCATTAATTCCTGGAAAACCTGCTCCAAGAATATTAACAGAGGAGTTAGTTAAACTTATGAGGCCTGGGTCTATTGTTTATGATTTAGCTGCAGAACAAGGAGGTAACTCCGCCTTTTCAGAAGCAGGCAAGATTAATTCAATTAATGGGATTAAGATAATAGGTGTTAAAAATTTGATGAATAGCTTACCACTTACAGCTTCAAGCCTATATGCTAAAAACTTATTTAGTTTCATACGCAATTTGTATAGTAAAGAGAAGAAAGATTTTAATATTAATCTAGAAGACGAAATAATAGAAAAATCACTAATTAAAAAAATTTAATTATGGAAATAGATCCATTTATATTTAGAGTAAGTATTTTCATTTTATCAATTTTCATTGGTTACTATGTGGTATGGAGCGTTACTCCGTCTCTACATACTCCGCTAATGTCAGTTACTAATGCCATTTCTTCAGTTATAATTGTAGGCGCTATCATTGCAGCTCTAGCAGGAACTTCCGAGAGTATTTTCAACACATCAAGTATTTTTGGATTTATAGCTATCATTTTAGCAGCGATAAATATTTTTGGTGGGTTCTTAGTGACTCAAAGAATGCTTCAAATGTACAAAAAAAAGAAAGATAAAAAGAAATGATTTCGGCAAATTTAGCAGCAATTTTTTATCTAGTATCCGGAATATTATTTATTCTTGCGCTTAGAGGATTATCGTCACCTGATACATCAAGGCAAGGAAATTACTTTGGAATAGCTGGAATGGTAATCGCAATTCTTGTGACATTCCTTTCAATTGGAAATTTTTCTACTTCAATAGTTTATGTAATAATATTTTTAGTTATTGGTGGAGCAATCGGTGCTTTTATAGCTTTTAAAATCCCAATGACAGCAATGCCTGAATTAGTTGCAGGTTTTCACAGTTTAGTTGGTCTAGCAGCTGTATTTGTAGCAATAGCAGCCTTTTTAAATCCTGCAGCTTTCAATCTAGGGAATGTGGGTGATATTAAATTAGCAAGTCTTATTGAAATGTCCATTGGGGCAGCAGTAGGAGCAATAACTTTTTCAGGCTCAATAATAGCTTTTCTAAAATTAAGAGGAATTATGTCTGGTGCTCCTATCACATTTAGTGGTCAGCATATTTTGAATTTGATACTTGGAATAGGTATTTTTGCTCTAATTTTTTATTTATGCAAAACTCAATCTGCAAATATTTTTTGGACAGTTATTATAATTTCATTTCTTGTCGGAGTTTTATTAATCATTCCTATCGGTGGAGCAGATATGCCTGTAGTGATTTCAATGCTTAATTCTTATTCAGGCTGGGCTGCAGCTGGAATAGGTTTTACATTAGAAAATACTGCTTTGATTATAACGGGTGCGCTCGTTGGATCATCTGGAGCAATACTTTCATATATAATGTGTAAGGCCATGAATAGATCTTTTGTCAGTGTTATACTTGGTGGATTTGGTGCTGATAATTCTACCAAAGATAAAAAAGAAAATAAGGATCAGAAACCAGTTAAAAGCGGTAATGCAGAGGATGCAGCTTTTTTAATGAAAAATGCTTCATCAGTGATTATAGTTCCGGGATATGGTATGGCCGTGGCCCAAGCCCAACATGCTCTTCGAGAGATGGTTGATAAATTAAAAAAAAACGATATTAAAGTTACATACGCTATTCATCCGGTTGCAGGAAGAATGCCTGGACATATGAACGTATTATTAGCAGAAGCAAATGTACCTTACGATGAAGTATTTGAGTTAGAGGATATTAATAACGATTTTGCCAACTCTGATGTCGCATTTGTTATTGGAGCGAATGATGTAACAAATCCTGTTGCAAAAACGGACCCAAAAAGCCCAATATTCGGAATGCCTGTTCTTGATGTTGAAAAATGTAAATCCGTTTTATTTGTTAAAAGAAGTTTATCACCAGGGTATGCCGGAATAGATAATGAACTTTTTTATAAAGATAATACTTTAATGTTGTTTGCAGATGCAAAAAAGATGACAGAAGATATAGTTAAAAACTTAGATTAATGAGAACAAAAATATTTTGTGATATAGCTGATTATAAAACAATTAAATTTTTTAATAAAAAATCTTTTGTAGATGGCTTTACAACAAATCCTAGTCTTATGAGATTAGCTGGAGCAAAAAATTACAAAAATTACTCTCTTAAAATACTTAAAATATGTAAAAAAAAACCTATTTCATTTGAAGTTTTTGCGGACGAACCAAAAGAAATGCTTAAACAAGCTTATAAAATTAATTCATGGGGAAAAAATGTTTACGTTAAAATTCCAGTTGTAAATTCCAAAGGAATTTTTATGGGTTCAGTTATCAAGGAACTTAGTGAAAGGGGAATCAAATTAAATATTACCGCTGTTTATACTTTTGAACAAACAAAAAATATATTTAAAAATTTGAATAAAAAAACAAAATCTATTATTTCTATTTTTGCAGGAAGAATGGCAGATAAAGGTAAAGACCCTCTTCCTATTTTTAAAAAAAGTATCACATTAACAAAAAAAAATAAAAATATAGAAATTCTTTGGGCAAGTACAAGAGAAGCTTATAATTTTACTCAAGCAAAACAATTAAAATGCAATATCATTACAATGCCTCCTAAAATAATAAATCAAATTAATGCATTTGGAAAAAGTTTTAATTCAATGACAGTTGAAACTGTTAAGGGATTTTTAAAAGATAGTAAAAAATCACATTTTAAAATCTAAAAAATCTGATAAGTTTTAATGTTTTTTCAGTAGAAAAGTTTAAAACTTTGTAAAAAGAATTAATTTTGTTTATCGAAAATGCAAAATCAGCTGTAATAATCTTTTCTCTATTTTTTTTAATAAAATTTTTAAAAGTTTTAAAATCCTCACTACCCCAATTATTGATATGAATTTGAGTGGATTGTATTCCAAAAGGTAAAGCAAGAAATCTGTAAAATAGTTGTGGAACAAATTTTATTCCATTTATTGTAAATGGCATTAAACCATAACCATCTATAATTTTTAAAATTCCAGAATCTTTCAGAGCCTGAAAAGTATTTTGATCATAAGTATGATTTGGTGCAAAAAAAGTCTCTATTTTTATATCGTTTTTTTTAAATACTTCTAATCCTTTTCTTATTTTATTTAGCTGGGTCTCATAGGAGTGCCCGTAAAATTCTGATCTTCCACCATAATTAAAATAATCTTTTTTGTGTGTTTCTTTATCATACAAATGATTGCATCCATGCATGGCTATAGTCCAATCATTAGATATCCAATTTTGAATTATTTTCCAAAAATTTTCTCTTTTAGGGTACTTCAAAAGTTCCTCATCTTTGTTGTTCGGTATTACCCCCATTACAGGTTTTAAATTGTAATAATTTAATAGTTCTTGACATTTATCCATCATCTCCCAGTTCATGTTAGGTGCGATATCGTCAAATCTTATTAAAATTCCAGTAGATGTATTGGAGTTATTTATATTCATTTTTTTTTTACTTTTACGTTATTATATAATCATATTAACATTAATTACATAAGATTTTTTACTGTATTCATGGCAATTTTAAAGTCAGCGGGAATTGATCAAAATAATGATTAA
>CACPCL010000021.1 GCA_902632445.1 uncultured Pelagibacteraceae bacterium | reverse complement strand
TATATGATTTATGTCTAAAAATTAAAAATGAAAAAAATATTTAGCATCTTATCTGTATTATTAATTACATCTTGTTCTTCTGTCGGACAGTTTGGCGCCGGTGTAGATATAACCTTTGATCCACGAACAATTGGAATGCAAATAGATGACACTATTATGCAAAAAAACTTAACAGCCAGGATGGCTCTAGCAGATAAAAAATATTTTATCTCAATTCAAAGCGAAGTGATTGATGGAAGGATTTTTTTATCAGGTAAAGTAGATGAACCAGAGGAAAAAATTAAAATTACAAAAATGGCTTGGGAAACCAAAGGAGTAAGATCAGTAAAAAATGCAATTACAATAAAGGGCCAAAGTTCTTTTAAAAGTACTGCAAAAGACATTTTAATTACAAGCCAACTAAGATCAGCATTAATTTTTAATAAAAATACAAAAGCAAGAAACTATACGTTAGAGACTATTAACAGAAATATTTACATATTTGGAATTGCAATGGATCAAGCAGAAAAAAAAGAAGTAATTGATGAGGCTAATAAGATATATGATGTTCAGAAGGTTTATCCTTCTATATATTTAGCATCTGAGTTAAGTAGAAATAAACTTTAATTCGAGTAATCTATTACGTCAGACGAGTAAGCTGCTATTGATGCTAAATTTAGAATTTCAGAAGTACTTGCCCTTAAAGGAGCTACTTCAATAGGTAATCCCAAGCCTATTAGCAATGGACCAATTAATTTCCCTCCTCCAAACACTTTCATCAATTTAGTCGAAATAGCTGCGCTGTGCAAAGCAGGCATAATCAAAATATTTGCATTTCCAACAATTTTTGAGAAGGGATAAATTTCTTGATAAATTGGGTTTAGAGCTACGTCAGGCTGCATTTCACCATCAAAATCAAAATCAACTTTTTCCTTCTTTAGTAAATCTATTGCATCTCTGACATGCTTTGTGTTTTTTGAAATTGGTTTACCAAAAGTGGAATGAGATAAAAATGCTACTTTTGGATCAAATCCGAATAGTCTTGCTACACGAACACACGATTTTGAAACTTTAACTAGTCTTTCTGGCGATGGAAAGTCCTGAACATTTGTGTCTGCTACTAAAATAGTTTTACCTTTAAGTGTAATCATTGTCATACCGAATATTTCTTCGCCGGGTCTTGGCTCAGTAACTTTTTTTAATTTTTCAATAGAAGCTGCGTAGTGTCGTATATTTCCTGTAACCATTGCATCAGCATCTTTACAAGCAATCATTGACGCCCCCCATGCTATACGATCATTTCGTACTAAACGATCAACATCCCTTTCTAATTGCCCCTCGCGTTGAAGTCTTTTATATAAATGTTTTACGTATTTTTCTCTTTTTTCTTTATTAGTAGAATTTACAATTTCAATCTTATAATTTTCATCTAAACCAATATTTTTTAACTGTTGTTTTATTCTTTTCTCTGCTCCTATTAAAATTGGTATTCCAAGTTTATTTCTTCCAAATTCAATAGCTGCTTTAAGCATATTTTCATCTTCACCCTCTGCAAAGATAACTTTTTTAGGATTTTTTCTTACCTTAGCATTTATTCCTTGCATTAAAGACATAGTAGGGTCTAACCTATTTGTGAGTTGATCTTTATATAACTCTAAATCATCAATTGATCTTCTTGCTACACCACTTTTCATTGCTGCCTGAGCTACAGCAGCAGGAATTACGCTGATTAATCTTGGATCAAAAGTTGAAGGAATTATGTAATCTTTACCATATCTTGGTCTGTCACCACCGTATGCGGAAACAACCTCATCTGGAACATTCTCTCTAGCTAACATAGCTATAGCTTTTGCTGCAGCAACTTTCATAGTCTCATTTATTTCTTTAGCTCTAACATCAAGTGCTCCTCTAAATATGTATGGAAAACCTATTAAATTATTTACTTGGTTTGGGTAATCAGACCTTCCGGTTGCAATTATTGCATCCGTCCTTACTTCTTGAATTAGCTCTGGCTTAATTTCAGGATCAGGGTTGGCGCAAGCAAAGATAATTGGATTCTTTGCCATTGATTTTACCATCTCTTTTGAAACAACATCTTTTGCAGATAAACCTAAAAATACATCTGCACCTTTCATTGCATCATTTAATGTTCTAAGTTTTGTATCTATTGCATATACTGATTTAAACTGATCAATATTTTTTCGACCTTTATAAATAACTCCTTTACTATCACACATGATAATATTCTCTGATTTAACACCATAACTTTTAAACAAGTTTGCGCATGCTTGCGCTGAAGCACCAGCACCATTGACTACAACTTTAACTTTTTCAATTTCCTTTTTTGAAATATCTAGAGCATTAATTAATGCTGCAGTAGTTATAATTGCAGTTCCATGTTGATCATCGTGAAAAATAGGAATATCTAAAAGTTCTTTTAATTTTTGCTCAATTATAAAACAATCAGGCGCCGCTATATCTTCAAGGTTTATTCCACCAAAACTCCCCCCTATATTTTTTATTGTCTCAATAATAGAATCAGGATTATTATTATTTATTTCAATATCAATTGAATCTATGTCAGCAAATCTTTTAAATAGAACAGCTTTACCTTCCATAACAGGTTTGGATGCTAGCGCGCCTAGATTACCTAATCCTAAAATTGCAGAACCATTACTAATAACAGCTACTAAATTTCCTTTACTTGTATAATCGTAAGCGAGGTCGGGATTCTTCGCAATTTCTTTTACTGGTGCAGCAACTCCAGGAGAATAAGCTAGCGACAGATCTCTTTTAGTCGTCAAAGGCTTACTAGAGCTGATCTCAATTTTGCCTGACTTTCCATTTATATGAAAATCTAAAGCCTCTTTATCTGAATAATGATCTATTTCTGTTTTCTTTGGCATTTATTTTAATGAGTATGTAATATAAAGAAAATTAATTCACTATAAATTTATGGCCTAATTTAGATAATATATGAACTTACTTACTTCAGCATCAATATTTGGTTTTTTTACTCTAATCAGCAGAATACTAGGCTACTTGAGAGATATTTTAATAGCAATTTTTTTGGGTGCTTCGATTTTTGCTGATGCTTTTTTTGTAGCTTTCCGATTACCAAATACTTTTAGGCGTCTTTTTGCTGAAGGTACGTTTAATGCAGCTTTTATTCCAAGTTATACTGCAGTAAAGCTTAAAAACAAAAAAAAAGGAAAAACATTTGCTGATGAAGTTTTAAGTCTTCTTTTGTTAATTTTAATTATTTTAGTTACCTTAGCTGAAATATTTACTCCTTATTTAGTTTATTTGATCGCACCAGGATTTATAGTTGATGATGTAAAATTTAATTTAGCTATAGAATTCACAAGAATTACGTTTCCATTCTTATTATTTGTTAGCTTATCATCTTTTTTTTCTGGGATCTTAAATTCTAATAGCAAGTTCGCAGCCGCAGCCGCAGCTCCAATAATTTTGAATATTGTTTTAATAACAAGCATATTAATTTCTTATACTCAAAATTTAAATATAGCAAAACAACTTTCTTATGGTGTAACCATAGCCGGGGTACTCCAATTAATTTTTTTAATATATTTCTCAATTGAATTTTATAAACCTAAAATAAAATTTAGTTTTAAAATTTCCAATAAAGTAAAATTTTTTTTTAAAAAACTGTTACCAAGTATTTTTTCATCAGGTGTTACACAAATCAATATTTTGGTTGGAACTATAATTGCTTCTTTTCAGTCAGGTGCAGTTTCCTATTTATATTATGCAGATAGAATCTATCAAATTAATCTAGCAATTGCAGGAATAGCCGTGGGTACAGTTTCTTTACCTGTTCTTTCCAAGGCATTTAAAACAAGAAATTTTACAAAAGTTTCGAACATACAAAATAAGTCCCTACAATTATCTTTATTATTATCAATACCTGCAAGTTTAGGTCTTATAATTGCTTCTGAGGAAATAATTAATGGATTATTCGGATATGGTTCTTTTTCAAGTAAAGATGTTGAATTAACATCAGATGCATTGATGTATTTTGGTTATGGAATAGTAGCATTTGCCCTAGTTAAAGTTTTAGCAAACTTTTTTTTTGTTAGAGATAATACTGAGACACCATTTTATATTTCTTCATTCATCGTTTTATTGAACGTAGTTATAAGCGTAACTTATTTTAATAGTATAGGGTTTTTAATAATTCCAATTGCAACTTCTATATCAACATGGGCAGGTGTTCTAATTTTTTTATATTTGTTACAAAAAAAAGACTATTTACTATTAAAAAATAAATTATATCTTGATACTTTTAAGATATTTTTTTCAGCAATAGTAATGTCATTTGTTCTTAAATTTACTTTAGAAAAATATTCAGATTTTCTTGAATATACTTATATTTATAAGTCTATTTTCTTATTAATTATTGTAGGTTTTGTGGTAATTATTTACTTTATATCTTGTTACTTATTGGGTTTATTAAAGATTAAAAATTATAAAACAAATTAAATGAATAAAAATAAATTAGTTTTTTCTGGAGTCCAACCAACTGGAAATTTGCACTTAGGTAATTATTTAGGGGCCTTAAAAAATTTTGTAGCTCTCCAAAAAGAAATGGAGTGTATATATTGCGTGGTCGATCTTCATGCTATTACTGTTTTTCAAAAACCAGAAGAATTGAAAAGTAATCTTTTAGAAACAGTAGCTGGTTTTATCGCTGCAGGACTTAATCCAGATAAAAGTATCATATTTAATCAATCTTCAGTTTCTGGACATGCCGAGTTAGCTTGGATTTTAAATTGTGTTTCTAGAATTGGATGGTTAAACAGAATGACACAATTTAAAGACAAAGCAGGTTCAGATAAAGAAAAGGCAAGTGTTGGCTTATATATCTATCCAAATTTGATGGCAGCAGATATTCTTCTCTACAAAGCAACTCATGTTCCTGTTGGAGCTGATCAAAAGCAACATTTAGAACTTTCAAGAGATATTGCACAAAAATTTAATAATGATTTTAAATGTAAAGATTTTTTTCCTTTGCCTGAGCCACTTATACCAAAAAATGTTTCAAGAATAATGAGCTTAAGAGATGGTACAAAAAAGATGAGCAAGTCTGAAGAGTCTGATTATTCAAGAATTAATTTAAAAGATAGTGCAGACGATATAAGTAAAAAAATCAAAAAAGCTAAATCTGACTCTGATCAAATACCGGATAATTTGAAAGCTCTCGAAAAAAAACCAGAAGCATTAAATTTAATCACCATCTATTCCGAAATTTCAAAAATTAGTTTAGAAAAAGTTTTAAATGAAATGTCAGGAAAAGAATACTCCTTTTTAAAAAATAAATTAGCAGAACATTTAATCAGTGAGATAACGCCTGTAGGTAAAGAAGTGAAAAAACTTTTAGCAGATAAGTCGCACTTATTGCAAGTTTTGAAAAAAGGTAAGGAAAAAGCCAGTATTATTGCTGAGGAAAACCTGAAAAATATACGTGAAAAAGTAGGATTGATATAATATAAATTTCTTATGATACAAACAGAATCTACTCCAAATCCTAATTCATTAAAGTTTCTTTCTGAGAAAACTATCTCTGAAATAGGAAATGAGGAATTTCAAAAAAATAAAGCAAAAAATTTATCTAATCCTTTTATAAAGGAACTTTTGGAATTCGAGGGAGTTGAACTCATACTGCTATCAAAAAATTTTCTGTCTGTTAAAAAGACTGAAAATATATCTTGGGATGAGTTAAAGCCGATGGTTATATCTCATTTAAATCACTATTTTGAGAACAATAATGAACCGATTTTAAAAGGTAATAAAAAAACTGAAACATCCAAAGACGATAATGATGAAACAATTAATAAAATTAAAGAGGTTTTAGATACAAAAATTAGGCCTGCGGTAGCAAGAGATGGGGGTGACATAAAGTTTAAATCTTTTAAAGATGGAATAGTTAAAGTAGAGTTACAAGGGAGCTGTTCTGGGTGCCCTAGTTCTTTAATGACTCTT
>CACPCL010000020.1 GCA_902632445.1 uncultured Pelagibacteraceae bacterium | reverse complement strand
TAACAGGAATGAAGGTTCAAAAAAGAAATGTTTCAATGGTTTACCAACAATTTATCAATTATCCTAATTTCACAGTCTATGAAAATATTGCATCTCCTTTAAAAATTACTGGTGTTAGTTCAGATGAAACAAAACAAAGAGTTGGAAAAGTAGCTGAATTATTAAAATTGTCAGGCATGCTCAATAAAAAACCTAATGAACTTTCAGGTGGTCAACAGCAAAGAACAGCATTAGCTAGAGCATTAGTAAAAGACTCAGACTTAATATTACTTGATGAACCCTTGGCAAATTTAGACTTTAAACTTCGTGAAGAATTACGAGAAGAGCTTCCAAGATTGTTCGAAGATAGAGATTGTATCGTTGTTTACGCAACAACGGAACCTTCAGAAGCCTTGTTGCTTGGTGGAAATACTGCGACGTTGCAAGAAGGAAAAGTAATTCAGTATGGTAAAACTTTAGATGTCTATAATAAGCCTAATTCTTTATTATCAGCACAAGTATTCAGCGATCCTCCAATGAACATTACAAAAATTAAAAAGGTAGGAGATAGTTGCTCATTTCTAGATAATTCAGTCAACTGGAAGAGTAAAATAAATATTAAAGATGGGGAATACAAAGTAGGTATTAGACCTCACAATATAACTACATATAAAGAAGGTAATAACTCTCTAGAAATAAAAGGGAAAGTTTTAATTTCAGAACTTAGCGGTTCTGAGAGTTTGATCCACTTTACAAAAGGAGATTTGAGTTGGGTTTCTCTATCAAATGGAATTTTTCAAAAAAATGTTGGTGATGAAATGAATTTGTATATGAATGCAGATGAATTTATTTATTTTGACGAAAATGAAAGGCTTGTAACAAATGGCTAAGATTACCTTAAAAGATTTAAGTCATAGTTACTTAAAGACCCAATCTTCCGATGCCGATTGGGCTGTAAGAAATGTTAATATTGATTGGAATGATGGTGGTGCTTATGCATTATTGGGACCATCAGGCTGCGGAAAGACAACGCTCCTAAATATAATTTCGGGTTTAATCAATCCTACCAAAGGAGACATTTTATTTGATGATAAAATGGTTTCTAATTTAAACCCAGTTCAGAGAAATATAGCTCAAATTTTTCAGTTTCCAGTAATTTATGACACTATGACCGTGTATGATAATTTAGCCTTCCCATTGAGAAATAGGGAAATTGAAGAAGAGAAGATTAAATCAAAAGTTCATGAAATAGCAGAAATGCTAGAACTTTCCTCTACACTAAATAATAGAGCCTCGGGTTTAACCGCTGATGGAAAACAAAAAATTTCTTTAGGAAGAGGCCTAGTTAGATCCGATGTAAATGCAATCATGTTTGATGAGCCACTCACTGTTATTGATCCTCATTTAAAGTGGATTTTAAGATCTAAGCTAAAAGAACTTCATCAAAAAATAAATAGAACAATGATTTACGTAACACACGATCAAACAGAGGCTTTAACATTTGCTGATCAAGTAGTCGTGATGCATGAAGGACAAATTGTTCAAACAGGTACCCCAGTTGATCTTTTCGAGAAACCAAAACATACATTTGTTGGTTATTTTATTGGTTCACCCGGTATGAACTTACTTCCATGTGAACTAAAAGGAGGCGAAGTAATCGTTAATGGAAAAAAAATCGAAACTCATAAAAAAGTAAAATCAAATAGTTTTAGTAAAACAGAAGTTGGTGTCAGACCTGAATTTATAAATTTTAGTTCTGATGGTATTCCTGTAAAAGTTTTATCTGTAAGTAATACGGGAAGACATAAAATTGTAGATACTCAAAGTGAAAGTGGTAAAATTAAAATGATTGCTAAACCGAATGAAAATATTCCCTCAGGTTCAGCATTCTTAAACTTTAAAAAGGAATATACTTATGCTTACGGGGATGATTGGATTATAGAATGAATAAAACAATAAATCAGAAAGCTTGGTTTTTTGTAATTCCTGTTTTTGTGTTGGTTGCTTTTAATGCAATCATACCGCTTATGACAGTTGTGAATTATGCCTTTCAAGAAACTTTCGGAAATAACGTTTTCATGTGGGAAGGGACAAGATGGTTTAAACAGATAATGTTGTCTGAAAGATTTCATGCATCATTAGGTAGACAATTTTTATTTACATTTATTATTCTATTTATTCAAATACCTTTAGGAATAGCTATAGCACTTACTATGCCTAAAGAAGGAATGGGAGTACCTGTTTGTTTGGTTTTAATGTCTATGCCTCTTTTAATTCCATGGAATGTTGTTGGAGCAATGTGGAATATTTTTGCATTACCCGATATTGGTTTCCTAGGACATTCATTAAATGCTTTAGGATTTGATTATAATTTTACCCAGCAAATTGGAGACGCGTGGTTTACGACTATATTAATGGATGTTTGGCATTGGACTTCATTAGTTGTTTTATTATCTTACGCTGGTTTACAATCTATACAGCCTGCTTATTACCAAGCCGCAGAAATTGATGGTGCAAGTAGATGGGCTGTATTTACAAAAATAGAATTACCAAAAATGAAAAAAGTTTTAACTATCGCAATACTATTAAGATTTATGGATAGTTTTATGATTTACACTGAGCCATTTGTTTTAACTGGTGGTGGTCCAGGAAATGCTACAGCATTTTTATCTATTGATCTTGTAAAAATGGCTTTGGGTCAATTTGATTTAGGACCAGCAGCAGCAATGTCACTAATATATTTCTTTATTGTATTATTAGTTTGTTGGGTTTTTTACACTTTGATGATGAGAAATGAGGGCAATCAATGAGAACAATTGGAAAATGGATTTTGATACTTGGAGCTTTTGGTTTCGTTCTTCAAATGTTAGGCTACGATGGTAACAATAAAGAGGAGACAAAAGCAAAAGTGGTTGAAAAAAAGACTCCTCCATCTAAAACAATAAATGAAGCTGGAAGAACTAAAGCTATCGCGCGATGGAATGACCCAGGATATACTAAAGCTTACTTTCCTCAAAAAGAGTCCTTTTGGATACTTTTGAAAAGCCCACCTCCAAATGCTGATTTTTATGCTGAATTAGCGTGTAGAGCAGTGAAGGAAGATTATAATATAAGTGGTTTTACAATTACAGTCTGGGATTTTAATAATAAAAAATATGGAAAAGCGAGGTGTTTTTAATGAAAAAAGCTAAGTGGATAGTTCCCACAGTTTACATTATTTTTTTAATGTTACCGATTTATTGGTTGTTAAATATGTCATTTAAAACAACTACTGAGATCATAAATACTTACACTTTATGGCCTCAAGAATTCACTTTAGAAAATTATAAAACGATTTTTACAGATAGCACTTGGTACACAGGTTATCTTAACTCAATTTATTATGTAGTGATGAATACTGTTATTTCTGTTGCTGCAGCGTTACCTGCTGCATACGCTTTCTCAAGATATAAATTTTTAGGAGATAAACACTTATTTTTTTGGCTGCTCACGAATAGAATGGCCCCACCAGCTGTTTTTGCATTACCCTTTTTTCAATTTTATTCATCAGTAAATTTATTTGATACACATGTGGCTGTAGCTCTTTCACATTGTTTATTCAATATTCCTTTAGCTGTATGGATTTTGGAGGGATTTATGTCTGCAGTTCCTAAAGAGTTAGACGAAACAGCTTATGTAGATGGTTATTCATTCTGGAGATTCTTCTTTAAAATATTCATACCAACAATAACTGCTGGAATTGGAATTACTATGTTTTTCTGTTTTATGTTTTCCTGGGTAGAACTATTATTAGCTAAAACACTTACTGCAGTGGCTGCTAAGCCTATAGCAGCTACGATGACAAGAACCGCCAGTACCTCTGGATATGAGTTAGGATTGCTTGCAGCTGCAGGCAGTTTGACAATTATACCAGGTGCGATTGTGATTTATTTCGTTAGAAACTACATTGCAAAAGGATTTGCTTTAGGAAGAGTATGATTATGTTCAATGTTTTAAATGCTGCAACTTGGGGAGATATGGCCAAAGAAAAAGAGAAGGGTTTCTTTGAATTTGAGTTTATTACTTGGATGGCATGGACATGGCAGACAGCTGCATTTTTTATATTCATAGCTTTATGTTTAACTGCAATGGTTATTTGGGAAAAAAAATCTCCAGGGGGCAGTCCTAGAAAAGGAATTTTAGGTTTAGACACAACAAGAGGTGATAGGCTGTTTATATCTTTATTAGGCAGCGCCTTTATACATCTTTTTTGGTTGGCTTTAGTTGGAAGTGTGCTATGGGTAGCTACAATTATCTGCGTAGGTTACGCAATCGCTGTATTCAGATATGTTTAGGAGATTAAATGGTTAAAGTTGGTATAAATGGATTTGGAAGAATAGGAAGACTAATATTAAGAGCAATTTTAGAAAATTATAAAAACAAAATTAATGTAGTTGCAATAAATGATTTAGGGTCTATTGAAACTAACGCTCATTTGATTAAATACGACAGTACACATGGAATTATCAATGAGGAAATTCAAACTTCAAAAGATGGATTTAAAGTAGGCAATCAAGATATAAAAGTATTTGCAGAGCGAGATCCAGCTAATATTCCTTGGGGCAAGGTAGGTGCTGAAGTAATTTTAGAGTGTACAGGAATATTTTTAGATAAGCCCTCTGCAGAGAAACATATTAGAGGCGGTGCTAAAAAAGTAATAATTTCAGCTCCAGGAAAAGAGGTAGACTTTACAATTGTTCAAGGTGTTAACAGCAAAGAATTAAAAAAAGAACACAACATTATATCTAACGGTTCCTGCACAACAAATTGTTTAGCGCCTGTAGCAATGGTATTAGAGAAAACTTTTGGAATTAATTATGGCTATATGACAACTATCCATAGCTACACAGGAGATCAAAAGTTACTTGATACATTACACAAAGATTTAAGAAGAGCTAGGTCAACAGAAGGTGCAATGATACCAACTTCGACTGGAGCAGCTAAGGCTATGAGTTTAGTTTTACCAAGTTTAAAAGGAAAACTTGATGGAACAGCAATTAGAGTTCCAACTCCAAATGTTTCTTTAATAGATTTAACAGTAGTAACTGAAAAAGAAGTGACAGCAGAAAAAATAAATCAGGCTATGACAAAAGCCGCTAATGGAGAGCTAAAAGGGGTTTTAGATGTAAATGAAAAACCTTTGGTTTCAAAAGATTTTAACCATAATTCTCATAGTTCAATTTTTGATATAACACAAACACAAGTTATTAAAGGAAAATTCAGCAGAGTTTTATCTTGGTACGATAATGAATGGGGTTTTTCAAATAGAATGTGTGATACAGCTATTCAAATAGCAAGCTTAATTTAGTTTTTAGATTTTTCTGCTTCCTCAATTAATTTCAAAGTATTTTTTGGTATTTCAGACTTACTTATCTTAGTAGGTGGATTTTTAAAGTCTTTATCGTTTTTTTCTTTTTTTGTTTTTTGAAGATCCTCAACTGCGGATAGGATCTCTTCAATGCTATAAATATTTTCCATCAGGAACCCACTTTATAGAGCCTGATCATATTTGTCATCCCAGCCTTCCCAAAAGGCAAACCTGCTGTTATTACAACAAAATCATTTTTTTTGATAAATTTAAGCTTTCTAATAATTTCTTTTGAAATTGACATCATATCTTTCCATCCATTTGCATCTCTACTATTAATAGATTGAACACCCCAAAGTAATGATACCTGTCTACTTACATTTATATTTGGTGAAATTGTAACTATTTTAGCTGCAGGCCGCATTGCTGAAACTAGTTTTGCCGATTTTCCAGAGTTTGAGAATACTATTATGGCTTTTACATTTGGATTATAAGCAATGTCTTTAACAGAGAGAAGTATAGATTTCACTGGGTCTTTATTTGCAATTATAGAATTCTTAAAATCTTCAATGTGTTCCTTTTTGTATTTTTCAGTTGAAAGAATGGTCTTACTCATTGTTGAAACTGCTAGTGCTGGAAATTTACCAACCGCGGCTTCAGCAGATAACATTACAGTGTCAGCTCCCTGAAAAATTGCAGTCGCTATATCATTTATCTCAGCACGTGTAGCAGTATTATTTTCAATCATACTTTCAAGCATCTGAGTAGCTACAATTACGGATTTTGAAAATTGAGAACATTTTTTTATAAGGCTTAATTGCACTTTTGGGACTTCGCTATGACCAATTTCAATTGCAAGATCACCTCTAGCTATCATTATCGAGTCAGCGGCCTTAATAATTTTAGTTATATTTCTTAAAGCTAATTTATTTTCAATTTTGGCTATAATTCCCACGTCATTTTTCAAAATTCTTCGAGTTTCTAATATAATTTTTTCGTTTTGAAGGTAGGATAAAGCTATCCAATTAAACCCTAGCCTAGTTGCTTTTTTAATGTCCTTACGATCTTTAAGAGTCAATCTATCAAAGGGGATCTCAATTTTTGGAATATGAACACTTTTATTGCTATTTAGTAAG
>CACPCL010000019.1 GCA_902632445.1 uncultured Pelagibacteraceae bacterium | reverse complement strand
GGACATTTTTTATTCGACAGTTACTGACTTTGCTAAGTTTCTAGGTTTATCAATATCACAATTTTTTAATAAAGCTACATGGTAAGCTAATAATTGAAGAGGCACTGTTAGTAAGATTGATGAGAGAAAACAATCTAAATGAGGGACTCTTAGTCCAAATCTAATATTATCGCTTAATGAATCTTTTTTATTATCAGTGATAAAAAAAATCTTTCCTCCTCTAGCTATAACCTCTTGAGTATTCGATAGAGTTTTTTCAAAATATTTATCCTTTGGAGCAATAATAATTACTGGCAATCCCTCCTCTATTAATGCTAAAGGTCCGTGTTTCATTTCGCCAGCAGGATATCCCTCTGCATGAAGGTACGATAATTCTTTTAATTTCAAAGCACCTTCAAGAGCAATTGGAAAAGAACTACCTCTACCTAAAAACATAGAGCCTCGGGCCTCAATAAATTCCTTGGAAATTAATTGTATATTATTTTCTAAATTCAATGTTTCTTTAATCGCCTCTGGAAGTTTTATTAAGTTATTTATATTTTGATTATATAGCTTTTTGTCAATTTCTCCTCTCATTGACGAAAATTTTAAACATAAAATATATAAAACAATTAATTGTCCTAAGAATGCTTTAGTTGAAGCTACTCCAATTTCTGGTCCTGCATGAATTGGTAAAACCCAATCAGAATTTCTCGCAATTGTACTCTCAATGACATTTACAATCGAACATGTTTTTACATTATTTTTTTTACAAATATCTAATGCAGCTGCAGTATCCGCTGTTTCTCCTGACTGTGATACAAAAACATATAAATTTTCAGTATTAAATTTAATGTTTCTGTACCTAAATTCTGAGGCGATATCTATTTCAATATCTATGCTTGTTAGTTCCTCAAACCAGTACTTGGCCACTAAGCAAGAATGATAAGCTGTTCCACATCCAACTAGAATTAATTTTTTAATTTCTTTAGGTTCAATTGGAAAATTGTAAATATTAATATCATTTTTTAAACTATCAATGTATTCATTTACACACTTTTTAGCAGTAATAGGTTGTTCAAAAATCTCTTTCGACATAAAGTTTTTATAATCTCCTTTGTCGGAAATGTTTTCATCATCGGATATAATATGTGTTTTTTTGTTTATCTTATTTTCATTATCATCATAAAAACTTACGCTATTTTTTGTTAAAACACATAATTCTCCATCATCTAAATAGGAAATTTTATTCGTCATTGATTTAAGAGCGTATGAGTCTGAGCCTAAATAATTTTCATCTTTTGAATAACCAACTGCTAGAGGACTGCCTCTTCTAGCACCAATTATTATTTCAGGAAAATCTTTAAAAATTATTCCTAATGCAAAACTTCCTTTAAGTTTTTTAAGAGTTTTAAAAACAGATTCTAATGGCTCAAATTTTTTGAGTTCTTCTGTGATTAAAAGAGTAATTACCTCGGTATCTGTCTGAGATTTAAATTTTAATCCTTTAGTTTCTAATTCTTTTTTAAGGTCATCTGAATTTTCGATTATACCATTATGAACTACTGAAACATTTTCTGTAGAATGAGGATGTGCATTAATAACATTTGGAACTCCGTGAGTGGCCCATCTTACATGACCAATGCCAATGTTACCTTCGGAAGGAGATTTTAGTAATATTTTTTCCAGCTCTTCTACCCTTCCAGAGCATTTTTTTTCATTGATTAGATCATTTTTTAAAGTTGCAATCCCTGCAGAGTCATAGCCTCTATACTCTAATTTTTTTAATGAATTAATTATATTTATGGAGACAGGCTTGTTGCTTGCTATTCCAATAATTCCACACATTTATTTTTTTTCTTTCTTATATAATCTTTAACTTCTTTTTGCTCTGTTCTAGTAAGGGCTAATGATTTACTCTTAACATTTTTTGTTATAACTGAACCTGCGCCAACTACACTTTTACTTTCAAGTTTTACTGGGGCTACTAAAGATGTATTTGATCCTACAAATACATTGTCTAATATTTTAGTTTTAGATTTTCTTATACCATCATAATTACAAGTGATAGTACCAGCGCCAATATTTGAATTTTTTCCGACGAAAGTATCGCCAATATAGGAAAGGTGATTAACTTTTGATTTATTGCTAATAATAGATTTTTTTGTCTCTACAAAGTTTCCAATTTTAACATGACTTTTTAAAATAGTTCCTGGCCTTAATCTTGCGTATGGACCAACAACTACATTATCATCAATTTTTGTTCCCTCAATATGTGAAAAGGCTGAGGCACCAACATAAGCCATATTTTTATTAGGTTTTCTATTAAGTATTTCATCTAACAATCTTGAACATTCAGTTAATGAAGAAAGTTTATCTTTTTTAATGTTAATTTCATACTTATCGCTAAAAGATTTTTTTAAACATAAGTTAGGAATAATTGACATCAAATTTGCATTACCACATCTCTCACCTAAACCATTAATAGTTCCTTGAATATGTCTCACGCCACTTTCAACTGCAGCTAAAGAATTAGCCACAGCATTTTCTGTATCGTTATGTGCATGAATACCAAGATTATTTCCAGGTATTATTTTTGAAACTTTTGAAACAATTTCTCTAACCTCATTCGGTAGTGTGCCACCATTAGTATCACATAATACAACCCATCTAGCACCATTATCGTAGGCTTGTTTTAAGCAGTCAATTGCATATTCTGGGTTAGCCTTATAACCATCAAAAAAATGTTCTGCATCAAACAAAAATTCTTTATTGTTTTTAACAAAATGTTTTGCTGTTTCCTTGATGTTTTCTAAATTTTCCTCTTTTTGAATTCCCAAAGCAACTTTTACATGGAAGTCCCAAGATTTTCCTACTACACAAACTGCTGGTGTATTCGCATTCATTAAAGAAGCTAAACCGGGATCATTATCTGCACTTCGACCAGTTTTTTTGGTCATACCGAATGCAGTAAATAAAGTTTGTTGCATTTTTGGTGGGCTAGAAAAAAATTTTGTATCAACAGGATTTGCCCCAGGCCATCCGCCCTCTACATAATCAACACCTATGTCTGATAAAACTTTTGCTATTTTATTTTTATCTTCAATTGAGAAATCAACACCTTCTGTCTGAGCTCCGTCTCTTAAAGTGGTATCAAATATATATATTTTCTCTTTACTCATTTAAATTTCCAAGTTGTCTGTTCTTTTTTATCCTCAATGATTACTCCTTTACTTGCTAGTTCAACTCTTATTTTATCGGCAAGCTTATAATCTCCTTTTTGTTTTGCTGCCAATCTTTCTTTAATTTTTTTTTCAATAAATTCTTTTGAAATATCTTTATCTACTTTTTTAAACTCTTCCCACTCGTTTTTTGTTAAATCAAATAAACCAATTAATTTACAAGCACTATTAAAAAATTTTTTACTTTTTCCATCACCTTTATTTGCGTTTGCATAGAGTTCGTGAATTTTAGCAATGAAACCAGGGGTATTTAAATCATCTAGTAACATATCTATCTCTTTTAAAGGTATTTCTTCATTATTTTCTTCATACAATTGATACCATTTTTCAATAGTTGCTCGTTGATTTTCTAAAAGATTATTATTCCAATCTAGTGGTTGACTGTAGTGAGCACTTAATAATGCTAACCTAACGACCTGACCGGAATATTTTTTAGTTGCATCAGTTATAGAAATTATATTGCCTAAAGACTTTGACATCTTTTCTTTATTAATGGTTACAAATCCGTTATGAACCCAATAATTTGCAAAGTTTTTCGTATTATTGTTACAACAAGACTGGGCTATCTCATTTTCATGATGAGGAAAAATTAAATCAAGACCACCACCATGAATATCTAAATTTTTACCAAGGTATTTTTCACTCATTGCTGAACATTCAAGATGCCAGCCCGGTCTACCTCTTCCCCAAGGCGACTCCCAACCAGGGTCTTTTTCATTTGAAGGCTTCCATAAAACAAAGTCCATTGGATTTTTTTTCAGATCAGAAATTTCTATTCTGCTCCCTGCTTTTAACTCATCTAAATTTTTGTTTGATAATTTTCCATAATCTTTAAATTTGCTTACAGCAAAAAAAACATGGTTTTTATTTTCGTAAGCAAATCCCTTTTTTATTAATGAAGATGTCATTTCAATCATTTCTTTTACATGTTCTGTAGCTTTTGGCTCTATCGTTGGTTTTAAACAGTTTAAACTCTTGCAATTTTCATGAAAAATTTTAATCACCCTATTAGTAATTTCATTTATATCTACTTTATTATTTTGAGAAGCTTCTATTATCTTGTCATCTACATCAGTAATATTTCTTACGTACGTTACATTTGAATTGTAGAGAACCTTTAAAACTCTAAATAAAACATCAAACACTACAAGAGTTCTTGCATTACCTACATGGGGACTCTCATATACAGTCGGGCCACAAGCATATAAGGAAATTTTTTTTATATTATTTGGCTTAAATACTTCTTTTTTTCTTGTTAGAGAATTTGTTAATTTTAAGCTATTCATTAAATGTACATACCGGTATAGGATTCATTTTGTGTAAATTTTTTTCTCTTATTTCTAAATATTTTTGATAATTTGGATCGTTTTTATTTTCCATAGCCTTCTCTAAATCTGCATAACTCATTCCAAGTTGTTCTACGTCGTTTCTTCCATCATTCCATAGACCATCTGTGGGTTGGGCATTAATTATTTCTTCAGACACACCGAGATGTCTGCCTAACTCCCAAACTTGAGATTTGTTGCAGTCAGCTATAGGAGAGATATCGACCCCACCATCGCCGTATTTAGTATAAAAACCAACGCCAAAATCCTCAACTTTGTTACCTGTTCCTACAACAATTCCACTATTTGCTGCTGCTACTTGGTACAAAGTTGCCATTCTCAACCTTGCCCTTGAATTTGCATACCCATGCTCATTGTCAAATTTATTTAAAACTTGAGAAAATGAGTTAAAGATTTTATCCATCTCTAACAAATGATGTTCAACATTTTTGTATTTTTGTTTTAACCATTTAGCATGTGTCAAACTTAAATCATGTTGAGATTTGATTTGTTTAATTGGCATTGTTAACACAATTGTTTTTCTACCAGTGTTTGCACATAAAGTACTTACTACAGAAGAGTCTATTCCACCCGATATTCCAACTATTAATGATTTTGGCTTGTAAGAAGCATTATTGCAATAGTTGTCTATCCAGTCGGTTATTATTTTTGCTCTTTTTTTTACATCCATAATTAATACCTTACCTCTCTTTTAAGGTTAGGTCTTAATAATTACAATAATTATTAAGACGCAGCTTGAATAATTTTATTTGATATTTTTGAATTTTTTTTAATTTCCTCAGAAATTAAGAAAGCTAGTTCTAATGCTTGGTCAGCATTTAGTCTAGGATCACAATGAGTCCTATATCTATTAGATAAATCATTCTCAGATATTTTTTGAGCCCCACCTGTGCACTCGGTCACATCCTGACCTGTCATCTCTATATGTAGTCCGCCAGCATAGCTCCCTTCTGCTTGACTTACAGCGAAAAAATTTTTTACCTCTTTTAAGACATTTTCAAAAGGTCTAGTTTTGAATCCAGTTGCAGCTTTAATAGTGTTTCCATGCATTGGATCACAAGACCATATAACTTTCAGACCTTCTTTTTTAATCGCTCTAATTAATTTAGGTAAATGTTTTTCAACACTATCAGCACCAAACCTTGAAATTAATGTTAATCTTCCAGCCTCGTTATCAGGGTTTAAAATATTACATAAATTTATTAATTCATCTGGATTTAAAGTTGGTCCACATTTTAAACCAAGAGGATTTTTAATACCTCTGCAAAATTCTACATGCGCTCCGTCTGGTTGTCTTGTTCTGTCACCTATCCATACAAAATGGGCTGAAGTATCGTGATACTCCCCAGTTGTTGAGTCTACTCTTGTCATAGATTCCTCAAACGGTAAATGCAAAGCTTCATGTGAAGTATAAAAGTTAACAGTTCTCAATCTGCGATTTGTATCTGAATTTATTCCGCAAGCTTCCATAAATGCTAAAGCATCGCTAATTTTATCCTCTATTTCTTTATACTTACCTTTTGTTTTGTCTTTAATAAAACCTAAATTCCATAAGTGTACTTGTCTGAGGTCAGCAAAGCCTCCTTGAGAAAAAGCTCTTAGCAAGTTTAATGTGGATGCAGATTGCGAGTATGCTCGAAATAATCTTTTTGCATCAGGTATTCTTGCTTTTTCTGTAAACTCCATTCCATTAATGTTGTCACCTAAATAACTTGGCAATTCTTTTCCATCTTTTTTTTCTGTAGGCGCACTTCTAGGTTTAGAAAATTGTCCAGCAATTCTTCCAACTTTTACGACTGGAACTGAAGCTGATGCTGTTAAAACTAAAGACATTTGTAAAAGAACTTTAAAAGTATCTCTAATATTATCTGGATGAAACTCTGCAAAGCTTTCTGCACAATCTCCCCCTTGAAGTAAAAATGCTTTACCTTCAGCAACTTCTGATAAGGCTTTTTTTAAAGATCTTGACTCACCTGCAAAAACTAAAGGTGGATATTTTTTAATTTTACTTAAAACTA
>CACPCL010000018.1 GCA_902632445.1 uncultured Pelagibacteraceae bacterium | reverse complement strand
TGAACAAAGGTAAACGCGTCTCTAAAATTCATACCAATACACAAATTTTTAGCATTATTTTTTATTAAATAGCCGAAAGGTGATTTTAGACTAAAACAACTTTTATGAGATAAGCTACAAATTTTATTTTTATTTTTTCCCCATACTGCAAATGAATAAATTGGATTTTTTGATCTCTTAAAGTCTTTTCTCTTCAAAGCAATATTACTTAGTGCCCCTGTCATAGATTTTGACCTTTCGCGACAAAAATCTTTCCCTTTACAAAAATCCCAATTAAAAGTTGGAAAAATTATTTCTCCTTTTTTTCCAACAACATTGATCAAATCATCAATAAAATTGTTAAGTGTATATCTTATCGATAGATTTTTTAAAAAAATTAAAAATTTTAAAACATCAGAAGTAACTATCACCTTATCCCCTGATTTTATCCCAAGACTTTTTAATTTTTCTTTTATTTTTAATTGAAACATTAAAACTTAAGTTAATAATCCCCTAGTTTTAAGAAGTTTGTATTCTTTTGTTACTTTGTTAAGAGGTTTATTAATAATTTTTGAGATAAATTCTAAATTTTTAGTTCCATCTGAATAAGCCAAAAGATCCATTCTAAGTTTTATATCCTGATAATTCCCTTTTTGAGAAAGAGTTGGATAAAGTTTTCTTTTACCCAAATTCGGTTCACAAAATACAGTTGCTTTTGGAAATGTTGATTTCTCTATTTGATCTATAATTTTTTTAATAACATTAAAAGACTCCATGAGCCCTTTTTGTGTTACTACTTTAAAGTCATCTTTATTTGTATGGTACTCCTTATAAAATTTAGATTTAGAAAATGCACATAATGGTAGATCGACGCCCGGTGAACAATATTGTCTTTCATCTGAACCGCGATCTAAATAATCAAATTTTTTAAAATTTTTAAGACTTTGTAAATTTTTCTTTAACAAATAATCTGCAATAGTGTTCCCATTTCTACTGGCTATATAGCTGTAAGCTCTATTATCACCAACACAGGTTAAGTTGTATCCGCAAATAACGTTTTTTTTTAACAAGTTTTTATATTTTGATAAATAAGCTATTGATCCAATGGTTTCAGGAAGAAGCACAAACCTATAAGTAAATTTTCTTTTTTTATAATTTTTTTTTACATATTTAATTAAAGCATTCAATAAGACTGGACCAGAAAGTTCATTGTTTGCCATTGAAGGATGACAAACATAACTACTAAAGAAAATTTCTTTTTTTGAATTCCCCTTTAGAATTGCGTGACTTATTTGTAAATTTCCTTTTTTAAGCTCGCTGTCAATAAAAACTTTATATTTACCTGATGGCAATTTTTTCTTTTGGTTTTCAGACATACAAAAACCCCATCTTTTTTTATAATAACTTGTTACGTATGGAATTGAGTTGGGTTGATCTTTTTGAGTGTAAATATGTTTTAGAAGTTCTTTTTTAGATATCTTTCTATTCACAGGAATAGAGTAGCCCACAATATGCAGGTTAGACTTCGAAAATTCGGCAAACTTTCTACCGCTTTCGTGCTCGATAAAAGCATTTTCAATATTCCATTCTTGAGGAATTTCCCAGTCAAATACTTTCTTTCCACTTTTGAAATTTATTATTCTAAATTCTGGATTAATTTTTTTAAAATATTTCAGCGTTTTTTTTGTACCTGAGCCTGTTAGAGACCTGCATAATGGGAACAGATCTCTCGCCCATTTAATCATTGGATACTGCATAATCTAATATTAATTTAATCGACTAACTTATTGTAATCAAATACGTACGGAATTTTTAATGGAGCTTTTTCATCTCTTAGATATGGAATTTTTTGTAACGGATTGTATCTTTCTGTTATGGTAATTCTAGCATGCCCTTTTTTTTTCATAGGGTAACCACAATGCACTAAGGAATTGATTGCTAACACAGCAGAGCCTGCTTCTACCTCTAGTTCTATTCTCTCAAATTTCTTAACTATCTCTGGGTCAATATGAGTGTAGTCCTTCGTCCAAGCTTTATTACCTAATCTTGGGTGCTCAAGTCTATGATTAAAAAAACCGTGTTTATGAGAATCTTTGTAAATAGCTAAACCACCTGTATCTTGATTTGTATTATAAATTGGAGACCAGAGTAGTATTCCGTCCTTCGCAAACAAATTAGTCTCTTGATGAGGATCTAATAAATAATCATTTGTTTCATCATGAACATGAATACAAGGTCTTGCTGAAAAAACTACCTCAGTTTTAAAAAATTCTTTAATAAAGTCGGTCACATCTTGTGAGTGCAGGTATTGATACAAAGTAATATTATAATTTGCCATGTCATACCAGTTCCCTTTTAACTTTTGATTATACTTTTTTATTTGATAATATTTTTTTTGTAAGTCAGTTTCATTATCTTTCTTTATATAATGTAAAGTTTTTAGCAAAGACTCTTTTATTTCTTGCAAGCTTTCTTCGTCAAAGAAATTTTTAAATATATAATATCCATTATCTTTGATTTCTTTAATAATTTTTTTATTTTCCCAATTTCTTTTTTTCATAAACTAAAATTTTATATTATATTTTAATAATATTTCCTCTCCTTTTTTGAAAGAGCTAAAATCGATTATATCGTCTGTTTCCATGCTTATTCCAAAACCCTCCTCTAATCCTGAAATTAGCGTCATGTGCCCAATTGAGTCCCATTCTGGAATCTCGTTATACTTTAGCTCATTTGAAAATTTACCATCTCCAATTGAAAGAGATTTAATAAAAATGTCCTGATATTTTTTTTTATTATCCATTTATTTTACTATATGAGTTTAGAATATCCTCTACTATCTTTTCTGGTGATAGTCTATGTTTTTCCTGTAAAAACTTGTAAGTTCCTCCTTTGCTATAATTATCTTTTATACCTAAAAATAATTGCTGTGGAGAAGACGGCAACAAGGATTTATACTCGGAAACTGCACTCCCAAGGCCACCAATAATATTGTGCTCCTCTACTGTAACAATTAACTTAGTAGAACATGCCTCATCTATGGCCTTTTTATCTATTGGTTTGATTGTGTGAACATTTACTACTTTAGCAGAAATTTTTTTTTGTTCTAATATTTTGGCAGCTAAAAGACTATTGCTAACCATAGAGCCAGAGCAGAAAATAGTTAAATCTTTTCCTTCTCTGAGTTTAATTGACTTTCCTATTTCAAATTTATAATCCTTTTCATACACTATTGGATTATTCGAAGCGCCAGTAAGTCTTATGTAACAAGATTTGTCTGATTTAACCGCAGCATCTAAAGCTTTGACTGTCTCTAGAGAGTCAGCTGGTGAAATTATGCTGATTTCTGGAATTGATCTTAAAACGCCAATATCTTCGATACAGCAGTGTGTGTAACCAAGAGTTCCTAAAGCGAGACCGCTTCCAATGCCTACCATACAAACTTTTTGCTTCATATAACCAATATTAACTTTAATTTGTTCACAACATCTAATAGTTTGAAATGGAGCAAAAGTGGTAGTAACTACATTAAAGCCCTCACTAGATAATCCTGAAGCAACTCCAATCATATTTTGTTCTGCAATACCTAGGTCTAGATATTTTTCAGGAAAAGTTTTTCTGTATCTATCAAGTCCTGCTGAGGTTGAAACATCACAGGTGAGGACCATTAAATTTTCAACTTCTTTTGCTAATTCTAAAGCAGCAATACCAAAGGTTGCTCTTGAGCCGATTGTAGACCACATTTTAATATTTCTATCGTTAATTATCATTTAATTAATTTTAACTCCTTCAATGCTGTCTCATATAAACTTTTAGTAAGCACTGAGTGATGCCAATCATTATTATTTTCTGAAAAAGAAAAGCCTTTTCCTTTTACCGTTTTGGCGACAATTGCTTTTGGTTTATCTGATGTATTATTGGATTGAAAAAAACTGTGCAATTGATCAACATCATGACCATCAAGTTCAACGGTGTCCCAGCCAAAACTTTCCCATTTTTTTTTTAAACTCCCGGTATTCATGATGTTTTCATTTGAGCCAGTTTGCTGAAAACTATTATTATCAATAATAGCATAAAGATTTTTTAATCTAAAATGAGATGCAGCCATTGCTGCCTCCCACACAGAGCCTTCATTACATTCACCGTCTCCAAGAACTACAAAAACATTATTATTTTTTTTCTTTTTCATTAAAGAAATTGCAACCCCAATTCCTAATGAGAGGCCCATCCCCAAAGACCCGTTAGAAAAATCGATTCCCAATTTTTTGTTTATTACAGGATGACCTAAAAGATTACTGTCATCTTTCTCAAAAGTTTTTAAATCCTCTTTATTTATGTAGCCTTTTTCACATAAAGCAGCATAGTAAGCTAAACACGCATGTCCTTTGCTTAATATAAATCTATCTCTTTCATTCCACTCAGGATTTTCATTTAATTTCATTTTAAAAGAGAACAATACAGCCACTATTTCAACAATTGAGAGTGCTCCGCCTAAATGAGCGCTGCTAGCGCCAGCGGAAAAAGCCATTTCTAAAATATTTTTTCTAAGCTCTAAAGAAAATTTTTTTATATTATCAATTTCATTTTCTTTTGATCCCACTACATTCCTCCAGTTATAAAAATAGTTTCTCCTGAAATATGATTGGATTTATCTGAAGCTAGAAATAAAGATGTTTCTGCTATATCGCTTGGTTCAGCTGCTTTATTTAAAGGAGTATTTTTTAAAGCTTCATCTATCACTTTTTGTGGAGTATTTTTCATCATATCGGTATTGACTAAACCTGGTGCTATAGCATTTACATTAATCTTATAATTGCTTAATTCTTTTGATAAAATTTCAGTTAAAGAAATTAAAGCAGATTTACTAGGTGCATATGCTGATCTACCAGGATCGGATAGTGAAGCAGCATTAGATGAAATATTTATTATTTTTGAAAAATTATTTTTTTTTATTAATTTTAATATTTTTTGCGTGAAATTTACAACTGAGAAAAAATTAATTTCAAAGACAGCTCTAAAAGTCTTTATTGTGGTCATTTGAAAAAGTGACATTTGATTTATACCAGCATTATTAACAAGTATATCAACTGAATCAGTAATTTTTTTTATTTTTATAAAACCGTCTTCAATTTCACTTTCGTTTTCAAGATCGAAACTTACAATATCAATTTTGTTTCCATATTTTTTTGATAAAACGTTAATTGTTTTTTCGAACTCCTGAGAACTTTTTCTTACGCAAGCTATAATATTAGCACCGTTCTTAGCAAAGTTTTCTAAAATAGAAAATCCTATACCTCTATTACAGCCTGTGATCACCGCTGTTTTGTTATTTAACAACATTTTAAATATAATCTTCTTCGGAAAATATATCTTTAGCTAAAGCAGGTTTAAAAATTGTTTGACCGCTTTTTGTCATAAATTTTTTAATAAATTCTTTGTCTTCTCCAGCTAAGCAAAGATCACTGTGATTTCTAAAATATTTTATTTTAAAACCATGGTCTATAATTTCTTTTAAAGGTTGTTCAAAAATATTTCCAATTTTAATGTGGACGTAAGGGCATACTAAGACATCTCCAATAGGTGTAACATAAACTCTATTCACTGTAGTGCAGCCCAAGATTTTTTCGTGATTTCTATCAAAAGGATTCCAAATGTTTCTGACAAGATTTTTATATTCCTTTCTTATTTTTCTTAAATATTCTCTATCTTTATCATCACAAATTATATCTTCCGCGTTTTGCCACATCCCTGAAGGCACAGCAACATTTAATAATGTTTTATATCTTTGGTCTTTTGAGTAATCTAACAGTTGTTTAAAATGATCTGTGTTAGCATTATAGTGGCCTACAGTAATATTTAAATATGGGTCCATACCCGCTTCTTGAACATGTTTTAAAGCTTCAATTGCTCTTTTCCAAGATTCTTTTCTTCCTCTAATTTCATCATGAATTTTTTCATCCATACTATCGATACTCACCGAAACTCTGCTAACTTTATAATCAGCAAGTTTCTTTGCCATTTTTTTATCCAAGTAAAAACCGTTAGTAGTTAAATACATATAAAATCTCTCCGGTCTTATGGCCTCTAGAACTTCAAATAATTTTTTTGGTTGAAGAAGAAGTTCTCCTCCTTGTAAGTCAAATTCAAAGTAACCTAGTTCGTCAGCTTCATCTGCTAATCTTTTAATAGCGTTTATATCTAAATACTCTTTAACATGATCGCCTTTAGGTGAGTTGGTAAAACAATATTTACATCTTAAATTACAAGCATTATTGAAATTTAAATCAATACCCCTTGTTTTAGTTCCAACTTTCCCATCGTTTTTTTGTACATAGTCGTAAAACTTTCTAAGTTTTTCAACTAATCTAGGTTTGTTTAATAAAGACGAAGCAATAGGCATATTATTTTACATTATATTTTTTAATTTCTTCTGGCAATATCAGGTTAAATTCAGCTTTACAAGCAATCTGTTCTTCAACAAATCCTGATCCGCTACAAGTAGCAATACCCCTGTTAAATTTTATAATCTCAGTTTCGATGTATAATCGCGAGTCCGGAGTAATTTTTTTTGAAAATTTAAGGTTATTTGCACTTATTAAATAAACTACTTTTCCCTTATTACCTGGAAGACTCAAAATCGATAGTGCAGCCATTTGAACCAAGGCTTCTATCTGTAACATTCCAGGAACATTTGGATCATTTTTCCAATGAACTTTAAAAAACCATTCATCTTTTTTAAAATCTTTATAACCCTTTGAGCTTTTTCCCGGAACTACTTCTGAAGCGTAATCTATCATTAAATATGGCTCGCGATTTTGTTGGTACTCATAAATC
>CACPCL010000017.1 GCA_902632445.1 uncultured Pelagibacteraceae bacterium | reverse complement strand
ACCCATATCTTTCATAGTTTTGGTTGCTAAAGTACCTTGGCCACCTAATCCACAAAATACTACGTACTCTTTATCTGGATTTTTCTTAAAAGTATCATTTTCCAAAGGACTTCCATCAGCAAGATAAAATTCAAGCAAACCTCTATCTAAGTGAATTGCATTGCCAATTGTTCCTTTTGAAAAACTTTCTTTGTCTCTAACATCTATAAATTGAACATTTGGATTATTTAATTTTTTCTTAGCATCAGAAGCACTGATGTTTTCAATTTCATTGCTAACACTCATTAAATCATCAAATTTTTTCATTTATCCCTCCTTTCTAAAAGGGGCGCTCTGTTGCCAGGTGCCTATAATTTTAGTTAATATATTGAATGTACGAATTATTTGCAAATCTTACTTTAATTGTACATTTAATTTTTATCTTATTTGTTATTTTTGGTGGATTGATGTTTTTTACTTTTTCAAAAATCATCTATATTCATCTCCCGGCATTATTATGGGGAATTTACATAGAACTAACTAATTCTGTTTGTCCATTAACCTATCTAGAAAATTGGTTTTTGTATAAAGGTGAGCTATCAACTTATTCTAATGATTTTATCAATAACTATCTTTTTCCAATAATTTATCCTGAGGGCTTAACTGCTGAAATTCAAATTTACCTTGGCATATCGCTGATAGTTATTAATATTTTAATTTACGGATTAATTTATAAAAATTTTAAGAGAAATTAAGGGGCGTTCTGTTGCCAGGTGCCCCGGACCCCGTAACTTAATTAACTAAGTTAATTAAGCTGCAAGTGCAAATTTTTGATTTGCATTTGTAAATTAGCCCGTTACGTCGGAACCATCTCGTACGAAAGAACAGCCTTTAGACACCCGTCGATCCTAATTCACCCCCGTAAGTTGTAAATGGTGGAGGTGGTGGGTACTGCCCCCACGTCCGTGATGTTTATTACGAAATTCGTTTATCGTCATAGTTGGAAAACCAACACTATTAATATAAAACTCTTTTTAAGAGATTCAATATTTAATTCAAAATGAAACTAACAAAAGAACAAAAGCAAGAAATTGCAGACCAACAGGCTCAAAAAAATCAAACAAAAAGAGTAACTTCTCCTGAATTAGAAAAAATATTATATGAAGCTTTACCAGTCTTAGACCATGGTTTTGTAAGAGTTATAGATTACATGGGAGACGACAGTTCTATTGTTCAATCTGCTAGAGTTTCATATGGAAAAGGCACAAAGAAAGTTTCAACTGATGAAGGGTTAATCAAATATTTAATGAGACATTGGCATTCAACACCTTTTGAAATGTGTGAAATTAAATATCATGTTAAACTTCCAATATTTATTGCACGCCAGTGGATTAGACACAGAACAGCTAATGTTAATGAGTATTCCGCAAGGTACTCAATTCTAGATAAGGAATTCTATATTCCTGCAAAGGATCAATTATCAGCACAATCAACTTCCAATCGACAAGGAAGAGGAGATTTAATAACTGGCGAACAAGCTGACGAAGTATTAAAAATTTTAAAAGACGATGCAACAAGAACTTATGATAACTATGAAAAGATGCTAAATGAAAGATATGACGGTACCACAATAGATGAAAGCAAGGCTGGTTTAGCTAGAGAACTTGCAAGAATGAATTTAACTTTAAATTCCTATACTCAGTGGTATTGGAAAACTGATTTACTGAATCTTTTAAATTTTTTATTTTTAAGAGCGGATAGTCATGCTCAATATGAGATAAGAGTGTACGCTGAAACAATGCTTGATACTGTAAAAAAATGGGTGCCTATAACCCATGCTGCTTTTTTAGATTATAGAGTTGGAGCAGTTCATGTGTCTGCTAAAGGTAAAAAAGTAATTAAACTTATGGCTAAAGGTGAAAACGTTAATTACGAAAGCTCGGGTCTTTCCAAAAGAGAATGGAATGAATTAATGACATCGTTTGGATTTACTGAAAAGATTGTTTAATTTTTTCAGCTATATTTTTAAATAATAAAGATACCTCATGATTAGGATTTGAATGAGTAAGAGGATCACCTTTATCAGCTGAACTTCTTAGATCTTGATGTATTGGTAAATGACCAAGGAATTTTTTATTAAATTCTTTTGCAGTTTTTTCAACTCCACTTTCACCAAAAATCTGATAGTCTTTTCCATCATCTCCTTTGAAGTAGCTCATATTATCAATCAATCCTAAAATATTTACTCCTGTTTTATCAAACATTTGAATCCCTCTTTTAACATCCAATAAAGCTAAATCTTGTGGAGTTGAAACTATAATTGCTCCATCAACCTTCACCTCTTGAGCAAATGTTAATTGTGTGTCACCCGTTCCAGGTGGCATGTCTACAACAATAACATCTCTATCTTTCCATAAAACTTTTTGAGTCATAGTTTTAATTGCACTTATAACCATAGGTCCTCTCCATATCATTGGAGTTTGCTCATCAACTAATAATCCCATTGACATACATTGTGCATCATATTTTGTAACTGGTATTATCGCTTTACCATCCTCACTTTTAGGTTTTTCGTTTATCTTCATTAGTTTGGGGAGCGAAGGACCATAAACATCAGCATCTAATATTCCTATTTTTAAACCTAAACTTTGTAACGCAAAAGCAAGATTTACAGCCACTGTTGATTTTCCTACACCGCCTTTTGCACTTGAAACCAGTAACGTAAATTTGGTTCCATTAATTGGCATTTTAACAAATTGCTTTGGTGGCGGTTTTTGGCTCATAATTTCATAAGTTTAGTGGTCATAATAACGCTCTTACTTAACTTGTTTTTAGGATAAAAGTCACTATATAAAGTGTCATGAGCTTCAAAGACAAAATTTTAAACAATCAATCCCCTTGGGGAACACCTCCAGGAGGAGGAAAACAAGGATCACCAGGCGGAAATGGTTCTGACTCAAGACAAGAACCGCCAAGTATTGATGATATAATTAAGAACTTTCAAAAAACTATAAATAAATTTTCAGGGGGAAAATCTGGAGGGTCTAGGCCAATAATTATTGGATTGCTAATTGTAGCTTTACTTTACGTAGCTAGCGGTCTTTACAGAGTTCTTCCCGACGAACAAGGTGTCGTTTTAAGATTTGGTAAATACGTAAACACAACTCAGCCTGGTTTACATTATCACTTTCCAACTCCTTTTGAGAGAGTGTTAACTCCAAAAGTCACAAAAGTTAATCGAGTAGATGTAGGTTTTAGACCTGCAAGTGATACAGGCAGATCCTCAGGCGTAGGCAATGTTCCCGAAGAAAGTTTAATGCTTACAGGAGACGAAAACATTGTAGACATTAACTATTCAGTTTTTTGGGTTATTAAAGACGCACAAAAGTTCTTATTTAACATTCAAAGCCCAGTTGAAACTGTTAAAGCTGCTTCAGAGACAGCGATGAGAGAAGTTATAGCGAAAAACAGAATTCAAAATATTTTAACGGAAGGAAGATCTAAGATAGAAGTTGAAGTTCAAGAGATAGCTCAATTAATATTAGATGAATATGGTTCGGGAATTCAATTAACACAAGTTCAAACACAACAAGCAGATCCACCTGAGCAAGTTATAGACGCATTCAGAGACGTACAGGCCGCTAGAGCAGATAGAGAAAGATCAAAGAATGAAGCAGAAGCTTATGCTAATGATGTAATTCCAAGAGCACGAGGAGAGGCCGAGCAAGTATTACAACAGGCAGAAGCTTACAAAAAAGAAGTTGTAGCAAAAGCTGAGGGTGAAGCCAGCAGATTTTTAGCGATTTATAATGAGTATAAAGATGCGAAACAAGTTACACAAGAAAGAATGTATCTGGAAACAATGGAAAAAGTTTTAGCAGATATCGATAAAGTGATCATAGATAAGGAGTCAGGTTCAGGCGTTGTACCTTATCTACCTTTACCGGAACTTAAAAAAGGAAGTAATAATTAATGAGAGGAGCTAAATTTATAATACCAACAATAGTATTGATTGGAGTAGTAGTTTTCCAATCTCTATTTATTGTGCAGGAAATTAGCCAAGCTATTGTCCTGCAGTTCGGAGATCCTAAAAAAATTGTAACTAAAGCAGGTTTAAATTTTAAATTACCTTTCATTCAAAACGTAGTATATTTAGACAAAAGAATTCTAAACTTGGACAACGATCCTGAGGAAGTAATTGCAGCTGACCAAAAAAGATTAATAGTTGACGCTTTTGCAAGATTTAAAATTGTAGATCCATTAAAGTTTTATATCTCAGTAGGAAACGAGAGAGTTGCAAGATCAAGATTATCTACAATTATAAATTCCAGAATAAGAGGTGTGTTGGGAACCCAGGAATTAGCAACTCTACTGTCAACTGATAGAGCGAGACAGATGCAAATAATACAGTCACAAGTTAATGATGAGGCAAAAAATTTCGGAATAAATATTGTAGACGTTAGAATCAAAAGAGCTGACTTACCACCTGCAAACAGTGAAGCGATTTATAAGCGTATGCAGACAGAAAGAGAAAGAGAAGCAAAAGAATTCAGAGCTCAGGGTGCAGAAATAGCTCAAAAAATTAGATCAACTGCAGATAAAGACGTAACTGTTATACTGGCTCAAGCAAATAAGAAATCTGAAATAATGAAGGGTGAGGGTGATGGTCAAAGAAACAAAATTTTTGCCGATGCTTTCGGAAAAGATCCACAATTTTTTGCTTTTTATAGAGCTATGCAAGCTTACGAAAAAGCTTTGATAGGAGGTGAAACATCACTTGTACTATCACCTGACAGTGAATTTTTTAAGTTTTTTGGTAAATCAATTAAGCCAAATATAAAAAGATAAATATAAATAAATATCGTGAGTGAATTTATTATTGCTATTGGCTTAGTTTTTTTTGTTGAGGGTCTGTTTTTAGCCATTTTCCCGTCAAGAATTAAAAGCATACTTGAATTGATCAAAAATACCCCTGAGAATAAACTTAGATTGTTGGGAATAGTTTTTTTGATTATCGGTTTTTTAATAATTTGGTATATAAAAAGTTAAATGAAATTTTTTAAAAAAATATTATTTTTAATTATTATTTTTAAGCTTTCAATCGCAAATGCAAAACCTGTCCCAGATTCTTTTGCAGATTTAGCAGAAAAATTGATGCCTTCTGTTGTGAATATTTCTACTACTCAAACTGTTAAAACAACCACAAATCAATTTCCCTTTCAGTTTCCTCCAGGATCACCATTTGGAGAGATGTTTAAAGATTTTGAAAGACCAACTGAGAGAAAAGCCGCATCCCTTGGATCTGGCTTTGTAATAGACGAAGATGGAATTGTTATTACTAATAACCACGTTGTTGCTAATGCAGAGGATATTTTAGTTAGAGTTGGCGAAAAAGAATACGAGGCTGAAGTAATAGGTGCAGATCCATATATGGATATTGCGGTTATAAAAATGAAAACAAGTGATAAATTTAAACCTGTGTCTTTTGGCGACTCTAGCAAATCTAGAGTTGGTGATTGGGTTGTCGCAATCGGAAACCCTTTTGGTTTAGGTGGAACTGTAACCTCTGGAATTATCTCTGCTAGAAATAGACAGATTGGATTAACAAGATATGAGGATTTTATACAAACTGATGCATCAATTAATCAAGGCAACTCTGGTGGACCTTTATTTAATTTGAAAGGTGAAGTAATTGGAATCAATACTGCGATAATAGCTCCAGGTCAGTCAGGTTCAATCGGTATAGGATTTGCTATTCCAGCTAATGCAGCGGCGAATGTTATTGATCAGCTGATAAAGTTCGGAGAAACAAAAAGAGGTTGGTTGGGTGTTAGAATACAAGAAGTAAGCAAAGAGATTGCTGAAGTTGAAAAACTAAAAAAACCTGAAGGGGCACTAGTTGCGAGTGTTGGAAAAAATAGCCCTGCAGAAAAAGCAGGTGTTAAAGCAGGAGATATTATTCTTGAATTTGACGGGAAAAGAATTAACACAATGAAAAAACTTCCAAATGTTGTAGCTAGTACTGAAGTTGGTAAAAGTGTTGAACTTAAAATCTGGAGAAATAAAAAATTAATTTCTAAAAGATTAATTCTTGGTAGACTTGAAACCTCCGAAGAATTCAAGGAAACAAAAACTCAAAAAGTAAAAAAAGATATTGATATTGAGAGTTTAAAAATAGCAGTAAAGGAAATCACAAACGAAGATATCAGTTCAAGAAATTTAAATAAAAAAATTACTGGAGTAATAATTACTGATATTTCAAATCGTAGCCCTTTGTATAATTTATTAAGTGTTAATGACATAATTATCGAAGTCCAAAAAACTTCTGTAAAAAATGCTTCTGATCTTAAAAGAAAGGTTGAAGGTATCTTTAAAAAAGGTGAGAAAACATTATTATTAACAATAATCAATAAAGATAATCGAAGAAGATACTTAGGTGTTAAAATAAATTAGTTTGTCAAAAAAAATTATTCTTTTAGCTGGACCCACAGCATCAGGAAAATCAAAACTAGCAACTAGTTTAGCCAGAAAATTAAATGGTGAAATTATTAATGCAGATAGCATGCAAGTATTTAAAGAATTCAATATTTTATCATCTCGCCCAAGTTTAAGTGATACTAAAAAGATTAAACACCATCTTTATGGTGTAATATCAGTAAAAAAATATTTTTCTGCAGGAGATTGGCTTAAACTAGCAAAAAAAAAAATTAATTTTTGCCTGAAAAAGAAAAAAATTCCAATAGTTGTAGGAGGAACCGGTCTTTATTTTAATACAATTACAAAAGGTATAAGTAAAATTCCAAATATAGATTTAAAAACAAGAAATAAAGTCAGAAATTTGTACAAAAAAATTGGTTTTAAAAGATTTTACAATCATCTTCTCAAACTTGATCCCAAAATTAAGGGCAGAATTCTTCCAACTGACACACAAAGAGTTCAAAGAGCTTATGAAGTAAAGTTTAAAACAAAAAAATCATTGTTTGATTGGTTTGTAAACACAAAATCTGATTTCTTAGATTTTGAAATAAAAAAAATATTCATTGATATTCCAAGGGATGAATTGTTAAAAAAAATTTCTCACAGAACAGAGCTAATGATTAAAAAAAAATGTGTTAATGAAGTAATAAAATTTAACAGACTTAAAATTAAAAAAAGCTTATCTGCAAATAAACTAATAGGCGTTAAAGAAATTAATGATTTTTTGAAGGGTTCAATCTCACTAGACCAATGTAAAGAGCTTATTAACATAAAGACCAGACAATACGCAAAGAGACAAAATACTTGGGCTAGAGGCCATATGAAGAATTGGAATAAGCTTTATTCGAACAATTTCTCAATTCTTTTAAAAAAATCATTAAAAGTCGTAAGCTAAAACTTGACGCAAATCATTTCTAGGCTAGATTGTATGAATGCCAAAATTATTGAGCGGAGCAGAAATTGTATTTAAAGCACTAGAGGACCAAAAAGTCGAATATATTTTTGGTTATCCAGGTGGCGCAGTATTACCAATTTATGATGAACTAAAAAATCATAAATCAATTAAACATATATTAGCAAGACACGAACAAGGAGCAGGTCATTCAGCGGAGGGATACGCAAGATCAAGCGGCAAGCCAGGAGTTTTATTAGTTACATCTGGTCCGGGGGCTACTAACGCTGTTACAGCTTTAACAGATGCTTACATGGATTCAGTTCCTCTTGTTTGTATTTCAGGACAAGTACCAACACATTTAATTGGAACCGATGCATTTCAAGAATGTGATACAACTGGAATTACACGTCCATGCACAAAACATAATTGGTTAGTAAAAGATGTGAATGATCTTTCAAGAGTTTTACATTTAGCTTTTGAGGTTGCAACTACAGGAAGACCTGGCCCAGTTCTTGTCGATATTCCAAAAGATA
>CACPCL010000016.1 GCA_902632445.1 uncultured Pelagibacteraceae bacterium | reverse complement strand
GCTTTTATTTTCGCCTCATGTTTTTCTTTAATTGTTTTTCTAGTAATATTTTTTACTGAACCTCTTAAAAAAACCGTTGAATTTTTAGATCCTGGAATTGATCCTTTTAAATAAAGTAAGTTATTTTCTAAATCCGATTTAATAATTTCTAAATTTAACATTGTTCTTAATTTATCACCCATATGGCCTGCCATTTTTTTACCCTTAAATACTTTTCCAGGGTCTTGTCTTTGTCCTGTAGAGCCATGAGATCTGTGAGATACTGAAACACCGTGCGAAGCCCTTAATCCTCCAAAATTCCATCTTTTCATAACCCCTGCAAACCCTTTTCCAATAGTTTTAGATCTCACGTCAATGAATTTATTATCCTTAAAAATTTCTAATCCTAACTCATTCCCTTCTTTATACAGTTCGTTATTTTCAACTCTAAATTCTTTTAATATTTTTTTTGGCTCAGTTTTTTTTTTTGCAAAATAACCTTTCATTTGTTTTGTAATTTTAGAGTTTTTTATTTTGAAAAAACCTACTTTGATAGCGTTATAGCCTTGTTTATCTTTACTGATTACATCAAGAACTCTTCCTTTTTCCACTTTGATAACTGTCACAGGAACAGATTGGCCTGTTTCCATAAATTCTCTAGTCATTCCTATTTTTGTACCTATTAATCCAATGCTCATAATTCTAAATTTTTATTTCAATATCCACACCAGAAGCTAAATCTAACTTCATAAGTGCTTCAACAGTTTGTGGTGTTGGTTCAATAATATCAATTAGTCTTTTGTGAGTTCTAGACTCAAATTGCTCTCTACTTTTCTTATCTATGTGAGGTGATCTTAAAACTGTATATCTTTCAATTCTTGTCGGTAATGGAATTGGACCTTTAACCTGAGCGCCAGTTCTCTTGGCAGTGTTTACAATCTCTTCCGTTGACAAATCAAGAATTTTATTGTCGTAAGCCTTTAAGTGTATTCTTATATTTTGATTTTCCATAAATTAAGCTAATTTTTTTGTTACTTCGTCTTGAACGTTTTGTGGCACTTTATCATAATGACTGAATTGCATTGTATACTGTGCTCTACCTTGTGTTGATGATCTTAAATTATTTATATAACCAAACATGTTTGCTAATGGCACAACTGCATTTATAGCAGTAGCATTTCCTCTTGGTTCTGTAGAACCAACTTGCCCTCTTCTACTATTTAAATCTCCAATTACATCGCCCATGAATTCCTCTGGTGTTACAACTTCAACTTTCATCATAGGTTCCAATAACTTTAACGTAGCTTTTTGGCAGGCTTCTCTGAAGCATGATCTGCTTGCTATTTCAAAAGCTAGTACACTCGAGTCCACATCATGATGTAAACCATCTAGAATTTTAACTTTATAATCGATTATTGGAAATCCAGCTAATATTCCGCTATCAGAAACACTTTCTACTCCCTTTTCTACACCTGGAATAAATTCCTTTGGTATTGATCCTCCTTTAATAAGGTTTTCTACTTCTCTACCTTTCCCAGCTTCTAAAGGTTCAACACTTAATTTTACTTTTGCAAATTGTCCAGCACCGCCGCTCTGTTTTTTATGTATATATTCCATTTCAGCAGATCCAAGTATTGTTTCCCGATAAGCTACTTGTGGAGCGCCGATATTAGCTTCGACTTTAAATTCTCTTTTCATTCTGTCCACTATTATGTCTAGATGTAGTTCGCCCATTCCTTTTATAATTGTCTGGCCTGACTCTTCATCAGAAGAAACACGAAATGAAGGATCTTCTTTTGCTAATCTCGCAAGCGCTTCTCCCATTTTTTCTTGGTCACCTTTTGTTTTAGGTTCGACGGCGATCTCTATTACTGGGTCTGGAAATTCCATTGGCTCTAAGAGAATAGGATTTTTCGAGTCACATAAAGTATGACCGGTAATAGTGTGTTTTAGACCTGCCAAAGCTACAATGTCACCAGCTGTTGCCGATTTAATATCTTCTCTGCTATTAGCATGCATTAGAAGCATTCTTCCAATTCTTTCATCTTTATCTTTTGAAGAGTTGAGTATTGAAGTACCTGCATTAAGCGTACCAGAGTATATTCTTATAAAAGTTAGCGAGCCAACAAATGGGTCGTTAGCCACTTTAAAAGCTAGAGCTGAAAAATTTTCTTTTTCATCAAATTTCATCATAACTTTTTCATCAGAGCCAACTTTTGTTCCCTCTATAGACTTAAGATCGCTAGGACTTGGTAAGTAGTCAATTACAGCATCAAGTAATGGTTGAACACCTTTGTTCTTGAAAGCTGATCCAGTTAATATCGGAACGAAATTAAATGTTAAAGTGCCTTTCCTAATACACTTAATTAAGTCTTTTTCAGATGGTTCTTTACCCTCTAAATATGCTTCCATTAAAGCTTCATCTTCTTCAACTGCGGTTTCTACAAGTTCTTTTCTATATTTATCCGCCTTCTCTTTTAAATCTCCAGGTATTTCTACGTAATCAAATTTTGCACCTAGATCCTCATTCTGCCAAACCACGCCTTTCATTTTAACTAGATCAACAATACCTTTTAAGTCTGCTTCACTACCTATAGGTAATTGAAGAGGAAGTGGTTTACATCCTAGTCTTTCCTTAATCATATCAACACATCGATAAAAGTCAGCTCCGGTTCTATCAAGTTTGTTTACAAAACATATTCTAGGAACTTTATACTTATCAGCTTGTCTCCACACTGTTTCAGATTGAGGCTCTACTCCTGCTACTCCATCAAAAACTGCAACTGCTCCATCTAAAACTTTGAGTGATCTCTCTACTTCAATTGTAAAATCAACGTGACCCGGTGTATCTATGATATTAATTCTATGATCTCTCCAAAAACAAGTGGTAGCTGCTGATGTAATTGTAATTCCTCTTTCCTGTTCTTGCTCCATCCAGTCCATAGTTGCAGCACCGTCATGAACTTCTCCAATTTTATGACTTTTACCAGTATAATATAATACTCTTTCTGTAGTAGTTGTTTTACCAGCATCAATGTGTGCCATAATACCGATATTTCTATATTTATCTAAAGTATATTTAGTCATTTTTTTTTACCATCTAAAGTGAGCAAATGCTTTATTTGACTCTGCCATTTTATGAGTATCTTCTCTTTTTTTAATAGCTGAACCTTTATTTTGTGATGCATCTAAAATTTCAGCATATAGTTTTTCAGCCATTGTTTTGTTTTTCCTTTTTCTTGTTGCCTCTATAATCCATCTTAATGCAAGTGCTTGAGCTCTTTTTGACTTAACTTCTACTGGAACTTGATATGTAGCACCGCCAACTCTTCTTGATCTACATTCTAAATTTGGTTTCACGTTACTTATGGCGGAATTAAAAACTTTTAGAGGATCCTCGTTATTTTTAGATTTAATTTTTTCTAATGCATCATATAAAATTCTTTCTGCTGTAGATCTTTTTCCGTCATACATTATAGAATTTATAAACTTTGAAACTACTTCCGAATGAAATTTTGGATCAGGGTAGACTTTGCGAACTGGAGCTTTTCTTTTTCGTGACATAATTATTTTGGTTTTTTCGTTCCGTATAAAGATCTTCTTTGTTTTCTGTTAGCAACGCCTTGGGTGTCAAGGTTTCCTCTTAAAATGTGATATCTTACACCTGGCAAATCTTTAACTCTTCCGCCTCGAAGTAAAACTACTGAGTGTTCTTGTAAGTTATGACCTTCGCCGGGAATGTATGCTGTCACTTCAAATCCATTTGATAATCTTACTCTTGCTACTTTTCTTAAAGCTGAATTTGGTTTCTTTGGAGTAGTTGTATAAACTTTTACACAGACACCACGTTTGAGCGGTTGCCTTTCTAATGCAGGAACTTTGTTTCTTGCGACTGGTTTAACCCTGCTTTTCTTAATCAATTGATTAATTGTTGGCATAATAGTATTTTGAAGTTAAATAAAGTAAGAACAACCTTGGTGTAAGTTTGTTAGTGTTTAAGGTTTTAATCTACCTTACTTCTAACATTCAAAATTTGCCGTAAACTAGCATTGAATCTGTAAAAGTCAACATTTAATGGGTTTTTTAAAGTTATTTAGGCCGTTTGTTCAGGCGCAGCAGGAGCCGATTCTAGCTCTTGTTTTTTTAATTCCTCTAGTCTCGCTTTATCTTGTTCTCTAGCCTGTTTGTCCCAATCAATTTTAGTTAGTCCTGTTCCTGCAGGTACTAGCCTTCCTACTATGACGTTTTCCTTTAAACCATCTAAAGTATCTGTTTTACCTTTAATTGAAGCGTCAGTTAACACCCTTGTTGTTTCTTGAAAGGAGGCCGCTGAAATAAATGAATTAGTTTGTAAAGATGCTTTTGTAATTCCAAGTAAAACTCTTTCGAAAGAGGCTGGTCTTTTCTTTTCCTCTTTAAGTTTATCATTGATTACGTTTATATCTAATAAATCGATAACCTCACCTGCAAGTAAATCAGAATCTCCTGGATCTTTTATCTCAACTCTTTTTAACATTTGTCTTACTATAGTTTCAATATGTTTATCATTAATAACAACTCCCTGAAGTCTATAAACTTCTTGAACTTCAGAAACAAAGTATTCGGTTAATTTTTCTACACCTAAAATTCTTAAAATATCATGTGGAGCTGGGCTTCCATCTAATAGGTATTCACCTTTTTTAATTTTTTCACCTTGATTGAAATTTACATGTTTGCCTTTAGGTATTAAATAATTTGATGTTTCACCATTTGAAGAGACGATTGATATTTTTTGCTTGCCTCTTACTTCTTTACCAAACTCAATTACTCCATCATTCTCTGCAATTATCGCACTATCTTTAGGTCTTCTAGCTTCAAATAATTCAGCAACTCTTGGTAATCCTCCAGTTATATCTTTTGTCTTAGAAGTTTCTTTAGGTAATCTTGCTAAAACATCACCGGCAGAAATCTTTTGACCGTCTTTAACTGATAAAATAGTATCAGGAACCAAATAATATCTTGCTTCATTTCCATCTGCTTTTTTAATTATTTCACCTTTTTCATTTCTTAAAGTAATTCTTGGTTTCAATTCTGAATTTTTTGATGACGATTTCCAATCAGTTACTGATTTTGAAGATAGTCCAGTTGCGTCATCTAATGTTTCAGTTAAAGAACTTCCCTCCATCAAGTCCATATAATTGACTATACCCCCAGTTTCAGCAATTACTGGCAATGTATAAGGGTCCCATTCTGCTATTTTTTTTCCTTTGTCTATAATTTCGCCATCTTTGAAAAATAATTTCGATCCGTAATTAACTTTATATATTGCTAACTGTCTACCATTATCATCTTCGATACTTAATTGTGTATTTCTACCCATAACGATAATATTTTTCTTTGAGTCTTCTATTAAATTTTTATTAATTATATTTAGTTTTCCTTTTGTTTGAGAAATAATTTGAGACTCTTCTTTAATTTGAGCTGTTCCACCAACGTGAAATGTTCTCATAGTTAATTGAGTCCCAGGTTCACCAATTGACTGTGCGGCTATCATTCCAACAGCTTCTCCTACGCTTACAAGTTTACCTCTAGCTAAATCTCTTCCATAACAAATTTGACATACACCTTTGGTAGAAGCACATGTGATAACTGAATAAACATTTACAGATTTTACCCCTGCTGCATCTATTTTTTCACAATCAAATTCATCTATTAATTTATCTTTTTTAATAATGATTTCTCCAGTTACAGGGTTTTTTATATTTTCAGCTATTACTCTACCCAATACTCTTTCGGATAAACTTACTAAAATATTTCCACCTTCTATGATTTCAGAAATAGTAACAGAGGATCTTTTTTTAGGATCACACTCCTTTTTTGTAATCTGAACATCTTGAGCTACATCGCACAATCTTCTAGTTAAATAGCCAGAGTTGGCAGTTTTTAGAGCAGTATCAGCAAGTCCCTTTCTAGCTCCGTGGGTTGAATTAAAATATTCCAAAACGGTTAGTCCCTCTTTAAAATTAGATATTATTGGTGTTTCTATAATCTCGCCTGAGGGTTTTGCTATCAAACCTCTCATTCCAGCTAACTGTTTCATTTGAGCTTGAGAACCTCTGGCGCCTGAGTCTGCCATCATATACACTGAGTTAGTTTCAATCCTGTCATTGTCATATATCTTTTCAGCTGACGAAATTTCTTTCATCATTTCGTTAGCTACCGTGTCTGTACACTTAGACCAAACATCTACTACTTTATTATATTTTTCACCTCTAGTGATAAGTCCATCAGCATATTGCTTTTCATATTCTTCAATTTGTTTTTTTGTATTGTTGATTAAATTTTCTTTTGTTTTAGGTATTAATAAATCGTCTTTTCCGAACGAGATTCCAGCTTTAAAAGCATGTTTAAAACCTAATGTTTTTATCTTATCACAAAAAATTACTGTTTCTTTTTGTCCACAATATCTAAATATAGTATCTATAACTTCCGATACATTTTTTTTTGTTAAGAGTTTATTTATTAGAGAAAATTTAATTTGATGGTTTTTTGGTAAAACGTTCGCAAGCAAAAATCTACCAGCAGTGCTAGTATATTTTTCAATAACATCTTTTCCATTAACATCTAGTGTTTTAAAAGTTGAAATTATTTTAGAATGTAAACTTATAGATCTATTTTCCAGTGCCTGTTCTATTTCTTCAATATTTGAAAATATTCCCTTTGGTTTTTTTTCTTTATCCTCAGCTTGAGACAAATAATAGATACCAAGAACTATATCTTGGCTAGGAACTATGATTGGTTTACCGTTAGAAGGACTTAGAATATTATTAGTCGACATCATTAAAACTCTTGCTTCTAGTTGTGCTTCTAAACTTAATGGTATATGTACTGCCATTTGATCCCCATCAAAATCCGCATTGAATGCCGCGCATACTAAGGGGTGAAGTTCAATCGCGTTTCCTTCGATTAATTTTGCTTCAAAAGCCTGAACCCCAAGTCTGTGTAGTGTGGGAGCTCGGTTTAAAAGAATTGGATGTTCACGAATAATATGTTCGAGTGAGTCCCAAACTTCACTTTTTTCTTTTTCTACCAATCTTTTTGCTTGTTTTATTGTTGTTGCTAAACCAAGTTTATCCAACCTAGCGTATAAAAAAGGTTTAAATAACTCTAAGGCCATTTTCTTTGGGAGACCACATTGATGTAGTTTTAATTCGGGACCTACAACAATTACCGAACGACCTGAATAATCCACTCTTTTACCCAATAAATTTTGTCTAAATCTTCCTTGTTTACCCTTCAACATTTCAGCAAGAGACTTTAGAGGCCTTTTTCCAGTACCGGTGATTACCCTGCCTCGTCTTCCATTGTCAAATAAAGCATCAACAGACTCTTGAAGCATCCTTTTTTCATTTCTCACGATAATATCAGGAGCTTTTAAGTCCAATAATCTTTTTAAACGATTGTTTCTATTGATTACTCTTCTGTATAAATCATTTAGATCTGAAGTAGCAAACCTTCCGCCGTCTAAAGGAACAAGGGGTCTTAATTCAGGTGGTATAACTGGAACTGAAGTAAGAATCATCCATTCAGGTTTGTTACCCGATGAAATAAATGACTCAATGAGTTTTAGCCTTTTGATTGTTCTCTCTTCCGTAACTTTAGATTTTATATCAACTAAAGACTCCCTTAGTTTTTTCTGTTCTTTTTTGAGATCTAAGTTTACTAATATCTCTCTAACAGCCTCTGCTCCTATTCCAGCTGTAAAAGCATCTTCACCAAATTCCTCTTGGGCCTTTAGAAGTGCTTCCTCTGAGATAAGTTGACCTTTCTTCAAAGTTGTTAATCCTGGTTCCACTACTATAAAACTCTCAAAATATAAAACTTTCTCGACTTCTTTAAGTTTCATATCAATAGCTAAAGATATTCTGCTCGGTAAAGATTTTAAGAACCAAATATGTGCCACAGGACAAGC
>CACPCL010000015.1 GCA_902632445.1 uncultured Pelagibacteraceae bacterium | reverse complement strand
TAACCATTCTGCAACCTTTGTTAGTTATTATTGGAATATGCAGTCTTGGCTCTGGATCTCTATGCCAACTTAAAGTTGATCTAGGTTCTTTTAACAAAATTCTTACTCTTCCAAGTTTGAAATGTTTTTTTAAAATATTATAAACTTCTTCAAAATATGTTCCTTTAAATTCAGAAACAACTTCAGTATATTTTGACTCATCTATTGGTTTATCTCTTTTTATCTCTTTTCCTTTTTCGTCGGGTATTGTCCAATATATTCCTCTTACATTATGGCCCTCTGTAGAAGATTTATCACCTGGGATTTGATTTAAGGCAATAGCTCCGAAGTTTTTTATTCCTAATGTACTGAATTTCTTCTTTTTGAGAACATTATTTAAATCAGCTCTCATTTTATCAATATCAAATTTTAAGTTCGGAACTATGTAAAAGTCATCCTTTATATTTCTATTTAATGTCTCTAGGTTAGCTGTTGGTTTTACAATTTCCATATTAATTCAACTTTTTTAAATTAGGTCTATCAGCGTTCATTATCTTTGTCCATACGTCAACAAAGTCCTTTAAAAATTTTTCTTTATTGTCGTCTTGAGCGTACACTTCAGCATAAGATCGCAGTATCGAGTTAGAACCAAATACTAAATCTGCCCTTGTTGCGGTGAATTTTATCTTTTTTGTCTTACGATCAATAATGTCATATGAGTTCTTTCCTGTTGGTTCCCAAGTATATTTCATGTCAACTAGGTTGACGAAGAAGTCGTTTGTTAAAGCTCCAACTCTATCCGTAAACACTCCTTTATTTTTAGCGGACTTATGATTAGCACCCAGCACTCTCATTCCTCCTATTAAACAAGTCATCTCTCTTGCGGTTAAACCCATTAATGAAGCTCGTTCTAGCAAGAGCTCCTCGGGCATCACAGAATAATCTGATTTAACATAATTTCTGAATCCATCATGCAAAGGTTCTAACCATTTAAAATTTTTTATTTCAGTTTGTTCTTGTGAAGAGTCTCCTCTGCCAGGAATAAATGGAACTTTAATTTTAGATCCGCCCTTCTTTAAAGCTTTTTCTAGTCCAACATTTCCAGCCAAAATTATCGTGTCTGCAATAGATACGCCTGTTTTCTTTGCAATATTTTCTAATATTTTAAGCACCTTAGAGAGTTTATCAGGCTCATTAGCCTCCCAGTTTTTCATCGGTTCTAATCTTATCCTTGCTCCATTAGCACCACCTCTTTTATCAGTTATTCTAAATGTTCTAGCACTATCCCATGCGGTTGTGATTAAATCACTAATGCTTAATTTACTAGATGCAATAATTTTTTTTACTTTTTCTACACTATATTTTTTTTTTGAAGGTAATACATTTCCTTGCCACAAAAGATCTTCCTTTGGAGCCCAAGGACCAATATAGTTATCTTTGTTTCCCATTGTCCTATGAGTTAATTTAAACCAAGCTCTTGCAAATGAATCCTCGAAAAATTTTGGATCTTTGTAAAATTTTTCTGAAATTTTTCGATATTCAGGATCCATAGCCATCGCCATGTCAGCATCTGTAAACATAAGTCTAGCTTTCTTTTTTGGATCACCTAAATCTACTGGTTTTTTTTCTTCCTCAAGATTTATCGGCTCCCATTGCCAAGCACCTGCTGGACTTTTTTTACTTTCCCACTCGTAATTAAGCAAAAGATCTAAGTATTGGTGGTCCCATTTATCAGGATTAGTTGTCCAAGCACCCTCAAGACCTGAAGTAATTTGATTTACACCTGTACCATTTTCTTGAACCCATCCGAAACCTTGTTCATGAATTTCAGCTCCTGCAGGTTCGGGTCCTAGGTTAGCAGGATTTCCATTTCCATGTGCTCTTCCGATAGAATGTCCGCCAACAGTAAGTGCAACGGTTTCTACATCGTTCATTCCCATTCTTCCGAAAGTTTCACGCACATCCATTGCGGTTCTTACCGGATCTGGTTTTCCTTCCACGCCTTCCGGATTTACATAAACAAGTTGAAAATGAGATGCTGCGAGTGGAGCTTCTAAAGATGAACGATCCTGCGGGTCTCCGTATCTATTTACTGCTAAAGGAACTGTTTCTTTACCCCAGTAAACGTCTTTTTCTGGTCCCCAAATGTCTTCTCTACCAAAAGAAAAACCAAATGTTTTAAATCCAGCTTTTTCGTAAGCCATTGTGCCGGCTAAAACCATTAGATCTGACCAACTTAATTTATTTCCGTATTTTTTTTTGATCGGCCATAAAAGACGTCTTGCTTTATCTAAATTTGTATTGTCAGGCCAAGAGTCTTGTGGGGAAAATCTATGAGATCCAACGTTTGGTCTTCCATCAAATTCTCTATAAGTTCCTACTTGATGCCAAGTTAATCTTACCATTAAACCAGTATAACTTCCTAAATCGGCTGGCCACCATTCCTGACTATCGTTCATTAATTTAAGTAAATCTTTTTTTAAAGATTTAAAATTTAATTTTTTAACTTCTTTTTTGTAATTAAAACCTGGTAGAGGATTAGTTTTTGTGTCATGCTGATGAAGAATATCTAGATTTATGCTATTAGGCCAAAGTCTAGAGGTATTAGAATCACCTGCTTTTGTTACGCCTCCATGCATTACCGGACATTTTCCGTTGCTGTCTTTTTTATAATCTACACTCATTTTTTCCTAGTTTACAATTATTCTAAAGTGAATATCAAGCTACAAACTGTCAATTTTTCAAATTTATGAATACCTCTATGTTTTTTATTTTCTTACCATTAGGTGCTTTTGGAAGTTTTTGAATAACTACTTCGTTTGCATCTATGTCAATTAGCTCTGAAGTTTCACTGTCATAGAAATGATGATGGTTTGAAATATTAGTGTCAAAATAGGTTTTTTTTCCTCTCACTTCCACTTCATTTATATGTCCTGCGTTTTTAAAAGCATGCACTGTGTTATAAATTGTAGCAAGAGCGAATTTAGAAGTTGTTTTTTTTATCAAAAGTTTATTTAAACTTTCGACAGTAAAATGAAATGTTTTTTCTCTCTCAAATAAAAATTTAGCTATTTCTACTCTTTGTTTAGTGGGTCTTAAACCAGAGGTTCTTAATTTCTTAAAAATATCAATTTTTTTCACGTTTTTTCCAATTTTCTATCAGTTTATAATCATTCTAAACACAAATATATATGAAACTTTTGCTAAATCAAGTAAAACAGTCTCTAAATCATGCAAAAAAATAGTTACAATTACGATGAGCTAATTTCGTGTGGAGAGGGAAAATTATTTGGAGAAGGAAACGCTAAACTTCCATTACCTCCAATGCTTATGTTTGATAGAATTACTGAAATAAAGAAAGATACCGGGGAATTTAAAAAAGGCTTTATAAAAGCTGAGTTAGATATTAAAGACAACTTATGGTTTTTTGATTGTCATTTTCAGAAAGATCCAGTCATGCCTGGATGTCTTGGTTTAGATGCTATGTGGCAACTAGTGGGATTTTATCTTGGATGGATAGGTGAGCCAGGAAAAGGTAGAGCTTTAGGTGTTAATTCTGTAAAATTTACCGGTGAAGTTTTGAAAAATATTAAAATGGCTACCTATGAAATAAATATGAAAAGAATTTTAAAAAAAGAAGGAACAGCTGTAGGATTAGCTAATGGTATATTAAGCGCGGATGGAAAAATAATTTACCGTGCAGAAAATTTAAAAGTAGGATTATTTAAGTCATGAAAAGAGTAGTGGTTACAGGAATAGGGGTAGTTTCTTGTTTGGGAAACAATCAGGAGGAAGTTTATAAGTCTTTAATTAGTGCGAAATCTGGAATAACTTTTTCAGAAGAGTACAAAGAGTATAATTTAAAAAGCCATGTTCATGGCAAACCAAATATAAAATTGGAAGACCATGTCGATAGAAAGTTTATAAGATTTATGGGGCCTGGTTCAGCTTATAATTATATTTCAATGAATGAGGCAGTAAAAGACTCTGGTTTGGAGGAAAAAGATGTAAGTAATATTTCTACTGGTATGATTATGGGCTCAGGAGGGCCATCAATCGAAAATGTAATTCTTGCAGCAGATAAAACACGAGAGAAAAGTCCAAAAAGAATGGGTCCATTTGTAGTGCCACGAACTATGTCGAGTACTGCTTCCGCAACTTTAGCAGTTCCATTTAAAATTAAAGGCGTGAATTATACTATTAGTTCAGCTTGTGCGACTAGCGGACATTGTATTGGTAATGCAATGGAACTAATTCAGCTTGGCAAACAAAAAATTATTTTTGCAGGCGGAAGTGATGAAGTTCATTTTGCTATGACTGCAATGTTTGATGCTATGACAGCTTTGTCATCAAAATATAATGACACTCCAGAAAAAGCATCAAGACCTTATGATAAAACCAGAGATGGTTTTGTAATATCAGGAGGTGGAGGAGTTTTAGTTTTAGAAGAGTACGAACATGCAAAAGCTAGGGGAGCAAAAATATATGCTGAGCTTACAGGATACGGTGCAACATCTGATGGTTATGATATGGTTGCTCCTTCAGGGGAGGGCGCGGTAAGATGTATGAGGATGGCATTAAATACTTCAAAAAATAAAATTGATTACATAAATACACATGGAACCTCTACACCAGTTGGGGATATAACTGAATTAAAAGCAGTTGGAGAAGTATTCAGTGACTATAAACCAAAAATTAGTTCCACAAAATCACTTGCAGGGCATTCTCTTGGTGCCACATCAGTGCACGAAGCTGTTTATAGTTTAATTATGATGAAAAATAATTTTATAGCTGCTTCTGCTAATATTATTGATATAGATGATGAAGCTAAAAAATATCCGATAGTCACAAAGGTTGAAAAAAACGTAACCTTAAATTCTGTAATGTCAAATAGTTTTGGTTTCGGCGGGACGAATGCTACTTTAGTATTTGAAAAGGTATCATAATGGATTTAATGAAAGGTAAAAAAGGCTTAATAATGGGAGTTGCGAATGAACGCTCAATTGCGTGGGGCATATCTCAAAAACTTGCTGAAGCTGGCGCGGAATTAGCTTTTACTTACTTAGGTGATGCTTTGAAAAAAAGAGTAGTACCTTTAGCAGAAAAACTGAATTCAAAAGTCACTTTCAGTTGTGATGTAGAAAAAAAAGAGGAAGTTACAAAACTTTTTGAAGATATTAGGTCAAAGTGGGGGAAAATTGACTTTGTAGTTCACGCAGTTGCTTTTTCAGATAAATCAGAATTATCAGGAGAATATTTGAGCACAACAAGAGATAATTTTCTAAGAAGCATGCTTATCTCATGTTTTTCTTTCACAGAGGTTTCAAAAGAGGCTTCAAAAATAATGAATGAGGGAGGTAGTTTGCTTACTCTTACATATGAGTCTACTAAAGCAATTCCAAACTATAACGTTATGGGTGTTTGTAAATCAGCCTTGGAAGCTAGTGTAAAATATTTAGCTAGAGATTTAGGACAAAAAAAAATACGTGTTAATGCAATTAGTGCGGGTCCAATAAAAACATTGGCTGCATCAGCTATAGGTGACGCAAAATTTTTATACAAATGGAATGAAGATCACTCTTTTTTAAAAAGAAATGTAGATATTCATGATGTAGGCAATTCTGCTTTATACTTACTTAGCAACTTAGCTGCGGGCGTTACAGGAGAAATTCATTATGTAGACGCTGGTTATAACAAAGTCGGGATGCCTGATCCTAAAAATATGACTTAAGCGGAAGCTTGTTTCATAGATAGTTTTACTTTTCCTCTATCAAATCCTACTACTTTAACTGAAACTTCATCACCTTCTTTTACAACATCACCAACTTTAGCAACTCGTTTATTGGCTAGCTCAGATATATGTACAAGACCATCTTGTTTTCCTAGGAAGTTTACAAAAGCTCCGAATTCCATAATTTTTACAACTTTTCCTTTATAGACTTTACCCATTTCAGGTTTAGCAATTAAATTTTTTATAAAATCAATAGCTTTATTTCTTGAAGCTTCATCTGGAGCTGCAACAGTTACTTCTCCAGTATCTTTAACGTCGACTTTAGCTCCTGAAGTCTCAACAATTTCTCTAATTGTTGCTCCACCTTTACCGATTACTGTAGCTATATCTTTTTTATCAACCTTTATCGTTTCCATTTTTGGCGTATGTTTTGAGAACTCTTTTCTTGAAGTTTTAATAGCTTTATTCATCTCAGTTAATATATGCTCTCTGCCAGCCTTAGCCTGATCTAAGGCCTTTTCCATAATTTCAAACGTTATTCCCGTAATCTTTATATCCATCTGAAGTGAAGTAATACCATTTTTTGTTCCAGCTACTTTAAAATCCATATCTCCTAAATGATCTTCATCACCTAAGATGTCAGAAAGAACAGAAAAGTTCTCACCTTCTTTGATTAATCCCATTGCAATTCCGGCAACTGGTTCTTTTATCGGAACACCTGCATCCATTAAGGATAGCGAAGTACCGCAAACTGTTGCCATAGATGAAGACCCATTAGACTCAGTAATTTCTGAAACTACTCTAAGTGTGTATGGGAAATTTTCTTTTGAAGGTAAAGAAGAATTTATTGCTCTCCAAGCAAGTTTTCCATGTCCAATTTCTCTTCTGCCAGTACCAATTCTTCCGCACTCTCCAACAGAAAATGGTGGAAAATTATAATGCAGCATAAAGTTTGATCTTTGCATGCCCTCCAAGCTTTCTAATCTCTGCTCATCATCTGTCATGCCTAGTGTAGTGACTACAAGTGCTTGCGTTTCCCCTCTAGTAAAAAGGGCGGAGCCATGAGTTCTTGGTAAAACTCCAACTTCACATTTAATTTGTCTAACATCTGCTAAACCCCTACCGTCTATTCTTTTCTTTTCTTTTAAAATTGCAGTTCTTACAATATCTTTTTCTAAAGATTTCAGCTGACTCATTACTTGATTTTCAGTAATAGTTTCGTCTTCAGCAAACAATTCCTTACATCCCTCCTCTATTATAGAAATTGATGTTGATCTTTTTTTCTTATCTATTTCTTTAAACGCGCTTCTTAAACTGTTCTCAAATTTTTTAGAAATTTTCTTTTTAATTTCAGAGTGATCCACCTCTTCAACTTCCCATTTAGGTTTTCCTATTTTTTTAGCTAATTTTTCTATTGCTTTAATTATTGGTACAAAATTTTCGTGTCCAAATTTCACTGCATCTAACATTACTTTTTCAGATAATCCGGAAGTTTCTGACTCAACCATCAATACTGCATCTTTAGTTCCTGCAACTACTAAATCTAATTCTGACTCTTTTAACTGATCAATTGAAGGATTTAATAAATACTTTCCGTCCTTGTATCCAACTCTGCTGGCTGCAATCGGTCCTAAAAAAGGTAATCCTGATATAGCTAGCGCCGCAGAAGATGCGATAATCGATAGAATGTCTGGTTGGTTCTCACTATCATATGATAGAACTGTAGGAAGCACTTGAACTTCGTTCATAAAACCAGAGGGAAATAAGGGTCTTATAGGTCTATCTATTAATCTAGAAATTAATGTCTCAGCCTCTGTGGGTCTTGCTTCTCTTTTAAAATATCCACCAGGTATTTTTCCTGCTGCATAATATTTTTCCTGATAATTTACAGACAGGGGAAAGTAGTCTTGACCTTCTGCAACTTTTTTAGCGCCCACTGCTGTTGCTATAACAACTGTTTCACCAAGTGTTGCTATAATAGCTCCATCTGCTTGCCTTGCAATTTTTCCTGTCTCTAAAGTTAATTTTTTTCCATTAACTTCTAATTCTTCCTTATGTATTTTGAACATTATTTCCTTAAATTTAATTGTTTTATAACCTTTTGATAGGAGTCAACATTTTTCTTTTTAAGGTATGCAAGAAGTTTTTTTCTCTTATTTACTGATTTAGTCAAACCTAGTGTTGAATGTTTATCCTTTTTAAAATTTTTAAAATGGTCAGATAATTTAGTAATTTTATTTGTAAGCAAACCTATTTGTATCTCTGTCGAGCCAACGTCCTTATCGTGTATAGCTAGTGATTTAATTATATCTTTTTTTTTCTTTATCATTGTCTTTATTCTTCTTTATAATTTTCTCAATCTTTTCAGCATATTCAAATGAGTTATCTTCTACAAAAGTGAGCTTAGGAAGAAACTTAATGTCAAGCCTTTTAGACAGCGCCTTTCTAACAAGATGAGAGTATTCAGTCAAGATTTTAACTGTTTCTTTAGTATCAACTCCGCCTAAAGGAATAACGTAAACCCTCGCTGTTTTAAGGTCTGGGGTCATTCTCACTTCGGTAACAGTAACTAATTTCGAGTTAATAGAAGGTATTTTAGCCTCATTTCTTAAGAAAAGTTCCCCTAAGTTCTGTTTAACTAATTCTCCAACTCTTAATTGCCTTTGGCTATACGCTCTTTGCGACGAATATTCATTCATTAAATTGACCTGCTAATTTCTTCCGAAAGATAAGACTCTATCACGTCCTTTTCTTTAAAATCTATGAAATCTTTTATGCTTATTCCACATTCCAATCCCATGCCAACTTCTTTAACTTGATTTTTTTCTCTAAAAATTGATAAAATTTCTCCACTGTAAACTACTACCCCATCTCTTATAATCCTGGCTTTAGATTTACTTTTAATTTCCCCACTAATAACTTTTGAACCAGCAATTTTGCCAGCATTAGAAACTTTAAATATTTTTTGAATTTCTGCACTTCCTAGGACTGTTTCTTTAATATCAGGTTCCAAAAGTCCTGATAAAGATTTGTTAACATAATCAAGCGCTTCATATATGATATTGAAATATTTTATATCTATTTTTTGTTCATCTGCTAATTTTTTAGCTTCTCTGTTAGGCTTAACATTAAAACCGATTAATATCGCATTAGAGGCTTTAGCTAATGAAACGTCAGTCTCATTTATCATACCTATGTCAGACAAAATTATTTTTGCCTCTACTTCTTGATGTTTAATTTTGTTTATTGCCATC
>CACPCL010000014.1 GCA_902632445.1 uncultured Pelagibacteraceae bacterium | reverse complement strand
ATTCAAGTAAGAGAGGAATTGAAAATTCAAATTTTAGTTTAATTAAAAAAATAAGAAAATAAATGTATACGTTTAAAATTTTTGAGACTATTTCACAAGAGTGTGAAGACATTTTAGCAGATAAAAAAAATATTTTTTATTCAAATTTTTTTCAAAACATCGATTATTTTAAAGAGATAGTTAAAATTAGAAATATAAAATTGAAAATAATTGTAATTTTCTATAAAAAAAAAGTTATAGCAATTCTACCCTTAGAAATAAGAAAATTTTATTTTCTTAAAATCCTTCAGTGGATAGGAACAGAGTATTCAGACTATTGTAATCCAATTTTACCAGAAGACGTTCAAACAAATTTTAATAAAAAGAATTTTATTGATGTATGGAAGTTAATATTAAAAGAGCTTAAAAATGACTTTGATATAATTTTTTTAAATAACCAAATGTCACATATAAATGGTCTACGTAACCCATTTGTAGAGTACTTTAGTACGTGGAAATTTTCAAAAATATATAACATTGATTTAGCAAATAACTTTGACATTTATAAAAAAAATATAAAAAATAAAAACAAAAAATATGCCTACGAAATACACAGAACCTTAATAAAATATGAAAAATTGAAAAGTATTTCAAAAGACCTAAGAATAGAGATACTTAATTCTAATCGAGATAATTTAGATTTTAAAAATATTTTAAATGAAAAAAAAATTCAATTAGCTAAAAAAAATATAAGAAATAATTTACATATTGAGTATGAGAAAATTTTTGAAAATTTAATTAAATTAAAAAAAATAAACTTTTACTTGATAAGTTTAAAAATAGAGGAAGAGGTATTATCAAGATGTTTTGGAATTAAATATAAAGACACCTTCTATTATCACATTCCAACAGTTTTATCTAATTCATACAAGAAATATAAACCAGGAAAAATTTTGATTATTGAATTAATAAGATGGTGTATAGAAAATAATATAAATAAATTTGATTTTGGACTAGGTAGCGAAAATTATAAAAAACATTTTAGTAATAAAGAAATTTCATTGCATAGGTATTTTAATTTTAATTCCTTAAAAGGTTTTTTAGCTTATATTTTGATGTATGTTTTATTCCGAATCAAGAAGTTTTAGCTCTAGATTGCCTTTTTCTTTCATGAGGATCCAATATCAATTTTCGCAATCTACAAGATCGAGGAGTGATTTCCAAAGCTTCATCTGTATTTAGCATGCTTAATTGTTCAGCTATTGCCATTTTTCTAACTGGAGTTAAAACAACGTTTTCATCTGTTCCTTGTGTTCTCATGTTAGTTAGTTTTTTTCCTTTCAAAACATTAATTTCAAGATCTCCACTTTTTGATGAAAGTCCAACTATCATTCCTACATAAACAGGATCATTATGTGTAACGAACATTTCTCCACGAGATTGCAAATTAAAGATAGCAAACGCCACTGCTTTGCCATTTTCCATGGAAATTAGTGCGCCATTTTTTCTTCCTTCCATATCACCAGTATATTCACCGTAAGAATGAAAAATCCTATTAATTACGCCAGTTCCTTTTGTTAAAGTTAAAAAACGACTTGTAAAACCCATTAGTCCTCTAGTTGGACCGTGAAAAATTATTCTTTTTTTTCCTTTACCAGTATCTTTAAGATCAATTAATTTACCTTTCCTTCTATTCATTGAGTCTATAACCTTTGACGAAAATTCCTCATCTATATCCATAGTTATTTCCTCAATGGGTTCTTGTTTTTCTCCTTTATCATTTTTCTTAATTAAAACTTTTGGTGGACTTACAGTCAGCTCAAAGCCTTCTCTTCTCATTTGAGTTAAAAGAATTTCAAGCATTAATTCGCCACGTCCACTTATAATAAACGAGTCTTTATTTTCATTTTCCGAAAAAGTTATTCCTACATTGTTTTCAGCCTCCATAATTAATCGTTCACGAATTTGAGTGCTTGTCAATTTTTTCCCTTCAGTACCAGCTAGCGGGGAACTATTTACAGTAATTGTAATCGACATAGTTGGAGGATCTATTGGAGTAGCACTAATTGGTTCATTAATATTTAAATCGCAAATAGTGTCAGCTACATTTGCTTTTTGCAAACCTGCAATAATTACAATATCTCCAGCCTCACCTTTTTCAATCGGGACCCTCTTTGTTCCTTCATATCTAAAAATTTTTGTTAATCTTCCTTCATCAATTTTTTTTCCTTTTAAATTTATTGCTTTTATTTGTTGATTAGCTTTAGCGGTACCTTGAGCAATTTTTCCTACTAAACTTCTTCCTAGAAAACTATCTGCGTAAAGCAATGTAGAGAGCATCGCAAAAGGTTTTGTTTTGTCTAGATTATCTGGTTTAACATGATCCAGTATAGTCTCTAATAGTGGTTTTAAATTTTCTCTAGGACCATCTATATCTTTTGAAGCCCAACCCGATCTCCCACTTGCATATAAAACTGGAAAATCAAGTTGTTCTTCATTGGCCTCTAAGTTTACAAAAAGATCAAAAGTTTCATTTAAAACTTCGTTAGCTCTTTGATCTGTTTTATCTAATTTATTAATTACTACAATAGGCTTCAGTCCCTGCTTTAAGGCTTTAGATAATACAAATTTTGTTTGAGGCATAACTCCTTCAGCAGAGTCGATTAATAGAAGTGCACCGTCAGCCATATGCAAAACTCTTTCCACTTCAGCAGCAAAATCTCTATGTCCAGGCGTATCAATTATATTAATTCTAGAATTTTTCCAATTAATTGATGTAGTTTTTGCCAAGATAGTTATACCCCTCTCTCTTTCCAGCTCTCCGGAGTCCATTATCCGTTCATCTACATTTTCATTTTCTCTGAACGAGCCGCTTTGCTTCATTAGGTTATCTATTAATGTAGTCTTACCGTGATCAACGTGAGCAATAATGGTAATATTTCTTATTGTATTAGTCATTTTGGTTGCGGGGGCAGGATTTGAACCTGCGACCTTCAGGTTATGAGCCTGACGAGCTACCAGACTGCTCCACCCCGCGATGAATTATTTTTTTTTTATATTTATTGCTTGAAGTTTATCTTTCTCTTCTTTTATATCGTAACTAATTGTTTGCTCTTCTTTTAAAACTCTTAACTTTGACTCCTCTAGAGCAGAGACGTGAAGAAAAATATCTTTTTTTGTTTCATTATCAGTAATAAACCCATAGCCTTTTTTGGCGTTAAACCATTTTACTTTACCAGATGGCATTTTTAATCCTCTCATTTGAATTTTACTAGTATCTATTTTTTAGTTTCTGAAGTTTTTTTATTCTTTTGATGTTTTCAGTTTGAACTCTTTTTTTCCTTTCAGATGGTTTTTCATAAGTACTCTTCATTTTCATAATTTTAAAAAAACCTTCCTTTTGAAGTTTCCTTTTCAAAACCCTTATAGCTTGTTCTACATTATTATCTTTTACGTCTATTTTAATAAAAACCTCCAGTTAATTTTCATGGTTGTTAACATTTGATCGGCAATTTGTCTACTGAGAAGCTGCCTGAGACTTTTTTTCCTCTCTAATTTTAGCTTTTTTCTCTCTTTCAACTCTTCTTTTTGCTTTTTCCAAACTTTTTTGAAACGCCTCCTGCGTGCAAAGAGCTAAAATAACAGGGTCTCTAGCTTTGAGATTAGAAAAGTTCCAGTAACTTCTTTTTCTTATTAAAGATACTGTTCCTTTAGTGCTTCCAACTAACTTTGAAATTTGACCGTCAGTGAGTTCTGACGCATTTTTACATAGCCATAATATTGCATCTGGCCTGTCTTGTCTTTTAGATAGAGGGGTGTATTTTGGTTTTTTTCTCTCTTTTACTTCCACTTCATCAAGTTTTTTTAATAGGCTTAATTTTTTTTGAGGATCTTTTGAACAAAGTTCAATAGTTTCTCTCGAAAGCTGACCTGCTAAGATAGGATTGTACGCCTTAATTCCTTTAGCGACATCACCGTCTGCTATACCTTTAATTTCTAGCTCATGAAGATTACAGAACTCTGCAATTTGTTTAAATGTGAGAGTGGTATTTTCAACGAGCCAAACAGCAGTAGCTTTTGGCATAAATGGAGTTTCAGTCATATCTTATTTTTTAGTTCTTAGATTACTAAATTTTTTATTGTATTTACTTACTCTACCTTTATCCAAGATTTTTTGAGATCCGCCCGTCCAAGCATAATGTGACTTTGGATCAATATCAAGTTTGAGCGTATCGTTTTCCTTACCCCAAGTTGATCTTGTTTCAAATTCTGTACCATCTGTCATTACAACTTTTATTTTGTGATAATTTGGGTGTATGTTTTTTTTCATGAACGGTGTTTTATATGATTAATGGTTTTTACTCAATATTTTTTTTAATTAAAAAATCTTGTAATTTTTGATGAATGTTGGAATTAGAGGCTAAAATATTCTTTTTCATTGGGGAATTACTATCTTGTTCAAAAAAATCAACAAAACCTCCGGCTTCTTTTACTAAAATTATACCCGCTGCGATATCCCAATAATTTAATTCTCTTTGCCAATATCCATCAAATCTACCGCAAGCAACGTAAGCCATATCTAAAGCTGCACTTCCAAACTTTCTTACATTCGATACTTTATTTGATAAAAAAGTATATTCAGAAAAAATTTTATCCTTAATTTTACTTGTCTGTTTTGGACCACCTGTAACTAAAAGTGCTTCTTGTATTCTTTTTTTATTTGAAACTCTTATCCTCGAATTATTTAGGAAGGCACCATTTCCTTTTTCAGCACAAAAAAATTCATTCATTATGGGGTTAAATATTACACCACATAAAATTTCATTATTTTCTTCATACCCAATTGATATCGCAAATTGAGGTATACCATTTAAAAAATTCATCGTGCCATCAATAGGATCGATAATCCACCTTTTTTCTGTATTTGACTTATTAATTATTCCTGATTCTTCCGTAATAATGCCGTATTCTGGGTGAGCTTTATTTAATTCCTCAATAATTATTTTTTCGGTTCGTTTATCTGCAGATGAAACAAAATCTCCAGGTCCTTTAGCTGAGACTTGTAAATTTTCAATTTCACCAAAATCTCTTATTAAAGATCTTGATGCTTTCATACATGCTTTTGTAATTAAATTAATTTGTGGAGAGTTAAGTCTCATTAATTAACTCTCTTTACATATTCAAGAGTTCTTGTATCTATAATTATTTTTTCACCACTCTCTATAAATGGAGGAACATTAATTTTGATACCACAATCAAGCTCTGCCGGCTTATATGATGATGATACTGTCTGATTTTTAATTGCTGCATCAGTATTTTTTATAGTACATTCAATATTATTTGGAAGATCTACTGAAATTGGTTTACCTTCCATAAAAGAAATTACAACTTCTAAATTTTCTTTTAACAATTTATATTTTTCGCCCGTAATAGATTTTGAAATCTCTACTTGTTCAAAATTTACATTATCCATGAAATAACAATTTTCTCCATCTATGTATAAAAAATTAAATTTTTTTTCATCTACCTCTGCTTTTTCTAATGTCTCACTAGATCTAAATCTTTCATTTAACTTTGTTCCTTTTAGAACACTCTTCAATTCTACCTGGTTAAATGCACCGCCTTTACCTGGTTTAACATGTTGTACTTTTAAGACATTCCAATAATCATTTTTATGCTCAATAATCATTCCAGTTTTAATTTCATTTGCTGTAATCTTCATTTGAACTCCCTTATTGCCAATTCAGGTTTTAATTTCGGGTTATCCCAAATAAAACTTGATATTGCAATATAATTTGCTCCATTTTTAATTAATTTTTTGAAATTTTTATTATTAATTCCACCAATTGCTACAATTTTTATTTTAATTTTTTTTCTAGCCCACTTTAAAATTCTTAAGTCAGCTTTGATAGCTTTAGGTTTCAATTTTGATTTAAAAAATGACCCAAGAGCAATATAATCAGCCTTTAATTTGATAGCATTTTTAACATTAGATTTAGAATTATGACAAGTAATTCCCAAGATTTTATAATTAAGTTTTTTTCTTGCATTTAGAAAAGATCCATCTAGTTGCCCCATATGACAACCATCTGCTTTTATTTTATTAGCTAACAAAAAATCATCATTTAAAATAAATTTTACTTTGTGTTTAGTTAAAATTTTTTTTATTTTATAAGCAATTTTTAAAATTTTGTTTCTTTTTTTATTTTTTAATCTTAACTGAAAAAATTTTACGTTATTAAAAGATAAAACTTTATCTAAGTCTATATAAAAACTTTTATTTATTTTTGATGGTGAAATTAAATATACAAATCTTTTCAATGGATTTAAGCCACAGACTCTTTTTCTAAGTCCTCTGACCACTCTCCTTTTGAAGATAAACCATTCATTTTAGCTCTATGATTAAAAGCTTTCTGAATATTTTTTACATTATTTTGATTTTTTCCAAATTCTTTTAATGCACTAGCTTGCAAACCTCTACCGTAAGAAAAAGTAATTAAAAAATTACTATCGTTAATTTTATTAATTTCATTTAAATTTTTACTTGATTCAATTTCTGTTTGACCACCAGATAAAAAAGCTATTCCCGGAACTTCACTAGGTACATTTTTTTTTAGACAATCTAAAGTTTTTTTAGCTATTTCCTCTGAACTCGATTTATCTTTACATTGAGATCCAGGTATTATCATATTAGGCTTCAATACAGTTCCTTTCAAATCAACTTTATGAATTTCTAGTTCATTATAACATTCATTCAGCACATCAGAAGTTACAGTATAGCATTTATCAATATTATGAGATCCTTCCATCAACACCTCTGGTTCAACTATTGGAACCATGCCTGCTTCTTGGACTAATGCCGCGTATCTTGCTAATGCATGCGCGTTAGATTTTATAGATTGGGATGAAGGAAATTTTTCAGCAATACTGTAAACAGCTCTCCATTTTGTAAACCTAGCACCCAAATCATAATATTCTTTAAGTCTTTCTCGCAAACCATCTAAACCTTCTGTGATCGTTTCATCATTTGAACCTGCTAAAGGTTTTGCTCCTTTATCAACTTTTATACCTGGTATGGCACCATGTTTTGATATCAGCTCAGGAATGGTAGGCCCCAAAGTTGTTTTTTGTCTTATTGTCTCATCAAATAAAATAACACCACCTATAAAGTCTTTCATAGCACTTGCATTAAATAATGTTTGACGAAAATTTAACCTATTTTTTTCCAAATTTTCTACATTTATGCTTTTAAATCTTTTAGCAATTGTACCAGTACTTTCATCTGCTGCTAAAATACCTTTGCCTTTAGCACACATTTTTTTTGCTATTTCATTTAAAGTCATATGAGATTATTTATTTTAAAACACTTAGACCAGGCAAGTCTTTTCCTTCTAAGTACTCCAAAAATGCACCACCTGCTGTTGATAAGTGAGTAAAAGAAAGTTTATTTTTACTTTTATTTATCGCAGCTAAAGTATCGCCTCCACCAAGAACTGAAATCAAAGTATTTTTACTTGTATTTTTAGAAATACTCTCAGCTATCGACATAGTTCCAAAAAGAAAATGTTTGTTTTCAAAATATCCTGCCGGCCCATTCCATAATATAGTGTTTGATTGATCAATTATTTGACGAATCTTTTTTACTGTATTAAATCCAATGTCCAAAATAATATCATTTTCTTCAATTTGCTCTAAGTTTTTATTTTTTCCATTCCCATCGAATTTAGTTCCAACCACACAATCTTCTGGGATTATGATTTGACAGTTATTTTTCTTAGCTTCATCGTAAATTTTTTCAATAATATTATTTGTATTATCTTCTACTAAAGATTTACCAACCTTAATATTTTTATATATAAAAAAATTGTTAGCCATTGCCCCAACAATTATCAAATTATTAATTTTCTTTATCAGGCTTGTAATAACATTTATCTTTGTTGAAATTTTTGAGCCACCGATAATACATGTCACTGGTTCTTTTTTATTTTTAATAACAAGATTTATTGCATCTATTTCCTTCTTTAAAAGGGGACCAGCAAAACTCTTTTTGATAAATTTAGTAATTTTGTGAATAGAGGACTGTTTTCTGTGAGAACACGAAAAAGCATCATTAATATAAATATCACCAAGTGAAGCTAGTTTTTTGGAAAAATTTTCATCGTTATCTGTTTCTTCTTTAAAATATCTTATATTCTCAACCAATATCACTTCTCCCTCTTTTAAATAAGAAAATTTAGTTTTTATCTCATCATCAAAATTTCCCATAAAAAAATAGACGTTGGTTTTAAGTTTATTTTTAAGATATTTATAAATAGGACTTAAAGATAAGGTGGGATCTTTTATTCCTTTTGGCCTACCTAGGTGGCTTAAGATAATGATTTTAGCTTTTTTTTTAATTAATCTTTCTATAAAAGGTAAACAAAGATTAATTCTTGTATCATCTATTATAATTTTATCTTTTAAAGGAACATTTAAATCTAATCTCAAAATTATTTTTTGATTTTGAACATTTAAATTATCAGGAAAAAAATTTATTTTATCCATTAATTTAAATTACTCTCTCAATTTATTTTGAATGAAACTAGTAATTTTCTCTTCAGATAAATCAAAATGACTATACACGTCTTTGTAAGGCGCACTTTCTCCAAATTGATCTATACCTATATTCATCCCTTTATTTTTTATATATTTTTGCCAAGTCACTATACTTCCAGCTTCTATTGTAACTACGAATGAATCTTGTTCGATAATATCTTTTTTAAAATCTTCTGGCTGTTTATCAAAAAGCTCCATGCACGGCATCGAAACGACTTTTGAGTGAATATTATTTTCTCTTAATTTCTCTTGAACTTTTAACGCAAGCTCAACCTCAGTTCCTGATGCAACTATCGTAACATTGCTTTCATGAGAAGTAATATTAACTACGTAAGCGCCTTTTTCACATCTATTTTCAATAGTATTTTTTGGATTGATATAAGGAACTTTTTGTCTTGATAAAGCTATTGCACTCGGAGTGCCACTGCTTTTTAATGCTATCTCCCAACACTCTAAAGTTTCATTAATATCCGCTGGTCTAAAAACGTTCAAGTTCGGAATTGCTCTAAGTCCTGTTAGTTGTTCAATGGGTTGATGAGTAGGACCATCTTCTCCCAAACCAATGGAGTCATGAGAAAAAATATAGATTACTTTAAGACCCATTAGAGCAGATAATCTAATTGAAGGTTTGCTATAGTCAGAAAAAATTAAAAATGTTCCCCCATAAGGTATTAACCCTCCATATAAAGCTAAACCATTCATTACCGCCGACATGCCATGCTCTCTTACCCCGTAATGTATGTAATTTCCGTCAAAATTTTTTGAGTTAATAATTTTAGAATTTTTAGTTTTTGTATTATTAGAACCACTTAAGTCAGCCGATCCACCAATAAGTTGTGGAAGCAAGGAGGATATACTCTCTATTGATGCCATAGAGCACTGCCGAGTAGCAAGACTTGGTTTAGAAACGAAATATTTAGCTTTTTCTTTAGCAATTAAACTTTCCAATTCTCCTAAATCAGAATTAATAAAATTTTTTTCTAATTCGTTCTTAATTTTAAAATTTTTCTTATTAATGTTTTCTTGCCATTTTTTTTCTAACAGTTCACCTTTATCTCCAATTTTTCTCCACTCTTTTAACACTTCAAGAGGAATTTCGAATGGTTTATTACTCCATTTAAGTTTTTTTCTTACTAACGCAATTTCCTCATCCCCTAGAGGTGAGCCATGAGAAGAAGCTTTTCCAGATTTATTGGGAGATCCAAAGCCAATTATAGTTTTACAAGATATAATAGTTGGTTTAGAGGACCTAGAGGCTTTGGAAATAGCTTTCGATATTTGCTTTTCGTTATGTCCATTAATATCAAAAAAATTCCAACCATATGACTCAAATCTTTTTTTATAATTATCTGAGACACTTAGAGAAGTAGAACCGTCTATCGATATTTTATTATTGTCGAAAAAAACGATTAGATTTTTTAATTTTAGATGTCCCGCCAGGCTCATTGCTTCGTGGCTGATACCTTCCATGAGATCTCCATCACTTGCAATCACATAGGTTTTATTATTGATAACGTTTGAACCAAATTTTTTTCTATAAATTTCCTCAGCAATTGCCATGCCTACTGCATTACTTAATCCTTGACCTAACGGACCTGTAGTTGTTTCGATCCCAGTTCCTTTTTTATATTCAGGGTGGCCAGCACAAATAGAGTTTAATTGTCTGAAATTTTTTATATCTTCAATAGAAACACTTTTGTAACCTGTTAGATGTAGTAAAGCATAAAGCAACATCGAACCGTGTCCTGCGGATAAAATAAATCTATCTCTATTAATCCACGTTGGATTTTTTGGATTAAACCTGAGGTGGTATTTAAATAAAACTGTGGCGACATCAGCCATACCCATAGGCATACCTGGATGTCCAGAATTTGCTTTTTGCACAGCATCAATTGATAAAAATCTTACTGCGTTTGATAATTGATTAAAATTTACGCTCACTTTTAATAACCTATATAGACTTAAACTAAGTATATCAATATTATGATATAATATTTTATGAGTATAATTGAGAAGAAAGAAAAAAATTTAATTCAATTAATTAATAAACTTAATTCTCTTACTTTAACTTATTCACAACCATCATATGAGGTTGAAAAAATTAAAACAGAAAAAAATGAAATTTTAAGACAAAAAATTGAAATTGAAAAAAAAAACCATGAATTAATGAGAGAGCACAAATATTTAAAAGACAAAATTAAAAAAATGCAGTTAGAAGTTAAAAAAAAATCAGAGATTGATGACAATTTCAATCAGGAAATAGACGAGCTAAGTCAAGAAACAGAAAATTTGGTGTCAGAGATAGAAAAATGGCAAATGTAAATATTAAATTTAATAATAAAGATTATCTACTTTCTTGTGATGACGGGCAGGAGGAATCGCTAAAAAAACTAACTAAATTTTTAGATAAAAAATATTCTGAATTGAAAGAAAAATTAGGAAATATAGGCGAAAACAAACTCTTATTAATAACTACAATACAATTAATAGACGAGTATTTTGACTTAAAACAAAAAGTAACAAATCAGAAAAGTAAGCTAGATGAAATATCAAGCAAATTTAAAGAAATAAGGGCCTTGGCGATTGAATATAAGAAAGATAAAGATATTGAAATACAAAAACTAAATGAAGAATTAGAAAAATTTAAGAAAACTATTGATGAAAATAACTCTTTATATGAGTCAATGTTAG
>CACPCL010000013.1 GCA_902632445.1 uncultured Pelagibacteraceae bacterium | reverse complement strand
GATAATTAAAGAGTCTCCGGTATTTTTAAAATTCACACCAGCATCATAACAATGTTTAAAAGTTTGAAAACCAGCTTTGCCAGGCTTATCTTTCATTTTCATTTCAATCCCACCCATCATTCCATAACCTCTTATACTTACAACCTCTTTTAAATCTTTTAAAGAATGTAATCCGTCTTGAAAATATGGTGACATTTCTTTAGCTCTTTTAAAAATATCTTCTTTATCAAAAATATCTTGCACAGCTAACCCAGCAGCAACCGCTACTGGTATTCCAGAATAAGTATAACCATGAAACAATTCTGGAGTTCCTTCAGGTGCTGAAGAACCGTCTAAGACTGTATCGTAAATTTCCTCTTTCACGGCTACTACTCCCATTGGTACTACCCCATTAGTTGTCGCTTTAGCCATAGTGATTATATCTGGCGTTACCCCAAATTCTTGAGAGGCAAAAGCTGAACCTGTTCTTCCCCAACCAGTAATTACTTCATCAAAAATTAATAAAATTTTATGTTTGTCACAAATTTCTCTTATACGCTTTAAATATCCTTTTGGTGGCACTAATGTTCCCGTTGAACCTGCAATTGGTTCCACTATGCAAGCTGCAATATTTTCACCTCCAAAGTTCATTGCTATTCTCTCTAAATCCTCTGCCATCTCAACTCCAGTATCTGGTTGCCCTTTTACAAATTTATGTTCTGGCATATGAGTGTGTCTCATGTGTTGAACACCAGGCATCAAAACACTTGCAAACGTTTTAACATTATTGATCATTCCGCCAACTGTCGTCGCTCCAATATTCATTCCATGATAACCACGTTCACGTCCTACAAATCTAAATCTCTTCGAGTCACCTCTAGCTCTGTGATAAGCTATAGAAATTTTAATAGCTGTCTCAACAGCAGTTGAGCCGCAAATTGTATAAAAAATTCTATTAATTCCCTCCGGAGTTTTTTTTGCTATTCTGGTTGCTAATTCAAACGAACCTCCATAGCCTTGATTAAATGGTTGGCAATAATCTAATTTATCTAATTGTTTTGATACTGCTTCAGTAATTTCTTTTCTACCGTGCCCTAATGGATTACAAAATAATCCTGAACTTGCATCGATCATTTTTTTACCTTGGTGGTTAGTTAAATAAACACCTTTTGCATCTGTAATTAATCTTGGATTTTTTTTAAAAGACTTATTATCTGTAAACGGCATCCAGTGCTCGTTTAGTGAATTTGGAATATTAGTTCTATTTGATGAGCTCATTTTTTAAAGTAGTAGACCTTTGTTAAATTAAATCAAGAATTATTGTTTACACTTAATAGTTGTATATTAATTTAGACCTAATATCAATTATCTTCCTGTTTACATACGATTAAAATTCATTTTAAATCTCATTAATTAACAAACCATATGGGAGAACTATGAAAAAAATAATAAGCACAGTTCTTGGGATTTTATTTGCGTTTACTCTAACGGCTACAGTTGCTAACTCAGCTGCAAAAGAAGTGAGAGTTGCGTATTTCTTGGAGTGGCCATCTCCAAATCTTGAGGACATGAATAAGAAAGCATATGCAAAAGCACTTGGTGTGCCTGTAAAGTGGACTAACTTTACTAATGGTGTAGCAATGACTGATGCTATGTTAGCAGGAGATATTGATATCTCTTACTCACAAGGTTTAATGCCTTACATAAATGCTGTTAAGGCAAAAGCGCCAATCAGTTTAGTAGACGTTGCAATGGAATACGGAATGGGAGGAACAACATGTGTTACTTCTAATAAGTCTGGTATTACTAAAGCTAATGCTTCTGAACTTGAAGGTAAAAAAGTTGCAGTTCCACTTGGAACTATGGCTGAATACGTTTTCACAGAAAGTATGAAAATAGTTGGTGCTGACAGAAAGAAAATGAACATTATTGCAATGGATCCAGAAGAAGGTGCAGCTGCATTGGTTAGTGGTGACGTTGTAATGGCATGTCTATTCGGAGGTAACTCTATTAAATCAGCTACATCTGTTGGAAAAAGACTTTTAACAGTTGATGAAGCTCGTGCTGGAGGTATCATGGGAATAGATATCGTTTCTGTAACGAATAAATTTATGAAAGAAAATCCAGGTATGTTGAAATCTTTCGTAGAATTAACTCATGAAGCTAATGAGAGATACAGAAAAGGTGGAAGCGATATGAAAGCTATGTCTAAAGAGTCAGAAATGAAAATTGCTGACATGAAAGACACTTTAAGTGGCTTCAAATTCTTAACGCCAAAAGAAACGAAAAAATCTATGAAGAGTGGAAACCTTGCTAAATTTTTAAAAGGATTTGACACTCCAAGAGGTACAGTAACAACTAAGTTTTTACCGTAGTTCTTGAATAATTAAATTATAGGCACCGATCTAATAAATTGGTGCCTATTTTTTTATAAAAATATCTAATATAGTTCTTTTATGAGTGATCTGATTTCTCAAAATTTAAACATGATTTTTAAAACTCCTAAAGGAGAAACTGTTCATGCTCTGAAAGATTTAAATTTTACGATAAAAAAAGGAGAATTATTAACTGTTCTAGGACCGTCAGGTTGTGGAAAAACAACGTTATTAAATATCACTGCAGGATTTATTAGACCTACCTCAGGTAAAATTACTCTTAACAATAAAGAAATTAATGGACCAGGTGTCGATAGAGGTATGGTTTTTCAACAAGGTGCTTTGTTCGAATGGTTAACTGTTGCTGAGAATGTAAATTTTGGTTTGAGAATGAAAGAGGAAGACGCCGCTCAAACTCAAAAAAAAGTTGATGAATGGTTGGATATAGTTGGATTAAAAGGTTTTGGTAATACTCCTACTTATCAATTATCTGGAGGGATGCAACAAAGAGTAGCTTTGGCAAGGTGTTTAATTAATGATCCTGACTTAATTTTAATGGATGAACCGTTAGGAGCTTTAGATGCGTTAACTAGAGAGAAAATGCAATCTTTAGTCCTAAAAATTTGGAAAGAAACTGGGAAAACAATAATTCTTATAACTCACTCTGTCGAGGAGGCGTTATTGCTTGGGGAAAAAGTTTATGTAATGGCGCCAAGACCAGGAAGAATACATAAAGAATATAAATTACCTTTCGCATCTATGGGTCTTAAAGGAGACTTAAGAGATATAAAAAATAATAAAGAGTTCGTATCTAAGAGAGAGGAAATTCTCTCAATGATATGGGACATGGAAGAAGAAATTATGGGAAAAGAAGTTTAAATGATCACAGGTTTTTTAACATTTTTGTTTTTTTTCGCCATAATAGGTTGTGTTCTATATGGAAGAAAATTAATTAGAACTGAAAAAGTTGATGCTGTTTTCGGAAATCCTGAAAGAGCACAAGGGGGTATTCATTGGGTAATTGTAGGGAGCAGTTTTCTTTTATTAGTTTGGCTTTATTATTCTTGGGATATAGCTAAATCTTTTTTTCCAAAGTCAGCTAATGAACTTTGCCAAGTTGGTAAAGTGAATGAGTCTCTTCTTTCACTTAAATATCTATTTCCAATTGATGAACGTCAACTTAAGAGTACATCGGTAATAGAAACTGAGTCAGAAAATTTAAACAAAATCACTATTGAAATAGAAAAATCAGGTATCAAAAATCAAGATAAAAGTAAGTTACTCAATTTTGTCTCTCAAACTAAAAGTACAATACCATTACTTACAAATGAACAACTTTTAAATAACGATACTAGAGAACAAATTAAATTAATTGATGAAAAAATTATAAATTTAACCGAAAATTTTAAAAGAAGTGATTATCCCAATGAGAGCGCTGAGCAAGAATTAGAAAGAATTGAGGCTGCTAAGGAAGAAGGATCTTGGAAAGCATCAAGTACCTCAATTGAAAATACAATAGAAATTCCATTTATTCCAAAAACAAAGCGAGGTTTAAAATTTCAGGCAGCAGCAACAGAATTAAATTTAATTAGCGATGAATTCTTTGAACTTAAAAATCATAACGAACAATATACTTCCGCCTTAGAAAAACTAAAAAAAGAAATAAAAGATTATAGAAACAGTTTAAGCGCTTCTGAGGAAATTTCCTCTTCATTGGCAAAAGATATTCTTAAAATTGCTCGTAGAATTGAATACGCAAGTATATTTCCACCTAAAGCTCTAAATAATATGCAGGCATCAATAATCAATTTTGATAACGTACAAAAAAAAGAACAAGGTAGTCTTAGATGGGTAGATCTTCTTTTGTTTCCATCAGGTACGATCATTTCAAGTGGCCCAAGTTGTTCTGAACAAGGCTCAGGTAGATGGCTTCCAAAACCATCAGATACTCTTAATAAATTTACGTTAATGTTGAACCCAAATGTCGGTTACAAACAAATTCCATTAATTTGGTTCGAAATGATGGATGTAAGTAAGATCATTGGTTTTTTAATACCAGATTGGTTTGCAGATATTTTACCTGGAGAGTACCCAGTTCATAATGAACAAGGTGAAATTAAGCCAAATTTCAAAAGTAAAGTTTTAAGTTTTGTTACTGGAGACTTTAACTTATTTAAAATTCCAATTCCTACTGGTCACATATGGGACTCATTTTTAAGAGTGTTCCTTGGTTTAGTAGCAGGAATTATAGTTGGGGTTCCATTAGGATTATTTATGGGATTGAACAGATTTGCTAAAGGATTTTTTGATCCTTTAATTGAGCTATACAGGCCTGTTCCACCATTAGCATGGGCGCCATTAGTTATCTCAGTTCTTGGGATAGACAATCTTGGAAAAGTATTTTTATTATTTATGGTGTCGTTATCAATTATGATAATTTCAGCCAGAGCTGGCGCTTCGGGAACTCAATTATCGAAAATACATGCAGCCCATTCTCTCGGAGCATCGAAATGGCAAATTTTAAGACACGTTATTTTTCCTAATTCCTTACCAGAAATATTAACAGGAATTAGAGTAGCAACAGGAATGTGTTGGGGTACTTTAGTGGCTGCAGAATTTTTAGCAGGGACTACAGGTGTTGGCTTCGTAGAAAATGTCGCGAAAAAATATTTCCAATATGAAGTAATATGGATCACTATATTTATTATGGGTATGCTCGGATTGGTTTTTGATATCACAATAAGAAAAATTATTGATAAAACTATTCCTTGGCGAGGAAAAGGTTAATTTAATTATAAATTTTATGATTGGAATACTTGGTGGTATGGGCACACAAGCAGGTTTAGACTTTTGCTCAAAGCTTGCAAAATTAAATAGAGGAAAAGCAGATCAAAAATATCCTTTATTTATTCTTTATAATAAAGCTAATATTCCTGATCGAAAACAAAACCTAAAAAAATATAAAAAAGTTTTAAATAGCCTTGTTGAGGGTTGTAGATTTTTACAAAAGAGCAAATGCAAATTCATTTCTATTCCATGTAATACAGCTCATTATTGGTACAAAGATATTAAAAAGATTATAAATATCCCAATCTTAAATATGCCGGAAATTGTGTATTTAAATGCAAAGAAAAATTGTAAAAAAAACTCTAAAATTGGATTGCTAGCAACCGATGCTACAATAAAAACTGGTATTTATAATTATTACTTTAAAAAAAAGTTTAAATTAGTTTCGCCAACAAAAAATTTGCAAATTAAAAGTGTAAATAAATCTATTAGACTGGTTAAAATGGGTAGAACTAAAGAGGCAGAAAAAGCTATAAAGCCAGCAGTGAATTATTTAATAAAATTGAATTGTAAAAAAATCATTTTGGGCTGTACAGAGTTGCCAATTGCAATTTTTGCATATAAGTCTTTTAAGAAAGCTAAGTTATCAAAAAAATTTATGGATCCAAACTTACTTTTAGCAGAAGCTTCGATGAGGAAATATAAATGAAAAAATTACTATTAGTTTGCATCTTACTATTCTCTTTTACAGCTCATGCGAATGAAGCTAAACAAAAAATAGTTGCTAAGTATGTGATGGAGAATATTCAAAAAGATTATGTAAACTGCTATAGTTTTTATAAAGTAGCAGCAGAAAGTTTTAAAAAAGCTGGAAAAGATAAAAATATTGTAGATAGCTTAGAAAATAGTGCCGACGTATCTTTAAAATATAATTATGATTTAGGGGAAATAATGGGTTTAGACCCAAAAGTTATGGCGCAAATGACTAAAGATAATGTGAATAAATTTGTCAATCTTGCAAAAAAAGATTTTTCTTCCTTAGCTAAAGAATATGGTTTGTTATGTAAAGGTTTAGTTGAAAATCCAGAAAAACGAACTAATTATTGGGAAAATAAAGGCAAAAAAAAGTTTCAGTGAAAAAAGATTTACTAAAAATTAAGCTTAAAAAAATATTTAAAAATCACAAACTTTCTAAAAAACACTCTGAAATTTGTTCAAATTATATAGTGAATGCAGAATTGTTTGGTGCATCTGGTCATGGATTAGCTAGATTAAAAATGTATTGTGATAGGATTAATAAAAAATTAATAAATCCTAAACCAAAAATTAAGATTAAAAAAATTAGTTCCTCAATTAGTCATATTGATGCTGACAACTCTATTGGGTTTGTGTCAGCGGACATAGCAATTAAAAAAGCAATAGAAAATGCTCAGAAAACAGGAATAGGTTTAGTTGGTGTAAAAAAAAGCGGTCACTATGGTTTATCCAGTTTTTATGCAGAACAAGCTGTAAAGAAAAATTTAATTGTATTTTGTTTTACAAATGCACCGCCAGCTTTAGCTCCATATGGTTCAAGAAAATCTCTTTTTGGTACAAACCCTATTTGTTTTGGAGCTCCTACCGGAAAAACTCCTTTTATATTTGATGCCTCAACCACTATTATGAACAGGGGAAAAATTAGAAGAGCGAGTAAGCTTGGTCTAAAAATACCTTACGGCGTAGCATTAAATAAAAATGGAAAGATTACTACCAATGCTAAAGAGGCGCTTAAAGGTACTCAATTACCAATTGGAGGTTTCAAAGGTTCTGGGTTAGCTTGGATGGTTGATATTTTAAGTGGTATATTTACTGGTGGAAGTCATAGTGGAAAAACTAAAGATCCTTTTGATGATTTTTCGGGACCTCAAAATATGGGTCATTTATTTATAACAATAAATCCTAAAATTTTTATTGGAAGTAAATTTATATCTGAAATGAAAAAAAATATTCAAATTGTCAAGAGATTACCTAAAGCAAAGGGTTTTAATGAAATTTTATATCCAGGTGAAAGAAAGAGTAAGACTTTTAAAAAGAATAATAATAAAGATATAAAAATAGCTCCAAAAATTTTAAAAGAAATGGAACAATTATATGCTGTCAAATAAAACTATAATTTGCCCAGAAAATTTATTAAAAATAGCAAAAGATAAAGGACCTGTTAAAGCAGTTATTGTAAATGCAGTAAAAGCAGTAGCTATTGAGTCAGCTAAACAAGCAGTAGAAGCTAATCTTATAATACCGGTATTTGTTGGCGATAAATCGATAATTGAGAAATTATCAAAAGATTTACAATGGGATATTTCTAAATTTGAAATAATTCATGAGCCAGTAGAAAATAACACTGCGCCTATTGCAGCCAAACTAGCGAGTGAGGATAAAGTAAAAATTATTGTTAAAGGTCATATACATACTGATATTTTAATGAAATCAGTTTTAAAAAGAGATTTAAATTTGATTGGAAAAAAAAGGCTTAGCCATGTTTGGCATATGACTTTAGAAAAAAATGATAAGCCATTTATAATTACTGATGGAGCGCTAAATGTTTTGCCTAAGTTAGAGACTAAAATGCATATACTTAAGAATTCCGTAGATTTTGCAAAACGGATTGGAATTTCTAAACCAAAAGTATCGATTTTATCTGCAACAGAAGAGGTTTTAGAAAGTGTTCCAAGCTCAATGGAAGCAAAGGAATTGACCAAAAGAGCTAAAGACGAAGGTATCAATGCTGATGTTTTTGGTCCTATGGCTTTTGACAACTCAGTATCAACAAAAGCTGCAGATATAAAAGGAATAAAAAATGCAGTAGCTGGTAAAACAGATATTCTTTTAGTTCCCAATGTGGAGACTGGAAATGGTCTGGTTAAAATGATGATTTTTTTTATGGGAGCATGTGCAGCCGGAGTTGTTATAGGTGGAAAAGTTCCTGTTGTAATTACAAGCAGAGCTGACGATACACAGGCAAGACTTGCTTCAATGGCTGCTGCTGTTGTTGCGCTTTAATGAAAAAACTTAAAAACTGGGATAATAAAACCTGGTTATCATCTAAATCGTATATCTCTCAATTTAATAAGTTTCTTAAAACAAAAATTAATCTAAATAAAAACTCTAAAATATTAGATATTGGATGTGGAAGAGCCAATATTATTAGCATCCTTCAAAAGAAATTTAAATTTAGAAATAAACCCATAGGGATTGATATTGTTGCAAATAAGAATGTTAAAAAGAATATCGTATTTACGAAAATTGAGGCTTTAAAATATCTAAAGAAACAAAAAAAATATGATCTAATCTTAATCAAACAAACTATTCATTTTTTTTCAAGAGCAAAGTTAAACCAACTTCTCAACCTTGCCAAAAAAAGTTTAAATCCCAAAGGCAAAATATTAATTTTTTCGCTTAAAACAAAAAATAATAAGATACCTTGTTTTAAAAAAATGAGAAAAAATTTAGAAAAAAGCTTAAAAAGAGATGAAGACTTATTCAAAATAATAAAAAAAAACTTAAAAGAAGTAAGTTACACAAACTTTAATTTTAAAGTAAATATCTCAAAGCAAAAGTACATAAGAATGATCAGGGAAAGATACATTTCTTGCTTATTAAACATGAGTAATAAAGAAATTAATTATGGTATCAGTGAAATTAAATCAAAGTATAAAAATCAAATAAAATTCACTGATACCTTAAAATGTATTAGCTACAGAAAATAATTATTTTCCTGGCTCTTTGTATGATGAAGCCATTTTCTGAGCAGTTTTAGCTATCTCATTTAGATCTACATCTTCTAAAATTGTAAAATCTGAAACAGCACCACTAGAAACAGCAACCATTGCAGCTGCAGCAGCTTGTTCAAAAGTTCCTTCAATAACTGCCATAAAATCATATTTTCCTCTTAGGCCTGAGTATTGAGTTACTTTAGCTCCCACAGAAGCAGCAAGTGCAGATGTAGCAGCTTTTCTGTCTGTAGATGGATTGCTTACAAATCCTCCAAGACCTTTAGCTGTGTAACATCCTAATGTATAAAATTTTGCCATTGTTACCCCTTTCCTATTTTTCGATTACAACTGTACCAGAGTGAGGATCTGTTACTCCCAAATCTGGTGACAATTCTTCTAAAGTGTGCCGAAGTGTGTCCAAAAATTTAATCATTTTTGGTCTTGCTTTAGCAATATCATCTTCAGAATTCCATTCACCTATCATAAAAAATTCGTTGGGCTTTGTCTCAACATATTTTGCTGAAGTCTGGCCATCGAACTTTGGCATCTCATCTATTTTTTTTAAATATTCTTCTCTGCTAGATGATTTTACTTTGCATCTAACAATATTCATAAACTTAGCCATATATCTCCTTAAACGTAGATCTTATCTGTTAAGCCATAACAAAGAATAGCACTGATTATTACAAGAACTAATGGTGCATAAATTCCATCGTTTCTAGTTTTTTTGGTTAAACCTGTTTTATCAATTTTTAAAGTGTAAAAATTTGTCACCAGTATTGAAACATTAATTATAAAAACTAAGTTTAAGAACGCCCAAGCACCTATTAAACCATTGGGTCTAATAAAAGCTAAATAAATTGCCATCACAACAATAGCAATCATAAACGAACCTGCAAATCTTGTGATTAAAGTAGCGGTTTTATCAACCCCTCTACCCTTTAGAAATTTTTTAGTATCAAAGACTAATTGGTAAGCGTAGCTACCAACAATAATAAAATGAGCTAAGTAAATAATTAAATAAAATACGTTTCCAAATTTATCTATCATGATTACCCCTGTTAATTTTAATATATTCCTGATTTTACTAGTTTATCTATTTCTGCCTTAGACTCTGGTATTAATTTATAAATATATTTAGTACAATCACTTGTTTTTTTGTCATCGTATGGTTTGCCGTAAAGTTCGTCTACAGATTTATTAAGTTCTGCATTTACGAGGTCTTCTTTAACTCCCTCTTTAACTAAATATGATGTTAAATATTTCTTGGCAGCAATCGAGAATACAATTTTGTCCAATTCCAATGTGCCTTGAGGTATCATGCTATTTGCATAATAAAGTCCTGTACATTTTAAAGTAGCTTTTCTATCTTTTTCACTCAGATGCCCCATAGCATAAGCTGAAGTAAAAAATATTAAAATTAATATGACAAATGTTTTTCTCATAATCTTATGTTAGTTAAAATCATTCCAAAATTGAAATGATTATTTTAAATCTCTGGTATGCATATTGTCTACAACTAGAAGAAGAACTAAGGAATAAGAATGATTTTAGGGGCAACACAAGTACCATTATGGATTTCCTGAAAGGCATCGGAACCTTTTTTAAGATCTCGATATTCTATCCATCCTAAATCACCTAATTTTTTATCTTTTAGAATTACCAAGCTATTTTTAAAGTCATCATTGGTATAACAGTAAGTTCCGACTAATGTTACTTCTTGGATTGTAAGTTTTTTAAAATTAAAAGTTCCAGAAGGTTGAGTTAAGCCTATATGAACAATAGTGCCTCCAGGTGCTATTGAATTAATAGCTTGATGCCTGGTGATCTCTAGTCCAACAGACTCTAAAATTAGGTCAAAATGATTTTCTTTAATAGATTTATCATCTGGTGCAACAAAACTTGCTTTAAGATATTTTCCACACTCATCTAATCTTTTTTTATTAGGATCGGACATGATGATATTGGTAGATTTTTTTTCTTTGTTTAATACCAAACCACAAAGTAAACCTATTGCCCCTGCACCTTGAATTAAAATCTTACACTCTGATAAAGGTTTTTTTAAATTTGTTTCAGCTAATAAAACTGCGTGTAAAGCAACAGCAGTAGGTTCAGCCAATGCTGCTTCTTTCATATTTAAACCCTTTGGTACCTCAAAAATATTTTGTTCAGGAACAGAAACTAATTCTGCTAAACCTCCATCTCTTTTTGTCGGAGTACTCATCCCAATCATTGTTCTTTGCGGGCACAGATGTTCTCTTTGGTTTTTGCAATAATCACAATTCTCACAACTAATAAGTGGATTGATTACGACTTCTTTATTTTTGAATTTACCATCTAAACTTGTTCCGCTGAATTCGTGACCTAATATCAAAGGAGGTATTCTGCGTTCATCTTTTCCGTGATAAGCATGCATATCTGAACCACAAATACCTGATGCATGAACTTTTACCAATGCCTCGCCAGGTTTTTTGGTAGGATCTTTTTCTTCTCTGTAAACTATTTTTTCTGTACCAGTATAAACTAAAGCATGCATTAATTAGAAAAACCGTATTTTCTTAATCTCACATCTCCCGTTCTAGCGTGAGCTTCCATTCCTTCGTATCTTGAAAGTCTAGCAGCAGCTGCTCCTACTTCCTTCGTCGACTCTTTGGTCATTCTTTGAAAGCTTAATGTTTTTATAAATTTTCCAACAAACAAGCCACCTGTATATTTTCCAGCACCTTTTGTTGGTAATATATGATTTGTACCTGAACATTTATCACCATAAGCAACAGTAGTTTCTTCTCCAATAAATAAGGATCCATAATTTTTAAGTCTTTTATGAAACCAATCTAAGTTTTTCGTTTGAACTTCTAAGTGCTC
>CACPCL010000012.1 GCA_902632445.1 uncultured Pelagibacteraceae bacterium | reverse complement strand
TTTCTCAACGTGGTCTTGAATATATTGTCTACAAGAATATTGAGTAAGTGAGTAAGGTAAACACATCACAGGTTTCTTACAAAGTTTTCTATCAATACCATAGTCCAACCACAGCTTGGCCATTGGGTCAGTCTTGTCTCTTAATTTCATAATTACTTTTTGTGCTACAATTCTATAAACATCTTCAGGTTTATTTGATGGAACTAGATTAGTAGCTTTACCACCTATCTCGTCTCTCATCATAGCTGAATAATGTTGTAGTCCTGAGTTAGAACAATCAGATTGTATTGGTAATGTAGTTATAAAACTTGCGTCAAAATCTGTTTCAGCAAAGTCTTTAAGTTCAAAGCACCATGCCAAGAAACAAAAAGGTTTATCAGCTTTAGCCCAATCAGTATTAGTTAATGGTTCTTTTGCATATCCAATAAATGTATCAAGTCTTTCTCTGACCCATTCTTTTCTAGTTTGAATATCTTCTTTATCTACTTCTCCATATAGACCTGCACCTGCTATAGCAAAATCATCAAAAGAAACATTATCTTTCATTTGTTTTCCATACTTAAATTTAATTAATGCTCTAGAATAATCTGCACCTTGTGGTGATAACATTGCAGGTTTTGGATAAATTCTACCTCTGAAGTCTAGCTGATATGGATAGAAGAAAGACCTGTCTAAAAGTAATCTAGCTTCTTCAAGTATTTGTCTGACCTGAATGTATTTAGATTTAGACTTTGCTCTGTCTTTATAAACTAGACTTGCCTTTCGTTTCCACGCAACTAAATTTTCTTTATAAGTTGGTGATTGTTTGTCATTGTTTTCTACATCTACTGGCTTTACTGGTAATTCTATTTCCTGTGGATTAGTAGGTAAATGACCCAAAGAACTATCAGTATTTATGAGTGAAAGAATAACCTCGTATATAGGTTTATTAATTACCCATTCTGTATCCTGCATAATATTAACTGCGTCATACACAGGTTTCATTTCGTGTCCTCTATTTTTAAGTTCTTCTAAGTAGCGTCTGTTGGACGCTTTAACTAAATTGTAGTGCATTATTTTATCTCCTTTATATCTTCTGGTTTATTTTCGTAGTTATGCTTTCTTCCATAGTAGCCCCCAACAAATGGGTTGTACTCCCACTTTCTAGGTGGCATTAGCATTGGAAGATACTTCGGTTGAAGTGCTTCATTTTTTATATTGAAGTTCCTGATTTCATCTATGATTTTTCTTGTGGCTTCTACATAGGTGATAGTCTTAAATTTATTTAGCTTTCTATTCTGGTGTTTGATTAGTCCTAGTTTAGATAGGTATTCAATCATTTTAACTCCAAGATGTAAGCGACCCTCTTTACCCCAGTCATTAAATACTAGGTCATTCTTATTCATCATATAAGTCCAAACCTTACGCTTGTAGTCATACCTGTTTTTGGTTTGAGGTATGTTCTTATCTACTAACCATTTGTTTACTTGATTGTATTTATCTTTAGCTTGGTCTTTAAACATAGTAATTCTAGCTTCCATCATAAGGCCAGTGCCTATCTTGATAGCTAGTTTATTCATTGTGGTTTCATTTGAGATACCATCAATTACATTTTTGAGGACAATGAGAGAGCAAGTATCCCAGATATTAACTTCTTCTTTTAGCTTCTTATCTTTAAATGCAATCTCAGGCAGACACTGACATAGTAGTTTCATTGCAGTTAATCTATTACCTGCACCACCAGTCTCCATTATCTTAATATCACCATGAATTAGCAAAGATAATTTAGTGATGTACTTCTGCTGTAATACCAATCCATGCAGTGTTGTACTCTCTTGACCCTTTGCTATTGCTTCTTTGATTGTCTTGTTAAATCTATCAATACCACCCTGTAGCATTGCTTCTTCAAACTCTAGTTCTTCTTGAATTTTTGCAGTGTAATCTGAGGTGTCTTTAAACTTACCACCTACCCCTACTCTTTTTAATTCTTCTAATTGTTCTGCTAAATCTAATTGTTGTTGGTTTAATACGTTGGACATAATGTGAACATTCTCCTTATTTTTTATTGCACTTGTGGTTGATACGTTGCTTTTTGATACGATTGGATACGAAACCATCGCACAGGTGCAACGATAGGTTTTTTAAAAAAAGGTAAGTAATAACAATTGTATTTCCCACCTGTGATAAGAAGAAAGTGTGGTGGTAGTTTCTAAGACCAGCGCGTATACCAATTCCGCCACTTGCCCTTTTTACTAATCGTTGCTTATATAACAATTTAATTTTTTGTTAAATGATAAAGTCTAGAATAAATGATTAGATAAATTAACAATAAAGTAATAAACCAGTACCTGCTCATAATAGGGTCTTTTATAAAATACAACCCAGGAAATATGAGAATAAAATAAATCAAATTAATAAAAATTGAGTTTAAAAAATTACCTTTATTCTTTCCAAATATTGAAGAAATTTTATAAAAACTCAACATGTGTAGATGGAGACTATCAGGGTGAATCGGTGATTTTTTTTGAATTACTTTTCTTAAAAATGAGAAAAAAACTTCAAAAAAAATATAAAATAATAAAGTACAAAAGAAAAATGATGAAATATTTGGATTTAAATTATTTGTAATTATTGTGTTAAGAGCTAATAATGAGCCCATTAAGTAAGCTCCACTATCACCTAAAAAAATTTTTGAATTTGGAAAATTAAATAATAAGAAAGATAATAAAATAATTATTTGTGAAATTAATAATATTGCAAATTCTAAGTTTAAATTATTTATGTTTATATAAGTTAAAATTACATTTATGATGATTATATTTATAGTCAGTAAACCATTAAATCCATCAATTAAATTTGCCCCATTTATTACGAATAAGAAACAAAGAAGAACAAAAAGCGATGAGAAAAATTCATTACTTAATAGAGTTATCAAAAATGGAATATCAATATTTGAAATTTTGATGGGTAAAAAATAAATTAAAACGAAAAGAGAAAAGATCATCATTTGTAATCTTCTTGATGGCCTTATATTAATTTTTAAGTCATCTAAAAACCCTATTAAAAACATTGTAAAACTAACGAAAATATAATCATAAAGAACTTTTGAATAAAGTAAGTAATATATCCCAAAAAAAATACTTAGAGATATAATTGATGCAATTCCTCCACTACGAGTGACTGGAGAATCATGAAATGCTTGGGGTTTTATGAAATCTTTATCAAGTAAGATTCCATTATTTATTCTATGTGAATATTTGCTTACAATTAAAAAAACAAAAAAACTTATTAAAGCAAAAATTGATAGAAAACTCGCTTCAATTGACTCCGTGCCCATTTAATCTCTTATTCCCCTGTTATTTCTTTTAAATATGTATATACCTATTAAGATTATAACTAATGATACTAACACTCTCCAAGTAATAATTTCATCCATTAGGAAATATCCAAAAATAATTCCAAATATTGGTATTAAATACGCTACTTGTGTTTGAAAAACTAAGCCGTTAACAGTTAAAATTCTAAATCGAATTAACCAAGCCAGCCCAGTCGCTATCACTCCTAAGTATAATAAACATATTGTTGATATTAAAGTTGGGTTAGAGTTCCAAGGAGTTTCAAAAATGAGTGAAAAAGGTAATAGAAAAATTACAGACCAAATAGTAGTAGATGTAGTTACGTTTTCATTTTTTTTATTTTTTAATTTCAATGTCATCAAACCGCCAATACAATAAAATGTTGAACCTAATATTGTAATTAAAGCATAGATATAATTTTCATTATTGATTATTACTTTGTCAAAAAATAAAAGAATTATCCCGCTAAAACCAATTAAAACACCTAATGATTTTAAAAAAGATAATTTTTCGTCTTTTGTAAAAAAATGAGCAAGAATTGAACCGCTTAATGGTGTGGTGCTCATTAATATTGCAGCGAGGTAACTATTAATTTTTGCTGTGCCTATAGCAATAAGTACAAATGGTATCGCAATATTACATAGACCAATAAGAGCATACCAATTCCAACCATCTCCGAAAGCTTCAATTTTGATTTTATTTATTTTACATAAAATTAATAAAGGTATACTTGCAAAGATAACTCTTACTAACGCAAGTGTGATTGGATCATAAGAATACGTTGCTATTTTTATATTGAAAAAAGATGATCCCCAAATAATAGCTAATAGGATCAATAATGATAAATCAAAGGTATTTGCTTCTCTCATTTCAAGTTTCGATTGTACATATGTGATAAATGCATATCTGCTATATATTTTTAATATTACTATAAAAAAGTTCCTTATATATGTTCAATCCGGTTTAAGAAACAAATTAATATAGGAGAATTAATGAGCTCAAAAAACATTCTAAAGCTAATGAAAGATAAGCAGGTAGAATTCGTTGATTTAAGATTTACCGATCCTAAAGGCAAACTTCAGCACCTAACAATGGACTCAACAGTAGTTGATGAAGATATGCTTGATAAGGGAGTTTTTTTTGATGGTTCTTCAATAGCAGGCTGGAAGGCAATAAATGAATCTGACATGATTTTAAAACCAGACCTAGATAGACCCATAATAGATCCTTTTAATTCTCATACTACTTTAAATATTTTTTGCGATATCTTGGACGCAGTAAAAAAAGATTCTTATGAGAGAGATCCTAGAGGTACAGCAAAAAAAGCTGAAGCCTATTTAAAAAAAACTGGAATTGGAGACAAATCTTATTTCGGTCCAGAGCCTGAATTTTTTGTTTTTGATGATGTTAGATTTAATAATAATATGAACGAGACAAGTTTCAATATAGATAGCTCTGAAGGACCTTACAATACGGGAAAGAAATACGAAAACGGTAATATGGGGCACAGACCAGGAATAAAAGGCGGTTACTTTCCAGTCCCTCCTGTTGATAGTGCTCAGGATATGAGAGGTGAATATTTAAAAGCTCTTAAGGATATGGGGGTAAAAGTTGAAAAACATCATCACGAAGTTGCACCAAGTCAACATGAATTAGGAATGTACTTTGGAACTTTAACAAATATGGCTGATAACGTTCAGCTTTATAAATATGCAGTGCAAATGGTGACTCACTCGTTTGGGAAGACGGCTACTTTTATGCCTAAGCCAGTTAAAGGTGATAATGGTTCAGGGATGCATTGTCACCAATCGATATGGAAAGGTAACACTCCTTTATTTATGGGTAAAGAGTACGCAGGACTTTCGAAAGAAGCACTTTATTATATTGGAGGAATTTTAAAACATGCTAGAGCAATTAATGCCTTCGCAAATGCAACTACTAACAGTTATAAAAGATTAATACCCGGATTTGAAGCTCCAGTAATATTAGCTTATTCTGCCAGAAACAGATCAGCTTCTTGCAGGATTCCAGTTATAATGAATCCTAAAGCCGCAAGAATGGAAATAAGATTTCCAGATGCAGCTGGTAATCCTTATTTAACATTCGCATCAATGTTAATGGCGGGCATAGATGGTATTAAAAATAAAATTGATCCAGGAAAGGCTTTTGACCAAGACTTGTATTCTTTATCAGAAGATGAAGTCAAAAAACTTCCAACAGTTTGCGGTTCATTAAGAGAAGCTATGCAAAATTTAGATAAAGATAGAAAATTCTTAACTGAAGGTGGTGTTTTCACAGATGATCAAATAGATGCCTACATTGAATTAAAGTTTCAAGAAATTTATAACTTTGAGCATACACCTCATCCTATCGAATTTGAAATGTATTACAGTGGTTAAACTTTAAAAGACTCTCCACATCCACATCGTTCAGTTTCGTTAGGATTTTTAAAAATAAATTGGGATGAAAACTTTTCTCGTTTATAATCCATCTCTGTGCCGAGTAAATACATTACTGCTTTGGGATCAATAAAAACTTTTACACCTTTGTCCTCTATTACCTCTTCATTAGGTTTAACTTCTTTTGCATATTCCATTACATATGACATGCCTGCACAACCACCTGATTTTACTCCAACTCTCACACCAATTGCAGAATTTTCAGCTTTTGACATTATTTGTTTTATTCTGTTAGCTGCATTATCACTTAATTTTATTATTTGTTCGCTCATAAATTCAATTCTAATTTAGCTGCTTCTGACATTTTATCCTTAGTCCAAGGAGGATCCCAAACTAATTTTAAATTTACATCCTCTATGCCTTCAATCTTTAGTATATTCTCTTTAACTGAATTAGGCAAACTTTCTGCTACCGGACAATTTGGCGATGTTAAAGTCATTTCTATAAGCACTTTATTCTTTTCATCGACTTCAATTTTATAGATTAGGCCCAATTCATAAATATTAACTGGAATTTCCGGATCGTAGATTTTTTTTATTTCATTTATAATTTTTTCTTTAACATCACTCATTTAAAGCCTTCTTTTCTAATGCAGACAAAAATGTATGCCAAGCCATAGTTGCACATTTGATTCTCATAGGAAATTCTTGAACTCCTGATAATGAGGAGATAGTTGTAATTTGATCTTCTGATAAACTGTTCAATGTAATCTTAGTTTTATTTTTAAGCATATTTAAAAAATCATCAGAAACTTTTTTTGTAAATTGAATATCTTTTCCCTTTAAAATATCTGTTAGAATAGATGCGGAAGCTAAAGAAATTGCACATCCTTCACCTTCAAAACTTAAACCTGAGATATTTTTATTTTTATCTAACTTCAAATAAATCTGAACTTTGTCTCCGCATAGAGGGTTATGCGCTTTCGCATAATGATTGTAACCGTCACACTTACCCTTGTTTCTAGGATTCTTTGCATGATCTAAGATTATTTCTTGATATAATTCTTTCAGTTCCATTTAAATTTGAAATACTTTTTTACATTTGTTAATTGACTCACATAATACATCAATATCATCTTTGCTGTTATAAACTCCTATTGAAGCTCTTGCTGAGGCTGGAATTCCTAGTTTATCATGCAATATCTGACAACAATGATGGCCTGCTCTAATTGCTACACCATCGTCATCTAAAATTGTTGCTATATCATGCGGATGAATCCCTTTGATCGTAAACGACATTATAGATGCCCTTTTTTTAGGATTTCCAATAATATTAACGGAGTTATTTTTTCGTAATTTTTCTAAACCGTATTCAAGAATTTGACTTTCATGTTTTTCTATATTTTTAATTCCTAAGTCTTGAATAAACTTGATAGATTTTGCAAAAGCTACTACTTCTGCGGTCTGCATAGTCCCTGCCTCAAATTTTGTTGGGGAGTCTGCGTATGATATTTCATCTTTTTTAACTTCACTGATCATTCCTCCTCCTCCTTGATACGGCGGTAATTCATCAACCCATTTTTTTTTAGCATAAAGAATACCAAGTCCGTTTGGCCCGTACATTTTATGACAAGAAATAGCGTAAAAATCACAACCCAAATCTTGAACATCTAACACTGAATGGGGGGCGCCTTGAGTCCCATCAATTAGTACTGGAATGTTTTTTGATTTAGCTAAATCAATTATTTTTTTTACTGGCATGATTGTGCCTGTAACATTTGAAATATGAGTGAATGCAATCATTTTAGTTTTTTCAGTAATATGTTTATTAAACTCATTAACATCTATTTCTCCATCATTATTAATTGAAGCAAATTTTATCACTGCACCTTTTTTATTTCTTAGATAGTGCCATGGCACGTAATTTGAATGATGTTCTAGTTCTGTTACAATTATTTCGTCACCGGCTCTTATGAATTTTTCTCCGTAAGTGCTGGCTACCAAATTAATTGCTTCTGTAGCTCCTTTTGTAAAAATTATTTCTTCTCTATGTCTGGCATTAATATAAGATCTAACTATGTCTCTTGTTTCTTCGAACTTATTTGTAGCTTTGACAGCTAATGTATGTACACTTCTTCCAACATTAGAAAATTCAGTTTCATAAAATCTTGATATTTCATCAATTACTGTTTTCGGTTTTTGCGAGGAATTAGCGCTATCTAAGTATATTAAAGGCTTGCCTTTAATTTTTTGTTTAAAAATTGGAAATTTTGATTTTATATTACTAAATTCCATTTATCTGTTCTTTTATAATTTTCTGAAGAAAAACTTTAATTTTTTCTTCATGGATATTTTCAAAAATTTCATTAAGAAAACCATTTATTAGAAGTTTTTTTGCAGTTGCTTTATCTATTCCTCTAGTCATTAAATAATGAATTGCATCCATATCGATGCTTCCAGAAGTAGATCCGTGTGAACATTTTACATCGTCTGCATAAATTTCTAACTCTGGTTTTGCATTGAATGCTGCTTCATCATGTAGAATGAGAGCTTTACTCAATTGGTATGCGTCAGTTTTTTGAGCAATATCTTTAACAAATATTTTGCCTTGATAGACCCCATTGCTGTCATATTCCAAAACATTCTTAATTTTTTGATAACTTTTACAATTTGGAGCCAAATGGTTTATTTGAGTTTTGATTTCTTGGTGTTCCTTTTTACCTAAACACAATCCAGATAAAATAAAACAATTACAATTTTCTTTATTTAAGTTCATATCAATCTCTATTCTGTTAAATTTAAGACCAGAGCTTAATATAAAATTTTGATAGCTTGAATTATATCCTTGTGACCCTGATATATTTTTGTAAAAGAAACCGTTACATTTTGTTTTTTGTAAAATTATATTTTTTAACAAAGCTCCTTCATCAATATTTACTTTTTCAAAAGTATTTTTTAAAAATTTACTTTTTTCACCAATATTATATTCAATCAAAGTTAATTCAGAGTTTCGGTGCAATTTGATATTATTTGAGTTGTTAATAATCTTATTTTCTAAATTTGATGTAAAATAATTATAAATAATAATTGGTTTTTTACATTTATAATCTTTCTGTACTTCTAAATTAAATCCCCCTAAAGACAGAGCTTTATTCAGAAAGTGGAGATTATTATTTTTTTGACACTCAAAATCTTCAAGTGAGTTCAAACTCTCAATTTTTACTTTTTCTTTATCTTCAAATTGGATATCGCAGGATTTAAATGTTCCATTAACAAGAACAATATTATTATGATCAAAATCATTAATTAATTCAATCTTTTTATCAAATTCAAACTCGTTATTGTTTAAAATTTTTTTGAAATTCTTATTTATTATAGAATTAAGATCTGTAAATTTCCAATTTTCGTCTTTTTTATTTGGTAGACCAGTTTTAAAAAATAATTCAAGGTTTTTTTTTCTTTCCAAAGATTCTTTTTGTGAAGAAGTATTTATTTTTTTTAAATCGATTTTAAATAATTGTTCCATTATTTCAAATTTTCGTAACCAGTTTTCTCTAATTCTTTACCTAAATCGGCGCTTCCTGTTTTTATAATTTTACCTTTTGATAAAACATGAACAAAATCTGGTTTTATATAGTCAAGTAACCTTTGATAATGTGTAATAATTAAAAATGCGTTTTTCGAGTTTTTATGAGAATTTACTCCATCTGCAACAATTCTTAAAGCGTCAATATCTAAACCTGAATCTGTCTCATCCAAGATTGCTAGTTTTGGTTCCAGTAGTTTCATTTGAAGAATTTCATTTTTCTTTTTTTCACCTCCTGAAAATCCCACATTTAATTGTCTTGATAAAAATTTTTCATCGATATTTAATTCAGAAGCCTTTTTTTTAATTAATTTTAAAAGATTAAGAGTATCTAATTCTTTTTCACCTTTAGCCTTCATAATTGTATTCAATGAAGTTTTTAAGAAATTAGTTGTATTCACACCTGGAATTTCAAGAGGGTATTGAAATGCTAAAAAAATTCCTTTTTGCGCTCTTTCCTCTATAGGTATATCTTGCAGGTTTTTACCCTCGTACTTTAAGGTTCCACTTATTTCGTAGCCATTTTTGCCAGATAAAATATTTGCTAAAGTACTTTTTCCAGATCCGTTTGGACCCATTATTGCGTGAACTTCACCAGCTTTTACCTCTAAATTTAATCCGTTTAAAATTGACTTATCGTTTACTGAAGCTTTTAAATTTTGTAGCTGAAGCATTATCCGACGCTCCCTTCTAAACTAATTGAAACTAATTTTTGTGCCTCAACTGCAAATTCCATAGGAAGCTGCTGTAACACTTCTTTACAGAAACCATTTACTATAAGACTCACAGCCTCCTCTTGATTTAATCCTCTTTGATTACAGTAAAATAACTGATCCTCGTTAATTTTAGATGTCGTAGCTTCGTGCTCTACCGTTGAAGATGAATTTTTATTTCTAATATATGGTACAGTGTGTGCTCCACATTTGTTACCCATTAATAATGAGTCACATTGAGTGTAATTTCTCGAATTTTTAGCTTTAGCACTGATATCTACAAGGCCTCTATATGTATTATCAGCGTGACCAGCAGAAATTCCCTTTGAAATAATTTTACTTTTAGTATTTTTTCCTAAGTGAATCATTTTAGTGCCAGTATCAGCTTTTTGATGATTGTTTGTAATAGCAATTGAGTAAAATTCACCAACAGAGTTATCGCCTTGTAAAATACAACTAGGATATTTCCATGTTATTGCTGAACCTGTCTCGACTTGCGTCCAGGAAATTTTAGAGTTTTTGCCTTTACATGCGCCTCTTTTTGTAACAAAATTATATATACCACCAACTCCATCTTTATCCCCTGGATACCAGTTTTGGACTGTTGAATATTTTATTTCTGCATCATCCAAGGCAACTAACTCCACATTAGCAGCGTGTAATTGATTTTCATCTCTCATTGGTGCTGTGCAGCCCTCTAAATAGCTAACGTAACTACCTTTATCAGCAATAATTAGAGTTCTTTCAAACTGTCCAGTCTCTGATGCATTTATTCTAAAATATGTTGATAGTTCCATCGGACACCTTGTATTCGGCGGAATATAAACAAAAGATCCGTCAGTAAAAACCGCAGAATTAAGTGTTGCAAAATAATGATCACTAATTGGTATTACAGAACCAAGATATTTTTTTACTAGATCTGGATGTTTTTGTATTGCTTCAGATATTGGGCAAAAAATAATCCCCTTTTTATCAAGTTCACCTTTAAAGGTTGTTGCTACAGATACCGAGTCAAAAACAGCATCAACTGCCACTCCACTTAATCTTTTTTGCTCATTAAGAGGTATGCCAAGTTTATTGTATGTTTCAATAAGTTTTGGATCTACTTCAGCCAAACTTTTTGGTTTATCTTTTATGCTTTTAGGAGCTGAATAGTAATATAAGTTTTGATAATCAATTTTGGGGTACTTTGGTTTTTGCCAACTAGGCTCTTTCAATGCTTTTAACCGATTAAAAGCTTTCATCCTCCAATCCAACATCCACTTAGGTTCTTTTTTAATTTTAGAAATAAACTTAATAGTTTTCTCAGTAAGACCTTTTGGGGCTCTGATATTTTCAATATCGGTTGTAAAACCGTATTTATATTCTTGATTTTTTAATTCTTCACTCTTCATAATTCTAATTTAATTTTGTTAAATCTTGTAGTTTAACTCTTTCAAAAAAACCGTTAATGTGTTGATCTAATTGATCCCATAAGTTATGTGTAATACATTTTGTTGATTTATTATTACATCCTCTTTTTGAATTTTTTTTGCAATTAAGTGTTTTTACCTCTTCATCTACAGCATAAATTATATTTGATAATTTAATTTCAGATGCTGGTTTTTCTAACACATAACCACCATTAGCACCTCTAGAACTTCTTACTAATTTATTATTTTTTAACTGAAGAAAAATTTGTTCAAGATAGGCTAATGAAATATTTTGTCTTAAAGAAATTTCTGAAAGACTAATGGGTCCGTCTTTAGCATTTGAAGCTAAGTCGGCCATAGCCATAACTGCATATCTTCCTTTATTTGTTAGTTTCATAATTTAACGTTGTATTACAACAGTTTTGCATCAATTCCTACTGATTTAGTCAGGATTAAAAAAAAATATTTGTCGCATAAAAACATGCTATAACTCAGTACTTTTTTTTTTAATAGTAATCATTATCAAGTATGAAACCAAAAAGTTTAGAAATTTTTATACCTGGACCTGCTGGAAGACTGGAAGCCAAATATTATAAAAATCCAAAATTTGGTTCACCAGTTGCTATAGTACTACATCCTCATCCTCAATACGGTGGAACAATGAATAATAAAATTGTGCAACTAATGTATAACATTTTTTTAGAAAACGGTTTCTCTGTTATTAAAGTAAATTTTAGGGGTGTAGGTAAAAGTGATGGTGTATTTGATAATGGTCAAGGTGAATTATCTGATGCAGCTGCTGCATTAGATTGGATAGAAAGACAAAATTTAGATTATAGCCAATGCTGGGTATCAGGTTTTTCATTCGGATCATTAATATGTATGCAATTAATAATGCGAAGACCAGAAGTTAATAATTTTATAGCTGTGTCACCTCAGCCAAACGTATACGATTTCTCATTTCTTGCTCCGTGTCCAACTTCAGGACAAGTAGTTTACAGTGAAAACGATGAACTAGTAACAAAAGATAGTATTATTGAACTTGATAATAGAATCAAAAATCAAAAAGGTGTAGAAGTAATTTTCTCAAAAATAAAAAATTCAAATCACTTTTTTAAAAACAAAGAAAAAGAATTATCTTTAGAGATAGAAAAATATCTCAAAGAAAAAACGGCATTAATTTAACTTTCTATAAGTTCTCCACCTGAACAAGGTTTTTTGCAATTTGTTGTATTTGGAAAAGATAAAGGTAATTTTTTAAGAGATCTTATAGCTAAAAATGCGAATGCTTGGGACTCTATGAAGTCCCCATCAATTTTGTATTCATCAATTAATCTTAGTTTTATATCCTTAGAAAAATATTTTTTAATTTTATCGATTAAAAATTTATTTTTTCTTCCTCCTCCACACAATAAAATTTCTTTAATATTAAAATTAAATTTTTTAAATGATTCTTTCAAACTATCTCCGATTATGTTAGCTGAAAATTCAGTTATAGTACTTGCTCCATCTTCTAAAGATAAACCTCTGGCAAAGGAAATGTCAAAATCATTTACATCTAAAGAAATTTTTTCTTTATTAATACGATTAGCATATAATTCTTGTGCCTGTTCTAATATTATTTCATTTTTTTTTCCCGAAGAAGCTAAAAGTCCATCTTTATCAAATTTTTTATTTGAGTTTTTTCTTATCCAAGTATCAATTAAACAATTTCCTGGACCAATATCTTTACTAAAAAAATTCTCGTAAATAGCTTCATTAGATATTATTGTTATATTTGAAATTCCTCCTATATTTAAGATACAAACTGGAAGTTCAAAATTTTTTTTTAAACTTAGAAGTTTATGAAATAAAGGAGTTAACGGTGCACCTTCTCCACCATTTAGAATATCATTTTTTCTAAAATTAAATACTATTTTTTTTTTTGTTAATTGAAATAAAAGTTTTGCGTCTCCTAATTGATAGGAAATTTTGTTTTTTGCATTATGATAAATTGTTTGGCCATGAAAACCTATAAGTGAAAAATTATTTTTTTGAATTAAATCATTAATTACTTTAGCGTGAAAAATTGTAATAATTCTCTCTAAATCTCTAAGTTCTTTTTCAAATACTTTTAAATCATTTGGATTGTTTATTTTTTCTTTCAAAATGTGGAACTTATCGTAAATTTCATTATCATATTCATAAAACTGATCCTTGATTGATTCGTAAGTATCAACCCCATTAGAAACAATTATTGAGGCATCTACTCCATCCCCAGATGTACCGCTCATTAAGCCAAGAGAATTATGTTTTTGTTGCATATTTTTATTTATTTATAATCAATTTTGTATAATAGTGGATTAAATAAAATACACTATGAAAAATAAATTTTTACTTGAGCTGAATTCACGTGGTTATCTTAATCAATGTACTGATCTAGATAAACTTGATGAGATTTGCTCCAAAAAGTCAATTAAAGCATATATAGGTTTTGATTGTACTGCAAGCAGTCTTCATGTTGGTAGTTTGCTGCAAATAATGATTTTAAGACTTTTACAAAAATTTGGACATAGACCTATCGTACTATTAGGCGGTGGAACTACTTTAATAGGTGATCCCTCAGGTAAAGAGTCAACAAGAAAAGTTTTAAATCAAGCTGAGATAAAAAAAAATATTAAAAATATAA
>CACPCL010000011.1 GCA_902632445.1 uncultured Pelagibacteraceae bacterium | reverse complement strand
TCATTTAAAGATAGTTTATTTACAGGCTTAATTGCTTTAGCTTTGTTTGGTCCAATAGTAGGTTTAAGAACTGTATCAAAAGGTGAAGGGCTATTCATAACTCCACAATGGGGAGTAGTTTTTTTACTTGTTGGATTGTGTATTTTAGGAAGATTTTTAATTAATATTAATTCTGCAAGAAGAACAGAATTTAAAATTTTTTCAACACTGTCATCTAAGTTTTCTAGTATTACCGAGGATAAAGCTAAACATTTTGCAATTACTGGTATTTTGTTTGCAGTAGTATTTCCATTTCTGCCATTTACTGACAGATACTTTATGGATGTAGCAATAATGATTTTAACTTATATCATGTTAGGATGGGGTTTAAACATTGTAGTTGGTTTAGCTGGTCTTCTTGATTTAGGTTATGTAGCTTTTTATGCAGTCGGCGCTTATTCTTACGCACTGATTGCGACAACTTTTGGTTGGTCTTTTTGGATTTGTTTACCTTTAGCTGGAGTGTTTGCAGCTTTTTTTGGAATTTTACTTGGTTTTCCTGTTTTAAGATTAAGAGGAGATTATCTTGCGATTGTTACTTTAGGGTTTGGAGAAATTATAAGAATTATCTTGATCAATTGGTATGAGGTAACAAACGGTCCTGACGGTATCACTGGAATACCACGACCATCTTTTTTTGGATTACCTTTTAAAAGATCCCCAGATGAAGGGGAAACAAGTTTTCATTTATTTTTCAATCTTGAATACTCAACAATGCATCGAATAATATTTTTATATTATTTAATTTTAGTATTAGCCTTAATAACTAATTACTTTACGCTGAAGATAAGAAAACTTCCTGTTGGTAGAGCATGGGAAGCTCTAAGAGAAGATGAGATCGCTTGTAAATCTTTGGGCGTTAATCCTACAAATACAAAACTTACCGCTTTTGCAATTGGCGCTATGTTTGGTGGATTTGCCGGGTCATTTTTTGCAACACGACAAGCATTTATAAGTCCAGAAAGTTTTACATTTATAGAGTCAGCAATCATTGTTGCTATTGTTGTATTAGGCGGTATGGGCTCGCAAACCGGAGTAGTTCTCGCATCAATTTTTTTAATTGGAATTACAGAAATGTTTAGAGATTTAGAACAATATAGGATGATCGCATTTGGAGGAGCGATGGTTTTAATTATGGTGTTTAAACCAAAAGGAATTTTAGCGAATAGGAAACCAACTATTCTTATGCACGGAGATAAGAAATGAGCAACTTACTATCAGTAGAAAATTTAACAATGAAGTTTGGTGGTTTAATTGCCATTGATGATTTAAGTTTTGATGCAAAAAGTAATCAAATAACTTCTATCATTGGACCTAATGGCGCAGGAAAAACAACTGTATTTAATTGTTTGACTGGATTTTATAAGCCAACCAATGGTCAAATGTTCTTACACAAAGAAGACAGCAAAATTTCACTAAGAAAATATACAGATTTTAAAATAGCTTATGTAGCAAAAGTAGCTAGAACTTTTCAAAATATTAGATTATTTCCAGCAATGTCTGTACTTGAAAATTTATTAGTAGCTCAACATAACGAACTAATGGTGGCTTCTGGTTATTCTTTGTTTGGTTTACTTAATCTTAAATCTTACAGAGACAAAGAAAAGTTAGCAGTTGATAAAGCAAAATATTGGTTAGATATTATTGGATTAACACATAGAGCAGATGATAATGCCGGTGATCTTCCTTACGGAGATCAGAGAAAATTGGAAATAGTTCGTGCTATGTGTATTGAACCAAGGTTATTGTGCCTAGACGAACCTGCTGCGGGACTAAATCCAAAAGAGTCAGCTGAATTAAATAAATTATTAAAATTTATCAAAACAGAAAAACAAACAGGAATTTTATTAATTGAACACGACATGAGTGTAGTAATGGGTATTTCTGACCATGTTGTTGTTTTAAATTATGGTAAAAAAATATTTGAGGGAACAGCTGATCAAACTAAAAATAGTAAAGAGGTTATTGAAGCTTACCTAGGAGTAGATGAATAATGCTAAAAATTTCTAACGTTGAAACTTTTTATGGCAAAATCCAAGCTTTGAAAGGTGTAGATCTTGATGTGAATGACGGTGAAATTGTTTCTTTAATTGGCTCCAATGGAGCAGGTAAATCAACTTTACTTATGACGATCAGTGGAGTGAATAAAGCTAAAAGAGGAAATATAGTTTTTAACGGAGAAAATATTGAGAATAAACAGCCTCACAAAATAGTTGATATGGGTATTTGCCAAGTACCAGAAGGAAGAAGAATTTTTTCAAGATTAACTGTAGAAGAAAATTTAAGATTAGGTGCTCATGCAAATGAAAAAGGGAAATATTTTGAAAAGGATATTAAGGAAGTTTATGATTTATTTCCTGTATTAAGCGATAGAAAAACCCAGAGAGGCGGAACACTTTCTGGAGGAGAACAACAAATGTTGGCAATTGGAAGAGCATTAATGAGTAAACCTAAAGTACTCTTATTGGATGAACCTTCACTAGGAATTGCACCTAAATTAGTAAATCAAATTTTTGTTTCAATAAAAAATATTAATAAAGAAAAAAATGTCACAATTTTTTTAGTTGAGCAAAATGCCAAAAAAGCTTTGGAGCTTGCTGATAGAGCATATGTTTTAGTAAACGGAAAGGTGACCATAAAGGGTCCTGGTCAAGAGTTACTTAAAAATAAAGACATTCAAGCCGCTTATCTTGAAGGTGGGGCAAAAAATTAACTTTTTTTCATATTTACAATATTGGAATTAAGGTGTTCAATATCAATAATTAATTAATTAACAACAAAGGGAAATAATATGTTAAGAACGTTCAATAAACTTCTTTCATTAATTGCCGGAACATTAATGCTTGCAACAGTATCAGCTAAAGCTGACGTTGTTGTTGCTTCTGCTGGACCTATGTCTGGTCAGTACGCTTCATTTGGTGCTCAGTTAAAAGCTGGTGCTGAAATGTGGTTAAAGCACGTTAATAAAAAAGGTGGAATTAATGGTGAGAAAGTTAAATTAGAAATCGGAGATGATGCTTGCGATCCTAAACAAGCTGTTGCTGTAGCCAACAAATTTGCTGGTCAAGGTGTAGCTTATGTTGCAGGTCACTTCTGCTCTGGTTCTTCAATTCCAGCTTCTGCGGTTTATAATGAAGAAGGAATTATACAAGTTTCACCAGCTTCAACAAATCCAGCGTTAACGGATAAAGGTGGTAAATATACTTTTAGAGTTTGCGGTCGAGATGATCAGCAAGGTGAAGTTGCTGGTAAATTCTTAGCTGAAAACTACAAAGGTAAAAAAGTAGCTATCCTTCATGATAAAACTGCTTACGGAAAAGGTTTAGCAGATGCGACTAGAAAAAACATGAAGAAAGCTGGCCTTAAAGACGCTATGTACGAAGCTTATACAGCAGGTGAAAAAGACTACTCTGCTTTAGTTTCAAAATTAAAAGCTAACAACATTGATGCAGTATATCTTGGTGGTTATCACACAGAAGGTGGTTTGATCGTAAGACAAATGAGAGACCAAGGTATGAAAACTAAATTAATCAGTGGTGACGCATTAGTTACAGCTGAATATTGGGATATCACAGGAAATGCAGGTGAAGGTACATTAATGACTTTCTCTCCAGATCCAAGAAATAACCCTGCTGCAGCAAGTGTTGTAAAAGAATTTAAAGCTGCTGGTATTGAGCCAGAAGGTTATGTTCTTTATTCATACGCTGCGTTACAAGTATTCGAACAAGCTGCTAATCAAGCTGGAACAAATGATCCCGCTAAAGTTCTTAAAGTAATGAGAAAAGGCAAGTTTGATACTGTAATCGGTTCACTAAGCTTTGATAGAAAAGGTGACGTGAGCTTACCAGGTTATGTATTTTATGAGTGGAGCAAAGGTAAATACAAAGAACTGTAAACCAATTGCTTACTAATTCAAAAGGGGGCTTAGGCCCCCTTTTTTATTTATAGAAAGGAATTTATGGAAATAACTTATGATGATTTTAAAAAGGTAAAAATTAAAGTTGGCACTGTCTTAGAAGTAAAAGTAAATGAGAAAGCAAGAAAACCTTCATTAATAGTTAAGGTAGATTTTGGAAAAGAGATAGGCATTAAGCAATCTTCAGCTCAGATTACTCACTATTACACTCCTGAAAACTTAGTTGGCAAACAAGTAATAGGAGTTTGTAACTTTCCAACAAAGAATATAGCTGGAGTTGTATCAGAAGTTTTAGTACTTGGCGCTATTGAAAAAGATGGAAAAGTTGTCTTAGTGCACCCATCTCAGAAAACTGATAATGGTTTAGATATTGCATAATGAGTTCAGAAACTTTTCATTGGAGCTGTAAACATACTTGGTTGAGAAGTGCGAAGAATACATTTTGGTGTTTACTTGGGTGTTCAATAGGAGATTTTGGAACTATATTATTTTTTCAATTAACTAAAATTACTTTTCCTGTTCTAGTGATTATGACCTTAGCAGTTATTAATGGAATAATTACAAGCATAATCTTAGAAACTGTTATTTTATTAAGGCAAAATTTCTCATTCAAACTAGCTTTTAAAACAGCTGTTGGTATGAGTTTAATTTCTATGGTGAGTATGGAAATTGCAATGAATGCAACTGATTATTTTTTAACCGGTGGAGCAATTTTAACTTGGTGGGTAGTTCCTATAATGTTGGCTGTAGGATTTGTTACACCTTGGCCATATAATTATTGGAGATTGAAAAAATTCAACGAAGCTTGTCATTAACTAGTAGCTATTAATATAATCTTTCAAGTTTTTATTTTCCTCTTCAATTTTATTAATTAAATGTTTTACAACATCGCCAATTGAAACAATGCCCAAAAGATTATTATCCTCCATAATTAAAATATGTCTGATCTTCTTCTCTGTCATCTCATCCATTAATTCTGTAACTGATGTGTTAAGGTCACAGGAAATTAGTTCTTTTGACATTAATTCAGAAACAGGAAGCGTTAAATTAAATTTCTCAGTATAAATGAGTCTAGATAAATCTCTCTCAGATAAAATTCCTACAACTTTTTTGTTTTTATCTAGTACTGGCATACAGCCTATTTGATTTTCATGAAATTTTTGACTAGCAGATTTTATCGTATCAACTTCACTTATAGTGAAGCATTTTCTTTTAGACATCCTGCTAACTAATTTACCAGGCATAAGATATCTTAATTAAAATAATGGCATCTAGTCAAATCAATTTATAAGGATTAAGTTATTTTACTCAAAATTTTGTCTTTAAAAATAAAGTGATGAACAACCACAGCAAGAATATGCAAGGTTACTAAAACTAAAAGTAGATAATTAGCGTAGATATGAACTTCGTAGAAAGCATCGGCTAATAAAAAATTATCTTTTTCAAATCCATATTTAAAAAAAAGGAAATTTAGAGTCTCACCCATGTAGAGCTTTTTAAGCATTCCTGAAATGGTAATTGCAAAAATACTCAGATAAAGTAACAAGTGGTTAACTTTACCAATTAATATTTGTCCTTTAAAAAAACTTTTGCTTTCAGTAGGGCTTGGATTAAAAAATTTCCAAATAAGTCTTAACAAAGTTAAATAGAAAACAGTGATACCGACTAGTATATGAATATTTTCTAATTCTATTCTTTCATCCGAAAATTCTAATCCTACTAAATAAAAACCAAATGGAACTTGAGCTAAAAGTACTATAAATGTAATCCAATGAAACAATTTAGCTAATAGTCCGTATTTGCTATAACTGTTAAAAACTTGCATACTACCATATTAACTATTTATGACTAAATTAAAATTAATAATTATTACTTTTGTTATTTTTATAAACTTCAATTCCCTGAATGCTCAGAGCGTGGAAGAAATTATTAAAGGTAGAAAAGCAATGTTTAGTGAAAACTATCAAACAGGAAAAAAAATATCAATTTTACTAAAGTCAAAAAAAATAGAGGAAGCTAAACCCTTAATGGAAAAAATGTCAGCTAATTATAAAAAATTATTAAATTATTTTCCTGAAAATACAAAAGAAGGTTTCAAAACAGAGGCGCTACCAAGTATTTGGGAAAATAAAGAAGAGTTTAGTGCATTAATGCAAAAAGCGTCAGATGACATGTTAAAACTTGCTAAAGCCATTGAGACTGCAGAGGATCTTAGGGCGGTACAAAAAGAACTGATGTGGAGCAATTGCTCAGCTTGCCATAGTAGATTTAGAGCACCACATTAAATTCAAATGCAACTTTTACCATTAATTTTATTCGGTATCGCGACTGCGTTTTCTCCCGGTCCAAATAATATTATGACTTCTTATACAGCTTTTAATTTTGGTTTTAGAAAAGCTATTCCTACAATGCTAGGAGTTATTATTGGATGGACACTTTTAATAATACTTTTGCAATTAACGTCGGCTGCTGTTTTTCAAAAGTATGCTTTTATTCAAACTACAATTAAAATTTTAGGATCAATTTATTTATTATATATGGCTTACAAATTATCTTTCGCAGGACAAACAAGAGATAAAAAAATTGATCCAAAACCAGTGACTTTTTTAAATACTTTTTGGTTTCAATTTGTAAATCCTAAAAGCATTATCGTTGGATTGACTTCAATTTCCTTATTTATTGATACACAAAATAATTACTTAAGAGACTCGATTATTTTAACATTTGTTTGGTTTTTGATGGCTGTTGGAAGCCAAACAGCTTGGTGTTTAATGGGAAAATACATGAGAAAATTCGCCACAAGTGATAAATTTATAAAGAATTTTAATTATACAATGTCTTTTTTACTTATCGTTTGTGTAATTTTGTTCTATGTATAGCGCATGAAATTTAATAGTAAAGATTCCTTTAAATCATTAGATAATATTTCATCGTCTGGAAAAGAATATAAAATTTTCAATTTAAAAAAAGCTGAAAAGAATGGATTAGAGGAAATCTCAAAATTACCAAAATCCCTTAAAGTTTTATTAGAAAACTTGCTAAGATATGAAGATAATTTAACTGTAGATAAGAAGCAGATCTTGGCAATTAAAGATTGGCTAAAAAACAAAAAATCTAACACCGAAATAGCTTACAGACCAGCGCGAACTTTACTACAAGATTATACAGGTATCCCTGCAATCGCAGACTTAGCAGCAATGAGAGATGCAGTTAAAGATAAAAATAAAAATCCAGATAAGATAAATCCATTGTCTACAGTTGATTTAGTTATAGATCATTCTGTAATGGTTGATGAATATGCATCGGGAAAATCGTTTAATAAAAATGTTGAAAGAGAATTTTCAAGAAATGGTGAGCGTTATTCTTTTTTAAAGTGGGGACAGAAAGCATTTGATAATTTTAGAGTTGTGCCTCCAGGCACAGGAATTTGTCACCAAGTAAATTTAGAATATTTATCCAAAGTAGTTTGGTCATCAAAAAGCGGTAATGATTTATATGCTTATCCAGATACTTTAGTTGGAACTGACAGTCATACTACTATGGTAAATGGTTTATCTGTTTTAGGTTGGGGTGTTGGTGGAATAGAAGCTGAGGCTGCAATGTTAGGTCAGCCTATTTCAATGTTAATTCCAGAAGTTATTGGAGTTGAACTAAAAGGAAAATTAAAGGAAGGAACAACTGCAACAGACTTAGTTTTAATAATTGTTGAAATGCTAAGAAAAAAAGGTGTGGTTGGAAAATTTGTAGAATTTTATGGTGAAGGTTTAAAAAATTTAACTCTAGCTGATAGAGCAACTATTGCAAACATGGCTCCTGAATATGGAGCCACATGTGGTTTCTTCCCAGTCGATGATGAAACTCTGAAATATTTAAAATTATCTGGAAGAGATCAAGAAACAATAACTTTAGTCGAGAAATATTCAAAGGAACAAGGGCTCTGGGCAAGCGATGATGTTGAGTTCACCGATACTCTTTCATTAGATGTAAGTAGTGTAGTGACAAGTATTTCTGGACCAAAACGACCACAGGATAAAGTTTTACTTACAGAGGCTTCAACTGCTTTTGCAAAAGTTTATATAGAAAATGCAAAAAGAGATAAGGCTATCGAAGCTAAAGTTGAAGGCACTGACTTTAACATAAAAGATGGTGATATTGTAATTGCTGCTATCACATCTTGCACAAATACTTCTAACCCAAGCGTAATGATTGGCGCAGGTCTTTTAGCGAAGAAAGCTTATGAAAAAGGATTAAAAGTTAAACCATGGGTAAAAACTTCATTAGCACCAGGATCACAAGTTGTGACAGACTATTTAGAAAAAGCAGGTTTAAATAAATATTTAGATGAACTTGGTTTTAATTTAGTGGGCTATGGTTGCACAACTTGTATAGGAAACTCTGGACCTTTAAATCAAAATATATCTGATGCAATAAATAAAAATGATCTTTATGCCGTTTCAGTTTTATCTGGTAATAGAAACTTTGAAGGAAGAATAAATCCAGATGTAAAAGCTAATTACTTAGCATCACCACCATTAGTTGTAGCTTATGCTTTAGCAGGTAATATGAATTTTGATATGTACAAATCTGCGCTAGGTAAAGATAAAAATGGTAAAGATGTTTTCTTAAAAGATATTTGGCCAAGCAATAAAGAGATTGAAGATTTAATGTTAACTTCTTTAAATGCAGATATGTTTAAGCAAAGATATTCAAATGTTTCAGAAGGACCTAAAGAATGGCAAGCTATTAATACAACGGATAGCGATATTTATAACTGGGAAGCCAATTCTACATATGTAAAAAGGCCACCATTTTTCGATGATTTACCCGACCAACCAGAAGGTTTTAAACCAATTAATGATGCTAGAATTCTCTTATTATTAGCTGACACGGTAACAACAGATCATATTTCACCAGCAGGAAGTATTAAAAAAGATAGTCCAACAGGTGATTATTTTATGAAGCATCAAATACAACAAAAAGATTTTAATTCTTACGGCGCAAGACGTGGAAACCACGAAGTAATGATGAGAGGAACTTTCGGAAACATTAAAATTAGAAATGAAATGGCTCCTGGCACTGAAGGTGGATTTACAACTTTGCAGCCAGATGGAAAAGTAATGAGTGTTTATGAAGCTGCTATGGAATATAAAAAAAGAAACAATGATTTAGTTGTTATTGCTGGAAAAGAGTACGGAACTGGATCTTCTCGAGACTGGGCTGCAAAAGGAACGAAACTTCTTGGGATTAAGGCTGTTTTAGCAGAGAGTTTTGAAAGAATTCATAGGTCAAACTTAATTGGAATGGGTGTATTACCTTTACAATTTAAAAAGGGATTTGACCGAAAAAAATTGAATATCACTGGTGTAGAGCTGATTTCAGTTATTGATATTAATAAAGGAGTAAAACCAAGGCAAGAAATTACTTGTGAGATTAAATACAAAGATGGAACAATCAAAAAAATTCCAATGCTTTGCAGAATTGATACTGCTAATGAAGTGGAGTATTACAAAAATGGTGGAATTTTACAGTATGTCTTAAGGAATATGCTTGCTAATTAAATGAGAGATATAAAAGTAAAAGTTCATCCATCAAAATCAAATTTAAAAAAAGAAGATCAATTAGCTTGGAAAATCGCAGAGATTTCATCAGATAAAGCACAATTAGATAAAGAAGCAATTGATATGGTCATAAATAGAATTATTGATAATGCATCAGTAGCTATTGCTTCCTTCAATAGAGCACCAGTTATCTCAGCAAGAGCAATGGCTTTAGCACACTCAAGAAAAAAAGGTGCTACAATTTTTGGTTTAAACTCAAAAATTAAAGTAGATTGTGAATGGGCTGCATGGGCAAATGGAACTGCAGTTAGAGAATTAGATTATCACGATACATTCTTAGCAGCAGATTATAGCCATCCAGGAGATAACATACCTGCAATCTTAGCAGTAGCTCAACAAAAAGGATGTACCGGCAAAGATTTAATTAAAGGAATTCTTACAGGTTATGAAATTCAAGTAAATCTTGTAAAAGGAATTTGCTTACATGAACATAAAATTGATCATATAGCTCATTTAGGACCGAGCGTTGCGGCTGGTTTGGGAAGTTTATTGAATTTAAAAACCGACGTTATTTATCAATCTATTCAGCAAGCATTACACATTACAGTTTCTACAAGACAGTCTAGAAAGGGAGAAATCTCAAGCTGGAAAGCTTTCGCTCCTGCTCATGCAGGCAAGCTTGCAGTAGAAGCAGTTGATAGATGCATGAGAGGTGAAGGAGCCCCTTCACCAATTTATGAGGGTGAGGATAGTGTTATCGCTTATATTTTATCAGGGCCTGATAAAGAGTATTCAGTGCCATTACCAAATGTAAATGAACCTAAACGAGCGATACTCGAAACTTATACGAAAGAACATTCAGCAGAATATCAATCTCAAGCATTAATTGATCTAGCAAGAAGCTTAAATAAAAAAATTTCCAGTGTGAGTGATATCGAAAGAATAGTTATTGAAACAAGTCATCATACTCATTACGTTATCGGTACAGGGGCTAATGATCCTCAAAAAATGGATCCGAAAGCTAGCAGGGAGACCTTGGATCATTCTATAATGTATATTTTTGCTGTAGCACTCGAGGATGGAACGTGGCACCATGTTAAATCCTATACTCCTCAAAGAGCACAAAGAAAAAGCACCGTTGAACTTTGGCAAAAAATTTCAACTAAAGAGGATCCAAAATGGACTAAAAAATATCATGATCCTAACCCTAAAAATAAATGCTTTGGTGGAAAAGTGATCATCTCAATGAAAGACGGATCGGAAATATCAGAAGAAATTAATGTCGCAGATGCACACCCAGCAGGAAAAAGACCTTTTTCAAGAAAAGAATATATAAATAAATTTAAAAGCTTAACTGATGGTATAATAACAAAAAAAGAGTCGGTTAGATTTTTAAAGTGTGTCCAAAATCTTCCTAAATTAAAATCAAAAGATTTAATTGGTTTAAATGTTGAAGTTAAGCCGTCAATTAAAGATAAATCTAAAAGCAGCAAAGGTATTTTTTAATTATTTTATCTTTTTAGCCAAATTATTTGCACTTAACCAGGCACTTTCTACTTTTGATCCAATTAACCAATCTGCACAAACTCCAATTCTTAATTTTTTATCCCAATAACTTTTATAAGGAGAGCCGTGAAAGTTATAGGAATATTTCCAACCATGAGTTTTCTTAAATATAATTTTATTTTTTTTATAACCAGAGAAATTTAAAAACTTTGAAATTAAAGTATTTTCTACTTTTTTGTTTTTTTTATAAATATTTATAAATTTTTTGGCCCATTTTACAGAAGATTGTAAGGTCCAAAGAGAATTCGATGAATTAAACCTTTTTTTACTATTCTCGTTTGCAGCCCAAGTAAGGATGTCATCATTAAATTTTATGCTACTTACTGGAATTTCTTTTTGGCTTTTGAAGGCTATCATAGTTGTAATATTAGGTTCCATATTTATTTTTAATTTTGAAAATTTTTTTTTAAGATATTTACCAGCAATCTTTTTAAGTTGTGGGAATGGACAAGTAAAAATTACTGATTTAGCCTTAATTACCTTTTTATTATCTAATTTAACTTCCCAAAAGTAATTATTAAAAAAAATTGATTTAACTGATGATTGAAAATTTTTTTTTATATTTTTTGCATAATATTTAGATATTACATTATTACCTTTGGTTCCAATAAATTTTTTTTTGCTTTCTTTTTTTTCAAATGTGAAATCTAAATGATTGCCTTCCCAAATTTTCAACTCTTTTTTTTTAAGAAGAAATTGAATAAATTTTTTGAATTCTTTTGATCTAGGAGAGATATATTGAACTCCATGGTCAAAACTTTGTTTTTTGATAAATCTTTTATTAGAAGCTCTTCCACCAAGCCCTCTAGCCTTATCAAAAATCTCAACTTTGTATTTTTTTGAAAGAATGTGAGCTATCGTAGAGCCAGAAACTCCTGACCCTATAATACAAAAATCTAACATTATAAGAATAAAAATTTATACTTTTCGTTTATTGAAAGAACCTCATAATTCACAAGTCCTCCGATAATTAATTGAATTGAAATTATCAGAATTACAAATAAGCCTAAATAACCAAGCCATATGTGTTTTTTAATATATTCTGCAAAATAACTTGCAAGAGTGGCTATTAAAAATACAGACAATAATAATCCAATAACCATTAAGTGAAAATTTCCTTTAGAAGCAGCTACTACTGCAATAGTATTATCAAAACTTAAAGTTAGGTCAGCAATTAAAACTTGATAAACACCAACACTAAAACTTTTTGTTTCATTAGATTTCAATTGCGGAGTTTTAATTTTATTTTTTCCAAAGAAATCTTGCCTTAGGTTATTAATAACCCATAAAAGTAAAACTCCCCCGAGGATTTTAATCCATGCGAATTCAAATAAATAATTTGCTCCAGAAGCAAAAACAATTCTGAATAAGAAAGCTGCTGCAACACCCCATGCTATAATTTTTCTTCTATTTTCTGTTGCAAATCCAGCAGCAATTAAACCTATTATGATCGCGTTATCCGCAGCCATAACTATATCTATTAAGATAATTTGAATTGAGATAATTACTTGCTCTAACATTCGAGAATCAATGTATATAAGGTTCTAAAGGTATATTAAAGAATAAAATGGAACTATTCAAAAGCTCATCAAAATTTTCAAAAAAACAAATAATTTTGTTGTCCATACCGGTTTTTTTTTCAAACCTAGCTATACCTTTAGTAGGGATAGTGGATACTGGACTGATGGGAAATCTTGGAGAAACTAAATATTTAGCAGCTATCAGTATTGCTACTTCTGTTATGACAATGATTATATGGAGTTTTGGATTTTTAAGAATGGGTACAGTTGGTATAGTAGCACAAGCTTATGGGCGAAGTGATTACAGAGAGATAATAAAAACACTACTTAGAAATTTAATTATTGCTTTAATAGTTGCTTTTATAATTATTATTTTTACTCCGCTAATTAAAAAATTAATTTATCTTAGCTTTTCACCTTCGGACGAAACACAAATTTTAATTAATACGTATTTAAACGTAAGAGTTTTTTCAGTACCTGCTGAACTGGTGATATACATTTTGATAGGTTTTTATTTAGGAATTCAAAAAACAAAAATTTCAAGTTTTCTAATAATTTTTATATCTTTCTTGAATATTATATTTAGTTCAATTTTAGTTTTAACTTTTAACTTAAAAGTATTCGGAGTTGCTCTAGGAACTTTAATTGCAAGTTATATTACCTGTATCATATTTATTTTATTTACCTATAATTTTATAGTTAAAAAATTTAAAGTTATTCCTAAGTTTGAAAACTTAGTAGTAAAATCAAAAATAATTAAACTTCTTAATATAAATTTAGATATATTTTTAAGAACATTTTTTCTTACGTTTGCTTTTTTATGGGTTACTTACCTAGGATCAAAAATTGGAGAAGACTATTTAGCAGTCAACACTATCTTAATGCAATTTATAATTTTAGCTTCTTTTTTCTTAGATGCTTATGCTTTCTCAACCGAGGGAATTGTTGGTTTTGCTATCGGAAGAAGAAATGAAAAATCTTTTATAACAGTTGTAAAAAATTCAATTCAAATTAGTTTTATTACTGCATTAATTATTTCTGTGATTTATTTAATATTCTTCAAAGAAATAATTAATATAATTACAGATATTGAAATTTTAAGATTTATTTCTTTTCAACATTTTATTTGGGTAATAATAATACCTCCTATCGCATGTTTTTGTTATCAATTAGATGGTATTTTTATTGGAGCTTCTCAAACGAAAGAAATTAGAAATGCGATGATTATATCAGTTTTAGGTTTCATTTTAGTTTCAATTTACTTAACTAGATACTTGGAAAACCATGGTGTATGGTTTTCTCTCTTATTATTTATGTTATTTAGAAGTTTAACTTTACGATTTTATTTTAAAAATATTTTGAGAAAGTTTTAAATGTTATTTTTATATAAAATTCCTGGATACTTCCTTCTTTTGTTTGGAGGATTTTGTTTAAGTTGGGGTGGTTTTATTATCAGATCATTCGAAGAAGCAACTGTTTGGCAAATCTTATTATTGCGTTCTGTTTTCTTTATGATTGCACTAATGATCTTCTTAATTTTAACTTATAAAAAAAATACAATTAAGATTATAAAAGATGCTGGTTACCCTGCAGTGCTTGGAGGATTAGTAATGTCTTTAAGTTTTATTGCGTTTGTAGTTTCGATGAGCGTTACTTCAGTTGCAAATGTAGTATTCATCATAAGCACACAAACAATGTTTTTGGCAATTTTTGGTTATTTTTACTTAAAAGAAAAGATTTCGTTAATAAGTTTCTTTTCAATCTTATTAGCTATGGGAGGGATTACTATAATGGTTGGAGATTCCCTCTCATCAGGTTCTTTTTTTGGAAACATCATTGCATTAGCGATACCAATAAATTTTTCAATATTAGTAATGATAATAAGAAAAAATAAAAATTTAGATATGGTTCCTGCAATTTTTTATTCAGGAATTTTTAGTATCTTTTATGGATTGATCCTCTCAGAGTCATATATATTCACCAGTAATGATATTTTAATGGGATTCTTGCTAGGAGTTCCACAACTAGCTTTTGGATTTATCTGTATTACAATTGGATCAAGAACGACACCTTCAACTACCATCGGGCTCTTAATGTTAACAGAAACTTTATTTGCACCAATATGGGTGTGGTTATTCCTAAATGAAATTCCTCCAGCAAGTGTTTTAATTGGTGGAGTGGTAATTATTACTGCAATAATATTAAAAAGTTTTGATAAAAAACAATTAAAAGCATAAGTTAGTTTATGTCACTTAGAAAATATTTTTTTAAAACCCCTTTTACATATAAAATTTACTTATATTATCATTTGTATTTGAGACATAAGGGCCTTTTTAAAAAAGAAAGATATTCTCAATTTGGTGAGGATCAATTTATTTTAGAATTCTTTAAAGATAAACAAAAAGGCACGTATCTTGATATTGGATGTTTTCATCCATTTTGGTGGAGCAATACTTGTTTGCTTCACCAAAAAGGTTGGGAAGGTATAAATATAGATATTAATTCTACTGCAATAGACTTATTTAATATCGCTAGACCAAAAGATATAAATTTATGCACTACAATTGACGAAAATAAAAAAGAAATTAAATTTTTTTTTGATCATGCTTTTAGTCCTTGTAATACTTTGGATAAATCTTTCAAAGATTATTTTAAAAAATCTTATTTTGAAAGATTTAAAGAGGAGTGTTTTATTGATGATCAAACTAGAGTTGTAAAATCAAAATCAATAGATGAAATACTTAAAATAGCAGAAAGGTTCAAGAAGATTGATTTTTTAAATATTGACGTTGAAGGAACTGACTTACAAATGCTTAAACAATTAATTCCAAATAAGATTATAAAACCCGAGCTAATTTCTATTGAAACACATCATGCAGATGGTTCAAAATCTATAGATGCCGATAAAATAGAGGAATTTTTAAAATCTTTTAAATACAGTGTATATAAAAGAGCTGGTCCCACAACGTTATTTAACTGCTAAATATCATTCCCCTCTAAGGAGTATTATTTAAAATTTGTTGACTTTTTAAAAATTTTATTAGATTGTGTCATTGTAACGGGAGAGACCATTTAGGCGCCGAAGGAGCAACCACCCCGGAAACTCTCAGGCAAAAGGACCGTTACTGTAATAACTCTGGAAAGCAGGCGAAAGCCTCACCGAAGGATTAAATCTCTCAGGTACATAGACAGATGGGGTTAGATTAGAAAGAGTTATTATGGATGTACAAAAAACTGCTTTATATAATTATCATAAAAACTTAGGAGCAAAATTCGTTCCGTTTGCTGGTTACGAAATGCCAATTCAATATAAAGATGGTATTGTTAAAGAACATATTTCTACAAGAACACATGCTGGATTTTTTGATGTATCACATATGGGGCAATTTTTTTTAGAAGGGGATGAAACATTAATAGAATCTTTAGAAAAAATTATACCAGCAGATTTAAAAAATTTGAAAATTAACCATTCAAAATATTCTTTTTTACTTAATAATGAAGGTGGAATAATTGATGATTTAATTATTACAAAAACAGAAAAAGGTTTTTGTATAATTTTAAATGCGGCTTGTAAGGAAAATGACATTAAACAAATTTCACAATTTTTACAAAAAAACCATAAACACCTTTTAAATAATGATTTATCTTTAATTGCATTGCAAGGACCGAAATCAGTTGAGATTTTAGAAAAGTTAATTCCGGGTGTTGCTAATTTAAAATTTATGACAGGAAGTAAATTTGAGTATGAGGATGAAAAACTTTATGTAACAAGATCTGGATATACAGGTGAGGATGGTTTTGAAATCTCAATTTCCAACACAAAAGTTGAAAAGCTAATTGATTACTTAATTTCAAATAAAGTTAAACCTATAGGTTTAGGAGCTAGAGATACATTAAGATTAGAGGCAGGTCTGTGTTTATATGGTCATGATTTAAATGAAAAAATAAATCCGGTGGAGGCTAATTTAAAATGGGCTATAGCAAAAAAAAGAAAAGAAATTGGTGGATTTAATGGATGGGAAAAAATAAAAGATCTATTAGCTAACGGAAGTGAAAAAATTAGAGTTGGTATTAAGCCAGATGGAAAAGTTATAGCAAGAGAAAATACCAAAATCTTTTCACCAGATAATAATGAAATAGGATTCGTTACAAGCGGTACTTTTGGCCCGAGTGTAAACGCTCCAGTTGCAATGGGATATATTAAATCTGAATTTTCTGAAATAGGTACATCTATTCTGCTTGAAGTAAGAGGAAAAAAATATGGGGGTAAAATTTCCGAACTGCCATTTTATAAAAAAAGTTATGTTAAATAAGGGGAAACAAATATGAGTGAAAAAAAATTTTCAAAAAAACACGAATGGGTCTCATTGGATGGCGATGTTGCAACAGTTGGAATAACTAAGCACGCAACTGAAATGCTAGGAGACATTGTGTTTGTAGAAGTCCCTGATGCTGGAAAAGCAGTAGAAAAAGAAGGTCAAGCAGCTGTTGTAGAGTCTACTAAAGCTGCGAGCGATGTTTACTCTCCTATTTCTGGGGAAATTACTGAGGGAAATAAAGCTATCGCAGATGATCCCGGTAGCGTTAACACAGACCCTGAAGGTGCGAGCTGGTTTTTTAAATTAAAGATAAAAGATAAAGGCGAGTATGACTCGCTAATGTCAAAAGACGAATATGACAAATTTTGTAAGGAGAACCCAAGTTAAATGATTGACGATAATTCAAAAGAATTTATTAAAAGACATATTGGTCCTTCTGATGAAGATCAGTCCAAAATGTTACAATACGTTGGATATAAGACATTAGAGGGTTTAATGAGTAATACTGTGCCAGAAAAAATTCTTTTAAAGGATGATCTTAAAATTGATCAGCCAATGTCAGAAAACGATGCTTTAAAAAAATTAAAATCTATATCTAAAAAAAATAAAATTTTTAAAAATTTTATTGGGATGGGATACTATAATTCTATAACACCTAATGTAATACTTAGAAATATTTTGGAAAATCCTGGATGGTACACATCTTACACACCTTATCAGCCTGAAGTGGCGCAAGGTCGTCTTGAAATGTTATTGAATTTTCAACAATCAATAATTGATTTAACAGGCATGGATATAGCTAATGCTTCTTTATTGGATGAAGCAACAGCAACAGCTGAAGCAGTTGGTTTAAGTCAGAGATTAGATAAGACTAACTCAAAAAAAATATTTATTTCAAGTAATTGCAATCCTCAGACAATTGACCTTATAAAGACAAGAACAAACCCATTTGGTTTAGAATTGATCATTGGTGACGAAAAAAAAGAACTTACAAAAATTAATGAAGATATTATTTGTGGAGTTTTATCTTACCCAGGAACTTTAGGTGAGATAAACGATCCTAGTGAAAGTATTAGTCTAATACACAAAAAAAATGGAAAGGCTATTTTGGTTTGTGACTTATTGGCTTTAGCAAGATTAAAAACCCCGGCAGAACTTGGGGCTGATATTGCTGTTGGTAGTGCTCAAAGGTTTGGTATACCGATGGGATACGGAGGTCCCCATGCAGCATTTTTCGCAACTAAGGAAGAGTTTAAAAGATCAATGCCTGGAAGAATTATAGGTGTATCAAAAGATCGACACGGAAAAAAAGCTTACAGACTTTCTTTGCAAACTAGGGAGCAACACATTAGAAGAGACAAAGCAACAAGTAATATTTGTACCGCTCAAGCGTTATTAGCTATTATTTCTGCTGCCTTTGCAATTTATCATGGACCTACAGGAATACTTAAAATAGCTAATAGAACTTCTAAATTAGCTAAAATTTTTGCTGATAACATTAAGGAAGGTGGTTACAAGATTTTGTCAGATCATTTCTTCGATACCGTAACAATTAAGACTAATGAAAAAACAAGCTCTATTTATGAAGCCGCATTAAAAGATAATATTAACATAAGAAAGGTTGATAAAGAGCATTTATCAATTGCGTTCGATGAAGCAAAAAAACTTGATGATGTTAATTCATTGTTAAAAATATTTGGAATTTCTAAAATAATTAAACAAGACGTAAAGGTTGAACTAGATAATCTTCCAAAAAATCTTTTACGAACTTCAAAATATTTAACTCATCCAGTTTTTAACAAATACCATTCAGAGACTGAGATGTTAAGATATTTAAAGAAACTGGAAGATTGTGATATTGCACTTAACAGGTCAATGATTGCTTTAGGATCATGCACAATGAAGCTTAACGCAACAGCAGAACTAATTCCTATTACCTGGAAGGAGTTTTCACTTCCACATCCTTTTGTACCTACAAATCAAATGGAAGGTTATAAGATTCTTTTCAACGATCTAATAAATGATTTAAAAGAAATTACTGGATATGACGCAGTTTCTTTACAGCCTAACTCTGGAGCTCAAGGAGAGTATGCAGGTTTAATGACTATAAGAAAATTCCATAAGAATAATAAACAAGAAAATCGTAACGTTTGTCTAATTCCAGACTCAGCTCATGGAACTAATCCAGCCAGCGCCCAAATGTGTGGGATGAAAGTGGTTGTAGTAAATTGTGACAATGATGGAAACGTTGACATAGACGATCTTAAAAATAAAGCTGAAAAATACTCTAAAGATTTAGCTGCTTTAATGGTTACTTACCCATCTACTCATGGAGTATTTGAGGAAAAAATCATGGATATTTGTGAAGTTATTCATAATCATGGTGGACAAGTTTATATGGACGGAGCAAATCTCAACGCACTTGTGGGGGTTGCAAAACCAGGGGAATTTGGACCGGATGTTTGTCATATCAATTTACATAAAACATTTTGTATACCTCACGGTGGTGGCGGACCAGGAATGGGCCCCATTGCTTGTGCTAAGCATTTAGCTGATTTTTTACCAACACACGAAATTATTAAAGAAGCTGGTCCTAAGAACGGAATGGGAGCTGTATCAGCTGCTCCTTGGGGTAGCTCGAGTATACTTCCAATATCTTGGATGTATATAAAAATGATGGGTGCTGAGGGATTGAAAAAAGCCTCACAAGTTTCAATTTTAAATGCGAATTATATTTCAAAAAAATTATCTAAAGATTATAAAGTTCTTTACACTGGTAAAAATGGAAATGTTGCACATGAATGTATAATTGATATCCGACCAATTAAAGCTAGTTCAGGAATTTCTGAGGAGGATTTAGCAAAAAGACTAATTGACTTTGGTTATCATGCTCCAACAATGTCGTGGCCTGTTGCTGGTACAATTATGATTGAACCAACTGAAAGTGAAAATTTAGAGGAGATCGATAAATTTTGCAATGCACTTATAAAAATTAAAAAAGAAATTAATTTTGTGGAGTCTTCAAAATTCGATAAAATTGATAATCCATTAAAAAATGCTCCACATACATACGTTGAATTAGCCTCAAGTGAGTGGAAACACTCTTACTCTAGAGAAGAAGCAGCTTTTCCAACCGAGTATGTTAAAAATAATAAATATTGGGCGCCGGTAGCGAGAGTGGATAACGTTTTTGGTGATAGAAATTTAGTATGTTCATGTCCTTCAATGGATGAATATAAAGATGAAGCAGCTTAATATCTCTTAATGAAAGTTGCTGTTATTGGCTCCGGTATCTCTGGGTTGTCCTCTGCATATTTTCTTTCAAAAAAATATAAAGTTGATCTATACGAAAAAGACGATCATTTTGGAGGCCACTCTTTTACCTACGAAATTAATGAAGGTGATAAATTAGTTCCAGTAGACTTAGGCTTTATTGTTTTTAATGAAGTTACATATCCAAATTTAGTAAAATTTTTTAAAGAATTAAATGTTCCTTATGAAAAAAGTGACATGTCTTTTTCTGTATCAATTAAGAATAGCAATGTAGAATATAGCGGAAGTGGCTTAGGAGGAATTTTTTCAAATAAATTAAATTTATTTAATTTAAAATTTTTATATATGATCGGAGAAATAATATCATTCTATAAAACAGCACCAAAATTATTAGAAGGTGAAATAAAAGAGGTAACATTGGGTAATTTTCTTAGCAAAAAAAAATTATCAAAATACTTTATTGAGTATCATTTAATACCTATGGTTGCTGCTATTTGGTCTATGCCATTTGATAAAGCAAAGGAAATGCCATTAAAATTTTTTCTAAATTTTTTTTCAAATCATGGCCTATTTAAACTTACAAAAAGACCACAATGGTATACAGTTTCTAATAGAAGTAGAGCTTATGTCAAAAAAGTTTTAGATAAAATTAGCGGAGAAATTTACAAAAACTACAAAGTGGATAAGCTAATTAGAAGCGATGATAATATTAGAGTAATTATTGGCAATGAATATGTCGACTATGATCACGTAGTTTTAGCTTCCCATGCTGACCAAAGTTTAAGAATGCTAGAGGAACCAACTGAACAAGAAAAGAATATATTGAAAAAATTTAATTATGTAAAAAATGAGGCATATTTGCACACAGATGAAAAATTAATGCCTGGTAAAAAAAGAGCCTGGTCTAGCTGGAACTCTGTTTCAGACGGTGAAAATACTTGTATTACTTATTGGCTAAATAAACTGCAAAACTTAGAAACTTCCAAAAACTATTTTTTAACTTTAAATCCTATCAGTAAGATTGATAAAAATTCTATCATTAAAGAAATAAATTTTACTCATCCTTATTTAAATTCTGAGAATACCACGCTTCAGAAGGATCTGAGATTA
>CACPCL010000010.1 GCA_902632445.1 uncultured Pelagibacteraceae bacterium | reverse complement strand
ATATTTTTATAGAAAAACAACTATGAAGTTAATCCAAATATTAAGTAATTTTTTAAAAAAAAACCTTTACTATGGGTTGATATTTAAAGCCAATAAATTGAAGATTAATAATTTATACTCAGCAGCTTTAGTTACTTTTGCAATACTTTTTACAATAGTCTTTTTAATTTTCTTAAATCTAACAAACCAAAAAAACGTAGAAAATAGAAATAATTTAGACGAAATAACAAAATCTAATGAATTTTCAAATTTAAAGAAATTTTTTATCAGTAAGATGAACAGTCCTTATGAAGAAGTGAAGTATGTGATAAAAAATAATGACTCCATTGAAAAAATATTAAAAAGTTTAAATATTAACAATGAAGATATTAAAAATATTTCTTTAAAATTAAAGCAAAAAAAACTTACAAACATTTATTCTGGAAGAGAGTTATCCTTAGTTATCAAAAAGTTGGAAAATGGCCAAAAAACAATAGTAAATTTACTTTACCCTATTAGCAATACGAGCAGCGTAGAAATAAGAAAATCTAAAAATATTTTTGTTGTTAAAGAAAATATTTTACAACTTTATAAAAAAGAAGTAGTTGTTAAAAATCTAATTAAAAATAATCTCTATAGTTCAGCTGTTGATGCGGGTGTAGAGCCAAATATAATTGTGGAATTTGCAAGAATTTTCGGTTTCGAAGTAGATTTTCAAAGAGATATAAGAAAAGATGATTGGTTTGAAATCTTTTATGAAAAATTTGAAGATGATAATAATAAAGTAAGAGACACTGGAAAAATTATTTATGCATCTATGTACGTTAATGGAGAGGAAATTAATTTATATAATTTTAAATATAAAAATGAAGAGGAGTACTATGATATAAAAGGAAAAAGTATTACAAAATCTTTAATGAAAACTCCAATCAATGGTGCTAGATTGTCTTCATCATTTGGAATGCGTAAACATCCAATATTAGGATACAATAAAATGCATAGAGGTACAGACTTCGCAGCACCGAGTGGGACTCCTATAATGGCATCTGGATCAGGCACAGTAACAAGAGCGAGATGGTGTGGCGGTGGAGGAAATTGTGTAAAGATAAAACATAATTCTACCTATGAAACAATTTATGCTCATATGAAAAATTTTGCTAAAGGGATAAAAGAAGGAAGAAAAGTAAAACAAGGTCAAATAATTGGTTATGTGGGATCTACAGGTATGTCAACTGGTCCACATCTACATTATGAAGTTTTAGTTAATGGAAAAAAAGTTAATTCTCAAAAATTGAAACTGCCATCAGGTAAAATACTTAAAGGTGAAGAAAGAAAAGATTTTGAAATAGAGAGAATTAAGATAGATCTGAGATTATCAGAAGCTAGGTAGTTTTTTAGTTTGCTACCTTTTCAGAATCTTTATTTTTAATTTCATCTTGATTTAAGTTAGTTTCTTTTCTTTCACTTAATTCATTAAATCTTCTTAAATAATGGTCTGCATGTTGAAGATAGTTTTGAGCTAAAATAGGATCTCCATTACTTTGAGCATCTTTTGCAAGTTGTTGAAACTTTTGCATTGTTTTTTCAACATTATGCATATTATTCATTGACCCGTTTCTATTAAAATTAATATTTCCATTAGAAGAAAAGTTATTTACACTTCCATTATTAATACTTCCGGACCTTCTTCGAAAATTATTTTTCGAAGATCTCTGTCTAAAATTTCTTCTTCTATTGTTATTCATTTTTAATTTATTAGTAATTCAATTTTTTTGATATGATACTTCTAATATTGTCTTCATAATCTCTAATTATATTCACTATTTTAAAATTGTTGTTATTTAATATTTTTGAAACTATTTTAAATTGCTCATTTCCAATTTCTATGGCGAGCGTACCATTAATTTTTAAGATTTCTTTTGCTTTGTAGATAACTTTTTTAATAAGGTCAAGCCCATCCTTTCCTCCATCTAAAGCAATTTTAGGTTCGTATTGCTTAATATCCGTATCTAAATTTTTAATATCTCTTTTTCTTATATATGGTGGATTTGAAACAATTAAATCGAATTTCTTATGATTAAATTCGGAAATAGGTTTTCTTAATAGGTGCATCCTATATAAAAGTTTATAATTTTTTCCATTTAGTTTAGCGACTTTCAATGCTTTATTTGAAATATCAATGCCGACTCCTTTTGCACATTGAATTTCACTTAATAGACTAATCAAAATACATCCACTACCTGTGCCCACATCCAAAATATATGGACTTTTATTTTTGAAAATTTTTACTAATTCATATATCATTAATTCTGTCTCAGGGCGAGGGATTAAAGTATTTTTATTTACTTTAAAATTCATACTCCAAAATTCTTTTTCATTAATTATATAAGCAATAGGTTCTTTTAAAATTCTTCTACCAATCAAGTAATTAAATTTTGAAACTTTTTCCTGATTTAATTTATGATTAGAATCTATAAGAATTTCCTCTCTTCTTTTTCCCAAAACTTTTGAAAGTAGAATTTCCGAGTCAAGTATATGGGAACTTATATTTTTACTTTTTAGTTTTTTTGAACCAATGTTAATTAATTCTAAGGTATTCATCAGTTTAAATTTTCGAGTTTCAAATTCTGTTCTTTTAGCCTGAGTTGTTGATTCATTTCTTCATGAATTTCACCGCTTAAGAACTCTTCTAATTTATGTAAAGTCAGGTTTATTCTATGGTCAGTCACTCTTCCTTGAGGAAAATTGTAAGTTCTTATTCTCTCTGACCTGTCACCAGTACCAATTTGACTTCTTCTATTGCTTGATCTCTCTTGATCTTTTCTTCTTTTTTCTGCTTCATAAACTCTAGATCTTAAAATTTTCAATGCTTTAGCTTTATTTTTGTGTTGAGATTTTTCGTCCTGTTGGCTTACTACAACTCCGCTTGGGATATGAGTGATTCTAACAGCACTATCAGTTGTATTTACAGATTGACCTCCCGGGCCACCTGCCCTAAATACGTCTATTCTTAAATCAGAGTCCTTTATTTGTATATCTACTTCCTCTGCTTCAGGCAAAACTGCTACTGTAGCAGCGGACGTATGTACTCTTCCTTGAGTTTCGGTTTCAGGAATTCGTTGAACACGATGAACACCTGACTCAAATTTTAAATAAGAATAAATATTATTCCCATTTACAGAAAAAATAACTTCTTTAAATCCTCCAGCTTCACTTTTAGAAATACTTATTATTTCTAATAGCCACTTTTTTTTAGAACATACTTTCTCATACATTTTAAATAAATCTGCACAGAAAAGTGAGGCCTCTAATCCTCCAGTTCCTGCCCTTATCTCGACAATAGCATTTTTCTCATCATCTTCGTCTTTGGGAAGAAGAAAAATTTTCAAATCATTTTCATATTTTTGTTTCTTTAATTTCATTATATTAAGATCCTTTTCTGCCATTTCGATCATTTCTTTATCAATAGTTTTATCTTTTAAAATCTGTTCTAAATCCTTTTTTTCATTTTCAAAGCTAACATATTCTTTAGCTATAGATATTATGCTTCCAAGATTTGAGTACTCTTTTGATTTTTTTGCAAATAATTTTGAATCAATATTCCCAGATGAGAGTTCTTTTTCTAAATCATTATGTTTAGCAATAATATCTTTAACTTTTTGTATGGGAATCATTATTTAATTTTTTTCGTTTACTTTGCTTTCTACAAGCTTGACAACTTTATCAATAATTTCCGAGCTAGCCACTTTAGTGTGTGGAATTCCCGATAAATAAAGTAAATTGTTATCTTGACCTCCTCCAGTTAACCCGACTTCTGTTTGAGCTGCCTCGCCTGGCCCATTAACAACACAACCAATTATTGACAAGCTAACTGGTTTTTTTATATGAGAAAGTCTTTTTTCTAATTCTTTTACAGTCTCTATTACTGGGAAAGCTTGCCTAGCACATGATGGACAAGATATTATATTTACACCTCTTGATCTAATTCCTAAGGATTTTAAAATTTCATATCCTGCTTTTACCTCGTCTACTGGATCTGAAGATAGAGATACTCTAATAGTATCACCTATACCCTCCATTAAAAGTTGTCCAATACCTATAGAAGATTTTATACTACCTGTTAATAGCCCCCCTGCTTCTGTGACTCCAAGGTGTAATGGATAATTACAAATTTTCGATAATTCTCTGTAAGATTTTACTGTAAGAAAAATGTCCGATGATTTTACGCTTATCTTGAAATTAAAAAAATCGTTATCTTCAAAAAGTTTTATATTATATTTCGCACTTTCTACCAAAGCTTCAGGGCATGGTTCTTTGTATTTTTCTAGTAAAGCTTTATCCAAAGATCCTGCGTTCACACCTATTCTTATTGAACAATTGTTATCTTTTGCAGCTTTAACGACTTCCATAATTCTTTCTTTAGATCCAATATTTCCTGGATTAATTCTTAAGCAACTTGCTCCTACTTTTGCGGCCTCTATTGCTCTTTTATAATGAAAATGAATATCTGCTACAATAGGTACATTCACTTCTTTAATAATATCTCTTAGGGATCTGGTAGAATTTTCATCTGGACAAGAAACCCTGACGATATCAGCGCCAGCACTCTCCAGAGAATTAATTTGTTCAATAGTTCCTTTGATATCCGTTGTGAGAGTGTTTGTCATTGATTGAACAGAAACTGGAGAGTCTCCACCAACACCAACTTTACCAACTTTAATTAATCTAGTTTTCTTTCTATTAATGATTCTATGCGGTCTCAATTCCATTTTAATTTAACTCAAAAATTGTATGCAATTTTTTTACAGCATTCAAAGTATTTTCTTCATCAATTATAACAGATAATTTTATTTCGGATGTTGAAATTGCTAATATATTTATTTGCTCTTCTGCTAAACCTCTAAACATTCTATATGTAACTCCCGGAGTAGAAACCATCCCAGCTCCTACAATTGATATTTTTGCAACTTTATCATTATGGGTTAAGTCTTTATATTTTATATTTTGATTACTTTCCAAAATCTCCTTGGTTTTTTTTAAGACATCTCTTTTAATTGTAAAAGTAATATCAGTTGTGCTTTGATCTGAAGAAATGTTTTGTATCACCATATCAACGTTAATTTGAGCTTTATTTAGTGGTTCAAATATATTCGCTGCAACACCAGGTTTATCCTCTACTCCTATTAACGTAATTTTTGCATCATCTTTTGAATAAGCAACACCGGTTACACTTTTTGTGTAATCTATATTTTGTTGGCTAAAAATTTTTGTCCCTTTCCTATCAGTGAATGTAGATCTTACTTCCAATGGTATATCATACATCATTGCTGTTTGTACCGCTGATGATTGCATTACTTTTGCTCCTAAAGAAGATAGCTCTAACATTTCATCAAATGAGATTTTTTCAATTTTTTTTGCTACAGGTATCTTGTTTGGATCTGTAGAAAATACTCCATCTACATCAGTATATATTTCACAGCTATCGGCATTAAATAGTTTAGCTATGGCTACAGCAGTTGCGTCAGAACCGCCACGACCAATAGTAGTTATGTCTCCATTTTTTGAAATTCCTTGAAAACCAGGAATTACAGCGACTCCTTTTTTTAAGAAATTATTTACCTTGTCTAAATTCATATTAACAATTCTAGCATTCGAATGTTCGCCTTCCGTTAAAATTGGAATTTGCCAATTTAGCCAGGACTTAGCATTAATTTTTAATTCAATTAATGCTCCTGCTAAAAGAGCGCAGGTCACTTGTTCTCCAGAAGAGAGAAGAACATCTAGTTCTCTTTTATTAAAGTCGTTAGCTATGTTTTTTGATAAATTTATCAATTCATTGGTTTTTCCAGACATAGCTGAAACTACTGCGATTATTTGACTGCCACTATCATATTCCTTCTTAATAATATTTGCCACATGTTGAATTCTCTCAATAGTGCCAACTGATGTTCCGCCAAACTTTAATATTTTTTTAGCCATTTTTAGAATTTAATATAATAAAAAAAGATTTTAATGTATTTTAATTAAAATAAATAATTTAAATGACTACTATAAATAAAGAGGAAATTCAAAAGTTTTCAAACCTAGCTGATGAATGGTGGGATGTTAAAGGTAAATTTAAACCACTACACATGTTTAATCCTATTAGAATTGAATATATTACGGAAAAAATTAAAGACCATTTCAAATTAAAAAATATTAACGGTAACTTTTTGAAGGGATTAAGTATACTTGATATAGGTTGCGGGGGTGGATTGATAAGTGAGCCTATGGCAAGATTAGGTGCAGAGGTAACTGGTATAGATGCTTCAGATAAAAATATAAAAGTTGCAAAAATACACTCTAAAAAAAGCAATCTGAAGATAAATTATTTAAATAACTCACCTGAGCAATTAAAACTTGTTGAAAGTTTTGATATAATTTTAAATCTTGAAATTGTGGAACATGTGGATGATTTAAATCTTTATATAAAGTCATGTAGTAGATTACTTAAGAAAAATGGATTAATGTTTACAGCAACTTTAAACAGAACGCTAACTTCATATATTAAAGCGATAATTGGTGCTGAATATATTTTAAGATGGCTTCCAATTGGGACACATGATTGGAACAAATTTTTGAAACCCGAGGAGCTTGAAAAATTACTTTTTAAAGAAAAATTTAGTACTATTGATATTAAAGGTTTAGAGTTTAATCCTTTGCTGAGTAAATGGAAAAGATCAGATAACTTATCTGTGAATTACATAATATGTAGCTCAAAAAACTAATTATCTTTACTTATCCATGGTATAGTAAGCAAATCTATACCTTCATCCGCTAATTCTTTTCTTTCTTCGGAAGATGTTGTTCCATAAATAGTTTTTTTGCTTTTATCATCATAGTAAATTTCTCTTACCTTTTTGCTAAAATCCGTTCCGACGTACTCAAAATTATTCTCAATATATTTTCTTATCTCAATTAATTTAGTTTTTTCTCTTTTAAAAGCTTTTTCTATTTTACTGAATTTTTTACCATTTTTTTTAGATACAGTTACCATCGGAGACATAATTGATTTGCTAATTTTTTTTGAGCTACAGTATATACATGCTAGTAAATTATTTTTATTAAGTTTATCGAATTCACTAGAGTCAGAGAACCAGCTTTCAAATTCGTGATTGTTTGTGCATTTGAGGTTATATTTAATCATTTTTAATTCCTGTAATCAGCATTAATATCAATGTACTCATGAGTAAAATCACATGTATAACATTTAAATGCATCATTACCTAGTTTTAAGTTAACTTCAATTTCGATTGAATCCCACTGCATATATTCCTTTAATTTTTTTTCATCATAGCTTTCGGAAATTTTTCCATTTTCTGCAACAACAAAATTTCCAATTTTTATTTTTAATTTTTTTGAGTCAACAATTTCACCAGATTTTCCAATCCCCATTACTATTCTTCCCCAGTTCGGGTCTTCCCCAGCAACTGCAGTTTTTACTAAAGGAGAGTTTGCAATAGAAAAAGCGATATTTTTAGCGCTGCTTAAAGATTTTGCATTTATTACATTTACACTTAAAAATTTTTTAGCTCCTTCTCCATCTACCACTATTTGTTTAGCTAAATTTAAAGTGAGTTTTTTTAAAGCTAACTCAAATTTTTGAACATTTTTATCATTCAAACTTATATTTTGACCGAGCTTTATAGCTTTTGTTGAAAAAATTGAAACCATATCATTAGTTGATTGATCACTATCTACAGATATTGCATTAAATGAATTTGCGACTGCTCTCTTGAGCAAGGTTTTAAGTAAATTAGAATTTATATCTGCATCTGTAAAAATAAAAGATAACATTGTAGCTAAATTGGGTGAGATCATACCTGACCCTTTTGCAATTCCACATATTTTTATTAACTCATCTCCAATTATAATTTCTTCATATGCCACTTTTGGTCTAGTATCAGTTGTCATGATAGCTGAGGCTATTTTAATCCAGTACATTTTATTATGATCGCTTCTGAGTTTTTCAACTAAATCTGGAAGACGATCTTTTATTTTATTCACTGGAAACTCATCCCCAATTACACCAGTTGAAGCGAAAATTAAGTCTTTAATCTTTACAGTTTCATTAGTTCCTTTTTTAGATTTTGACTCTTTGATAGTAAGCACTCTGGATAAATTTTTTGCTAAAGTGTCTAAACTTTCTTTTCCTTGCTTTCCTGTAAATGTATTTGCATTTTTTGTGTTAACTAATAAACCTTTAATAATTTTTTTGTGAGAATTATTATTCCAAGGTATAAATTCAGAAGTTATGGAATTAGTAGTAGTTAATGATGCATAATTAGCGCCCTTACTAAAATAAAATAAAGCTAAATCATCTCTTCCATCGCCATATAAATCAGCTGAGATTGATGACATTTCTAGCCCCGAGATTTGCTTCAAATTTTGAAACTCTCCCATTTTTGATAACTTGGAATTATCTTTAAGGAAATTTTTTATGTTTATTGTCATTATTAGTGTTTAATTTAAAATATAAATACATATATAGAGGTATAATGAATTTATTTACAAGGACTTTTAGTAAAATATTTAAAAGCTCTAATCAACAAGAATTAGATAAAATCCAAAATCTTATTCTCGAAATAAACAATAAAGAAGCTGAAATTAAGTCATTATCTGAAAGTGATTTTAAAGAGAAAACTTCTAAATTTAAAAAAAATGTTCAAAATGGTTCAATAAAATTAGATGACATAATACCCGAGAGCTTTGCTTTAGTTAGGGAGGCAGCAAATAGAACATTAGGTGAGAGACACTATGACGTCCAATTGGCTGGGGGATTAATACTTCATAATGGTAAAATCGCAGAAATGAAAACTGGTGAAGGTAAAACTTTAGTCTCGACTTTGCCAGCTTATCTTAATTCGTTAGAAGGGAAAGGGGTCCATATAGTAACTGTTAACGATTACTTAGCTCAAAGAGATTCTCAGTGGATGGGAAAGGTTTTTAATTATTTAGGAGTATCAACTGGTTGTATTACAAATGACTTACAGGATCATGAGCGAAAAATAAATTATGATTTGGATATAACTTACGCAACCAATAATGAATTAGGTTTTGATTATTTAAGAGACAATATGAAATATGAACTTAATGAAATGGTACAGAGAAGTCATAAATACTGTATAGTTGATGAAGTAGACAGTATACTTATAGATGAGTCTCGAACACCACTTATAATTTCTGGGAAAGTAGAGGACAAAGCAACACTTTATACAATTTCAAATAATTTTATAAATCATCTACAAAAGTGTGATTTTGAATTAGATGAAAAAAATAAGAATGTAATCTTAACAGACTCAGGCGTTGATAGAATAGAAAAATTAGCAATTCAAAAAAACATTTTAAAAAATAATAACTTTTATGACCCAGCTAATCTAAATCTTGTTCATCATACTAATCAGGCCTTGAAAGCAAATTTAATATTCAAAAAAGATACAGACTATATTGTAAGAGATGGTAAAGTTCAAATAATAGATGAATTTACTGGAAGAGTATTAAGCGGTAGAAGATTTTCAGACGGATTACACCAAGCCATTGAAGCAAAAGAAAACGTAAAAATAGAGGAAGAAAATCAAACGTTGGCATCAATCACTTATCAAAACTACTTTAGGCTTTACGAAAAACTTTCTGGTATGACTGGTACAGCCATGACTGAGTCAGAGGAGTTTTATGATATTTATAAATTAAATGTAGTTACAGTTCCAACAAATAAAGAGATGTTGAGAAAAGACTTTAATGATCAAATATTTAGAACAGAAAAAGAAAAATATAACGCGATTACTAAAAAAATAATTGAATGTAACAATAAAGGTCAACCTGTATTAGTTGGCACAACGAGTATTGAAAAGTCTGAAAAAATTTCAGATTTTTTAAGCCAAAAGAAAATTAAACATAACGTGCTGAATGCAAAACAACATGAGAAAGAGGCAAAAATTATTGCTGAAGCAGGCAAATCAGGCTCAGTAACTATTGCGACTAACATGGCGGGAAGAGGTACAGATATAAAATTAGGCGGCAATAAAGATTTTGTAGAGGAAGGTAAATTAAAAAGTCCGGAAGAATTTAAAAAAGATGAAACAAAAGTTAAAAGTTTAGGAGGACTATTTATAATCGGCACAGAGAGGCATGAGAGTAGGAGAATTGATAATCAATTAAGAGGAAGATCAGGAAGGCAAGGAGATCCAGGGGGAACAATTTTTTTTATAAGTTTGCAAGATGAATTGATGAGAATATTTGGGGGTGACTCAATTGATGGGATGCTCAAAAAACTCGGTCTTAAAGAAAATGAGTCTATCGACCACCCATGGATAAATAAAGCGATGGAAAGAGCACAAAAAAAAGTTGAAAGTAGAAACTTTGATATTAGAAAAACTTTAATCAAGTTTGATGATGTTATGAATGATCAAAGACAGGTGATATTTTCGCAAAGACTTAAGATTTTAAAAGAAGATAATATAAGCACTATATTAAACGATTTTTTTGAAGAAATTATAATTAATTTAACTACAAGCAAAAGCAATTATCAAAAATCTAATGATGAAAAATATTTAACGGAAATTAAAAATATAACTGGAAATGCTTTAAACGACTCCCAGTTAATTGAACTTATGTCAAGAGAAAGTGGAGATTTTAAATCTAATATGAGAGATCTTTTTTTAAAAAAACAAAAATCAAGATTAGATATACTTGGAGATGAACAGAACAAAAGCTTAGAAAAAAAAATCTTTTTACAGATAATTGATTTTTCATGGAGATCTCATTTACAATATTTAGAACAGCTAAGACAGGTAATAGGTTTAAGACAATATGGACAAAAAGATCCATTATCAGAATTTAAAAAGGAAGCTTTTGTATTATTCGAGGGATTACTAAATAAGATAAAGAATGATCTAATAAAAATCCTTTTAAATTTAAATATTGTAGTTTCAAAAGAAAATAAAAATGAAGACCCAAAAAATAATAAAGAAAATAATAACGATTTTAAAAAAGTTGGCAGAAATGAGAAATGTCCTTGTGGTTCAGGAAAAAAATTTAAACATTGTCACGGTAATATTTAAAATTAAATTTTCTTGAAAGCTTTCAAAGCCTTTGTTCGTGCCTCTTCATGATTTACAATAGGTAATGGATAATCCTTTCCTAATTTTAAAATTTTATCGTCTTTAATTTCCCAAGGTTTATGAATAAATTTGTTTGAAATTTTTTTTAGTTCGGGTATCCATTTTCTTACATATTCTCCCTCTTTATCGAACTTCTCTCCCTGCAAAATTGGGTTAAAAATTCTAAAGTAAGGTGCTGCATCAGCTCCACAACCTGCTACCCATTGCCAACCAGAGATATTATTTGCTTCATTAAAATCTAATAAGCATTTTCTAAAATGTTTTTCACCTTCAATCCAATTTATAAGTAAGTGTTTTACGAGGAAGGATCCTACAATCATACGAACTCTATTATGCATCCAACCAGTTTCATAAAGTTCTCTCATGCCCGCATCAACAATTGGATAGCCTGTGAGGCCTTTTTTCCAAGCAAGTAAAAATTTAGAATTTTTTTCCCATGGGAACTTATCAAATTTTTTAGAATAGTTGCCTTTTAGCATGTGAGGGAAAAAATTTATTAATGAATGATTAAACTCCCTCCAACCAATCTCTGCCAAATATTTACTAATGTTTTTTTTTCCATTTTTAGAACATTCTTCCCAAATTGTTTCTACATGAATTTGACCATGTTTTATAAAAGGTGACAACTTTGAAGTGCCAATAATATGAGGAAAATTCCTTGCATCTGAGTAATTTTCTATTTTATTTTTAATAAATATTTTTAATTCTTTTAATGCATTTTCTTCACTTGGAAGCCAATATTTTTCAAATTTTTTAAACCAATTTTTTTTAGGTAAAATTTTCTCTGGTGAAATTTTATTTTTAAAATAAGAAAATTTTTTTTTCTTTTTATATACTTTTTTTTTAGAGGGAGGAACTTTTTCAGAATAAAATTTTTCAGCATTTCTCCAATATGGAGTAAATACTTTAAATGGACTTCCGTCACCTTTTTTAACTTCTTCTATATCATTCAGAATGTTTCCTTTGAAAATTTTATATTTAATTTTATTGCTCTCAAACTTATTCACCAAGTATTTATCAAATTTTAAATAATTAGGTTCATAGGTTTTGTTCCAATAGATAGAAAAATTATTTTTATTTGTTAATTCATCAAAAAATAATTTATAGGAATCTGTTTCTATTATTTCCAGATTTATATTAAATTGATTTAAAATTTTTTGAAAATTAACTAAAGACTTATTCACCCACCATTGTTGAGCTTCTTGATTAAGAAAAATTTTTTTTTTATATAGATAAAAAGCTACTACTTGATCATGATTTTTTGTAGCCTCGCTCAAAGCCAAGTTCTTTTGGACTCTGAAGTCATCTTTGATCCAGCATAATCCAATATTTTTAGTCATTTTATTTTTTATCAAATTAATATTTAAAATTCGATGGGTATAAATTGCTTGGTGGTGGCCTTGGTAAGAATCGCACTTACGACACATACCTTTTCAGGGTACTGCTCTACTACTGAGCTACAAGGCCTAAAATCTAAAAGTTATTCTACCTTTAGTCAGATCATATGGTGTCATTTCCACCATAACATCATCTCCTGCAAGAACTCTTATTCTATTCTTTCTAAGTTTTCCAGCGGTGTGAGCCAAAATTTCGTGATTATTTTCCAATTTTACTCTAAACATAGCATTAGGTAATAATTCCGTTACTTTTCCCTTAAATTCTAAAGTATCTTGTTTTGCCAATTAATTATCCTTTTTTAATCTTATTTTTACTGATTTAGCATGACCCTCTAAGTTCTCATGCTTAGCTAAATTTATAACTGATGGTCCTAATCTTTCAATACCTGATTTGGTTATTTTGATTAATGAGTGACGCTTTAAAAAATCATTAACTGATAAGCCTGATGAAAACTTTGCTGAACCTGATGTAGGGAGAACATGATTTGGTCCAGCTATATAGTCACCCATTGCCTCTGGAGAAAATTTTCCAATAAATATAGAGCCTGCATTTTTTACTTTCTTAACTATCTCATTGTGATTTTTAAAACATATCTCAAGGTGTTCAGGTGCAATGATATTAATCGAGTCTAATATTTTTTTCTTATTTTTAGCGAAAATAGCTAATCCGAAATTTTTTAAACTTTTCGAAGCAATATTTTTCTTTGGAAGGTTAATAAGCTGTTTTTTAATACATATGTTAACAGATTTTATCAATTCTTTACTATTGGTAATTAAAATTGACTGAGCAAAGATATCATGCTCTGCTTGGGCAATTAAATCAGAAGCAATCCAATCAGGATTAGAAAATTTATCTGCAATTATACTCACTTCGGATGGCCCTGCAACCATGTCTATACCGACCTCGCCAAAAACTTCCTTTTTTGCTGATGCGACAAATGCATTTCCTGGTCCAACAATCTTATCAACTTTTTTGAAAGTTTTTGTTCCATAAGTTAGCGCGGCTATGGAATGAGCTCCACCAGTTTTATAAATTTCTTTCACTCCACATTTTTTAGCAGCATATATTATTGCTGGGTTAACATTTGAACCGAGTGCTGGTGTAGTAAGATAAATATTTTTTACTCCAGCAACTTTTGCTGGAATACAATTCATCAAAACGGTACTTGGATAGCTAGCCGTACCACCAGGAACATAAACTCCTACATTTTCTATAGGAGAGAATTGATATGATAATTGATTTTTAAAACTATCTTTATATTTGAATGAAGAAATTTTCTGTTTAGAATGAAATCTTCTTATTCTTTTAAAAGCAAGATCTATTGAATTTTTTAAACTCCTATCTAATTTTTTAATTATTCTAGATATTTCTTTTTTTGAAAACTTTATTTGTTTTGAATTTGTATTTATTTTTGAAAATTTTTTTTCATAATTTATTACAGCTAAATCTCCCTTTTTTTTAACATTGGCTAGTATAGATTTAACCTTTGATGATTGGTTTGATTGTTTTAATTTTCTCTTATCTAGGAATAATTCTAGTTTTTTCAAGAAACTCTTTTGATTTGCATTAAAATAATTCAACATTATATGACCTTGTGTTTTGGTTTATTTTTTGTATCCCATGAGTCTCCTTGGTCATCTAATGTAACCTCTATGATTTCGCTTATAACTTTTATAATCGAGTCTCCTGCAAATACTATTTTCATTTCATAGCTTTTATCAGGCATTTGAATAGATTCAATAGTAAGAAAGTCTAAAAATTTATCTTTTTTAGATTGGTTTATATTTTTTGAATAAACGTGAATAACATTATCAAACTTAAGCACTGTTCTAATTCTCTTATTTTTTCTAAATACTCCTTTTTCTACATCCTCCCACATGAACCTATTTAACTGCAGAAGAAAAATTTTGTTTTTTTTTAAGTTTGCAATTTCAGAAACATTTGCAATAGCATCCTGAAGATGAGCAGCTATAACCCTGAGGTCCTCTTCAGTTTTGGCAATTAATTTTAAATTTTTTACCTTCATTCTAATACCTTTTAATTTTTGCTTTACAATTTTTGAGTTTATTTTCTAAAGACTCATATCCCCTATCAAGATGGTAAATTCTATTCAATATAGTTCTGTTTTCAGCGACTAATCCTGCCAAAACTAAACTTACTGAAGCTCTTAGATCAGTTGCCATAACTTCTGCTCCAGTAAGTTTTGTAGGTCCAAAAATAAATGCTGTTTTATTTTTAATTTCTATTTTTGCTCCCATCCTTTTTAATTCAGGAACATGCATAAATCTATTTTCAAAAATATTTTCCTTTATTTTTGATAGACCTTCAGCTTGAGTCATTAAAACCATCAGTTGAGCCTGTAAATCTGTTGGAAAGCCTGGGTAAGGTTTAGTTGAAATATTTAATTTTTTTAGTACTTTATTTTTTTTAACTTCAATGGAGCTTTTGCCAATTTTAATTTTCGCTCCCATCTTTTTTAAAATATCAATTTCACATTTTAAAATTCTTGGTTTTACATCATTTATTTTAATTTTTCCTCCAGCTAAAATTCCTGCGACTAAATATGTGCCAGCTTCTATCCTGTCGAAAATAATTCTGTGGTTTATATTTTTTCTTAAAAATCTCTGTCTTTTAATAATAATTTTTCTACCAAAAATTTTTATTTTTCCACCCAGTTTATTCAAAAAAGTTATTAAGTCTTGTATCTCAGGCTCAATTGCGCAATTTGATAATATTGTTTCACCTTTTGCATTAAATGCTGCTAAGATAGCATTTTCAGTTGCACCAACTGAAATTGAAGGAAATCTAATTTTTGTTCCTTTTAACCCTTTTTTTGCATCTGCAAGAATATATCCATCTTTTATCTTTATTTTAGCGCCAAGTTTTTTGAGAGCAAACAAGTGTAGATCAACCGGTCTCGTTCCAATAGCGCATCCTCCTGGTAATGAGACCTTAGCTTTTTTATATTTTGTTAAAATTGAACCCAATACTAATACACCTGCACGCATAGTCTTTACCAGCTTATAGGGAGCGAGAGTATTAATCTTTTTTTTATAATTTGTAAGTTCAATTAAATTTTTTTTTTTTTCTACTTTTACTTTGAGGCCGATAAACTTCAATAAATCAGTCATAGTAAAAATGTCTTTTACTAAAGGGACATTACTTAATTTTACTTGTTCTGCTAAAATGGATGCTGCTAAAATAGGTAATGTTGCATTCTTTGAGCCAGAAATTGAGATTTTGCCAGAAAGTTTACGTTTTCCCTTAATTAAAAGTTTTTGCATTAGAGAAATCTACACTTTTGGAAGAGTAACACCTTTTTGTTTCATATACTTTCCTTTTCTTTTTGCATAAGTCACAGAGGGTTTTTCGTTACCTTTTAAAAAAACAAATTGTGCCACTCCCTCATTTGCGTAAATTTTTGCAGGTAAAGGCGTTGTATTAGAAAATTCTAATGTTACATGACCTTCCCAACCAGGTTCTAAAGGAGTAACATTGACGATTATTCCACATCTTGCATAAGTTGACTTACCTAAACAGATTACTAATACATTTTCGGGTATTTTAAAGTACTCTATTGTTCTAGCTAAAGCGAATGAGTTGGGTGGTATGATACATTCTTTTCCTATTTTGGTTACAAAGCTCTCTTTTTTAAATATTTTAGGATCTACGACCCCAGAATTAACATTTGTAAATATTTTAAATTCTTTCGACACTCTTGCATCATATCCATAGGAAGAGAGTCCAAAAGAAATTTTTCCTTTTCTAACTTGTTTGCCAACAAAAGGTCTGATCATTCTTTTTGTCTTTGCCATTTTTTTTATCCACTTATCTGAAAGAACTGTCATTTTTTATTTAATGATTTTTTTTTTTTTCGTTTTTTTAAATTCTTTTTTAATGCAGCTTCACGCTTTTTTAGAATGGAATCTTTCTTTTCAAAAGATTTCATTAACTCTCTAGTTTTTGTCTGGATTTGTTAAATCCTCGAGAGTGATAGGTTTGTTGATGTCATGCATTGTTTCTTGCTCTGACTCTTTAGGATTTGCGCTTAACTTTTTTGCTCTTCTTTGTTCTATGCGAGCTTTTCTTTTTGCTTCTTTTTTCATAGCTTTATCGCCTCGCGTTGACTTATAATCATAGTGAATTCCCATAATAAGCGCTCCTTCATCAATTATCAAATTTACTTCTTGAAGTAACTTTTTTCAAGTATCTTGATTGTATAACCTGAATAATTATAAACAAAATCGACAGAAATACGGCAACTAAAACATCCTGAATTGGTGAAGCTTGTGGAAATCCATAATTCCACAAAATTATCAAAATTAACCAAATGATCCAATTAATTTTTTTAAGCATCTATTTTACAACCTTGTTCATTGCAATTTTTACCATCTTTAATGTTATTAAAATAATCAATAGCTCTTAAAGCGGTCATCATATAGCTCTTATAAATATTCAAATATCCGTTTAAGCTTTCAGATATTTTGGTTGCTTCTTCCATCATTCCTAATCTAACAAAGTTAATTAACATAATCGCATTTCCATTGGGTATGGTGTTATCACCAATATCAATTGGCTTAAAAAAAACATCATTATTATCTTTTGGGTTTTTTTGAAAAATATTTTTATCTTTAAGGAAAAATTTTGTTAAAACTTCTAGGGCAATTTTTTTCGAATAATCTTTATATTTAAAATTCATTGTTTTATCTGAAAGATCATTAAGAGCGTTGATTAGAAATGCATAATCTTCTAAAAAAACAATATCTTTTGAAAAACTATGATAAATTGTTTTAAGTAAATATTTTTTTTCAACTTTTATAAAAAATTCCTCAGCTAATTTTAAATACTTTTTTTCTGGTAATATATCATCTGCAGCAATTAATGAACTTATCCATAAACAATTTAAATCTAATTGAGTTTTATCGTCGAAAAATGGTTTTTTTCTTTTTAATCTTATTTGTAAAAGTTGATCCAAAATTTCTTTAGAAGGGCTGCTTTTTTCAACTAAAATAATTCTGCCCTCCCAATTTCCCTCGGGTTTGATATCAAAGAATTTATCTAAATTCTCTAAACTCTTAATTTCTTGATAAGTGTAAACATAGTATTTGCCCTCTTCACCCTCGCTATCAGCATCATAAGCTGAACCCAAAAGTCCTTCGTTATTTAAAAAATCTTTCTTAATAAACTCAACAGTCTGTTCTAATTTATTCTTAAAATATTTATCTTGATTAATTTTACAATACTTTGAAAGAAGTAAGATAAACTGAACGTTGTCATAAAGCATTTTCTCAAAATGCGGTACTATCCAATTTTCATCTACTGTGTATCTTGCAATACCACCTTCAACATGATCATAAATTCCCTTTGAACATAATTGTTTTATAATTAAATTTACAGGTGTGAGATATTTTTTGTTATTTGTTTTATTGTAGAAATAAATTAAAGTTTCATACAAATTAAAAGTAGGAAACTTTGGTGCTCCTTTATAGCCTCCCTTTAAAGGATCTAAATGACTAATGGACATTTCTAATATAGGCTCTAAGTCCTGGTTCAAAACAAAATTTTTTTTAAGATCTAAATTTTTTATTATTAGATCTTTTTGCTTGATTATATTTTCTCTCTGATCCTTGTAAGCAGCAGCAACTTTAAATAAAACTTCTGTAAAAGATGGTAGTCCTTGCTGAGTTTTTTTTGGAAAATATGTTCCTCCCATAAAAGGAACTCCATTTTCATCTAAGAACATTGTTAGAGGCCACCCTCCTCCAACTTGATTAAATAATTGAAAAGAACTTTGAAAAATAAAATCTAAATCAGGTCTTTCTTCTCTATCAACTTTTATATTTATGAAATGTTGATTCATTATCTCCGCAGTTTTGTGATCTTCAAAACTTTCATGAGCCATAACATGACACCAATGGCAGCTTGCATAACCAATACTTAAAAGGATTGGTTTTTTATTTATCTTAGCAAATTCTAATGTTTCCTTAGACCAAATTTGCCAATTGACAGGATTTTTTTGGTGCTGTTTTAGGTAAGGGCTTAATTCATTTGATAAGATATTTTTATTAATTTGAATCATCGAAAAATTTCTTTTTAATTATTATTGATAAAATCATTAAGCCTGCAAACATAATGATTGGAAGATAAATTTCTGGGTCTAAGATAAGTTCTATTAGCTTAAACCTTTCTGCCTCTTCTATATAATTATTTAAACCTGCTCCTATTGTATTAAAAACAAAAAATCCAGGTATAAAACCTAAAAAACTTGAAAAAAAATAATTAGTTTTTTTCATGTTGAATAAAATTGGGATTAAGTTTTGTAGTCCAAATGGAACGCCGAGTCCTCCGATAAATCTATAAATAAAAAAATAATAAAATTCATTTTTTTGAAACAGATTTATATATTTTTCAAATTTTCTCTCTAATAACAATTTTACTAAATCCTTGAAAAAAAAAGTCCCTATTGAATATAGAAATAAGGCTCCGACCGAAATTGAAAGAACTGAAATAAAAGTCCCCAGCCATTGACCAAATAAAATTCCAGACATAATTAAAATAGGAGATCCAAACCCAAGAAGTACGACCCATATTATCGCAAAAATGAAAAAATATATTAAATTGAGTATTATATTCTTGCTTATGTAGCTATTTATATCTGATTGAAGTTCTTTATAATATAAAAAATCATTTAATCTATTCACTTGAATGCTTGAAAAAAGAAAATATAAAAACACAAATAATATGAGTAAGTACGAAATGCCTAAAAATATTTTCAAATTTTTACTCATTATTTACCTGTACAATAGACAGCAATTAAAATATATACCTTTAAATATTTATGAAAAGAACGTATCAGCCTAGCAATTTAGTAAGAAAAAGAAGACACGGTTTTAGGGCGCGAATGGCTACTAAAACTGGTAGGCAGCTGATAGCTCGTAGAAGAGCCAAAGGAAGAAAAACTTTATCAACTTAAATTTAAATGGTTAAGCTTGAAAGTTTAAAAAAAAGCAACCAATTCAAAAAGGCTCTTAAAGAAAAAAAAGTTCATACGGACTTTTTTTCCCTTTTTGCAGCTAAAAATTTCTATAGACCCAAACATAAATCAAATTTGTTAATTAGTTTTGTAATGAAAAAAAAAATTGGAAATGCGGTCAAAAGAAACAAAATAAGAAGAAAATTAAAAGCAATTGTTCAAAAATTATTAAAAAAAAAGGGTGCAATTAATAAGGATTACACTTATATAGTTTTCGGTAAGTCTAATGCTTTTGCTCAAAAACAAGATGTGCTTTTGCCATTAATGGAGAAAAGTTTTAGTAAATTAAACAAGTAAAATGACAAAAATTCTTATTTTCATAATCAAAATTTATCAATATTTGATTTCTCCGCTGTTGGGTAGTAGATGTAGATTTTTACCTACTTGTTCTGAATATTTTATTGAAGCACTTAAAACTCGAGGCTTAACAATGGGAATTAAATTAGGCGTAAAAAGAATTTTTAAATGTCATCCATTTAAGAAACTTGGCGGCAGTCACGGTTTAGATTTTGTTCCGATTCCGAAAGATAAAAAGGAGAGCAATAATGGATAGAAATGTTTTTGTTGCAATTGCTCTTTCAATGTCTGTTTTGCTTTTCTGGGGTGCTTTTTTCGAAACTCCAAAAAAAAATTCTGAACAACAAACAAATCAAAAAGTAGAACAAAAGAATGAGCAAGACTCTATTGCGCCAACAATTAATCAGCCACAGATAATAAAAAAAATTACCAGAGAAGAGTCTATTAATTCGAGTAAAAGAATTAGAATAGAAAATGCCAGTATAGTGGGTTCTATTAATTTAAAGGGTGCTTTAATTGACGATATATCTTTTAAAAAACATAAACAAAAAGTTGAAGATGGAAAAAATATAATTTTTTTAAACCCATCTGATACTGTAAACGGTTTTTACATAGAGACTGGTTGGACAAGTATTGGAAATAAAATTAAAGTTCCAACAAAGGACTCCGAATGGAAAGTAAAAGGTAATAATATATTAAGTGATAAATCTCCGGTTATTTTGCAATGGAATAATAGTGAGGGTGTTACTTTTGAAAAAAGAATTGAGTTAGATGACAAGTATTTATTTAAAATATCGCAGCAAGTAAAAAATAATTCTAATTCACCTATTGATCTATATCCGTATGCACAGATGACAAGAAATAAAATCCCCGACGATATTCAAAATTTTTATATTCAGCATGAAGGATTTATCGGTGTATTTGATGATGAATTAAAAGAAGACGACTATGATGATGTAGAAGAAAAAAAAATAGTAAGAGAAACAAATGAAGGCTGGCTCGGAATAACAGATAAATATTGGATGACTGCATTTGTCCCTGAAACAGGTAAAAATTTTAAATCTACATTCCTTTACGAAAATGGATTTAAAGCCAATTATATTATTAATGAACCGGTAAATATTGGAAAATCATCAACTGGAGCTAATGAACTCAGATTATTTATTGCCGCTAAAGAAGTTGAGACGATTGATGGATACGCTGCAGAACAGAATATAAATAAATTTGATTTAGTTATAGACTGGGGATGGTTCTACTTTTTCACAAAACCTTTGTTTTTTGTTATAGATTATTTATTTAAAATTTCAGGAAATTTTGGAACAGCAATAGTGCTATTAACTATTGCTATAAGACTTATTTTCTTCCCACTAGCTAATTTTTCATTCAGGTCAATGGCAAAAATGAAAGCAGTTCAACCGGAAATGATGAGACTCAAAGAATTACATAAAGACGATAAAGTTAAATTACAGCAAGAGATGATGGCTTTATATAGAAAAGAAAAAATAAATCCTGCATCAGGTTGCTTGCCAGTTTTAATTCAAATACCTTTCTTTTTTGCGATTTATAAAATGCTTTTTATTTCTTTAGAAATGAGGCATCAGCCATTTTTTGGTTGGATAAAAGACTTGTCAGCACAAGACCCGACTTCTTTATTCAATTTATTTGGTTTAATTCCTTGGGATCCTCCAGGGTTTATGATCATAGGTATTTGGCCAATATTAATGGGAGCCTCTATGTGGGTTCAACAAAAATTAAACCCTGCTCCTGCTGATCCTATACAAGCAAAAATATTTGCTTTCTTTCCATTATTTTTGACGATCATTCTTGCTTCTTTCCCTTCTGGTTTAGTTGTTTACTGGACGATAAATAATATTCTTACAATCGCTCAGCAATACGTAATTGTTAAAAAAACTACAGTGAAAACAAATTAAATGTCAAAAAATATTTCTCTAGACGAGATAAAAGAATTTTGGCCTGATAAAGCTCCAGATATTAATATTGTTCAAAAATACATTAAAAAATATGAAAATGAAAAAATTGTAATTAAGTATGGCGGAAATGCTCTAATAGATAGAAATGTTTTTAATAATTTTATATCTGATATAAATGTTCTTAATAAATTGGGTTTATCTGTAGTTGTAGTTCATGGTGGTGGTCCGAGAATCAAAAGAGAGTTAGATAAGAAAAAAATTGTATCGAAATTTATTAATGGCTTGAGGGTTACTGATAAAAACATAATTGACACCGTGGAAGAAGTTTTAATTGATTTTAATAAAGACATAGCTAATTCTCTTAAAAAACTAGGTTCCCAAGCCGCTATGTTTCATACTAAGACCGAAAATATTATAGAAGTGGAGCCTGAAAGAGAGGAGCTTGGATTTGTTGGAATACCAAATAAAATAAATGATAGTTTAATTCAAAACGCATTATATGAAAATAAAATTCCAATCATAGCACCTTTAGGTTTAGGAAAGAATAATCAAACATTTAATATTAATGGTGACACAGCAGCTAGTGCTATTGCAAAAAAACTTAAATCTAGAAGACTAATTTTAATGACTAATGTTGAAGGTGTATATGACGATCAGAAAAAGTTAATATCAGAAATTAAACCTTTAGATCTTGAGAATCTCATTAAATGGAAAGTTGTTCAAGGAGGCATGATTCCAAAAATAGAAAATTGTGTAGATGCTGTGCAAAATGGAGTGAGAGGTGTAGTAATTCTAGATGGAAGAAAACCCCATTCGATTTTACACGAAATTTTTTCAGATAAGGGGTCTGGGACACTGATTAGAGAATGAAAGATTTAAAAAATATAAAATTTTGGTTATTTGACTTAGACAATACGCTTTATGATGGCGCTACCAAAGTATTTGATCAGGTAGATAAGAAAATGTCAAAATTTATTTCTAAAAAACTTAATGTCGGCATTGAAGAAGCTAGAGAAATTCAAAAGAGCTACTTTCAGGAATATAATACAACTTTAAACGGAATGATAAAACACCACAAAATTGATGCTGATGAATTTTTAGAGTTTGTGCATGACGTGGATCTGAGTTTTTTAAACAAAGATAAAGATTTAGAGGATGAAATTAAAAAATTAGAGGGAAAAAAAATAATTTTTACGAATGGCTCTAAAGCTCATGCCCTCAATGTTACGAAACGAATTGGAATAGATAAGCTTTTTGATGGAATTTTTGACATACGAGATTGCGAATTTATTCCAAAGCCATCGAAAGAACCTTATAAAAAATTAGTAGAAAATTACAAAATTGAGCCACAATATTGTATATTCTTCGAAGATATTGCAAGAAATTTAAAACCAGCATACGAATTAGGAATGAAAACTGTTTGGATTAAAAATAATGAGCCTTGGGCAGCAAAATATTCTGACTCAGAATTTATCAATTATAAAACTGACAATTTGGCAAAATTTTTAAAGGAGATTAATGAGTTACGGTAAACTAGAGAAAATTATAAACGAAAGCTTTGAAAAAAAAGAAAAAGTAGGTCCAAAATCAGATAAAAAATTAATAAAAGCTATTAATGAAACTATTAATTTAGTTGATAGTGGAAAAATTAGAGTAGCAAATAAACAAAATGGTAATTGGATTGTAAATCAGTGGATTAAAAAAGCTATCTTATTGAGCTTTAGAATAAATAAGATGGAAATTATGAAAGGTCCTTATACTACTTGGTATGACAAAGTGCCTGGAAAGACAGTCAAATGGAAAGAGAAAGATTGGAAAAAAGCGGGATACCGTCATGTTCCTAATGGAGTTGTCAGAAGGGGGGCATACATTGCTAAAAATGTAGTTTTAATGCCTAGCTTTGTTAACCTTGGAGCTTATGTTGATGAGGGGACAATGATTGACACCTGGGCCTCTGTTGGGTCATGTGCTCAAGTCGGAAAAAATTGTCATATTTCTGGAGGTGCAGGTATAGGAGGAGTATTAGAGCCACTTCAAGCTGGTCCAGTAATAATTGAAGATAATTGTTTTATCGGTGCTAGATCCGAAATCGCTGAAGGTGTATTAGTAGAAGAAGGTGCAGTATTATCAATGGGAGTTTACATTGGTGCATCCACAAAAATAGTAGATAGAAACTCTGGAGAAATATATTATGGTAGAGTTCCTGCATATTCAGTCGTAGTTCCTGGAAGCTTGCCTAACAAAGCGAACTCGAATGGACCTTCATTGTATTGTGCAGTAATAGTTAAAAAAGTTGATGAGAAAACTAGAAGCAAAACCTCTATTAACGACTTGTTAAGAGATTAATGGCTATAATTAACGAATTACAATTATCTAAAGATTTAATAAGATTTCCGAGTATTACTCCTAAAGATGCGGGAGCAATTAATTTTCTTAGTAAAAAATTAAAAAAATTGGGCTTTAATTGTAAAATATTAGAATTCAAAGACAAAAAAAGTAAACCAATAAAAAATCTTTATGCAAGGATAGGTAAAAAAGGACCAAACCTTTGCTACGCTGGCCACACAGATGTGGTGCCTCCCGGAAATATTAAAGACTGGACTATTAATCCTTTTAAACCAACAGTTAAAAAAAATTATTTAATTGGAAGGGGAGCTAATGATATGAAAAGTTCAATTGCATGCTTCGTAGCAGCAGTAAGTAAGTTTTTACAAAAAAACCGTAAATTTGATGGATCAATCAGTTTTTTAATTACCGGTGATGAAGAGGGATACGCAATAAATGGTACAAAAAAAGTTGTAGATTATCTAAAAAAAAGGAGAGAAAAGATTGATTTTTGTATTGTGGGAGAGCCAACAAACCCTAACAAACTTGGAGAAATGATTAAAATAGGAAGAAGAGGAAGTCTTTCAGGTGAAATTGAAATAACTGGTACACAAGGACATATTGCATATCCTCACCTTTCAAATAATCCAATAAATACTCTAGTAACTATTTGTAAAAAGCTTAAGGAAAATAAACTAGATAAAGGTAATAAAAATTTTCAAGCCTCTAATTTGGAATTTACCTCAATAAATGTTGATAATAAAGCTCATAACGTTATACCAGCTAGAGCAAGAGCCCAATTTAACATAAGATATAATAATTTACATACATCATCTTCTTTGAAGAAAAAGATTAATTTAATCATTAAAAAAATGAGTAAAAAAAATAAATGTAATTATAAAATTGAGTATATGGTTAATGGTGATGCTTTTTTAACAAAACCTGGAAAAACTATATTAATGGCAAAAAAAATTATTAAAAAAATAACAAAAATAAGTCCAAAATTATCTACTACTGGTGGAACTTCCGATGCAAGATTTATTAGAAAAATTTCTCCTTGCCTTGAGTTTGGCTTAGTAAACAAAACTATGCATCGAGTAGATGAGTGTGTTTCTTTATCAGACTTAAAAAAACTTACAAAAATATATAATGAATTTTTAGTAGAGTATTTTAGGTGAAACTATACAAAATTAAAAAATCAAAGATTGATAAACAGGGTTTGTACGCAAATTGTGACATAAAAAAAGGCACAAAAATTATAGAATATAAGGGTAAAATTATTTCAATTAAAAAGAGCGAGACTGATCCAAAATTTGATAATGGTAAGGCCATTTATCTTTTTAATATAAATAAAAGGTATGACCTTGATGGAGATTTTAAATTTAACACTGCAAGATTAATTAATCATTCTTGTAACCCGAATTGTGAAGTTTTTGGTTCAGGATTAAAAGTATGGGTTTATGCAATGAAAAATATCCAAAAAGGTGATGAGCTGTCTTATGATTATGGCTTTAGTTATGATGAAGATTATAAAAGATATCCTTGCAAATGTGGAGCAAAAGAATGTGTAGGGTTTATTTTAAGAGAGGGATCTAGGTGGAGAATTAAAAAATTTCAAAAAAGAAACAAAATCTGATGAAAAAAATTTTATTCATAACTACAAGGAATCCTTATTCCGGAAGATACTCTGGGGACGTTATTAGAGCATTAAAAGTAATAAAATATTTAAAAAAAAAAAATGTTGTTGACGTTATATATTTAACAAAAAAGAGAAATGATAAAAAAAAACTTAATGGGGGGAAATTTTTTTTTGCTCCTAATTTGTTTTTAAAAATTATTTACTGTCTATATTCGCTTATTAAAATAAATCCTATTCAATTTGGTTTTTTTTATTCTGCAAAAATGAAAGATTTTATTGAACAAAATTCTGATAGATATGATCTTTTATTTTTTCATCACATAAGATCTAGCCAATATCTAACATCAAATTTTAAGGGGAAATTAATTTTAGAAATGGGTGACTTATATTCAAAAAACTACTACCAAACCTATAAAAATTTAAATTTTTTAAATCCTTTAAAATATATTTATTTATTAGAAAGTATTCTGGTAAAAAGAAAAGAAACAGAATTATTTTCAAAATTTGACAGAATTATTTTATATTCAAAAAACGAAATTAAAAAAGTAAGTAATAAATTTAAAAAGAAAATTTATTTTATAACTGAGTCAATTAATAAAGTGAATAAAGATAAATTTATTTTTTCCAAAAATAATAATAAGATTTTATTTATTGGTAACCTCCATTACCTTCCAAATATTCTTGCATGTAAAGAATTTATTTATAATGTTATTCCAAGGCTAGTTAAATTTTTACCTAATTTAAAATTTTGTATTATTGGAAATATTAAACGTATTGACAAATTTATCCTTTCTTTTAATAAAAATGTTAAAATTTTAGGCGAACAAAAAAATATTGAGAGGTATATGGGAAATTCAATTTGTGGAATATCTAATTTAAAAGTTGCTTCAGGTGTTCAAGGTAAAATCTTAACATATATGTCCTTCGCTCTTCCGGTAATTTGTAGTAGGCAGACTGCGGCTAACTTTGATAAATCTGTTATCCATTACAACGGTAATGAAGATCTAATTAAAAAAATTTTACTTCTTAAAAATAACAAAAAAATTAGTTTGAATTATTCAATCAAATCAAAAAAAATGGTTAAAAAATTAACCTGGAAAAAACTCAGTCCAAATTATTCTAAAGTAATAAAATTTTAATATAATACTTGTTTAAGATATAGCCCCTCAGGCGGTGCAGGTGGAGCACATAATTTTCTTTTTTTAGTTTTTAAAATATATTTAATTTTTTCAGGTCTCCATTTGTTTTCTCCAACTAATTTTAAACAACCAACCATTGATCTTACTTGCTTTTGAAGAAACGACTTTGAGACAAAATTTATAATTATTTTACCTTTAATTTTTTTAAGATTTGTTTTCGTGATAGTTCTTATTGGAGTTTTTGAAGAACAAGAAGAGGCTCTAAAAGCAGAAAAATCGTGAGTGCCTTTAAAGAACTTTATAGCTTTTTTCATTTTCTTTATGTCTAAATTGTTTTTAACTAACCAAACTCTATCCTTATCGATAGCCAATTTAGATTTACGATTAAAAATGATATATTCATATTCTCTTTTTTTTGCACTATGTCGGGCATGAAAATTAAGATTTTTTTTCTTTAACTTAATTACTGAGATTGAATGCTTATTTAAATAGAAATTAACTGTTGTTAATATTTTAAAAATATTTTTAATTTCATTATTCACCTTAAAATTTGCACTTTGTCCCCATGCATTAACACCTGCATCAGTTCGTCCTGAACCAATTAATTTAATTTTTGATTTTAGAGCTTTTGATAAAGCTCTTTCGATTTCTGCTTGAATTGAAGCTCCATTTTTTTGTATTTGCCAACCAACAAAATTTACACCGAGATACTCAATTATTATTTGATAATTAAAAATCACTTAAATTTTCGCCTTTTTCTATTTTATATCCAGCTAAAAATTCATTTGAAGATAAAATCCTTTTTCCCTCCTTTTGAATTGATAAAATCCTTATTGAATTTTCCTTACAGGCTACCGTCAATTTTGTATCTAGAACTTCACCTGGTTTTCCTGACTGATTTGCTTCTTTAACATTTATAATTTTTAAACGATTACCCTTGTGATTAAACCAAGCTCCAGGAGATGGAGCTAATCCGTTAATTTTTGCTACTAAATGTTTTGCTTTGACATCCCAATTAATTTGGCTCTCTGATTTATGGATTTTTTTTGCATATGTAGCTAATCCCTCATTTTGATCTATAAATTTATGATTTTTTTTCTCTATTATATCTAACGATTCAAGAATTAGTTTTGAGCCTAATAAAGACAATTTATTACTTAGTGTTTCACAATTTTCGTTCTCTTGTATAACAACTTTTTTTTGCATTAATAAAGGACCAGCGTCGAGTTTTGGAATAATTTTCATTATTGAAATTCCTGTTTCCTCATCCATCTCGATAATTGATCTTTGAATAGGTGCGGCGCCTCTCCATTTAGGTAATAAGGAGGCGTGAATATTAATAAATAAAATTTTTTTATTTTCTAAAAAAAAATTAGGAATTATTTTCCCATATGCTACTACAACAACCACATCTGGTTTCAAATTATTTAAGTATTCGAATTCCTTCCTATCTAAATTTTCTGGATGCCTAACACTAAGATTTTCTGAATTTGAATATTTATGAATTGCGGATACGTTAATTTTCTGTCCTCGGTTACTTTTTTTTGGCGGTTGAGTATAAACTGAGAGAATCTTGTGATCTGAATCTTTTACTATTGACTGTAAAATTGGAACAGCAAAATTTGGTGTTCCCATAAAGATTAATTTTAATGCCATTAATTTTATAAAATAATTTTATTTAGTTCTTTTTTATGCTTAACTAATTTTTTTATTATCATATCTCTTTTAAGTTTTGACAAATAATCGATAAAAAGAATGCCATCTAAATGATCAATTTCATGTTGGATACAAGTTGCTAAAAGTCCATCAGCTTTAAGATTATTTTTTTTTCCGTCATAATCTATATAATCTAGATGACATTCAGCTGGTCTTTCTATTTCTGCAAATTGTCCTGGTAAAGATAAACAACCCTCTTCATAAATTGAAGTTTTTTTTGATTTAAACGTAATTTTTGGATTCACCAAAAATAGTGGATTTTTTTTTTCAGGCTCCTTTGAAATATCCAATACAATTATTCGCTTGAGTATTCCGATTTGAACTGCGGCTAAACCAATACCAGGAGCTTCGTACATTGTTTCTAACATGTCGTCCATTAAATTTCGTAATTCTGTGTTGACAGTCTCTAATGACTCACTCTTTTTTCTTAAAATTGAGTCTGGTTCAATCAAAATTTTTCTCTTAGACATTGTTATTAGTTATATTCTAATTAGACTCTTTGGGGTAGAGCAGAAATTATTACTTTATTTCTTATTTTTATTAAATCCATTTCATTAAGAAGATTAGTAATAAAATATATTGTTTCCGGATCTAATTGGTAAGGTTCATCCTCTCCAATTATTTCAACAATTTTCAAAGCTAAAAATGCATTTTGCTTCTTATTAATTAGTTGTAATAAATTTTTAGGTACATCGTACTCGGAAGCTAATTCTTTAAAATTTATATATTCTGGAATTTTAAAACCATCTTTTGCAAGTGAGTCCACTAATGCTAAATCTTTTGCAGAATAAAAATATTTTCTATTTTTACTTATTTTTTTCAAGATTTTCTCAATATCTTTTTGAATCTTCTTTTCAGGCTCATTTTCAATGTAAAATTTAATAATTTTTGATTGGTGAAATACTTTATCATTGTACTTTATTTTGCCAATTTTAATCTCCTCGCCGGAAGATATTCTATTTTCAGCTACTTCTTTATAATTTTCAGGCATATTTTCTAAGCCAATTTCTTTTAACTCTTTAATTAACAAATCTGAAAAAATATTTATTAACTCATCTTTTTTAAAT
>CACPCL010000009.1 GCA_902632445.1 uncultured Pelagibacteraceae bacterium | reverse complement strand
GCTTCTCCTTTCCAGTTAAGCTTATCTACAATTAATTTCTCATTTTGATTAAAAAGAGTGACGCCATATTCTTCTAAATTAAATTCATTTTCAAATTTACCTTTATCAATAACAAATAGTTTATATCTTTCTCCATATTCAGTAACTCGAGTAACTTTTATGTGAACTTCTTTTAAAGGATCAAAAGATAAATTTTGAATATTATCTGCTGAAAGTTTTTGCTCATTATATTTTGGGTAAAATTTGCCTAAAACGTAATCTGGTGCTAAAAAAGATAAAGATATAGCTAAGAAAGCTATAATCTCATACCATCTTAGTTTATTAATGAACCATTGCTGTGTAGCTGCTGTAAAAACTAAAATTCCTATTAATGAGGTTGATATAACTAATAAAGCTTGCCATATACTATCTACTCCAATCAATAGTAGCTCATGATTAAATAAAAATACTATAGGCAAGATACCGGTTCTCAAACTATACCATATAGCTTGTAATCCAGTCCTTAATGGATCACCGCCGGAAATAGCGGCAGCTGCATAAGATGCTAAACCAACTGGTGGTGTCACATCTGCCATTAGGCCAAAATAAAATACAAACAAATGAACAGCTATTAATGGAAAGATAAATCCTGAAGCATTACCAACATCAACGAGAACTGAAGCCATTAGAGAGGCTACAACAACATAGTTCGCTGTAGTTGGTAGACCCATTCCTAGTAGCAAACAAAGTATTATAGTCAACAAAATTAATATGATTACATTGTCTCTTGCAATCGTTTCAATAACTATAATTAAATTAGTACTTAATCCAGTAGAACCAACTGCACCTACTATTATACCTGCTGTGGCTATTGCGATCCCCACTCCTACCATATTGATTGCACCTTTTTGAAGACCAACAATTGTTTGATTATACCAATCGCTTATACCAGTTTTAAAATCTGGATTTTTAATTATACGACTTACCAAATTTACTAATATTAAAGATAAAGTTGCATAAAAAATAGAAAAACCTGCGGTGTATCTCATGTAAACTAGTAAAAAAATTAAGACAAAAATAGGTATTAGAAAATGTAACCCAGATAAAAAAGTTTTCTTTAAATGAGGAACATCAGAATCGTCCATACCTTTGAGACCCAATTTAAGAGCCTCTAAATGAGATATATAGAATAGAGCAATATAAGAGATGATAGCAGGTAAAAAAGCATGTTTAACAACTTCAAAATAAGTAACGCCTATAAAACTTGCCATTACAAAAGCTGCAGAAATTATTTACAAGAAATATATGTAGTCACGCATCCTCATAAATTACAATTAGTTTCTAATACACAGCCTAATGATATTTCGGATATAGTTTCGACTTCAATACAAGAAATTCCCAAGATAAAACATATAAATTTTTCAAAAATATTGAAAAAAGAGAATATCTATGGCGAATTTGAAAATATTTGGAAAGATGATTTGGTGCATTTAAAAGAAAGGAACTACAATATCTTCCTAACTAGATTGCTTAAATCTATTGAAAAATAACTTTTAAAATTTACTAATAATTTTAAATTTTAATTAATTAAAAAGAGCGTATAGTACTACAACTACAGCTAATATTTCTAAGCCAGACATAAATACCTCCCATTAAGATTGTAAAAATTTATTTTGTTTAAATTATGATTAGATGGTTGTATTTGCTATTTTGCCACCTAGGAATACACAGATACAAAAAAATTGATATTAATTATAGTTTTGGACCTGGAGGCTCAACTGAAACGATAAAATGTAAAGATTGTGGAATTAAAAAAATTAGAAGAAAAAATTGATATCAGCCAAGTAAGAACACCGCAGTGAAACTAGCTTGAAAATAATTTAATTTCATTTATGAAATTTTTTTTAAAAGTATCATTTTTAATACTAATTCACTTCTCATCAGCTACTGCAGAAGTAAACTTTCAACAAAAAAAATTTTATTACGAAAATCTGGTTAAAAACTGGTCTAAAATATTTCCAGACAGCAATAGGAATGCCGCTGGACCAAGATTTTTCAAATACTTAATAGATCAGAACCTAACTTATGATGAATTTAAAGAATATAATAAACTTTATTGTCCTATTTCAGGTTCACTGATTAATCCAGGTGAAAAACCTGATTATATTTTTGTTAAAGAGTTAAGAACACAAAAGAATATTTGTGGTGAACTTTATAGATGTTGTTGGCCTTGCTCTTGTGATCTCATGAATTATACAAAAGTTAAAAAGATAAAACACAAATTTAAAGATGGCTCTAAAAAAATTGATGTTTTATTAATTAACAATCCTTGTTCAAAAAAAGATTTTCCTAAGGAAGTTAATAGAAATTATTTTTGTAAACAACAAAGGCTGAACGATGATGAAGTATTTGTAGTTGACGGTAAACTTGTAATAGGTCTCTTTTATGAAGCAAAAAAATGTCAGAGGGATGATATTAAAAAAATAGAAGCTAATGAAATAACAGGTAGATTTTGTGCTTTTAAAAATGATATCCCATTAGAGGATATGAATATTGGTATGGGGGATATATTTATTAAAATGGCAAGATAGTTAATTATCTTATTGTCAAACTTGTATTAGAATTAACAGTAATTTTGCTTTCTTGAAAAATATAAGTTTTTCCAATTTTAGGAATTTTGTAATTATTAATTTTTCCATTTGTCCATTTAATTTGTACCCCAAAGCCTTTTTCACCATTTCTAATTCCATAGTGGGCAACAGGTTCCATTTGGCATAGATACCCTGATCCAGAGTCTATTGTTTTAGAATGTTTTCTTAAATTAGATGTTAGCGTTACTGTTGCTCCTCTTGCTGGTGCTCCGTTTTTATTTAAGGCTTTTATTCTTAAATAATTATTCTTTTTTTTTACATTTGCTTTGTAAAGTGTAAGTATTTGGTTTCCTGTTTCACCATGGGCAATTAATAATTCTAAAATTCCATCTTTATCAATGTCTGCCACAGCAGCACCAGTTCCAAGACCATTTGCTTCAGAGTTAGATGTGATATCAATTTCCACTAGTTTTCCATTTTCCCTAATCTTAAATAATTTATTTGGTTCACCGATATTATTTAAAAAAATTTCATCATATCCATCATTATCAAAATCAGCACTAATAACTGTCCGAATTTTAGAAGGCCTTTTAAAATTCTTATCCGCAATATCTTTGAATGAGTTTTCTTTTTTTATAAAAATACGATGTTCTCCATTCCAATTTCCACTGACAATATCTAATTGACCTCTGTACAAAATATCACTTAATGCAGTACCTCTTCCATTTTCATAAGGGTCTAAAACATTGTAACCTGACGCTACGTCATAAAAAGTACCATCAACATTCTTATACAAAAAGTTTACACCTCTTTCATTAGCTGCAAAAATATCAATATTATTTGATAATATATGACCAGCAACTACTGCTCTACCTCCGGTTATTTTGTCTAAACCAAACTCTGCCGCTCTGTCCTTTATTTTTCCTTTAAACTTTTCGTAAAATCTTGTTGGACCGCCATAATTAGCAACATAAATTCCATATTTTCCATTTCCTTTCCTATCCACACACGCCACTGATCGACCTGCTGTAAAGTTTAAATCTATTTGATTTTTCTTCTGCTCAAAAATATCAAAAAATTTACTTTTTTTTAAATCTATTAAACGATCAGAATATTTTTTTTCACCGCTGTAAGTATCAGTATTTAAAAAATAAATTTCTTCGTATCCATCAGAGTCGATATCGCAAGCAGCTACACCAATAGTAAAACTCCTTCTATCTGTAAACTTAGTATCATCCACAATATTTGTTAGTTTGTTGTTTTTGTATGTTAAAGCTAAATTTTCACTTCCAAAACCGGCTACTATAAACTCGTAAGCTCCATCGTCATTAACATCAGCCACAGAAATACCATACCTCAGACTTTCATAGTTGTTTTCTATCAAATCTGAAATGTTGTTGAAAAAATTTGCTGACGCGCTTTTAATCGAAATTAGAATAAATAATATTGAAAAGAAGACAGCTTTTGATTTCATTAAATACTACTGTAGTATTTTCCAAGTTCCACTTGCAGAGGCAACTATGTCGCTTGATTTAGAAATTTCACAAGAAATAAAAACTAATGTTTTAGTTTTTTTCAAAATTTTTACTTTCCCAATAAGTTTATCACCAAGTTGGCCTACAGAGATAAATTTCATATCTAAATTAATTGTTACGCACCTCTTGTCACCAGTAACTCTGTGAGCAGCAGTTCCCATACCAGTATCTGCTATGGTGGAAAGAAACCCCCCATGTGCAATTTTACCAGTGTTTAAATGTATTTCTCTTACTTCAACAATAAATTCATATTTTGTTTCGCTGATCTGTTTTAATTCCAGACCACCTAATAGCTTCATAAAACCTTTATTTGTTTCGTCCATAATTTTTTTTATCATATATTGGCATTAGTTGTGAGAAAATTACAGCTGCTAATATTAAAAATATTCCTAAAATTTTAATTTCATTTAAGAATTGGTCTAATATTAACCATGCTAATATTGCAGCAAAAACACCTTCCAACGAAAAAACTATTGCAGCAGGAGCTGGAGAGATATTTTGCAAACTGTAGGTTTGTAATAAAAAAGCGAGTCCACTTGATAAAATACCAACATATAAAACCTCATATGAGTCTTTTAGAAAATTTTCGAAGGTTGGGTCTTCAAAGTAAAACATTGGACCAATCAAAACTAAACATGCTACAAAACATTGAGACATCGCTATAGTTATTGGAAAATTAAAAAACTCAACTGTTTTTCTTATTAGCAAAATATGAATTCCCCAACAAAAAGCACTTAGGATACCAAGAGTGTCACCCAATCTTACTGAATAATTATTAAGTTCACTTAAAAGCAAGCCACCAAGAATACAAATAAAAACTGAAGGCCAAATAGACCAATGCATTTTTTTTGAAAAGATAAAATAAGAAATTACTGGAACGACCAAAACATAGAAGACCGTAAAAACACCAGTATTTGCCACATCAGTATATATTAAAGAAATTTGCTGTAATTCTTGGCCTATGGCCAAAACAAATCCTAAATAAAATAAAAAATAAAACACGTTTTTCTTACTAATCATTTTGAAATTTATATTTTTAAATTCAAAAATGAAAAAGAATGGAAGTAGAGTAAAAAAACCAATTAAAAATCTCCCTACATTAAAGGTATGAGGTCCAATAAAATCCATACCCATATCTTGCGCTACGAAAGCTGAGCCCCAAAGTACGGAAGTAACAATAGCACAAATTAATGAGAACGTTTTTTTATCCATCAAGGGTTAATAGTTTAAGAAGAACTAAACAGCAAGTTTAAAAGCGAAGTCTTTGCCAAGGCACTTTCCTAAATAAACGCAAAATCTTGCACCCTCAGCTCCATCAATTAGTCTATGATCGTAAGACAATGATAAAGGAAGTATTTTTCTTGAAACAATTTTCTCTTTTATTTTTACTAGTCTATCAAAAGTTTTTCCCACTCCAAGAATAGCCACTTCTGGTGGATTAATTATTGGAGTAAAGAATGTGCCACCTATCCCACCTAAACTTGAAATTGTCATCGATCCACCAAAAAACTCTTTTTTATCGATTTTTAATTCTCTACAAAGCTTACTGGTTTTTTTTAATGCTTCTCCAATTTCTTTTATACTCATTTGATCGACATCCCTGATTTTAGGCACCATTAATCCATGAGGTGTATCAACTGCAAAACCTATGTGAAAATATTTTTTATATACAATCTTATTTTGATTTGGATCAATAGAAGCATTAAAATTAGGAAACTCTTTTAAAGCACTAACTAAAGCTTTCGCAATAAATGCCAACGGAGTTACTTTGATAACATCACCAGAATAGTAATCATACAACGAGGATCTGAATTGTTCCATCTCGGTTACGTCCACCTCATCATGTTGAGTAACATGTGGTATCTCAGTCCAAGACCTTACTAAGTGTGGACCAGACAATCTTTTTACTCTGGGAATTTCTTTTACTTCAATTAGACCAAATTCCTCGTGCGTGTACTCCTCTTTATATTCTTTTTTTTCAACCGCTCCTTTATTGACAGTTACTTGCGATCGAACAAATTCTTTTACATCTTCTTCAGAGACTCTACCCGATCTTTGAGAACCAGGAATTTCTAATACATTTGCTCCTAATTCTCTTGCGAATTTTCTTACTTTAGGACTTGCTAATTTTGCTCCTGTTTTACTTGTCCTGACAGCTGCAGGAGGAGGAGCTTTAATCTTTTTTGGCTGATCTTTTTTTACATCTATTTTTTTTGCTGGTGTTTTTGTAGCAGGCTCTTTTACTTGCTCTACCTTTTCAGATGATTTTAAAGTTAAAATAAGGTCACCTTGATTGACTTTATCACCAACTTTAACATTAATTTTATTTATGGTACCTGATTGTGTTGATGGAACTTCGACACTAGATTTATCGCTTTCAAGAGTAATCAAAGAGTCATTTTTAATAATTGTTTGACCTTCTTTTACAAGAACTTCAATAATTTCTACATCCTTAAAATCACCCATATCAGGAACTGTAATTTTAAGATCAGGCATAATTATAAGTTTGCAGGAAATTCTTTCTCTTTGTCAATTTTATATTTCTTAATTGCTTTCTCAGCTTGTTCAGAACCTATTAACTGTTCTTTAGCTAATGCACTTAATGTGTAGGCAACAATATGTTCTTTATCAACTTCAAAAAACTTTCTTAAATTTTTTCTGGTATCACTTCTTCCATAACCATCAGTTCCAAGTGAATAAAATGGCTTTTCAGTGTATGGTCTAATTTGATCAGAAAATGCTCTTGTATAATCAGATGCAGCAATAATTGGACCATCTCTTTTTTCTAAACATTTTTCTACATAAGACTTTTTCTTTTTACTCGAATTTAATAAATTCCATCTTTCAGTTTCCATCCCATCTTTTCTTAACTCATTAAAACTTGTTACACTCCATACATCAGAGTCTATTCCGTATTCCTTTGATAATATTTCTGAAGCTGAAATTATTTCTCTTAAAATTGTTCCTGAACCAAGAAGTTGTACTTTTGTTTTTCCTTTATTATTATTTTCTTTGAATAAATACATTCCTTTTAAGATTCCTTCATCACTACCTTTTGGTTTTTGAGGGTGAGCATAATTTTCGTTCATTGCTGTGATATAATAAAAAATATTTTCTTTTTTCTCATGCATACGTTTAAGACCATCTTGAAGTATGACTGCCATTTCGTAAGCAAAAGTAGGGTCGTAACTTACACAATTTGGTATATTAGACGCTAATAAGTGACTGTGGCCGTCTTGGTGCTGAAGTCCTTCACCAGCTAAAGTTGTTCTTCCCGCAGTTGCTCCAATTAAAAAACCTCTAGCTTGAGAGTCTCCTGCTGCCCATGCAAGATCGCCAACTCTTTGAAAACCAAACATAGAGTAAAAAATATAAATTGGTATCATCTCTAAATCATGGTTGGTATAAGAAGTTCCAGCAGCGATCCAAGAAGACATAGCGCCAGACTCATTAATACCTTCTTCTAATACTTGCCCGCTTTTATCCTCTCGATATGAACTTAATTGCTCAGAATCCACAGGCTCATATTTTTGCCCTTCATGAGCATAAATTCCAATTTTTTGAAAAAAACCTTCCATTCCAAAAGTTCTTGCCTCATCTGGAATTATTGGAACAAGTCTAGGTGATAAATTTTTATCTCTTAGTAAAGCAGTTAACATTCTTACAAGTGCCATTGTAGTTGACATTTCTTTATCTCCAGTAGATTTCATAAAATTATCAAAAATATCCTTTGGAGGAGCTTTGATTGCTTTTGCAAATGAAGATCTTTCTGGAATAAATCCACCAAGTTTAGTTCTTCGTTCTTTTAAATACTTAATTTCTTCTGAATTTTCGCTTGGTTTATAGTATTCAATATTTTTAACTTGCTTATCCGTAAGAGGAACTCCAAATCTATCTCTATAATAAAGTAAATCCCCCTCATCTAATTTTTTTTGCTGGTGGGTAGTATTAATACTTTCTCCTGATTTACCCATTCCATATCCTTTAATTGTTTTGGCAAGTATCACTGTGGGACTTCCAGTGTGTTGCATTGCAGCGTGGTAAGCAGCATAAACTTTATGTGGATCGTGTCCTCCTCTATTAAGTCTCCAAATATCTTTATCTGTCATTGAAGAAACTAGTTCTTTAAGTTCTGGATATTTTCCAAAAAAATTATCTCTCACATATTCACCACCTTTAGCCTTGAAAGCCTGGTATTCACCATCGACACACTCATTCATTCTTTTTACCAGTAAACCTGTTTTATCTTTTGCTAGCAATTGATCCCAATATGATCCCCATATAACTTTAATTACATTCCAGCCTGTTCCTCTAAAGCTTCCTTCTAATTCTTGAATAATTTTACCATTACCTCTAACAGGCCCATCTAATCTTTGAAGATTACAATTTATTACAAAAATTAAATTATCTAACTTTTCTCTTGCAGCCAAACCTATTGCACCCAAAGACTCCGGTTCATCCATTTCACCATCTCCAAGAAAAACCCAAATCTTTCTTCCCTCATCTTTAACTAATCCTCTATTGATTAAATATTTTAAAAAACGTGCTTGATAAATGGCCATAATTGGTCCTAAGCCCATAGAGACTGTTGGGAACTGCCAGAAGTTTGGCATTAACCAAGGATGAGGATAAGAAGATAAACCACCTGAGGAAACCTCTTGTCTAAAACCATCAAGTTGTTTGGCTGTCATTCTTCCCTCTAAAAATGCTCTGGCATACATTCCAGGAGCAGAGTGACCTTGAAAATAAATTAGATCTCCACCAAATTTATTATTTTTTGCTCTCCAAAAATGGTTCATTCCAACATCATATAAAGTTGCTGCAGATGCAAAAGTTCCAATATGACCTCCTAACTCAGAACTTTTTTTGTTAGCTTTAACGACCATAGCGGCGGCGTTCCACCTTACATAAGCTCTAATTTTCTTTTCTATATTTTGATCACCTGGGGATTTAACTTCTATTTCAGGAGGTATAGTATTAATGTAAGGAGTGGTTCTAGTATCAGGTAGAACTAATCCAGACTTATACGCTTGATCTATAACTTTGTTTAAGAGGTAACTTGCTCTAGGAGCTCCATCATTTTCAATTACTGAATTTAGAGACTCTATCCATTCATTTGTTTCAATAGGATCAATATCATCTTTAGATGCAGGTTCAGCAAATACTTTTTTTACTTGTTTTACTTGATTTAAATTACCATTCGATTTGGGAGTTTCTTTTATCTCTTCTTTTTTGTTTTCTTTAACTTTTTTTGGAGCTTGAGCAGCTTGGCCGTTTTCTATAGTAGCAAGCAAACTACCTTCTGAAACTTTATCACCAACTTTAACTTTTAAATCTTTTATTTGACCCGAAGATGGTGATGGAATTTCAACGCTAGATTTATCACTTTCTATAGTAACAATCGGATCATTTTTATTAATTTGATCGCCTGGTTTAACCAAAATCTCTATAACTTCTACGTCTTTAAAATCACCTATATCTGGAACTGAAATATTCTGAGCCATATTTAGCTATTATAAACTGGGTGCAACATAATAAAAAATAAATAATTAATAAACATTAAAGAATAGGGCAAATAGTCGGATAAGATCCATTTTCGTCATATTTTCCGCTTTTTTTCGTCAATTAGTTTTATTTATATGTGACATGCGTTGGTTAATAAATTTTTTATTTAAAAAAAGAGAGATTAAAACAAATAGGGCAGTTTTAGTTCAGAAAATTATTCTTAAAAAATATCTATTAAGATAAAAAAATAAAAGCTAAGCTAGCTTTTATGCAAAAATTTTTGTGGGAACCCTCTAGTAACAGGAAAGAAGAATCTCTTCTTGAGGATTTCTCAAAATTTATAAATCATAAATCAAATTATAATTTTAAAACTTTATGGAAATGGTCGGTAGATCATCCGGAAGAATTTTGGTCGAAGTTTTGGGATTATTCAAAAATTATAGGCGACAAAGGAAAAGAAATAATTAAATATAATAAAATTTTTAATAAGACTAAATTTTTTCCAGACTCAAAATTAAATTACGCAGAAAATATTCTTAAAAAAAAGTCGTCAGATCCTGCAATAAGTTTTTTATCTGAGAAAGGGTTTGAAGAGGAGATTTCTTGGGATAAGCTTTACAATAAAGTTTGTAAGTTTTCTAATTACTTAAAATCTATAGGTTTGAAAAAAGGAGATCGTGTTGCAGCGTATGTTCCAAATAAAATTGAGTCTATTATTAGTTTTTTAGCTTGCGCAAAAAATGGAATTATCTGGTCTTCATGTTCCCCAGACTTTGGCGCACAAGGAGTTATTGATAGATTTAAACAAATTGAACCAAGTATTTTAATTACCAGCGATCACTATTTTTACAATGGTAAGAAAATAAATATTCTTGAAAAAATTGAGAATATCTTAAAGGAAATTCCTACAATAAAAAAAACTTTAGTATTTGCGTATAATAATAAAGAAGAGAAGAGTCTTCATAATTATATAAACTTTGATGAAGTTATAGATCAAACAGATGTAGATGAAAACTTTGAACGTTTTGAATTTGATCATCCTATTTATATTTTATTTTCAAGCGGCACAACTGGAAAACCTAAATGTATAACACATGGAGCTGGGAATGTTTTAATCGAACATAACAAAGAATTTATGCTTCATTGCGATATCAGAGATGATGAAAAATTATTTTACTATACCACTACAGGCTGGATGATGTGGAATTGGTTAGTTGGAGGATTAGCAACAGGCTCATCTATATTTTTATTCGATGGGGCACCTGTTTATCCAAAAATAGATGTTCTTTTAGAGTATTGTCAAAACAAGAAAATTAATCTTTTTGGAGTAAGCGCTAAATACATCGATCATTTAAAGAATGAAAAATATAATAGTAAAAACTTAGATCTAAGCTCAATAAAAATAATAACTTCAACAGGCTCTCCTTTAGCTGAGGAAAGTTTCAAGTATGTATACGATAGTATAAAAAAAGATGTTCATCTCGCATCTATTGCTGGAGGAACAGATTTAGTTGGTTGTTTAGTTTTAGGGAACCTTTACTCAAATGTATTCATGGGAGAAATTCAAGGCCAAAGCCTAGGTATTGATGTTGATGTTTTTACAGATAAAGGAAAAAGTGTAAAAGATGGAGAGAAGGGGGAGTTGGTAGTTAAAAAACCTTTTCCTTCCATGCCAGTAAAATTTTGGGGTGATGATAATGGTCAAAAATATCATAAAGCCTATTTCAATAGATTTGAAAATATTTGGCACCATGGTGATTTTATTGAGAGAACTAAGAATAATGGATTTATTATGCGTGGAAGGTCTGACGCCACTCTTAACCCTGGTGGAGTAAGAATAGGAACAGCAGAAATTTATCAACAAGTTGAAGACATTGATTTTATTACAGAGGGCTTAGTTATCGGACAAGATTACAATGATGATGTAAGGGTAATTTTATTTGTAACAACAAAAAATGACGAGGAATTAAATGATGAAAAAATAAAATCAATTAAATCAAGAATAAGAAAAAACTGTTCTCCCAAACATGTTCCTTCAATAATTATCAAAGTTCCAGAAATTCCTAGGACAAAAAGTGGTAAAATAGTTGAACTAGCTGTTAGAAAAGTAATTCACGGGGAGTCTATTAATAACAAAGAGGCAATAGCTAATCCCGAGGCTTTAAAATATTTTGAGAATATTCCTCAGCTAAAATAATTAGCACAATTTTTATGCAGCATTGAGTGAAGTTCAATAAGTTTTTCAAAACTTTTATTATACCCCCCTCCTAAAACACCACATAAAGGGATATTTCTAGAATAAAAATTTTCGATTACTATTTGATCCCTTTTATTAATTCCTTCATCAGTAATTTTAAGTTTACCTAATCGGTCCTCAAAATGAATATCAACTCCTGCTACGTAAAATACAAAATCATACTTATTTTTGTTAAGTTCTTTTAAATTTTTATGAAGAATATTTAAATATTCCCCATCTTCCATGTGATCTTTAAGTTCAACATCAATATCGCTTTTCGACTTTTTTGCTGGGTAATTAGAAGCGCAATGCATACTAAATGTTATAACATTTTTATCATTTTTAAATATTTCTGAATTTCCATTTCCCTGATGAACATCTAAATCAATTATAAGAATTTTTTTTGCGTATCCTTTATTTTTTAAATAGTTTGCTGCTACTGCCACGTCATTAAAAACGCAATAACCAGCTCCAAAATCAAAAGTAGCGTGGTGGCTACCGCCTGCGGTATTACATGCAAGTTTTGAGTCTAAGGCTAATTTACTTGCTAAAACTGTTCCTCCAGTTGCAACAAAAGATCTTTTTACTACACTGTCATTAATTGGAAATCCTATTCTCTTTTGAGCTTTGATATCCAAAGTTTTATTCCTTATATGATTAATATACTCTATAGAATGAGATGTTTTTAGAGTTTCAAAAGAACATTCTTTTGGAATATGGAATTTTTTTACTACGTCTTTTTCTAGAAGGTATTTAGCTAAAGCACCAAATTTTTTAATGGGAAATTTGTTATCATCGTTTATTTTAGCAACATAATCTGGATGATTTATTACAGGTAATTCCATAATTTTAACCTATACTGTAATATTATCTTTTTTAAAGAGGTCAAATGATGAAAAAATATAGATGGAAATGTAGAGTTTTGTTAATAAAAACTCCTGATTATAAAAACTTAAAATATAAAAAAGCAAAAAAGCTTTATCAAAGTAACATTAAGCAGTTTCATAAAAGAGTAGTCAAAATGATCTTTAAGAAAACTAGTAATAATTTTTCGATAGAATTATTTGGATTTGACGGTACAAAAAAACAAACATTTCAAAATTTTCATAGTCAAAAAATTTTCAAGATAATAGATAAAATGCCGATGTCTAAAGTTCTTAAAAATAAAAAAATTAAACCATTAAACTTATCTTTATTTTCTGATTATAATCCTAAAACAACTACCTATGGTTTGGGATTTAAGGATAAAGAAAAAGCCTTACATACAGTTAAAACCATAAAGAACAGAGACCTGAAATATCAAGTAAATGTAATAGCAACTATGTTGGGAAGAGCTAAAAAACACCCATACAAAACTAAAAACATGAGAGATGCAATAAAAGTTTTTAGTTTATGGATGAAAAACTACAAAAAAAATAGGGGGGCCTAAAATTTAAGCAGTTTGTTCTAGGCAAACGTCTTTAATAATTGGAACAGTAGTACAATCTAAACATTTGTTCTCTTTTACTAAACAACCTTCACCTACAACTTTAATGTTAATTACCCTGTCACATTGAGAGCATGTTACAGGTATTTTTAAACCACATTTTTTACAGCTATAAGTTTTCATAACTATAGCCTAAATATTCTTGAACTGATTTCAACTTGTATATTTAATAGTGAAAATCATTATCAATAAAAATCCCTAAAAACGCTTTTAATGATAATCAATATCAAAGATAATTAATAGTAAGCTAAGTAAATAGAAATAATTACAACCCAAAAAAAAGCATAGTAAAGGATGTACCCTTTTACAGTAAAGGGCATTTTCTTTAATCTACGTTTGCCTTTGCCTTTATATGGTTTAGATATTTCCATTATCGTTCAATACACATTGCTATTCCCATGCCACCACCAATACAAAGTGTGGCTAAACCTTTTCTTACATCTCTTTTAACCATTTCATGAATTAAAGTAACAAGTATTCTTGTCCCAGATGCTCCTATAGGGTGACCTAAAGCAATTGCTCCTCCATTAACATTAGTCTTTTCTTCAGGTATAGACAGAGTTTTTATTACAGCTATACTTTGGGCCGCAAATGCTTCATTTATTTCAAAAAGGTCAACATCTTTAACAGACCAACCTGCTAAATCTAAAGCCTTTTTAGATGAGGGAATTGGTCCTGTGCCCATCAAAGCAGGATCAACCCCGCAACTAGCCCATGATTTAATTGTAACCAATTTTTGAATTTTTCGCTTTTCAGCCTCTTTGTTCGACATCAAAGTTACTGCTGCAGCTCCATCGTTAATGCCAGATGCATTTCCAGCTGTTACAGTACCGTCTTTTTTAAACACAGGTTTTAATCTAGAGAGAGCATCAAGATTTATACCCTCTCTAGGATGTTCATCTTGATTAAAAACGATTTCTGATTTTTTTGATTTAATTTTAAAGTCTATTATTTCTTCTTTAAATCTTTTATTTTTTACAGCCTCTAGAGCTTTATCTTGAGATCTAAGAGCAAATTTATCTTGTTCTTGCCTAGTGATTTGAAATTTTTCAGCTACGTTTTCTGCAGTTACACCCATGTGATAGCCATGAAATGCATCCCATAAACCATCTTTTATCATGGTATCAGTAAGCTCAGTGTCACCTAATTTTTTTCCATCTCTTAAATGAATTGCATGTGGAGCTAACGACATGCTTTCTTGCCCGCCTGCAATAATAATATTAGAATCAGACGATCTTATACTTTGAAAACCTGAAGCAACTGATCTAATACCAGATCCACAAACTTGGTTGACAATATAGGCAGGTTTTTCTTTAGGTATACCAGAATTTATTGCAGCTTGTCTCGCCGGATTTTGACCTAATCCTCCTGTCAGGACTTGACCAATAATAACCTCATCTATCTCGTTACTCTTTAATTTTGAGTTTTTGATAGAGGCCTTGATTACCTCAGAACCTAGTTCAGTACTTTTAGTATTTTTAAGAGATTTCCCTAGAGATCCTATTGCTGTTCTTATAGCGGATGTAATAACTATTTTATTATCATTCATAATATGAACTTATATTTATAAAACTTTATCTTCAATCAAATTTTTACGCTCAGCCAAGGATACTACCATTGATAATATCAGAAATATATATGTTGCGTTTCCAGTGGTGAAAAAACTTCCAGTGCTTTTAATTGGGAATATTTCGGCAAAAAATAAAAAAATGAAAGGTGTTATTAAATGATAATTTTTAAACTCACTGTCTCTAAAATACTTTATTACAAAAGTTTTTAAAAAGACTAAAATAAATAAATAAAAAATTATAAAAAATCCTAACAAACCTAGCTCTGCTAAAATTTCTAAGTAATAATTATGCGGATGATTTCCACAATTTGGATATTTTTTAGAGCAGTTCTTAATAAAAGTTTTAATTCCTCCACCAAAGTATTTATTAATTTTCCAGGTAAGATACCCGGACTTGAATTCCTTTAAATGTGAATTTGTAAGTTTATAAACATTTCCTTTATATTCAAAAGTATAAAATAAATTATTTTTCATATCACCCTCTTTAAACCCTATCTCAAGTTCTTCCTCGGAAAGAATATTTTCGGGAGAAAGAATAAAAACAATTTGTTTAATTTTTTTGTGAAAATTATGAAAATGATAATTTATATTAGTATTTGAAAAATATGCAGTCGTAAAAATTGTTAAAGTTATAATTATAAATGGAAAAAAAAAACGTCTTAATTTCTGTTCAAAAATAATTAAAGCAATCATAATTAAAATAAAAAATAAAAGTGGAATTCTATTTCCTGCAAGAATTAAAGCAGATAGAAAAATGCTGATTAAAATGAATACAATTAAATTTAAAAGTCTTTTGTTTTTAAATCTAAAAAAGATCGGGAACAAAAAAAGTCCAAACAAAGAAAATCTTTGAATAAAAGAACCCGCTATAATCTCGTCACCAAAAGGTCCTGACAATCTTCTTTCTATTGCTTTAAATCCAAAAATATCATTACCAAAGATTAATTGATAAAAAATATCCAGACAAACGAACATTACTGCACTAAAAGCGCTAATGAAAAAAAATTTTAAACTGATAATGTTTTCCTTAATAAAATATCTTATTATAAAATATAAAATTAAATATCGTAAAAATAAAATTGATTTAATTAATGATGTTAGATCCTCTGTCTCATTTTTATAAAGATCATAAATGTTATTAAATGTACTAATTGCAAAAACATATAGAAAAAATAATATAATAATTTTATCTATACTGTTGAAACGAGTATTAATTATTTTGGTACCATAAAACAGGGTAGAAATTAAAATAATTAGAAAAACATTTAAATTTAAAACTAGGTTACCCGCTATAAAACTAAAAATAAGAAGTGAAAATAGACAATTTATTATGAGAGTTTTTCTATCTATATTTGAAATATTTAATGAAGACATTTATTAATATATTAATTATAATTATCATTTCTTCAATAATTATTTAAAATATTGAATTGCAAAAATCAAATATGCGCCTGTAGCTCAACTGGATAGAGCGCTTGGCTACGGACCAGGAGGTTCTGGGTTCAAATCCTAGCAGGCGCACCATTATTTTCTTGAAATTTCTAAAAAAATTTATAAAAACAACTTAATGAGTATCCTATCAAATATTTCTTTAAAGAAATCGGTTATAATCTTTTTTATTATTGTATTTATTATTTTGATAAGCTTCACTATAATTCTATAAGTAAGCTAACGTTAAAATTACTACTCCTAGAATTAATCTGTAGAAGATAAATATCTTTAAACTAAATTTTTTGATGTATTTTAAAAAATATTTGATAGTTATAAATGAAAATATATAAGATAAAAAAATAGATGATAAATTTATTACAGAAAAATTTATATTTCCATTAATCAAAATATTTTTTAAACCATATATCGAAACCGCTCCTAAGGTAGGAATCGAGAGTAAAAAAGATATTTTAGCTGCGTCATATCTTTTAAAATTGAGAACTCTTGCCGCAGAAATTGTTATTCCCGATCTACTAACGCCAGGAATTAGAGAAAGAACTTGAAAAAAACCAATGAAAAGTGCAGATTTTAAATTAAAGTTATTTTGAATATTTTTATCAATTTTAAATTTATCACTAATATAAAGAAAGATACCAAAAATTATTGTCATCCAACCTATTACTTTAATATTTCTAATTTCTTTAATAAAATTAGTTTCAACTAATATTATTCCGACCACGATAACAGGTATTGATGAAATAAATATTTTTATTAAAAGCTCTTTGTTTTCAATAAAATTAAAAATATCTTTATAAAAGTATGTTATTACTGCTATAAATGATCCAATATGTAAACTAACATCGATTGATAGGCTTTGATTTTTAAAATTGGTATACTCTGAAATTATAATTAAATGAGACGATGAACTAACGGGTAAAAATTCAGTAATACCTTGGACTAGAGACAGAATCAAAATTTCAATCATTCATTTAGAGATATTGCGAAAGATTGTTTTTTTAATGTCATTATGAAATGCATAACAGGTATGCAAAAAATATCATTAAAAATAAGGAAAATATAAGATATAGGTAATTATTATTGACCTTTAAAATCTATTAATTAATGAAATTCTTAATTAATTTGACGAAATTATGAAAAAGAAAATGCTACAGTTTGTAGGTATTAAACAAGAGACTCCTATAAAAAGAAGTACATCTAAAAGAAAAGATGACTTTAACGAAATTTACAATGAATTTATAACTGAGAAAGCCAAAGAGCAATCTAGCAGGTGTTCTCAATGTGGAGTTCCTTTTTGTCAGATACATTGTCCGCTAAGTAACAATATTCCTGACTGGCTTAAACTTACAGCTGAAGGCAGATTAAAAGAAGCATACGAAATTTCTCAAAGCACTAACAATATGCCCGAGGTGTGCGGAAGGATTTGCCCTCAAGATAGATTATGTGAGGGGAATTGCGTTATAGAACAGTCAGGTCACGGAACAGTTACTATCGGATCAGTAGAGAAATATATAAATGATACTGCATGGGAAAAAGGTTGGGTTAAACCTATTAAAGTCAAAAAAGAATTAAAACAAAGTATAGGCATAATAGGCGCTGGACCTGCAGGTATGGCATGTGCAGAAGAATTAAGAAAATCAGGTTACCAGGTAACAATTTATGATAGGTACGATAGACCAGGTGGACTTTTAATATATGGAATACCTAACTTTAAACTTGAAAAATTTGTTGTTGAAAGAAGAACAAAACTTTTGAAGGAAAGTGGGATAAAGTTTATTCAAAACTTTGAAGTAGGTAGAGACAAAACACTTTATGAACTTAAAGAAAAACACGATGCTATTTTAATTGCAACAGGAGTTTATAAAGCTCGAGAAATAGATATCCCAGGACATAATTTAAAAAACATTTTTCCAGCAATGGAATTTTTGACTGCATCTAATAGAAAAGGATTAGGGGATAAAGTAAAACTTTTTGATGATGGTACACTTAATGCCGAAGGAAAAAACGTAGTTGTTATAGGTGGTGGAGATACTGCTATGGACTGTGTTAGAACTTCAGTAAGACAAAAAGCTAAATCAGTGAAATGTTTATATAGAAGAGACAGAGAAAACATGCCGGGTTCTGCCAGAGAGGTTGGAAATGCAATTGAAGAGGGAGTAGAATTTGTTTGGCTCACAAGCCCTAAAAGTTTTTTAGGAAACTCAAAAGTTGAACATGTTGAAGTAAATAAAATGCAGCTTGGAGCACCAGACTCTTCTGGAAGAAGAAGACCTGAGATTGAAGAGGGTTCGGAATACAAAATTAAAGCAGATTTAGTAATAAAATCTCTAGGATTTGATCCAGAAAATTTACCTAAACTTTTTAAAGCAAAGGAATTGGTGGTTTCACAATGGGGAACAATAAAAATTGATTTAAAGACAATGCAAACAAACTTAGATGGAGTTTTTGCAGCCGGAGATATTGTAAGAGGTGCTTCATTAGTTGTTTGGGCTATAAGAGATGGTAGAGACGCAGCAGCACAAATTGAAAAATACTTGCAAACAAAAATAATTAAAAATAAATCTTCAGTAGCAGCATAAATGAATAATTATAAAAAGAATAAAACTCTTCTAGAAAAAACACACAATTATAAGTCAGAGATGGAGCACGATGCTTGTGGTGTAGGCTTGATTGCTTCAACGAACGGAAAAAAATCCAGAAAAGTGGTAGAGTATGGTATTGAAGCTCTTAAAGCGATTTGGCATAGAGGAGCTGTAGACGCTGATGGAAAATCTGGCGATGGTGCTGGGATTCAAATTGAGATAGCCCCAGATTTCTTTAAAGAAAAAATTCTTAATACCGGTCATACACTTGACGAAGAAAAAAGAATTTGCGTTGGGATGGTTTTTCTTCCAAGGACTGATTATTCAGAACAAGAAAAATGTAGAGAAATTATTGAGTCAGCTCTTTTGAGAGGAAATTATTATATTTATGGATGGCGACAAGTCCCAATTAACCCTGGCGTGCTGGGTAAAACTGCAGATCAAAGTCGACCAGAAATAGCACAAGTGATGTTTAAAAAGAATGAAAATTTAAAAACCAATGATCTTGAGAGAGACTTATTCGAAACTAGAAAAAAAATAGAAAAAGTTGCTAGAGATAGCCAATTAAAAGATTTTTATATATGTTCTTTTAGTTCTAGATCAATTGTTTATAAAGGCATGTTTTTAGCTGAGATGCTTTCAGAATTTTATCCAGATCTAAACGATGAAAAATTAACGTCTAGGTTTGCAGTTTTTCACCAAAGATACTCAACGAATACTTTTCCAAGTTGGGATTTAGCTCAACCATTTAGAACTTTAGCGCATAATGGAGAGATAAATACACTCAAAGGAAATATCAATTGGATGAAAATCCATGAACAAGATATGTCCAGCGCCTTGTTCAAAAATGTAAAAGATTTAAAACCAGTTATCAGAAGTTCTTCAGATTCAGGTGCCCTTGATAACGTTTTTGAACTATTGGTTCATTCAGGAAAATTAGCACCACTTATAAAACTAATGATGATACCTGATGCATGGTCTAAGAGAAGTAAAACAGTTCCTAAAAATCACCAAGATTTATTTAATTTTTTAAATAGTACAATCGAGCCCTGGGATGGTCCAGCTGCAATATGCGCTACCGACGCTAAATGGGTTTTAGCATCTTCAGATAGAAATGGATTGAGACCTTTGAGATACACGATAACTTCGGATGATTTATTTTTTGCTGGTTCTGAAACTGGAATGATTAAAATTCCTGAGGAAAAGATTATTGAGAAGGGAAAGTTAGGTCCGGGACAAATTATTGCAATAGATTTAAAAAAAGGAAAATTGTTTAAAGATAAGGCAATTAAAGATTTATTAGCAAAAGATTATAAAAAATATAATAAACAAATTATTGATCTAGAAAAGAAAATTTCTGATGAAAATGAGAGACCAAATTTTACTAATGAAGATTTAAGAAAGAGACAGTATTTATCTGGACTAAGTGTTGAGGATTTAGAATTGATCCTTCATCCCATGGCTGAAGAGGGGAAAGAAGCCTCAGGTTCAATGGGAGACGATACTCCCGTAGCAGTATTGTCTAGTCATTTTAGACCAGTATCACATTATTTTAGACAAAACTTTAGTCAAGTTACAAACCCACCAATTGACTCTTTAAGAGAAAATAAAGTAATGAGTTTAAAAACTAGATTTGGAAATCTCGGAAATATTTTAGATTTTGATAATTTAACTGAGGAAAATATTTACGTCTTAGATAGTCCAATTCTAACAAATGCACAATTCAAAAAATTTAAAAAATTCTTTTCAAAAAAAACGAAAATCATTGATTGCACATTTGATATCTCTTTATCTCTAAAAGATAGGATAGAAGAAATAAGAGAAGAAGCAGAAACTTCAGTAAGAGAGGGGAGCACTTGTCTAATTTTATCTGATAAAAATATTAATAATGAAAAAGCAAGTATTCCAAGTATTTTAACAGTCGGAGCTGTTCATTCACATTTAGTCAAACATGGCTTAAGAGGATATTGTTCACTTAACGTAGAATGTTCAGATGCTCTAGACACACATTCTTTTGCTGTATTGATCGGAGTAGGAGCAACAACTGTAAATCCGTATCTAGCCATAGATAGTATTTATCAAAGATTTGAAAAAAAATTATTCGGTAGATCTGATTTTGAAAGCTGCGTTGTAAAATTTAAAAAATCAATTGATGCTGGACTACTTAAAATAATGTCTAAGATGGGAATATCTGTAATCAGTTCTTATAGAGGCGGTTGTAACTTTGAAGCGGTTGGATTAAGTAGAGCAATTGTTTCTGATTATTTTCCAGGCATGTCTTCAAGAATTTCAGGAATAGGCACAATCGGTATCGAGAAAAAAATTAAGGAACTTCATGAAAAATTTAATGCAAAAAATGTATTCACTTTACCTATTGGTGGATTATACAGATATAGAAAAAGTGGAGAAGATCATCAATACCAAGGAAAATTAATTCATTTATTGCAAAGCGCTGTAGGTAGCGGCTCATATGAACTATATAAAAAGTATTCAGCTGGAATTCATAATTTACCTCCAATTAATATAAGAGATTTACTAGAATTTAAAAAACAAAGAAAACCTATCGATGTTGAGGAAGTAGAGCCGATTGAAGAAATTTTAAAAAGATTTGGTAGCGGAAGTATGTCTCATGGAGCACTATCAGCAGAAGCTCATGAAACTTTAGCAATGGGAATGAACAGAATTAAAGGCGCCTCTTGCAGCGGAGAAGGAGGCGAGGATGCAAAAAGATTTAAAATATTACCTAATGGAGATAGCGCAAATTCTAGAGTGAAACAAATTGCATCTGCTAGATTTGGCGTTACTGTGGACTATTTAAATAATGCTAACGAAATAGAGATAAAAATTGCCCAAGGAGCTAAACCAGGTGAGGGAGGGCAGCTACCAGGTTTTAAGGTTACAAAAGAAATAGCAAGATTAAGACATTCGACACCAGGTGTAACTTTAATATCACCACCACCACATCACGATATTTACTCTATAGAAGATTTAGCTCAATTAATTTATGATTTAAAACAAATCAATCCAGGTGCGAGAGTTGGAGTCAAATTAGTTGCATCAACTGGTATTGGGACAATAGCAGCAGGTGTAGCTAAAGCAAAAGCAGATATCATTTTGATTTCAGGTCATTCCGGAGGAACCGGTGCTAGTCCTCAAACAAGTATTAAGTACGCGGGTATTCCCTGGGAGATGGGCTTAACAGAGGCAAACCAAATTCTTACTTTAAATAATTTAAGACATAACGTTACTTTAAGAACGGATGGGGGATTAAAAACTGGCCGCGATATTGTGATGGCCGCTATGATGGGAGCAGAAGAATATGGAATGGGCACGTCATCTTTAGTTGCAATGGGATGTATAATGGTAAGGCAGTGCCACTCAAACACATGTCCAGTTGGAGTTTGCAGTCAAGACGAAGCTTTAAGAGAAAAATTTACCGGCACCCCGGAAAAAGTTGTAAATTTATTTAAGTTTGCAGCAAAAGAGGTAAGAGAAATTCTCGCTTCTCTTGGTTTTAAATCAATTAATGAAATTATAGGAAGAACAGATTTATTAACTCAGGTAAACAAAGGTGCATCTAATTTAGATGATTTAGATTTAAATCCACTATTGGTTCAAGCTGATCCAGGTGAAAATCTAAGATATTGTAAAGACAAACATATAAATGAAGTACCAGATACTCTCGATGAAAGGATTTGGTCTGAGATTAAAGATAAGATTAAAACAGACTCAAAAAATAAATTTAATTACGAGATAGAAAACACTTCAAGATCAGTAGGAACAAGATTGTCTCACCATATTTATAAAAAATTTGGTAACAATAAATTAGATGAAAATACTGTTAATATTAAACTAGAGGGTTCAGCGGGACAATCTCTTGGCGCTTTCTTAACTAAAGGAATTAAACTTATTGTCGAAGGGGACTGCAATGATTATGTTGGTAAAGGATTATCTGGAGGGACTATCGTTGTATATCCATCTCCAAAAAGTTCATTAGTTTCAAACGAAAATACAATAATAGGAAACACCGTTCTTTATGGAGCAACTTCAGGAAAACTGCTTGCATCTGGGCAAGCGGGAGAGAGATTTGCAGTTAGAAACTCTGGAAGTTTTTCAATCGTTGAAGGATGTGGAGCTCATGGTTGTGAATACATGACTGGTGGAACAGCTATAATACTAGGAGAAGTAGGTGACAATTTCGGAGCAGGAATGACGGGTGGAATGGCATTTGTTTATGATGATAATAATACATTTGAAAATTTTGTTAATCCGACCTCAATAGTTTGGCAAGAAGTTGAAACAGATTATTGGAAAAAGTTTTTGAAAGAAAGTTTAAATACTTTTATCAAAGAAACAAATTCAAAAATTGCTCAGAAAATATTAAATGACTTTGATAATGAACTTAAAAAATTTAAACAAATTTGCCCGATAGAAATGCTTGATAAATTAGATAATCCTATTAGTCTAAAATCTCATACTAAGAAAGCAGGTTAATGAGTAAAACTAAAGTCTTTTGCTTTGGCTTTGGCCAAGTCGCAGAAAGTTTCATTAATAAGTTAATTAACGAAAAAAAAGACTTTGATTTAAGTGTTACCTCTAGACAGGAAACCCATCAGATAGAGTTTAATAATATTAAAATAAATTCATACCAATTTACTGAAGACAAGTTTGATAACTCTATTAAAAAAAAAATTGAGGAAGCAGAGTACATTTTAGTTTCTATACCGCCTATTGGCAGTAAAGATATTGCAGCAAATTACCTTGATACAAATTTAAAAAAAATAATAAATTGTAAATGGATTACATATTTATCAGCAACTAGTGTATACGGTGATCATAAAGGTGATTGGGTTAACGAAGATAGTGCTACTCAACCTACGTCAGATAATGGGATAAATAGATTAGAAGCAGAAAAAAACTGGAAAAGTTTATCGAAAAAAAAAAATTACCCGCTTCAAATTTTTAGATTAGCCGGCATATATTCAAATGAGTTTAATATTTTGAAAAGATTAAAAACTGGTAAAGTACAAATTGTAGATAAAAAAAATCACTTTTTTTCAAGAATTCATGTTGAGGATATAGCTAACATTTTATTTAAGTCCCTTGATAATTTTAAAAATAATGAAATTTATAATATTTGTGATGATAAACCCGCTTCGCAAATTGAAGTAGCAGCCTACGGTGCAAAGTTACTAAAAATAGAGAAACCTAATTCTGTAAAACTTGAGGAGGTTGAAAGCGAAATGTTAAGAAATTTTTATAAAGACTCGAAAAAAGTAGATAATAAAAAAATGAAAGAGTTTTTTGATCACAAATTAAAGTATCCGACTTATGTTGAAGGACTAAATTATATCTTTAACAACACTTTTTAATTCTTTAATTATTTTTTTTAAGGGAACTTGATTTGATAAACTATGGTCCCCGTTTTTAATTAATACTAACTTCTTTTGCGCATTAGGAAATACTGAAAGAACTTTTCTTGAAAAGGATACCGGCACAACCTCATCTTTACTGCCATGAACCATTGTAACTTTAATTCTAGATCTTATTTTTTTAGATAGGATTTTATTTTTCCTTCCATCTTTAATTAGCTGTAACGTAATAGGATATTCATATTGCCCATTTTTAATAACACTCAATCCTTTAGTAATAATTTCATTTTTATTTTTTTTTGGGAATTTTTTCCACATTAATCTTTCAAGAAATTCGGGAGCCGAGCCTATACCAACAAAACCTACAATTTGATTTTCAAAATATTTAAATTGATTTAAAGAGATCCATGCTCCCATACTAGAACCAACAAGTATAAATTTATTCTTTTTTACTATTTTTTTAATTGAATTCTTAGCATCATTGGACCATTCGGTTATATTTCCTTTTGTAAATTTGCCCGATGATTTACCGTGTCCTGAGTACTCAATAGCTAAAAAACCTAATTTACTTTTTACAGCATACTTTTTAAAGGCTTGAGGTTTTTCTCCATCAATATCAGACATAAAACCAGGAAGAAAAACAATATAGAGATTTTTTTTATAATAATTGTCTATAAATCTCAGTTTTTTTGTCTTTGAAATTTTTAAGTATTTGAATTTTTTCATATAAGAATATTTTAGTGCTATTATATAACAAATAACATGACTACTAAAATAAACGTTTTACAAGTTATTCCTAAACTTGGTTACGGAGGGGCCGAAACTGGCTGTTATGACATTGCTCATTATTTAGCCGAAAAAGATTGCGGCTCTTTCATCGCAACATCTGGGGGTGATTTGCTAAAATTTGTTAAAAAAAATAAAGTCGGAATTTTAAAAATTCCAGTTCAATCAAAAAATCCTATTCTTATTTTTCTTAATTCAATAATATTATCATTTTTTATAATTATAAAAAAAATCAGTATTGTACACGCTCGAAGTAGAGCACCAGCTTGGTCATGTTATTTTGCATGTCTTCTTACCAACAGAGTTTTTGTTACAACTTTTCACGGAACATATAATTTTAAAAGTAAAATTAAGAAATTTTATAATAGTATAATGCTAAGATCCAAACTTACTATTGCAGGATCAAACTTTATTTTTGACCATATAAATGAAAATTATTCTGAGTATTTAAATAAAAAGAAAAAATTAAGGGTTATTTTCCGAGGTATTAACGTTGACTACTTCAGTCAAAAAAATATTTCAATTTTAAAACAAGAAAAACTAAAGAGAGAATGGAATTTAGATACGAATAAATTTACAATATTAATGCCAGGTAGGCTTACTTATTGGAAAGGGCAAGAAAAATTCATAGAGTCACTTAATATTTTAATTGAAGACTATAATAAAAGTGATTTTCAGGCTATTCTATTAGGCTCTGATCAAGGAAGAAAAGTCTATACAAAAAAACTGTATAGCTTAGTTGAAAGATATAGTTTAACAAAAAAAATTAAATTTATTAATAATTGTAGAGAAATGCCTTTAGCGTATTCTCTTACTGATGTAGTAGTATCTGCATCAATTGAACCTGAAGCTTTTGGAAGGGTTGCTGTAGAAGCTCAATCAATGAGCAAACCAATAATTGCAAGTAATATTGGAGGATCTAAAGAAACTGTTTTAAATAAAAAAACAGGCTTTTTATATAAACATGATGATCCTAGAGAGCTTGCTAAAAATTTAAATACTGTTATTGAATTAAGTCAAGAAGAGTTGAAATTTATAGGAAACGAGGGTAGAAAAAACATAACAAAAAAGTTTGATGTTGAAGTAATGTGTGACTCAAATTTAAGAGAATATAAAAAATTGCTTAAATAATAATGCCACAGATACAATTAATAGATGGTAATAAAATTCCTTTTACAAAATCTATAGATGGTTTTGAACTAAGTAAAAAAATTAGTAAATCGTTAGAGAAGTCAGCATTAATAATGGAGGTGAATGGTGAATTAAAAGATTTAAGCTACATTATCACTAAAGATTCTAAAGTAAGAATTATCACACCTAAGGATAAAGAGGGTTTAGAAGTTATAAGGCACGATGCAGCACATATAATGGCAATGGCAGTCCAAGAATTATTTCCAGGGACACAAGTTACTATTGGACCAGTAATTGAAAATGGCTTTTATTATGATTTTGCAAGAAAAGATCCTTTCACAAGTGAAGATCTTATTAAAATAGAAAAAAAGATGTCCGAAATTATTGACAGGGACGTAAAAACTAAAAGGGAAGTCTGGAAAAGAGAAGATGCCATAACTCATTTTAAAAATATAGGTGAAAAATATAAGGCAGAAATCATAGAAAGCATCCCAAAAAATGAGGAGCTTTCAATTTATCACCACGGAGATACTTGGCATGACCTATGTAGAGGCCCCCACTTAGCATCATCAAGCAAAATTGGAAAAGCTTTTAAATTAACTAAAGTATCAGGTGCTTATTGGAGAGGAGATTCTAATAATGAGATGTTACAGAGAATATATGGCACTTGTTGGAGTTCAAAAAAAGAATTGGAAGAATATCTTCACAGATTAGAGGAAGCCGAGAAAAGAGATCACAGAAAATTAGGAAAAGAAATGGATCTTTTTCACTTTAGAGAGGAAAGTCCTGGATCAGTTTTTTGGCATGAAAAGGGTTGGTTATTATTTCAGCGATTGGTTGAATATATGAGAATGAAGCAGCGTTTAGCTGGATATAAAGAAATTAACACTCCTGAACTTTTAGATAAAACTTTGTGGGAAAAATCAGGGCACTGGGAAAAATTTGGTGAACACATGTTTACATCAGAAACACCAGATGAGAAAACTTTTGCAGTTAAACCAATGAATTGCCCAGGGTGTGTCCAAGTTTTTAATCAAGGATTGAAAAGTTACAGAGATTTACCTCTAAAACTTTCTGAATTTGGTAAAGTTCATAGATATGAACCTTCAGGAGCACTTCATGGATTACTAAGAGTAAGAGCTTTTACACAAGATGATGCACATATTTTTTGTACAGAGGACCAAATAACCCAAGAGTCTTTGGCTGTAACGAACTTAATTTTAGAAATTTATAAAGATTTAGGTTTTGAAAATGTGATTTTAAAGTATTCAGATCGCCCTGATATAAGAGTTGGTGACGATCTAGTTTGGGATAAATCTGAGGCTGCGCTATTAACAGCTATAAAAAAATCAAAATTAAAATACACCATTAACAAAGGTGAGGGTGCTTTTTATGGACCCAAAATTGAATTTGTATTACGAGATGCGATAGGAAGAGATTGGCAATGCGGTACTTTACAAGTTGATTTAAATCTACCAGGTAGACTTGGAGCAACATTTGTTGACAAAGATGGGTCAAAAAAAACTCCTGTAATGCTTCATAGAGCTTTATTTGGTTCTCTAGAAAGATTTATAGGAATTTTAATTGAAAATTACGCTGGTAAGCTACCTTTTTGGTTGTCTCCTGCACAAGCAGTAGTATGTCCAATAGCAGAAGAAAACAATGAATATGCAAAAAAGGTATTTGAAGATTTATTTAAAGAGGGTATAAAATGTGAAGTGGATTTAAGAAATGAGAAAATAAATTATAAAGTAAGAGAACACTCTCTTGCAAAAATACCTTTCATTGTTGTTTGTGGAAAAAAAGAAATTACGGATGACACGGTAACAATTAGAAAACTTGGATCTGAAAAACAAGAAACTATAAAAAGAGAAAAATTTATTAAAAATATGCTTCAAGCAAATAAGTTGCCTTTAAACTAAGTGTCCAACTTCAAACCTAATTATTTTCAGAGAAGAAGTAAACCTCAAGGGCCTAAAGCTAATGAGAGAATAAGAGCCTTAGATGTTCAGGTAATCGGAAGCGATGGTTCAAATCTTGGTGTTTTGCCCTTAAACAAAGCTATAGAACTAGCTAAGCAAGAAAATTTGGATCTTATTGAAATTTCACCTAACGCAAATCCACCAGTTTGTAAGATAATGGATATGGGTAAATACAAGTATGACTTACAAAAAAAAGCTAATCAGGCAAAAAAAAAACAGAAAATTGTTTCTTTAAAAGAGATTAAACTTAGACCAGGAACAGAAGCTCATGATTATAACTTTAAAATTAAAAACGCGAAAAAATTTATTACAAAGGGAGATAAAGTAAAATTCACAGTGAAATTCAAAGGAAGGGAAATGCAACATACTGAGCTAGGAAGAGAGCTAATGAATAAAATTATAGAAGAAACAAAAGATATTGCTAAAGTCGAGAGTCAGCCAAAATTTGAAGGTCGGCAGATGGTAATGATAATTCAACCCATCTAAACGCTAATATTATTATCTTGTAAAGATTTATTAATGCCTATATAAGACCAAAAATATTTATGCCTAAACTTAAAACAAAAAGCTCAGCTAAAAAAAGATTTAGATTTACTGCTTCAGGTAAGATTAAAATGCCTCAAGCCGGAAAAAGACATGGAATGATTAAAAGATCAAATTCACAAATACGAAAACAAAGAGGCACTACGATAATGTCGAAACAAGACACGAAAATAGTTAAATCGTACATGCCATATAACTTAAGAGGGTAGTATGGCTAGAACTAAACGTGGAGTAATAAGCAGAGCAAAACATAATAAAGTTTTAAAAACTGTAAAAGGGCAACGTGGAAGAAGAAAAAATACTATCAGAATAGCTCGTCAGGCTATGGAAAAAGCAATGCAATATGCTTACAGAGATAGAAAAGCTAAAAAAAGAGAATTTAGATCATTGTGGATCCAAAGAATAAACGCTGGAGTGAGGGCAGAGGGATTAACATACGCAAAATTTATTAACGGTTTAGCTAAATCTAAAATAAAATTAGATAGAAAAGTTTTAGCAGAATTGGCTTACAACAATCCAGAAGTCTTTAAATCAGTGGTAAAAAAGGTTCAATCCTCCCTTGGATAAAAGGGTCTTTGATTTAACACAAACTTTAATATAAAAAATCAATTACCTAATGAGTGATTTGGATAAAATAAATTCAATTTTTAACGCAAAAATTGACTCTGTTAAAACTAAAGAAGATTTACAAAATATCAAAACAGAGTTCTTTGGGAAAAATGGGCAAATAACTCAGCAATTTAAAACACTAGGTACATTAGAACCAGATAAAAGAAAAGATTTTGCCTTAGACTTAAATAAAATTAAAGATGACCTGTCAAAACAGATTGAACAAAAAAGTTTTGAAATTGAGAACGCTGAAATTAATGATAAACTAAAAAATGAAAAAGTTGATGTTACTTTACCAATCAGACCATATCAGCAAGGTAAAATACATCCAGTATCGCAAGTTATAGATGAAATTTCCTCTATTTTTTCTGAAATAGGTTTTTCTGTTGCAGAAGGCCCAGATGTTGAGACTGAATACAATAATTTCACAGCACTTAATACACCTGAAGACCATCCAGCAAGAGACATGCATGATACATTTTATTTGGAAAAAAATAAAAAACTTCTTTTAAGAACACATACTTCTCCAGTTCAAATTAGAGCAATGCTAAATGGAAAACCACCATTTAAAATAATTGTTCCTGGTAGAACTTATAGATGCGATAGTGATCAAACTCATGCTCCAATGTTTCATCAATTAGAAGGGCTTCACATTGATAAAAATATTACTATGGGTCATCTTAAGGGATGTTTAGATTATTTTATTAAAGAATTTTTCGAAGTCAAAAATGTTAAAATGAGATTTAGACCCAGTCATTTCCCGTTTACCGAACCCTCTGCTGAAGTAGACATAGGATACAGAATTGAGAATGAAAAAATTGTAATTGGTGAAGGTAATAAATGGTTAGAAATATTAGGTTGTGGAATGGTTCATCCCAATGTTCTAAAAAATGCAAAAGTTGATCCAAAAAAATATCAGGGATTTGCATTCGGGATGGGTATTGATCGTTTGGCTATGTTAAAATATGGAATTAACGATTTAAGAGCTTTTTTTGAAACAGATTATAGATGGTTAAGTCATTTTGGTTTTGACCCTTTAGATGTGCCAACAAACTATAGAGGATTAAGCAAATGATTATTACTCTTCCATGGTTAAAAGAGCATTTAAAAACTAATGCAAATGAAAACGAAATTATAAATAAACTTACTAATATCGGCTTAGAGGTTGAAAGTGTAAAAGAAAATTCTGGAAAGCTAAGTGAATTTAAAATTGCTAAAATCATCAAAGCTGAGAAACATCCTAACGCAGATAAATTGAAAGTGTGCGATGTAAACATTGGTGGAAAAGAAACTTTAAAAGTTGTATGTGGAGCACCTAATGCTAGAGATGGCCTTATAACAATTTACGCTCCTCCAGGCGCTATAATACCTAAAACAAAGTTCCAGCTAAAAATTGCTAAAATAAGAGGAGTTGAGTCTCGCGGTATGTTGTGTTCTGAGAGCGAACTGAATTTATCAGATGAGAGTGACGGAATAATAGAATTAAATGCTAAGGAAAAAGAAATAGGAAAAAGCTACTTTAAAAGTAAGTCAGAAAAAGCAATTGATATTGCAATTACACCAAATAGACCAGACTGTTTAGGTATAAGAGGTATTGCAAGAGATTTATCTTCTACTGGAATAGGAAAATTAATAACTTCAAAAAGAAAAAAGATAAAACAAAGCTCTAAGCATCAAGTTAAGATCTCAATAACTAAAGATAAGCATCAAGGGTGTCTTACATTTGGAAGTTGTTATATTAAAAATATAGTTAATAAAGAGAGTCCAGAGTGGTTGAAAAATAAACTTCATACTCTTGGCTTAAAACCAATCTCCGCTGTTGTCGATATCACTAATTATGTGATGTTTGATTTGAACCGTCCATTACATGCTTACGATGCAGATAAAATTGATAGAGAAATAATTGTAAGAGATTCAAAAGAAGGTGAAGAGTTTGAAGCATTAGATAATAAGAAATACAAACTTAAAAAAGGTATGTGTGTTATTACTGATAAGTCTGGTATTTTGGGCCTTGGTGGAATTATAGGGGGAACAAAAACTTCGACAGAATTTGATACCAAAAATATTCTACTTGAATCTGCATATTTTCTTCCATCTTCCATTAGAAAAACATCTCGAGAATTAGCAATTAATACTGATGCAAAATATAGATTTGAAAGAGGCATCGATCCTAATTCTATAATAGAGGGTCTTCAAGTTGCCACTGAAATGATATTAAAGATTTGTGGTGGGCAAGCTAGCAAGTTTACGATCACAGGAAAAAATTCTCAAAAAAATAAGACTATAAAATTTGATATCGATAATTTTGAAAATTTGATTGGTATACCAATATCTCTTAATGAGGCACAAAAAATTCTGATTTCATTGGGTTTCATTTGTAAAAAAGGAAAAAAAGATCTTAAAATAGAAATTCCCTCATGGAGACCAGATATTAATCAAGATGTAGACATAATTGAAGAACTTATTAGAATTAAAGGTTTCAAAAATATAAAATTAGTTGCCCCTGAGAGAATTAGAGAAAGTGAAACTTTAAATTTTAAACAAAAGCTATTTCATTTGTCACAAAGATCTCTTGCATCAAAAGGATTTCTTGAGTCAGTCACCTGGTCATTTACTGACTCTAAAATTGATAGTCAATTTTCAAAAGGTGAAAAGGAAATTCCAATTTTTAATCCAATTTCCTCCGACCTTGATGTTTTGAGAAGATCAATCTTTTCAAATCTTTCACTTTATCTTAAAAAAAATCAAGATAGAGGTTATGAAGATGTATCTCTATTTGAAATAGGACCAGTATTTTTTGGAAGAAATCCTGGAGAACAACAAATTGTAGTTGGCGCTTTAAAGTCAGGGAAAGTAAATAGAAAAAGCTGGATTGAAAAAGAGAGAAATATAGATGTGTTTGATATAAAAAGTGACGTAGTCAAAACTTTAATTGAACTTGGGTTATCTGAGAAAGATCTTTTTATAAGTGATAATACAAAAAAGTGCTACCATCCAGGAAGATCTGGCTCTATAAATTTAAAATCAGAAAAAGGGCCTCACCTCGCTTACTTTGGAGAATTACATCCTGCCATAGTAAAAAAATTAGATTTTAAAGAGCCAAATATTTACGGATTAGAAATATTTTTAAAGAATGTACCAGAACCTAATAAAAAGATGAGGCAAACAAAAAAAAGTTTTCAACCCTCAGATTTTCAAAAATCCCAAAGAGATTTTGCATTCGTAATTGACAAAATTTTTAAGATAGGGCTGTTAGAAAAGATTATTAAAGAAATAGATGAATCACTCATTCAAGAAGTGATAATTTTTGATGTTTACGAGGGAGAAAATATTCCTAAAGATAAAAAATCAGTAGCAATTAATGTAACTTTACAGTCTCCAAATAAAACTTTGGGTGAAAAAGATATAGATCAGATTAGTAAAAAAATTATTGATGTAGTTAAAGAAAAAACAGGCGCTACAATTAGGTCCTAATGTCAGATATAAAAAGAATACGTAATTTTTCTATAATTGCGCATATTGATCACGGTAAATCCACTATCGCAGATAGAATAATCCATAAGTGTGGTGGCTTGACAGATCGTGAGATGAAACAACAAGTCTTAGACTCAATGGATATAGAAAGAGAGCGAGGTATTACAATAAAAGCTCAAACAGTAAAACTAGAATATAAAAGTAAAGACGGACAAAATTATAAACTTAATATAATTGATACACCTGGACATGTAGATTTTGGATATGAGGTAAGCAGATCATTATCAGCATGCGAAGGCTCACTTTTAATTGTAGACAGCACTCAAGGGGTGGAAGCTCAAACTTTAGCTAATGTATATCAAGCACTTGAAATAAATCATGAAGTAATACCTGTATTAAATAAAATAGATTTACCCGCGTCTGATATTGAAAAAACAAAAAAAGAAATAGAGGATGTTGTTGGTATAGAAACAACTAATGCAATTCCTTGTTCAGGTAAAACTGGTGAAGGAATCGATGATATTTTAGAGGCAATAATAAACAAACTTCCAGCCCCTGATGGTATTTCGAACGAAAAACTAAAATGTTTATTAGTCGACAGTTGGTATGACAGTTATCTAGGTGTCGTAATTCTAGTTCGTGTGATTAATGGTAAATTAAAAAAAGGCATGAGAATACAACTAATGTCTAACAATCAAGAACACTTAATTGAAAAAGTTGGAGTATTTACCCCTAAACCTACTGATATAAATGAGTTAAACTCAGGAGAAATTGGATTCATAATTACTGGCATTAAATCTTTATCAGAAACAAAAGTTGGCGATACAATATGTGACGCTAATAACCCAATTAATGATCCTTTGCCTGGATTTAAACCGAGTAAACCTGTTGTATTTTGTGGTTTATTTCCAGTCGATAGCTCAGAGTACCAGAAATTAAAAGATGGTTTGGCTAAACTTAAATTAAATGATGCAAGTTTTTCATACGAACCTGAGTCTTCAAGCGCTTTAGGACTAGGGTTTAGATGTGGTTTTTTAGGTCTTTTACATCTTGAGATAATTACTGAAAGGCTAGAGAGAGAATTTGACGTAAGTTTAATAACGACTACCCCTGGGGTTATTTATAAAGTACATACGACCAAGAGCAAAATTTTGGATTTACAAAATCCGACAAATATGCCGGACCCTTCTCAGATTGAAAAAATTGAGGAACCATGGATTAAATCAACTATCATAACCCCAGAAGAATATTTAGGGTCAATCATAAAGATTTGCCAAGATAAAAGGGGAATTCAAACTAACCTATCTTACTCAGGTAATAGAGCAGTATTATCCTATGATTTACCGCTTAATGAAGTAGTTTTTGATTTTAACGATAGATTAAAATCAGTATCAAGTGGCTACGCAAGCTTTGATTACGAACTTTCAAGTTATAGAGAAGGAGATCTCGTTAAATTAGGAATTTTAGTAAATTCTGAACCTGTTGATGCACTAGCTATGATAATTCATAAAGACTTTGCACAAAAAACTGGAAGACAGGTTTGTGAAAAACTTAAAAATTTAATCCCTAGACATAATTTTATGATACCGGTGCAAGCTGCAATAGGAGGAAAAATTGTAGCCCGGGAGTCAATTAAAGGATTTAAAAAAGATGTTTTAACAAAAATTCATGGAGGTGGAGCTACTGATCGAAAGAGAAAGCTTTTAGATAAGCAAAAAAAAGGTAAAGCTAGATCTAAACAATTTGGCAAAGTCGAGATACCACAAGAAGCTTTTATTGGAGTTTTAAAGATCAATAAAGAGACATAATGAAGAAAAAGTTATTTATTTTTTCCAATGAAAGTATTTTCTTACAAGAGGGAAAATTTTTTTGTGATAATATTGATCTTAAATCAACTCCAGAAGGTTTAAATAAAAAATTTGATATATATCTCTTTGGAAAAAAATCTTCAAAGAAGAGGTCTCATGAAATAAAATTAAAAAAGATAAAAATTTTCTCTAACATTATTTCCTATTTATCTAATGTTATAAAGTCTTCAAAAGTTGAAAATTCGAAGTTTTTAATAATATCTATTTCTCCGTATACTTTTTTAATTTGTATTTTTCTTAGGATATTAGGAAAAAAACCAATAGTATATTTAAGAAGTGATGGTTATGGAGAGTACAAAGCTATCCTTGGTAATTTAGGTAAATTAATCTATCATTTTATGTTTATTTTTACTTCATTAATATCAAACTTTATAAGTTGTAGAAATTATATTTTAAGAGGTAGGAAGGGAAAAGTAATTTACCCATCGCAGCTTGATTCTGTTTGGCTTAGAAAACCAAAAAGTCTTGAGATTAAAAAATTCAAACTTTTATATGTAGGTAGAATAAGAGTCGAAAAAGGTATTTTTTCACTTGCTAGTTTAATCAAAAATAAACGGGATATTTCATTAACGATAGTTGGTGCAGAAAAAAATACGTCCTACAAGATAAATCAAAGTAATATTAATATTCAATTAACTCAAAGTAATAAAGCAAGACTAATAAAATATTATGATGATCATGATATTTTTATATTGCCATCATTTACAGAAGGCCATCCTATGGTTTTACTTGAAGCATTGGCTAGAAGAAGACCAGTTATTATTTTTGATGAAATTGAACATGTAATCGGTGATAAAAAAGGCATCTTTGTTGCAAAGCGAAACTTTTTAAATTTTTTTGGAATACTAAATCATATTAAGAAAAATTATAAAAAAATCCAAAAAGATATGATGAAAAACAAACTGCCAACAAATAAAGAATTCATCGAAGATTTTGTTAAAGCTATTGATGAATATAACTAGGAGAGGTGGCCGAGTGGTTGAAGGCGCACGCTTGGAAAGCGTGTAAACGGGAAACCGTTTCGAGGGTTCGAATCCCTCTCTCTCCGCCATTTTTTAAAAATATTGCACAACCTTAAATTTAATTTAAAATAGACTGGTCGTCGTATGGTCGTCGTATGGTCGTCGGTATATGAAAAAATTAATAGCGATAATATTCATTAGCTCATTATTTAGTATAAGTGCTGAAGCTTTTTTTGGAAAAGATGTGAAGGCGTATTTCTGTAATTTTCAGAAGGGAATTTTTGAAAACCCAGATCTTGGTAAAACTGGTGATCCTTGTATGGAAGGTGGTCCGAGTAAATATAAATTTTATGTAGGCGGAAAGTTTAAAGCAAAGAACGAGGATGAATGCATGGAGTTTATCGAAGAATACGCAGATACTGCTGAAATGCTTCGAAAGTATCCAACAAAAGACTGGATGATAGGATGTGATGATAATTGGTAATGGAACAGTTTAAATTTTTGCCACATAAAAAAACTGGTTATTGTAAACTCTCAGAACATTGGAGAATCTACGAGTCATTGAGATACTACCGTTTCCAAAAAGATTTGAAGGATTTTGCGAATAATCCTAAGCCAGAAGTTGCAAAAAAAACTGCTAAGAAGATTATATCTTTAACTAAAAAAATAATGAAAGAGACAGTGTCCGAAGATGATTTTGATAAATTATTTAAAAGACTTAAGGAATTCTTCTTTCATAAAAAAACTATTTTAAATAATTCAATAACCTCATGTTTAATGGAATGTTATCTTGGACCGCTAGATTTTTTAAATGCGCGAATTTATTATAATATTGATGACTTTCAAGAAGTTTACTTACAGGGACCTGACAATAAGATGAAAGACAGAGAATTTGCTTATGGATTAATTAAATCCAAAACATGCGGATGGATCGGATGGATGCTAGTCAGAGGTGATAAAGCCCTTTCGAAGAGTTTAACATCTAAGTACATGTATTTAATTTCAATGAACCATTTTAAAATGGAAACAGCTAGAGACGAGTTATTTACCAAATATCGTAAATATAATGCTGAAGTTTTGCAAAGAGGCTTGAAAAGATTTTTTATAGGAAGCAGGTTTTGGTTTCATGATGATCTTGAAAATTTGAAAAATAGTTTAAGACCAGTCATTTTAGATGATTACTCTCAAATTATGGGTGCATTTATGGTTCATCAAGATTGACTCCGCATGGTCGTCAGCAGCTCAACTTTTTCAAAATTGTAAAAAAATACAGCTCTCTAATCAATAATTCTAGAAGGCTAGGTTGAAGGCGCACGCTTGGAAAGCGTGTAAACGGGAAACCGTTTCGAGGGTTCGAATCCCTCTCTCTCCGCCATAAATAAGACCTAAAATGGAATAGATGCGATTTGATATAAATTTAGGTATATCTATAAAAATTTAAAAAAATATGAAAGCCTTTAGATTTGCAATTATTATTATTTATTTGATGTCATTAAGTCATGTTAATGCTGCAAATATAACGGGTTCTAATACCATAAACAGCGACTCGTCAACCCAACAAGTATATAATGCAGACGATACATCTTTAACAATTACAGACTCTTCGACATTATCAAGAAGTGGAGCTGCGCCAGTAAATATAAATGAAAAGGATAATGGTACCTTAACAATAAATTCTGGATCTACCGTAACTTCAACGGCTTCTAATGCAGTTCAAGGAAAGAATCAATCAGGATTACTTATTACCAATTCTGGAACTATAAATGCTGACGGTTCTAAAGCTATTAACTTATTAAACGCGCAGAGTTCAACTGTTACCAATAAATCTGGAGGAGTTATTAAAAGTAATACTAACACTATTACAGTTACAGAAAATTCAGGGACGGCTAACAACGTTACAATAAATAACTCTGGACAAATTTCAGCTGGTGCGGCTAGTTCGGGAGCCACATCAAACAATGCCATTAGGTCTGAAGATGACACAGATAATGTTACTGTAGTAAATAATGTTGGGGGTCATATACATAATAATAATACCTCTAGCACTGCTTTAAATGCTTCGACTGTTTTCATAGCTGCAAATTCATCTGCAACATTAACTAATAGTGGAACAATTGAGAATAAAGGTGGAGTAGAAAATTATGCAATAGGATTAGCCGGAAATGGGGTCACAGTGACTTTAAAAGATGACGGAAAAGTAATAGGAAAAATTAGTGTAGCTGGTGGATCGACTACAGCGCACACAATAAAATTACAACACGGTGTAGGACAAGGCTACTTTTATGACATAGATGGAAGTGGATCTTATACATTGCAGGATTTGGATGGAAACCCAGTTGTTAAAGGTTCAGCTGGATCTATTGGCCAAGGAGGTAATGAGATGATTGATGAGGAACTTGGGTACAAATCAATAGCTTTTAGAAACTCTCTTATAAGATTTAAAAACAGTGATGAATATAATGATAGAGATAAGGGTTGGGGCGAAATTACAACATCATTTATAAAAAGGGACGGTGAAAATAGCACCTTGAAATTAAACAGTGAAAAAATAGGAGTCGGAGCAAATATTTTTGAACCTATTTCAAATAATAAAAATTTAATTTTCTCTTTTGAAACTAGCTTACAAAATATTTCTCAAAATCATGATCTAGATAAATTTAGTTTTTTAACAGGAATACATTTTGATGAAATTAAAATAAGCAAAAACTTAAGTACAGAACTTTTCTTTCTAGGTGGGGCCAGTTTTAATAAAAGCACTAGAAATATTTTGACCAATACTACAACTACTGGAGAACTTGATATAACGGATGATTATTTAAGTTATGAAGTTTTAACTGGAAAAAAAATAAACTCTAATAACTTATTACCCGATCTAAGTTTAAATTTTGGCTATTCACATACCCCGTCTCATAAAGAAAGTAAATATTTTGAGTGGGACGAGAGGGATGTTTACAATTTATCTTTAGCTTTAAGTAATGAACATCAAATTTTAAAAGATGATAAAAAGAGTCTTAATTTGTCTTGGATTGCTGATGCCAGAACAATATTAGATGATGACGTGCAAATCTTTTATGTAAATGGAACAAAAGGATCCTATGCTCAAAACAACGATTTAAGGACTGAATTTAGCTTATCTGCTGGCTTAAACTATGATTATAACTTTTCTAAAAATAGTAAATTTATATTTGCACTTGAGGGACTTAGCACAACTCAAGATACAGGCGGAATTCAAGCTAATTTAAAATATTCTCAAAGATTTTAGTTTATTTTATTATCCACATACAACTTAAAAGAGTCTTAAGATTAATGCTCGAATCAATTAAATTACATTTAAGGGCAGCGGAGGGAGACTGAAGCTG
>CACPCL010000008.1 GCA_902632445.1 uncultured Pelagibacteraceae bacterium | reverse complement strand
GGATGTAATATTGTCTCCACAGATGTAAGCTAAAGTTTTTTTTTTACCTAATTGTTCTGAGTTTATTATAATATTTTTTAAAGCGTTGACTGTTCCGCCGGCTGAAACTGTATTATTATAACCTTGTTGCCTAACTATCTTTTCAGTAATTGCTCCAACACAAAAACAAAGCTTTGTCTTGTCTACATTTGATAACTTCAAATTTCTGATTGCATTGGCACTTGTAAATATAAATGCATCGTAATTTTCATGATTTAATGGCTTAAGTTTAACAGTGGAGATTTTAAGCGTTGGAACGTGAATTATGTTATGACCGAGTGAAAACAATTTACCCATTAAATCTTCGGATTCTATTAGTGGTCTAGTTATTATAATATTCATTTTTTTTTAAATTTTGTACCTGCAAGTCTTAATAATTTTTTTCCCATATCTTTACCAATATTTGATGCATTTTTATCTATTCCGGTGATTTCGTATTCAAAACTCTCTTCTCCATTATCTGAAAATAGTTGAGCTCTTAAATTTAAGTTATTGTTCTTAATTTCCGCTAACCCTCCAATTGCAGTTTCGCAATCTCCTCCAATTGTTTGAAGCATTTTTCGCTCGGCAATAGCGCAAAGGTTCGTGTTACTGTCATTAATTTTTTTTATTAAATTTTTAATTTCATCATCTTGCCTACATTGTACTGCTATTATTCCTTGACCTACAGCTGGTAAGATCTCCTCACTTTCAAAAGTAAAACCAATTTTTTCATTGAGATTTAATGATTTTACACCAGCAGCAGCAAGAATTATTCCATCTAAATTATTTTCTCTGATTTTATTTATTCTTGTATCTATGTTCCCTCTCATGTTTATTACAGATATTTTTTTATTTATTTTTTTTAATTGTAATTCTCTCCTTCTAGAACTTGATCCAATTTTAACTCCGTCTCTAAGGTCATTGATACTGTGAATTCTTTCGCTAATTATAACATCACGAAAATCGTTCCTTTTTAGATACGCACCAATTAATAATTTATTGTTTTCAACTGACTCCATATCTTTAAGAGAGTGTACTGCAATATCAATTTCCTTAGCTAGCAAGCTTTCCTCAATTTCCTTACAAAATAAATTTTTTCCACCTATTTTTGAGATTCTTTCATTTGGATTTTTATCACCTGATGTTTTTATAGCTTTAAATTCAATATTTTCCTCTTTTAGATCTTTATTATTTTTAAGTAATAGTTCTTTAACTTTCGCTACATAGGCTAATGATAGTTTACTACCTCTTGCTCCAATTGTAATTTTTGTCATTAATTGATTATATATTTGATAGAATTATTTTATACTATTTTAAATTATAAAATAAGATGAAGAAAAAGATTACATTTTTGGGAATTGAAACTAGCTGTGACGAAACAGCAGCTGCGATAGTTAGGGAAAATGACAAAGGAACTGCTGATATTTTATCAAATATTGTATCAAGTCAAATTTCCGAGCATAAAAAGTTCGGGGGTGTAGTTCCTGAATTGGCAGCTAGAGCTCATTTAGAAAATATTGATTACATCATTAATTCTGCTTTAGAAAAAAGTAAAATCACTTTAGAAGACATTGATGGTGTAGCTGCAACAGCTGGGCCTGGTTTAATAGTTTGTTTAACAATTGGTCTCAATATTGGAAAGTCTATTGCCACATTTACGAACAAACCTTTTATTGGAGTTAATCACTTAGAAGGTCACGCTTTAAGTCCTGGTCTTGAGACAAATATCAAATTTCCCTATTTGTTATTATTGATATCTGGGGGTCATTCCCAATTTCTAATTGTAAAAGATGTAAATAAATATGAACAGCTCGGAACTACGATAGATGATGCGCTAGGTGAAGCTTTTGATAAAACGGCTAAGATGCTCGATCTTGGGTATCCAGGAGGACCTAGTATAGAAAAATTTTCTATTTTAGGAAATGAAAAAATTTTTAAATTACCCGAACCAATAATAAACAAAGCAGGATGTAATTTATCTTTTGCAGGACTTAAAACTGCAGTCCTAAGAGAGTCTAAAAAAATAAATAGTGATAAAATGAAATATGATCTGGCAGCTTCATTTCAAAATACTATCAACAAAATTCTTTATAAAAAAACAAAAATTGCAGTTGAAATGTTTAAGAAAAAAACTAGATCTATTGAAACAAACCTTGTTGTTGCTGGAGGTGTAGCAGCTAATAAGTCAATTAGAAAAAATTTAAATAATTTATCCAATGAAATGAAATTTAAAACTGTTTACCCTAGTATAAAATTTTGTGGTGATAATGCAGCAATGATTGCGTGGGCAGGAATTAAAAGATTCAATCAAAATTTATTAGATGAGAATAATGTTATAGCAAAATCAAGATGGCCGTTAGATGAAAAAGCACCTTTCATGAAAGGCCCAGGTTTAAAATTATAATGAAAAAATTTTTATATTCTTTTTTCCCCAATTTATTTTTTTTCCTATTTTGTTTTTTCATAATTGATCTAATTATAAGTAATTCTATTCTCAATTTAAGTGATAAAGGGTGCAAGCATGTTGAGAGATATTATATTGCTTTAAAAAAAAATTGTAATGGAAAAGAAAAACTTAGAGCTACTATGCCAACTACTAATATTTTTACTGATAATAAAGGTTTAAGAATTAAAGAAGGGCATAAACGTAGTACAAAAAATAAAGTTTACGCTTTTGGATCTTCATTTATATATGGCGCGGGATTAGAATTTGAGAAGAGTGTAATTGGAATTTTAGAAAATAATCATAAGCAATATGAATTTTATAATTTTTCTTATCCTTACGGTAGCCCTACTGTACATTTATTTAATCTTACAAATGAAATTAATTCAGAAAATAATCCAAAAAAAATTTTATTTTTTTTATCTATGTCGGATATTTTAAGTGAAATAAGTGTTTGGGGGGATAATGACAGCTCTGGTAGGCCAATGTTGATGACCGATGAATTATTTAGAAAAGCAAACAAAAAGGAAAAATTTGTTAAAAAAAACTTTAAATTATCCCGATCAATCGCTCATTCTATTAGGGATTTAATTAGATCAACAAGAAATAGAGATAAAAAAAATAATAACTTAGAGGTAAGAACTACAATTCAGGCTGGTTATACTTATACTCCTTTAGAAAAACTTAAACCCTATTATACTGATAAAAATTTTGAATTAGGAAAAAATAAGATTAAAAGAAAAATTAATAAAACAATATCAGTCTTAGAGGAGAGAAATATTGAATTTTATTTAATAATATTCCCTTTCGCTGACACTTTGGAGTACGGTCAAAAATATTTTAATTGGGAGAAGTATGCTAAAGACTTGTGCAAAAAGAATTGTAATTTTATTAATTCTTTTGAAAGTTTTGCTAATTACAAAAAAAATAACAAAAATTGGTATAAAAAACTTTTTTTTACTGGTGATGAACATTATACTCATATTGGACATAACGTTTTGGCAGAAAAAATAACGCAAGAAGTTTTTAACAATTAGCAAATGTTATTTCATGATAAAATCTTTCTATTTGCTTATCTTCCGTTAGTTTTATTAGGATTTTTTCTTCTCAAAGATAAATATAGATTTATTTTTTTAATTATTTCTGGATATATTTTTTATGCTGCCTGGAATTTAAAATTTTCACCATTAATAATTTTTTCAATTTTAATTAATTATTTATTTAGCAAGAAGATTATAAATAGAGATGACAAAGATAAAAAAACAATATTAATTTCAGCAATCATATTCAACATACTTTATTTAGGTTTTTTTAAGTACTCAGATTTTTTTATTAATAATATTAATTTTTTATTTAGTTCAAACATTAAACCACTTAATCTGCCATTTCCACTAGCATTAAGCTTCGTAACTTTTCAAACAATTGCATTCTTATGTGATTGCTACGAGAATAATATTAAAAATTTAAATTTGAAAAGATATGCATTGTTTATAATTTTTTTTCCTCAATTAATAGCTGGTCCAATTGTAAGATATAACCAAATGATTAGCCAATTCGAAGAGGGTAAAAATCTAAATTTTATTTTTAAAAATATATGCATAGGCTTAATAATTTTGTCTATTGGTATAATAAAAAAAGTTTTTATAGCTGATAATCTATCAATAGTAACAGATCAGGTTTTTACTGATACGACATCTCTTAGTTTTGTAGATTGTTGGCTTGGATCTTTGTGTTTCACATTCCAAATTTATTTTGATTTTAGTGGATATATAGATATGGCAACTGGAATAGCTTTATTATTTAATATTCGACTTCCTCAAAATTTTGATAGTCCGTTTAAGGCTACCGGTATAATAAATTTTTGGCAGAGATGGCATATAACTTTAACCCACTTTTTGACAACTTATCTTTACGGGCCACTGCTAAAATCATTTCAGAATATAAATTTTTTCAATTCAATGATAGCCACTTTGATAGTTTTTTTAATTGCTGGATTATGGCATGGACCATCATGGACCTATGTAATTTTTGGTGCAATGCATGGATTTGGATTAATAGTAAATCATACATTTAAAAGAATTTTCGATATCAAACTTAATCAATTTTTTTCTCAAGCACTTACTTTTGTTTATGTAAATTTCACTTTCATTTTCTTTAGAGCTGATAGCGTTGAGCAAGCATCTTTCATTATTAAAAAAATGTTAGATTTTAGATCTATTAATAAATTAGAATATATTTCAATTAATTTATCTATTGTAGTAATAATGGCATTTATTTTTTCTATAATTATATGTTTTGTTCTTAAAAATACTAATTGGCTTATAAGTAAATTAAGTTTAAATAAACTACTAGATTAAATACTTTAACTTTATATGAATAAAAGGAAAATCGTTCGAGCAGCATTTATTTTTTTACTAGCATTAATTGTTGCATTTCTTGCTCTAAATAATAATGCAGATTTAGTTCCATTCATTTATATGATTTTTTAATTTAATTCTAACCTAAATATTATGTCAAAAAATAATTTTTGGATAAAAAGTTCTGAGATAATAGATTGGATAACTAAACCACAAAAACCATTTAGAAAAAAAAATAATAATTTTATTACTTGGTTTCCTGGTGCAAGATTAAACATATTTGAGAATTGTATTTCAAAACATTATAGATCTAATTACAAAAACAAGACTGCAATTTTTTATGTAAATAAAAAAAAAGAAGTTAAGAGTTATTCATATAAACAACTTTACTTTCTCGTAAATAATTTTGCAAAAATTTTAAAAAAAAAAATAGATCATAATTCAAATTCGAAAGTAATCATTCACGGCTCCTCATCGATTGAGACAACTGTATCTTTATTTGCATGTGTCAAATTAGGAATTCACTTTTCAGTTATATTTGAAGACCTGGCGCCAGAAGCCATAGAAAAAAGAGTAGATTTGATAAAACCAAATTTATTTATAACAAGGTTTGATAAAAAGTATTTCGACAAAGAAATATTAAGCAAAGTAAAGAAAAAATGGAAATTTAAATTGCTTTTTATTAATGACAAAATTTTAAACTCTTCACCTACAAAAAATTTCGTAAAAGATCAGATCGTAAACTCAGATAGAGATTTATTTACTTTATTTACTTCTGGGTCAACTGGCATTCCTAAGGGAATAGTTCATTCATCTGGTGGTTATTTTTTTGCTACAAAATATTCTTGCCTAAAACAATTTGGCATGAATAAAAACTCTGTGATCTTGGCGGCTTCAAATGCTGGATGGATAAATGGACACTCATACGCTTTGTTTGGACCATTATCAATCGGAGCAAGTACTGTTTTAGTTGAAGACCCATTTTTATTGTTAGACGAAAAAGTATTAAAAAAAGTACTTAAATTAAAAGTAACTATACTTTATTTACCTGTAACATTGATAAGGTTAATGAAATCATTTTTTGGAAACAAAAAATTTCAAACAAAGTATCTTAAAACTTTAGCTTCTATGGGAGAACACTTAGCGCCTCCTATAGCCGAATGGTTTGCTAAAAGTTTTACAAAAAAAAGTAAAACAGTTGTTAACGGGTATTTTCAGACTGAAAATGGATCAATAATAATCTCACCAACTTTTGAGGACAAAATTTCTAAAGTACCACAAGGCTCAGTTGGTAATACAATCACAAAAAAATTAAAAATAAATAAACTTCATAAAAAAAATAAAATAGAAATAAAACTTCTATCTCCTTGGCCTGGGAATATGAAACGAGTTTTAAATGGAATTAAAGTATGGAAGAAATATTGGGACAAATCCGGAAATTTCAGAATGTTCGATCTCGCAACAAAAAGAAACGGGAATTTATATATACACGGTAGAACGGACGATGTTATTAATATAAGGGGGCACAGGATAGGTTGTGAGGAAATAGAGTCAATAATATTAAAAATTATTCATGTGAGTGAGTGTTGTGCAATCTCAGTACCTAACTTTATGGAAGGTGAAACTTTATATTTATTTGTTGTATCAAAAAAAAAGAAAATAGATACAATTATTGAAAAACAAATAGTAAATAATTTTGGATCATATGCTATACCAAAGAGGATATTTTACTTAGATGAATTGCCCAAAACTAGAAGTGGAAAAATTTTGAGAAGGTTATTAAGGCAGGCTCTTATTGAACCAGATTCTTTACAAAAAATTGATCTTAATGTAATGACAAACAAGAATTTAATAAATAAAATTTTATATTTAATTAAAAATAAATGAAAAAAGAAAATTTAGGAAAAATAATTAAAATAATTTCTGATACAATTGGGGAACAAGAAAATAAAATAGGAATTAATTCAAAGTCTACAGATTTTTTCAAGTGGGATAGCCTTGGTCAGGTAACTATAATGGTAAAAATAGAAAAGATGATAAAGAAAAAAATTCCGACAAGTAAAATTTCTGAGTTAAATACTGTAAAAAAAATTTTGGATTACATAAACAAAACCTAATAAATAATAATATTGATGCGGTATTGGTTACTTAAATCTGAGCCTGATGTTTGGTCTATTAAACAACAAAAAAAAGCAGGTGCTAAAGGTGTGTCTTGGGATGGTGTAAGAAATTATCAAGCCGCAAATTATCTGAAGGATATGTGTGAAGGTGATTTATGTTATTTTTATCACTCTAATATCGGTAAAGAAATAGTAGGTATTGTAAAAGTTATAAAAAAAGCTTTTTTAGATAAATCTGATAAAAAAGGAAGATTTGTGGCAGTTCAAGTTAGGTTTGAAAAAGAGTTTAAAAATCCAATTACACTTGAAAAAATTAAAAAAACAGAGAGTATTTCACATTTACCATTGATAAAACAAAGTAGATTATCAGTAATGCCAATAGATTTTAAAAGCTGGAAAATTATTTATAAGATGGGTAAAGTGAGCAAATAGGGGAGAAATTTTGTGGCTAAGAAGAGAAAGAAAAAAAGAAAAAATAGAAAAAAAAATAAATCTAGAAAAAAAACTGTAAAAGTAAGAAAATCTAGTAGGAAAATAAGAAAATCTAGGAAAAAAACTAGAAAAAAGAAAAAAAAATTTTCAAAAAAAAGAACTAGAGTAAGAAAAATTAATTTTAAAGCCCCAACATATTCGAAAGATAGTGATGGAAACTCAATAATCAAAGTTTCTGACAGCTGGGCTAATCACGCGTATGTAAATGAATCTAAATACAAAAAGAAATATAAGCTCTCTATAAAAGAAAATGATAAATTTTGGGCTAAAGAAGGTAAAAGAATAACATGGATTAAAAAATATACTAAAATAAAAGATGTTAAATATAGTAAAGAAGATGTAAAAATAAAATGGTTTTATGATGGAACACTAAATGCATCGGCAAATTGTATAGACAGACATCTTAAAAAAAATCCTAGTAAGACAGCTATAATTTGGGTTGGAGATGACCCATCTGATACGAAGAAAATATCTTATCGAGAATTACATCAAAATGTTTGTAAAGCCGCTAATGGTTTAAAAAGTTTAGGAATCCAAAAAGGTGATCGGGTTACTATCTATCTTACTATGATACCCGAGCTAGCTTATATTATGTTAGCATGTGCAAGGATTGGTGCGGTGCATTCAATTATTTTTGGAGGTTTTTCTCCAGACTCAATCGCTACAAGAATAACAGACTGTGAGTCTGAATACTTAATTACTGCAGACGAAGGAGTACGCGGAGGGAAAATTATACCCCTTAAGAAAATAGCTGATGAGGCATTAGATCAATGCCCAGGAGTGAAAAAATGTGTAGTAGTAGAAAGAACTGGTAACCAAGTTGATTGGAATAACGAAAGAGATGTTTCTTACAAGGATTTAACTTCTTCGGTTCCTGCTAAATGCGAACCCGAAGAAATGAGCGCAGAAGACCCATTATTTATTCTCTATACATCTGGTTCAACAGGAAAACCAAAAGGTGTGCTTCATACTACAGGCGGTTACATGGTCTATGCTTCAATGACACATCAATATATCTTCGACTATAAATCAAATGATATTTATTGGTGCACTGCTGATATAGGTTGGGTTACAGGCCATAGTTACATAATCTATGGACCACTTTCTAACGGAGCAACTACAATTATGTTTGAAGGAGTTCCTAATTATCCTGATAGCTCACGTTGGTGGCAAATAGTCGATAAGCATAAGGTAAATATTTTTTATACTGCTCCAACAGCGATAAGAGCCTTGATGAGAGAGGGTGATGGACCTGTTAAAAAAACAAGCAGGAAAACACTTAAATTACTTGGAACTGTAGGTGAACCAATAAACCCTGAGGCTTGGATGTGGTATTATAAAACTGTCGGAGACTCACGTTGTCCAATTGTTGATACATGGTGGCAAACAGAAACAGGAGGTATATTGATAGCTCCACAACCGGGAGCTATAGATTTGAAACCTGGTTCGGCAACTAAACCTTTTTACGGGATCAAACCTGTTATAGTTGATAAAGATGGCAAAATTGTCAAAGGGGAAGGAAAAGGAAGATTGTGTATGGCAAGTTCCTGGCCAGGACAAATGAGAACAGTTTACGGTGATCACCAAAGATTTATAGATACTTATTTTTCACAGTTCGATGGTAAATATTTTACAGGTGATGGGTGCAGAAGAGATAAAGATGGTTATTATTGGATTACTGGAAGAGTAGATGATGTAATTATCGTTTCTGGACATAATTTAGGAACAGCGGAAATAGAAAGTGCATTTGTCGCCCATCCAAAAGTTGCTGAAGCAGCTGTAGTAGGATTTCCTCACAGCATAAAAGGAAACGGATTGTATTGTTATGTAACTTTAAATGCAGGAGAAAATCCAACGGGAGACTTGGAGAGGGATCTTAAACTTTGGGTAAGAAAGCAAATTGGTCCAATAGCTACACCTGATGTAATTCAATTTGCGCCTGGATTACCTAAAACAAGATCTGGAAAAATTATGAGAAGAATTCTTAGAAAAATTGCTGCAAATGAACCAAACAATCTTGGTGATACAACAACTCTTGCTGACCCGAGTGTAGTTAATTCCCTTGTTGAAAATAGACAAAATAAAGGTTAATTAAATTTTAAATTTTTCGTTGATTTTTTAAACTCATTCTTCATTAATTCCCACTTCAAATGAATAGAATTCAGAACAATTTTTTTATCAAGTGATTTTAATTCATCTGCAATAGGTGACCAATAGTATAAAGCTTGACCGCTCTCTTTAAAAGGATCGTCTAAATGATAGTTTGAAAAGTTTACTTTATCCACTCTTTCTAAAAAATTTTTCTTTCCTCTATCAAAAATTTCATTACTGAGACCATTTTTTTTCTCACTTTCTAAAATTTTTAAAAAGATTTCTTTACAATCATTATCTTTCAAGTTTTTTTCTGAAATAAGATAAGAAAAAACATAAAAAGTACAATCAGCTAAAGCAACCACATATATATTCCATTTTGCAATATTGATTGACTTTAAAAACCTCTCATCTTCCATCATGGCAATGTATTTAACTCCTATTCTTGTTTTTAAATAACCGTATAAAGTTGTTTGAGTAACGTGAGCAGATCTTTCTTGAATAAAATTTTCTAAATCTTTTTTTGATTTTATGCTTTTAAATAGTCCTGAAATCTTCCAGATGGGAATTACGTACTCCCAAACGCTAATTAGAGTGGTTCTAAGAGTGTTTCGCAATTTATTTAGATTCAATTTCACGTTGTATTTAAAAAACCCTTTATTTACTTGTCTTATAGCATTTCAAATTGGTTTTGGGGTCCTTTTTTCTCTTTTAATTCAACTCATAATCAGTATGCTCCCCAGCAATAAGAGTACTTTTTACGTAAAAAGTTAAAAAATAAATAGGGGGAAATATGTCAAATAAAGACGCATATTGGAATAAGACCAAAAACCATATGATCGTAACATTGGTTCTTTGGGCTTTCTTCTCATTAGTGATCTTCATGTTTGGTTCAGAACTGAACACGATGTCTTTTCTTGGCTATCCACTAGCATATTACATGACTGCGCAAGGTTCACTTCTTGCCTTTGTGATAATTTTGTTTTGGACTGCAAATAAACAAGAAAAAATCGACGAAGAACATGGTTTCTCAGAAAGAGAGGATGACTAATGTTTAAAGGAGATTTTATACAAAACCTTCCTAAAATATATGGTACCTACACTGGTGGCTTTATAGTGTTCATCATTTTGATGGCATTAGCAGAGCAAGCAGGTGTGTCAGCTAAAAACATCGGAGTGATGTTCGTAGCTTTCACGGTATTGATTTATGCCTTAATCGGATATTTATCAAGAACCATTCAAGTAGATGCCTACTATGTTGCAGGAAGACAAGTGCCTACCGTGTTTAACGGGATGGCAACAGCAGCTGACTGGATGTCAGGTGCATCATTCGTAGCTTTAGCGGGTGGAGTTTACTTTGGTGGTTATACTTATATGGCCTTCTTAGTAGGTTGGACAGGTGGATACGTACTTGTTGCAACTCTAATGGCTCCGTACCTAAGAAAGTTTGGATGTTACACAGTTCCTGATTTTATCGGAACACGATACGGTGGTAATGCAGTAAGAGCTGCATCAGTATTCGTGCTTTTCATAGCATCATTTACTTACGTAACAGCACAAATTAATGCTACGGGAACAATTGCTTCTAGAGCTCTTGGAATTCCGTTCGAGGCAGGTGTATGGGTAGGATTAATAAGTATCCTTATCTGTTCAATGCTTGGTGGAATGAGAGCCGTAACTTGGACACAAGTTGCTCAGTACATTGTATTAATCATCGCATACTTAATACCAGTATTCTGGATTAGTTCTAACGTAGGTGGAGGAATTTTCCCTCACTTAATGTTAGGTGATGAAGTAGCAAGACTTGGCGAACTTGAACAGCAATTTGGACTAGTTAAAAACAGCGCCGCAGATATGAAAGCAGCTGGGGTACCAGGAGGATTGAAATACATCTCTGGAACTCACTCTGGAGTACCTGAAGGTGGAATGGCTGTCTGGAAATACTTATCGTTAGCGATTTGTATGATGGTAGGAACTGCATCGTTACCTCATATCTTAATGAGATACTTTACAACTCCTACAGTAAGAGCAGCAAGAAAATCAGTAGCTTGGTCGCTATTCTTTATTTTCTTACTTTACTCTTCAGCGCCTATGTTAGCGACATTGTCTAAATTAGCATTGATGGATCCAAATCTACCAACTGGAATTATCGGAAAATCTATTTCTGAAGTTCAGTCGATAGAGTGGGTACAAAGATGGTCTGAAGTTAAACAAGTATTTATCGCAGACTTTAATGGTGACGGAATACTTCAGTTGAACGAATGGTTCATGAGAGGTGACGTTGTAGTATTAGCTACTCCAGAAGTAGCGGGTCTACCGTTCGTAATCTCAGGACTTGTGTTTGCTGGTGGTATGGCTGCTGCCATGTCAACTGCCGATGGATTAGTTCTTGCGATCTCAAATGCGTTATCACACGACATTTATTACAAGATCATAAATCCAAAAGCGGAAACTGCTAAAAGACTATTAGTTGCTCGTACACTTCTAGTAATAATCGGAGCTGCTGGTGCTTACATAGCCTCTTTCAGGCTAACAAGTATCTTAGGTTCGGTTGCTTGGGCATTCGACTTTGCAATGTCAGGTTTATTCTTCCCACTTGTACTTGGAGTATGGTGGAAGAGAGCTACTAGAGAAGGTGCAATCGCTGGTATATTGTCGGGAATTATTTCAGGAACATTATACTTAACGTGGGTGTTCCCTAAATTCTCAGTTCCAATATGGGGCGGTGTAAATACTCCTTTCTTAGGTATTGACCACTTAAGATTTGGATTAATTGGAGCACCAATTTGTTTAGTTGTAATGGTGGTAGTCAGTTTAATGACTAAAGAGCCAAGCCCAGCTACGCAAAAATTAGTAGACGATACAAGAATACCGACAGGTAAGGCTATTCTTGGTAAGCAACACTAATTAACAATTATATAAAATTAAAAGGGGCGATTTATTCGCCCCTTTTTTTTTACCTGAATCATGATATTTTAAAAATATGATACCTACTTGGGCGATCGTTTTAGATTATATATTAGGAACGATAATGTGGACTTTAATCGGTCGAGCATTTATGAATATTTTTCAAAGAGAAGATTCTCAATTTTTCTTCATGAGAGTTTTTGTAAAATATACTAATCCTATAATTAATTTGTTCAAATTTATCACGCCTAGTTTCTTATTTGGTCCTTTTATAGCTTTGTATGTTGCTTGGTTTTTCTACCTATTTAGATTCTATGCTATGCCTTATATTTTAGGTTATGACGTCTGGGGAATGCTTGCATTTCCATTAGAAAGTGATTTTTCAAGACAATTATATCAACTGTTTAATTAAGCTTATTTTTTGACAAAGTTTTGGATTAAAATATAAGTAAAGAATGAGTAGTGCGATTAAAATTTCACCATCTATTCTATCAGCTGATTTCAGTAAATTGGGTAGTGAGGTTATTTCTTTAGAAAAAGCTGGTGCAGATTATATACACATAGATGTAATGGATGGACATTTTGTTCCAAATTTGACTATAGGGCCTGAAGTTATAAAAAAACTTCGTCCTCTAACAAAGAAAACATTTGATGTTCATCTAATGATTTCACCGGTAGACAACTTTATTAAAGACTTTGCTGATGCAGGATCTGACATTATTACTTTTCATCCTGAAGCTACTCAAGATGTTTCGAAAACAATAGATTTAATTAAGAATGAGAAAAAAAAGGTTGGAATTTCGCTTAAACCAAAATCGAAAATAGACCTAATCGAAAATTATTTAAGCGAGATAGACTTAGTACTTATTATGAGTGTTGAGCCAGGGTTTGGTGGGCAAAAATTTATGCCTGAAGTTTTAAGTAAAACTAAAATTTTAAAAAAAATGATTAAAGAAAAAAATTTAAATGTAGATATTGAAATTGATGGGGGAATTAATTTTGATAATTGTACTCTAGCTAAAGAGGCTGGTGCGAATATTCTTGTTTCTGGATCAACTATATTTAAAGAAAACCAAGGTGACTTGAAAAAAAATATAGAAATTTTAAGAAAAAATTAGTAGATGTTTGGCTTTAAAGGTGCCTATTTTTATTTAGTTTCTCTTCAAATAACAATTATCAAATTTTTTAAAAAAATATATTTTACTTCAAACTATTACAATAAATCTTTACAATCTAAAGTTCCAGTTCAAGTATATTTTAACCCGAACCCGTTTTTACTATCGATCATATCTCCCTACAAAAAAAAATTATTTAAAGTAGAAGAGATAGATCCAAATAATTTTTGGTTGAAAGAAGAGGAAAACGCTCAGCTAAATGAACGTCATAACTTTTTATGGTTAAACTTAATTGATAGAAAAACAGATGGAAAGAATATTCAAAAAATTATTTATTTATGGATGCTAAGAAACACAAATTTCAAAAAAAAAATTTGGGATAGTAAAACTTTAAGTTCCAGAATCACAAGTTGGATTTTAAATATAGATATTATTATTAATAATGGAACATTTGATTTTAAAAGAAATTTTTTTAATAGTATAGTATCTCAGTGTAATCATCTAAAAAAAAATATTCGGTTCGAAAAAGATCCACTTGTTAAAGTACAAATTCTAACTGCTTTAATTTTATCCGGCTTAGCTTTCAAAGAGTACGAAGAAAATTTTAATATTGCTATTAATGAATTGGATAAGTTTGTAAATTCCTATTTTGATAAAGATGGTTTCCCATTATCAAGAAATCCAAATGACTTAGTTTTTTTAGCGAGGTATTTTTTATTGTGCAATGAGTCTATTAAAGATGCCCAGAAATATATTCCTGAATTCTTAGAAAAAATTATTGAGCAAAATTTATCTTGTATAAAACTTATAAAAACTCCGGAGGAAAAAGTTCCACTTTTCAATGGTGGATCTGAAATTGATCTATCTAGTTTCGAAAAATATCTTGATGACACTAATCACAAGAAAAAAAATAAAAACAATACTATAGGTGGATTGTTTTATGCTAAGTCAAAATCTCAATTAATCTTTTTGGATATAGATGGTCCTCCAAAAAAAAATTTTTCTAAAAATTATCAGTCCGGACCTTTATCTTTTGAATACTTTATAGATGGAACAAAAATAATTACCAATTGTGGATTTGGAAACCACTTATCTTCAAAGGCTGTTTTAATAAGTAGATTAACAGCTACTCAGTCCACTTTAACTATTAATGATACCTCTATTACTAAATTTGAGAGAAATAAACTTGTTAATAGAATTTTTGGAAACTCGATAAAAAATACATTTAAAACAAGTGAGCTAAAACTTACAGATGATAAAAATTTAATTGGGTGCTCGATATCACACAATGGGTATGAAAAAAATTTCGGTTGTTTGCATAAAAGGGAAATTTATATTGATAAACAAAACAATAAATTAAAAGGAGTTGATCATATAACTAAAAAGAGTGATGGGATACCTGTTAGGTACGTGTTTCGTTTCCATTTAAATCCTATTTTAACAGCGGTTAAAACAATGGGAGGTAATAGTGCATTAATACAAATATCTAAGAATAAATCACTAATTTTCACAATAGAAAATGAAGACATTGAAATTGAAAAAAGTATATTTTTGGGAGGTAAAAAAATATTAGATAACTCTTGTATAACAATCTCTGGTAATTTAGTTAATAAAAATAAATCTTTTAATTGGGAAATTAAGAAAAAAATTTGAAATGAATCAAAAAATTAAAAACGCGCTTATATCTGTATCAGATAAAGAAAATTTAATTTCAATTTTAAAAGTTTTAAAAAAGTATAAGGTTAAAATTATAAGTTCAGGTGGGACTTATAAATCAATAAAAAAACTAGGTTATGATTGTACCGAATTATCTAAATATACTGGATTCAAAGAAATGCTCGACGGTAGAGTAAAAACACTTCATCCGAAAATACACGCTGGTATCTTGCACGATAGACAAAACAAAATTCATAAAAATGAGATGAATATAAAAAAATTTCCCCCAATAGATTTAATTATTGTTAACTTTTATCCGTTTCAAAAAGTTGTTATGAGTACTTCTAATCCAAAAGAAATTATTGATAATATAGACATCGGAGGCCCTACTATGGTGCGTGCAGCTGCTAAAAATTTTAAAAATGTAGCGATAATTACAAATAAAAATGATTATTCTGAATTAGTAAAAGAACTAGAAAAATATAAAGGCAAAACAAGTCTCAAATTTAGAGAAATTATGTCTTCCAAAGCCTTTGGTCTTACTGCTTATTACGATGCCATGATCGCAAACTGGTTAAACAAAAAACTAAGTATCGAGTTTCCCGAAAGAAAAACTATATTTGGTAGAAAGTTAAAAAAGCTCAGATATGGTGAAAACCCTCATCAAGAAAGCTCAATTTATATTAATGACTATGAGGACCAAAAACTCGGTTTTATACAATTAGCTGGTAAAGAATTAAGCTACAATAATTATAATGATATGTTTGCTTCCCTAGAAATTTTGGAGACTTTAGGAAAAGAAGCTGGGACTGTAATTATAAAACATGCAAATCCATGCGGAGTATCAAAAAACAAAAATCCAATCGAATCATTTAAAAATGCTTTTGCCTGTGATCCTTTAAGTGCCTTTGGAGGTGTGGTTGCATGTAATTTTAAAATTAATAAAAAAATGGCAGTCGAATTAAAAAAAAAATTTTTAGAGGTGATTTTAGCCAAAGGTTTTGAAAAAAATTCTTTAGATATCTTAAAAAGAAAAAAAAATTTGAGAATTATAGATATATCTGGATATAAATCTAAAAATATTACAAGTATTAAAAATTTTGAAGGTGCATTTTTAATTCAAAATAAAGATACAATTATTTTGGATAAGAAAAAGCTTAAATGCGTAACAAAATTAAAGCCAAGTAAAAAGGAATTAGATGAAATTAAATTTACTTTTAACGTAAGTAAATACGTTAAATCTAATGCAATAGTTATATGTAATAACTTTTCAACTATAGGAATTGGAGCAGGACAGCCAAGTAGATTTGATAGCTGTAAAATTGCAATACAAAAAGCTAAAAAGTTTCAACCACAAAAGATCAAAAACTCGATAGCTGCATCAGATGCCTTTTTTCCGTTTACCGATGGAGTAGAAGCATTAATCAAGGCTGGTGTTAAAATAATTATTCAGCCTGGAGGGTCAATTAGAGATCAAGAGGTTATAAACTGTGCTAATAAAGGAAAAGTAAAAATGCTATTTACTGAAATTAGACATTTTAATCATTAGTCAAATTTTATCTATCTTTGCTGCTAAGATAAAATCGCTTTCTGCTAGGCCCTTTATAGCATGAGTAAAAATTTTTACTTTACAATAACCCCACCCAAAAGAAATATCAGGATGATGATTTTCTTTCTCAGCAATATCCCCAATTTTATTTACAAAACTCTGGCTTTCGACAAAATTTTTAAATGAAAACTCTTTTATTAAATAAAAACTTTTGTCTTGATTGCTTTTAACGTCCCAACCATCAATTTTTTTTAAATACTTATGAATTTCACTTTGATCAAAGGGGGGTATATTGCCCTCACAAGGAATACATTTTTTACTTGCTAAATCAGTCATTTTAATTTGGAGCGGGCAAAGGGGCTCGAACCCTCGACCTTCTCGTTGGCAACGAGACGCTCTACCACTGAGCTATGCCCGCATATTTCTAATAATTATAGTATACCCTGTCTAGAATGGTCAACCTTAATAAAATGTCACTATCGGTGATGTAAAATTTTTATTATAATAATTAGATGAAAAACTTTCCAAGCATAATCCCAGTTTTCCCTCTTAGTGGGGTAATTTATTTTCCAAAAACTAATCTTCCTTTAAATATCTTTGAACAAAGATATCTAGATCTCGTTAACGATACTTATAACAAAGATAAATTAATGGGAATGGTTCAATCTCAAAAAGATAAAGATGCAGTGTATAAAGTTGGGTGTCTAGGTAAAATTAGTGACTTACAAAAAAGCAAGGATGGGAGAATTTTGATAAATCTTACTGGTATAACAAGATTTGAAATTCAAGAAGAAGTAAAAAATAATAAGTTATACAGAGAGTTTAGAGTAAATTACAAAAATTTTGAAACAGATTTAACTTATAAATTAGATGATTTGAGCATTGATAGTCTAATGGAAAAAGCAAAAATTTTTTTTAAGAAAAATGGTTTATTACTTAATTGGAAAGAGTTCAACAAGCTTGACAAAACTCAGAGAGTAAATACGCTTTCAATGATATCTCCAGTAACTAACGAAGAAAAACAAAAACTTTTGGAAGCTGTCACAATTAAAGATAAAATAAATACTTTAGAAAATATAATTAGTTTTTATCTTCACGAAGTAAATTTTAACAATCAAACTGTTCAATAATATTAATTAGCGGATTTATTCATAGAGTCAAAAAAATCTGAATTATTTTTTGTGTTTTTTAATTTTGAAATTAAAAACTCAATACCGTCCATAGTTCCCATTGGACTTATAATTCTCCTTAGAACATTCATTTTTGATAATTCATCCTTTTCAAATAAAAGTTCCTCTCTTCTTGTGCCTGACCTTGTTATATCAAGCGCAGGATAGATTCTTTTATCAGCTACTTTTCTATCTAAAATTAATTCTGAGTTTCCTGTACCTTTAAATTCCTCAAAAATAACTTCATCCATTCTGCTCCCAGTGTCGATAAGTGCTGTAGAAATAATTGTTAGAGATCCTCCCTCTTCAACATTTCTTGCTGCACCAAAAAATCTCTTAGGTCTTTGCAGAGCGTTTGCGTCTACACCTCCAGTTAAAACTTTTCCTGAACTTGGTATTACAGCGTTATAAGCTCTCCCTAGCCTTGTGATGGAGTCTAATAGTATCACAACATCTTTCTTATGCTCTACTAATCTTTTTGCTTTCTCTATGACCATCTCTGCAACAGCAACGTGCCTTGAAGCTGGCTCGTCAAACGTAGATGCAACTACTTCGCCTTTGACGGATCTTTGCATGTCAGTTACTTCTTCTGGTCTTTCATCAATAAGTAGTACCATTAAATAACATTCTGGATGATTAGCTGTTATCGATTGTGCTATATTTTGTAAAATTATTGTTTTTCCAGCTCGTGGTGGAGAAACTATTAAAGACCTTTGTCCTTTACCGATTGGACTTACTAAATCTATTAATCTTGCAGTGTTGTCTGGTTTTTTTTCTACTTTTGCCGTTTCTACTTCTAATTTTATCCTCTCGTTCGGGTAAAGAGGTGTTAAGTTATCAAAGGCAATTTTATTTTTACCTTTATCAGGATCGTCAAAATTTATCTTATTTACTTTCAGAAGAGCAAAGTATCTTTCAGCATCTTTTGGACCTCTAATTTCACCTTCGACAGAATCTCCGGTTCTCAAACCAAATCTTCTTATTTGACTCGGACTAACATATATATCATCGGGTCCTGGCAGGTAGTTAGACTCAATAGCTCTTAAAAAACCGAACCCATCTTGCAAAACTTCTAGTACGCCCGTAGCAGTAATTTGTTCGTTTTTTTCAGCTAATTTTTTTAAGATAGCAAATAAGATCTCCTGTTTCCGAAGCGTACTCGGGTTTTCAATGCCTAATTTTTCAGCTTCGCTGATAAGCTCTGCAGGATTTTTTTGCTTTAGTTCTTGTAAGTTCATGTGATTATTTGAGTATTTAAGGAATGTTATTAAAATATAAGGTTTTTTAGAAAAAATTCAAGTACGAGATTACTTTAAATTTTTAAAAATAAGGGCTAAATTAAGCATATTATGGATTTAAATGAGAGAGAGTTTAAAGCTTTTGGAAAAAGTATGGAATATCTATCATTATATTATGGGATATTTCTAATTTTATGGGGTTTGATAATAAGTTTTATTTCTAACAGTTCTTCAATGACTTCTTATATTCCCACATTTGTTGGGTTGCTAATTGCTATTTTTTCTTCTTTATCTTTATTTTTTCCTAATAAAAAAAAAGTTTATATGCATATAGTGGTTTTATTTGGTGTAATTACTGCTCTTGGTGGGTTAGATTTTTTAAGAGGGCTTTTAAATGGGAGTGCATTTACAAATTTCTGGGCAGACTTAACTAAAATTATAATGCTTATTACCGGGAGCTACTTTGTCTATCTTTGTGTTAAATCGTTCAGATTCGCGAGAAAAATAAAAGAGAAAACTGAATAAATTACATTTCATCTAATTCTTTTGAAAATATTTTTACACCTTCCCAGTCTGTAAATTCATATACATTTTTAATGTCTGTTGGTCCTCTAGTGATGAACATTATGAATCTTATTATACTTCTATTTAAAAATGTCAGACTTGGATAATCTATTTTCCCAGCAAAAACACCAAGTTTATTAGGTCGCCAATTAGTTTTTTTTAAAAATTTTTTAATATAAGGATTAGTGGTTGGAGTACTTTTTTCTGGTTTACGCGCCACCACATTAACTGAAAAAAATGCACTTTTTTTATTTTCAAGAGTATCTTTATTTTTCTCTATAAACTTGTAAACCATAGGATTATGATGTCCATATCTTATGCTGGCCCCAATAATAACTCGATCATATTTTACTATTTTCTTTTCAAAAGCCTCGTTCAAATTAATTATTTCGGTAGTCTTTTTATAAATAGAATTATTTTTGATTGACTCGCAAATTTTTTTAGTTTGTCCATCAGTCGTAGAATAAATTATAATTGAATTCATCAGTAGTTAATGTGTGTACTTATTAATAATGTGTTGGAAAAGACTTATATGTTTAGCGTCATCATTAAGACATGGGATTAAATCAAAATTTTTTCCCCCATTTTCTAAAAAAGTTTCTCTTGCTTGAATATTTATTTCTTCGAGTGTCTCAACACAGTCTGATGCAAAGCCTGGACATATAACAAGTAAATTTTTAACTCCATTTTTAGGCAGATCTTCTATTGTCTTATCAGTGTAAGGAGTTAGCCACTCTTGAGGCCCAAACCTTGATTGAAACGTCGTCTTAATTTCGACTTTACCAAATTTTTCCTTCATTAATCTAGTCGTTTTTTGACAATAACATTGGTATGGATCTCCTTTATCAAAATATGATTTAGGTATGCCGTGGTAGGAAGCAATTATTAAATCTGGTTTCCAATTAATCTCACTAATCTTTTTTTCAACACTCTCTATCAATGCTTCTATGTATTTTGGCTCACTTTCATAGTGAGGAACTATCTGTAAACTAGGTTGCCATCTCATATTCATCAAAGATCTATAAACTTCATCACAAACGGTTGCTGTTGTTGCAGCTGCGTATTGTGGGTATAATGGTAAAATTATTATATTTTCACAGCCTTCATCTTTAAGTTTGTAAAGACGTGAACTTATACTTGGGTTTCCATATCTCATTGCAAAATCAACAATGATTTTTTCGCTTCCTATTTTTTTATGGAGCTTCTCAGCTTGGCTCCTTGTAAAATACAATAATGGTGACTCGTTTGTATCTTTTCTCCATATTTTTTTATAAGCATGAGCTGTTTTGGAAGGTCTAAAAGTTAATATAATAAGATTTAGGATTACTTGCCATAAAATTGGATTTACCTCTATCACTCTTCTATCAGATAAAAATTGTTTTAAATACTTTCTTATATCCCACCAACTCGTTGAATCTGGTGTGCCTAGGTTAATTATCAGAACTCCTGTTTTGCCAAACTTCACATCTGGATGGTTTTTATCCATTAAAATTCCTATAAAATTTTATTAATTTATCTACTTTATCAGGATCTGTTTCTGGAAGTAAACCGTGGCCTAAGTTAAAAATATAAGGTGTATCTTTAAAAGTTTGAATGTATTTCGTCGCTGCTTTAAAAATTTCATCATCCGGCTTGAGTAATATTTTTGGATCAAGGCCCCCTTGGATAACTACATCTTTTAAATTTCTCTTTGCCCACATAGGGTCAATTTCTGAGTCTAAACTCATACAATTAGGTTTAACAATTTCTTTAAAGTCTTTATATTTATTTTTAATACCTTTAGGAAAACAGATGCTGGGGATATTTAAGTTCTTACAAAATTTCACAATTTCTAAATTAGGTAAAAAACAATATTTATTAATATCCTTTTCTGGGATTAACCCTGCCCAAGAATCAAATATTTGTACAACGTCGGCACCCGCATTGATTTGGTTTTTGATATGTATACATAAATATTTATTTAAATCTTTTATAATTTGGTCTATTTCTAAATTTTCATGATTTAACCTATTTAAATCTATTTCGTTTTTACCCTTTTTTAAGTTGAGCATATAAATTAGCAAAGTCCATGGTGCACCAACAAAAGATATTAAAGATTTATTTTTATTTAGATTTTCTCTAGTAATTTTTATTGCTTTATAGATATTTTCCAACTTTTTGGAAAATTTTTTTTCATCATTTTTTTTAAATTTTTTAAAATCAAAATTACTTAGCTCGGGCCCATAATTTTTAATGAATTTAACTTCTTGCCCTAAAGCATATGGTACCATCAATATATCAGAAAATATTATTGCGGAGTCAAAGTCGAATCTTTTAACAGGCTGAAGTGTTATTTCCGAGCAAAGTTTAGTGTTTAGACATAATTTAATAAAATCTTGATTTTGAGATCTAATTTTTCTAAATTCTGGTAGGTAACGTCCTGCTTGTCTCATAAACCATATCGATTTACAAGTTTTTTTTGATAATAGAATTTTTCTTAGTTCACTCATATTAAATAATAGTTTTTTTAAAACTTAGTTTTGGCTTTAGGGCCTGTTTAATGCTCATATAACTTTTTATACATATTTTATACATTGATAACTTGATAACTTTTTAAAAAAACTATTAATTTACAGACTTTATTAATCTTATAAACATTAGTAAAACATCATTATAAACATCGAATAAGATGTTTAAATAATGTTAGTTAATGTTAATTTTTTTTCCAATTTTTTCAATATTAGTGGAAAAGCATTAATTATCATTTATTTATTAACATATATATGAACGAAAAATACAATGTATATCTTGTGTCTGACTCAACAGGTGAAACCCTTGATAGAATTTTTCTATCTTTGAAGTCCCAATTTGCAAATTTTGATTATGATAAAAAAGAGTTTGCATTTGTTAGAACAGAGCAACAAATTGATAAAATTATAAAAGAATGTATTAATCTAGAAAACTCTTTAATTTTATATACTATTGTTGAAACAAAGTTGGCAAAATATATTTCAAGTCAAAGTGAAAAAAACAATGTGCCATGTTTCGGTATTTTAGGAAACTTGATTTTGAGTTTTTCCAAATTACTAAATCAAAAAGCTATCCATAAACCAAGTGCTCAACACGTATTGGATGACGATTATTACAAAAGAATTGAAGCCATTCAGTTTACAATGTCACATGACGACGGGAAAAAGGTCGATGATATTAACAATGCAGATGTAATATTATTAGGAGTCAGCAGGACAAGTAAGACACCTACATCAATTTATTTGGCTAACAGAGGTTATAAGACAATTAATATTCCTCTAGTACTTGACCAAAAAATTCCTGAAGATTTAAGATTAAATAAAACGGCTTGCATTATTGGATTAGTTGCTGACCCTGAAAGATTAGCCGATATTAGAAGAAATAGGGTTGCTATTATGAAAGATCAAAATTTAAAAGAATATACAAACCTTGATTCGATTAAAAAGGAAGTTAGTGATTCAAAAGTTCTTTTTAAAAAAAATAATTGGCCAATCATAGATGTAACCAGGAAGTCCGTTGAGGAAACTGCTGCGTCTATACTAAAAATAATAGAAATAAAAAAAAATAAATGAAAATAGTTCTAGCATCTAAAAGTGGTGTAAGAAAAAAAATTCTTGATGATCATAGTATAGATTGTGAAGTAATAGTATCCAATGTCGATGAAGATGAAGTAAAAAATTCTCTTTTAGCTGAGGGGGCAGACCCATCGATAATTTCTAAAAATTTAGCTGAAATAAAATCAGTAAAAGTAAGCGCTAAAAATCCAGATCAACTCGTACTGGGAGCTGATAGTGTCATATCTTTGAATAATGAATTAATCAATAAACCTAAGACAAGAGAAGAAGCTCTTAAAATTCTTAAAAAATTAAACAATTCAAAACATTATTTAATTAGTTCAGTTTGTTTTTCTAAAAATGGAGCAATGGTTTGGAATCACTCAGATTCTTCAGAGTTAAAAATGAAAAATTTTTCTGAAAAACAATTAATAGAGTATCTTAACAAAATTAAGACAGAGACATTAATAGCATATGGAGTTTATCAAGTGGAGGCTGATGGACTGGAGCTTTTTGAGTATATCAAAGGTGACATGAACTCAATTATGGGTTTGCCAATCAAAGATATTATGAACTATATAGATCAATATAAATGAAAAAAAAATTTGGAATAATTGGAAACCCAATTCGACATTCGTTATCTCCTGCGTTGCATAATTATTGGTTCAATAAATACGAAATAGATGCAGATTATTCAATTATAGACATTAAGGAGGAAGAGTTACCAGATATTGTAAAAAAAATAAAAAAAAAGGATCTTACAGGTATAAACATTACTTTACCTTTCAAGCAAAAAATTGTTTCACATCTAGATGTTCTTATTAATGATGCTGAAATAACAAGCTCAGTAAACACTGTGTTCCTTAATAAAGATGGCGATCTCGTTGGAGAGAATACGGATGTATTTGGAATGCAAGCTGCATATCTAAAAGAAGTAGATAATGCGGTAAATAAAAAAGCTTTGGTTATAGGAGCTGGAGGTGTTTCACCTTCTGTAATTTTATCATTAGAAAAATCTGGAGTTAAGAATATTTCAATAACCAATAGAACCATAGAAAAATGTTTTTTTTTAAAAAAAAAATTTAAAAGCATTAATATTTTGGAATGGAAGAACTTAAATAAAATAATAGAAAATTTTGATATAATAATTAATGCAACTAGTTTGGGCTTAAAAAACGGAGAAGATTTTAATTTCAACTTTGAAAAAACTAAAGCAGACTTAATTTATATCGATACTATTTATAATCCACTTGAAACAAAAACCCTAAAATTTTTAAAAGATAAAGATATTAAAGTATTTAATGGTTTGGAAATGTTTATTTATCAAGGGCAAAAATCTTTTTATTTATGGAATAAGGTTAACCCCGAGATAGATCAAAAATTAGTAGAGCATCTATTATCAGAACTAAAATGATCAAAATAGGTATAACAGGCTCCCTAGCATCTGGAAAAACTACTGCTAGTAAAATATTATCTTCGGGGAAAGGGCCACTTTTTAGTGCAGATGCGGTTGTAAAAACATTATATAAAAAAAAAAAATTTAAAAATCTCATAGCGAATAAATTTAAAATTAAAAAAAGCTCAAATATAAAAAAAATTCTTAAAGAAAAAATATTAAAAAATAAACTCAATATGATGAAACTCGAGAGAGTAATTCATCCTTTGGTAAGGAGAGAAATGAAAACTTTTATAAAAAAAAATATTAAAAAAAAATTTATTTTTTTAGAAATACCTTTATTAATCGAAAGTAGGTTGATGAGATTCTTTGATGTAATAATCTTTGTAAAAGCAAAAAAAAATTTAAGATTAAAAAGATTTAAACGAAAAGGAGGAAATAAAAAGTTATTTAATTTACTAAATAATAAACAAATGAGTGATGTAAAAAAAATAAAATTCTGTGATCATATTGTTGTTAATGAAAAAAATATTAAGATATTAAAATCAAATTTATCGAGTATACTACAAAATTATGAATGAGATATTTTTAGACACTGAGACTACTGGATTATCTTTTAAAGAAGGTCATAAGATAGTAGAAGTTGCGTGTATAGAAACTAAAGACCTAATCCCAACAGGCAAGGTATTTCATAGATTGATTAATCCAAAAAGGGATGTACCAGATGAGGCATTTAAGGTGCATGGATTTTCCAAAGAATTCTTAAGCAACAAGGATACATTTGATAAAATTGCTGAAGATTTTTTAAATTTCATTAGAAATAAAAAAATAATTATTCATAATGCATCTTTTGATTTAAGTTTTTTAAATGGCGAATTAAGTGTAGTAAAAAAAAAACTAATAGATGAGAATTTAGTAATAGACTCTTTAGAAATTGCTAGAAATAAGTTCCCGGGGACCTCAAATTCTTTAGATGCACTTTGCAAAAAATTTAATATAGATCTTTCAAAACGTACAAAGCATAACGCTTTATTAGATTGCGAGTTACTGCGAGAAGTTTATATAAATCTTTTAGATGTTAAAGAACCTAAGTTTGATTTATCCTTGACTAACTTTGAGCAAAACTTAGTAAAGAATAAAAGCTATAATAAAGAAATTCTTAAGATTTCAGAAACAGAAATTAAGTTACACAAAAATTTTTTAAAGCACGAATTAAAAAAAAATCATTACTGAATTCTTCGCATACTGTGAAGTCTTTCAAAATCTACTTTCTCATTAATTTTCACATCTTTGAAACCAGATTTTTCAAATAAACTTATAAATATCTGTCTTAATTCTCCGTAAATTTTAGAGGGAACATCAACCAAAATAATTTTTTCCATTTCATTTTTTTCTATTTTATCATTATCAAGTTCAACTAATGTAGCATAAACAATTTTTGTATTTATTTTTTCAATATCTGTTTTTGTTGATGTAAGATGTAATGATGTTAAAACTTCAATTATATTTTGCTTAACTTGAGTGCTTTTTATGTCAATGTTTATTTTATAATTTTCAATATTTTTAGAAAGTAAAAAAAAAGTTTTAGGATTCGGTATACTAAAGTTTAAATCTTTAATATATTTACCAATTATTTTATAGCTCATCTTTTTTCTTTTCTATTATCTCTCCGTCAATAGTTTTATCAGCTCTGCTTTTTTTGTTATTAGTTTTTCCTCTTAAAGCTATATTAAACAAAATCTTTCTTGTGAAAGGTATTAATAATAAAAAACCCAAAAAGTCCGTAAAGAAACCGGGTATAATTAATAATAGTGCCGCTAAAGCAATTGATGCTCCTGACATAATTTCATAAATAGGTGTTTTATTTTGATATAAATTTACCATTCCTGATTTTAAAGTCTGGATACCTTGTAATCTTGCAAAGTAGACACCTATTATCGCTGTTAGAAAAATCAAAGCTACAGTGTTTAAAGCTCCAATTTTACTACCAATTTTGATCATAAAAAATATCTCTAAAGCGGGTAATCCTATAAAAAATAAGAAAAATGTGTTCATTTGTCTGATACAAAATTATATTATTCATGTATATTTATCAAATTATGAGTAACAGTTTTGGCTATTTAGATATTATTCTTTTAGGAATGATCGCAGGTTTTATAATCCTACGTCTTAGAAGTATTTTAGGAAGAAAGACCGGGCACGAGTCGAAAATTTACCCGAGTTTTGCTGAAAAAGAATTCAGTATGCCTCAAAAAGATGTTGTGGCAGAGAAAAAAAATTTAGAAATCTTAGAAGGTAACGATAAAAAAGAATTTCTAAAAGGTGCAGAAATTGCTTACGAAAGTATTTTGACATCTTTCGCATCTGGCGATCTAATCAAACTAAAATCTTTGCTATCACCTAATATGTTTTCCAATTTTTCAGAGGCAATTAAGTCAAGAAATAAAGAAAATATTAAATCTGAATTTACATTTATAGGAATGAAAGAGTCTTCTGTTGAAAATTATGAGAAAATTAAAGATAACTTATTTGCAACAGTAAAATTTGTTGCAGAAGTAATTTCAGTGAAGAAAGATAAAGAAAATAAAATTATAGAGGGAAATCCTGATAAAATAAAATTTGTAACAGATAGTTGGAAATTTACTCGAAATATTAATAGTAAAAGCCCCAACTGGCATTTATCCGAAATTATCAGTAAGTGATTAAAAAAAAGGACCTTTCAAACGAAGATAAAAAGGTTTGGGAAGATTTTATAAAAGATCCCTCTAATATTTACGATAAAGATCAAAATATTCAAAAAAATATTAGAAAGGTAAGATATAAATTTGACCTTCACGGTTTTACCTTAGAAGAAGCAAACAACAAAGTCAGAGAGATATTGTTATTTTGTATAGAGAGTAGGTACAAAGAATTATTACTAATTACGGGTAAAGGAATACACTCTTCAAATGAAAAAGATGCTTATGTTTCAAAAGATTTTGGAAAACTAAAATTTTCTGTTCCTGAGTTTATTAAATCTAATTCCGATTTAAATAAATCAATTATTTCTGTAAACGAAGCTGATGTAAAAGACGGTGGGGAAGGTGCAATTTTAATAAAATTAAAGAATTTATAGTATAAATTTTGATAGATCTGTATCCTTTACTAGATTTCCTAAATTATCCTGCACAAATTTTTTATCAACTGTAATTGTTTCTCCCGCTTTATCTGTAGCATTGAAACTTATATCATCTAATACTTTTTCTATAATAGTGTGAAGTCTTCTTGCTCCAATATTTTCAACCGAGGAATTAACTTCTGCAGATATTTTTGCAAGCATATCTATTCCATCATCTGAGAATTCAAGATTTACATCCTCTGTTTTTAAAAGAGCTTTATATTGTTTAATCAAACTATTATCTGGCTCCTTAAGAATTCTTTTAAAATCTTCTTCATTCAAAGCATTTAATTCTACCCTTATTGGTAATCTACCTTGTAACTCTGGCAATAGATCTGAGGGTTTCGCTAACTGGAATGCACCCGATGCAATAAATAAAATATGATCAGTTTTAATCGGTCCGTGTTTAGTACTCACCGTTGTTCCTTCAATTAATGGTAATAAGTCTCTTTGAACTCCCTCTCTGGATACGTCACCGCCTACTCTGTCACTTCTTGCAGATACTTTATCAATCTCATCTAAAAATACTATTCCGTTTTCTTCAGTTGCTTTTTTAGCTTCTTTAATAATCTTATCTTCTTCAATCATCTTATCCGACTCTTGTGCTACTAAAATTCCATGGGACTCTTTAACTGACATTTTTTTCTTTTTTCCTTTTTTTCCTCCCATAGACTTACCTAAAATATCTCCAAGATTAACCATACCTACGTTTCCCCCAGGCATTCCGGGTATCTCAAAGCTTTGAAGACCGGACGATGAGTCCTGAACTTCAATTTCTATTTCATTATCATCAAGATCACCGCTTCTTAGTCTTTTTCTAAAACTTTCTCTTGTAGCCACGCTTGCTTTATTACCAACTAATGCGTCTAATACTTTTTCCTCTGCTTTTAATTCTGCTTTAGCTTTTACTTCTTTTCTTTTTCTCTCTCTTTCCATAGCTATAGCAATTTCAATTAAATCTCTTACGATCTGTTCTACATCTCTTCCAACGTAACCTACTTCAGTAAATCTTGTTGCCTCAACCTTTATGAATGGTGCTTCGGCTAATTTTGATAGTCTTCTGGAAATTTCTGTCTTTCCAACACCTGTTGGCCCAATCATTAAAATATTCTTTGGTAAAACTTCATCTCTCATTTCATCGGTAAGAGCTTGTCTCCTCCATCTGTTTCTTAATGCAACTGCTACAGCTTTTTTGGCCTCTTTTTGACCTATTACATATCTGTCTAATTCAGAAACTATTTCTCTTGGTGAAAGGGCGCTTACTTTTGAGCTATCAGCTTTAGATCCTTTGACTAGTTTTAAATTCGTCTCTTTTTTTGATTTAGACATTTAAATTTTTTCCATTGTTACATTATTGTTTGTAAATACGCAGATGTCTGATGCAACTTTTAAAGATTTTCTCGCTATCTCTTCAGCCTTCATATCAGTATCAATTAATACCTTTGCTGCTGCAAGAGCATAGTTACCTCCAGATCCGATACCAATTATTCCATCCTCTGGTTCTAAAACATCGCCAGTTCCAGAAATTATAAAGCTATGATTTTTATCTGCTACTGCCATTAATGCTTCTAATCTTCTTAAAAATTTGTCACTTCTCCAATCTTTAGCTAATTCAACAGCTGCTCTTTGCAAGTTACCAGCATGCTTTTCTAATTTTGCTTCGAGTCTTTCAAATAAAGTTAAAGCGTCTGCAGTTGAGCCAGCAAATCCTGCAATTACTCCTCTGCTCTCAATTTTTCTAACTTTCTTGGCCTTGCTTTTTAAAACTGTATTACCAAGACTAACTTGACCGTCACCAGCAACAATAGTCTCCCCACCCTTCCTGAGAAGTACAATTGTAGTTCCGTGCCATTTTTCAGCTGTATTCATAAAGTTATATGTGGAGATTATTTTGAGATCTTCAATAGTGATTTATTGATAAAATGACCATTTAAATATATATCAAGGGTAAATCAGGCATAGTTTATGAGTAGAAAAGCAAAAATAACTAGGAAAACAAAAGAGACCAGTATTTCTGTCGCGGTCAATCTAGACGGAAAAGGAAAGTACAAAATTAAAACTGGAATAGGTTTTTTAGATCACATGTTGGAACAATTATCTAAACACTCCCTTATTGATTTAGAAGTTAAAGCTAAGGGAGACACACATATAGATTTACACCACACTACTGAGGATACCGGTATAGCAATTGGAGAAGCTATTAAAAAAGCGGCGGGTAATCGAAAAGGAATTACACGGTACGCATCAACAATGATACCTATGGATGAAACCTTAAGTCGAGTTTCAATTGATGTATCAAATAGACCTTATTTAATCTGGAAAGTAAATCTACCGGTTGAGAAACTTGGCGAGATGGATACAGAATTATTTAAAGAGTGGTTCCAAGCTTTTTCACAATCAGCTGGAGTTACTTTACACATAGAAAATATTTACGGTGAAAATAGCCACCACAAGATTGAGTCATGTTACAAAGGTTTAGCTAGATCATTAAAAGATGCTTTAGCGATAGATAAAAGAATAAAAAACTCGGTACCTTCGACAAAAGGCTCTATTTAAAATTGATGAACGTCACAATCGTTGACTACCAATCAGGCAATATTAGCTCTGTCATAAATTCTTTTACAGAGGTTGGTAAAGGTAAAGTTAATCTAGAGGTAACTTCAGATATTAATAAAATTAGATCTAGTGACAAGATTGTTTTACCAGGACAAGGTTCATTTAAAAGCTGCGTAGACTCTTTGAACAGAATTTCTGGGTTAGTAGACACGCTAAAAGATTTTGCTATTACAAATAAGAAACCGTTATTAGGAATCTGTGTAGGATTACAAATGTTTGCGGATATTGGGTATGAAGAAGAAGAAACAAAGGGATTAGCTTGGATTTCTGGCAAAGTTTCTAAAATTGATAATCAACAAGGTAAATTTAAACTTCCACACATTGGATGGAACGAAATCGAAATTCAAAAAGAAAGTAAAATATTTAAAGATATAAAAAATAAATCTCATATGTATTTTGTTCATAGTTATGAGTTTATTCCTAAAGATAAATCAGTCATTTCAGCAACAGCAGACTATTCTTCAAAAATTGTATGTGCAGTTGAGAAAGATAATTTGTTTGGAACGCAGTTCCACCCTGAGAAGAGTGATAAAATTGGATTAAAAATAATTGATAATTTTTTAAAATTATAATGAAAATATTTCCTGCAATAGACATAAAAGATCAGAAATGCGTTAGATTAATTAAAGGGGATTTTGAAAATAAAACTGAATATGAAACTTCACCTGTTGATCAAGCAGCTAAATATAGTTATCACGGTTTTAAAAACTTGCATATCGTTGATTTAGACGGTGCTTTAACTGGCAAAACAGTCAATTTAGATATTATTAAAGAGATAGTTAGTAAATACGATTTTAAAATCGAGGTAGGTGGCGGTGTAAGAAAAACAGAAAGTATAAAACAATATATCGATGCTGGAGTAGAGAAAGTAATTTTAGGTAGCGGCGCGATTAAAAATAAAGAATTTTTAAAAGTATCTTGTGAAAAGTTTAAAGGTCAAATCGCTTTAGGATTAGATGCGAAAGATGGAAATCTTTCTGTTTCAGGCTGGAAAGAAAATCTAAATATTAATACCATAGACTTTCTTAAAGAGGTTAACAACTATGGTGTAAGCCGAATTATTTATACTGATATCAGTAGAGATGGAATGAAGACTAGCCCTAACTTAGACGAGACTTTAAAAATTGCAAAGCTTTCTAATTGTCCTGTTGTGATTTCAGGAGGTGTTTCTTCAATAAATGATATTAAGAAAGCTAAAGAATTAAATAATAAAAAAATTGAAGGTATTATTGTTGGCAAGGCTATTTATGATGGCGACATTAAACTTGATGAGTTAGCAAAGGAGATTGATGCTTAAAAATAGAATTATACCTTGCCTTGATGTTAAAGATGGAAGAGTTGTTAAAGGTATTAATTTTGTAGAATTAAAAGATGCTGGAGATCCAGTAGAACAAGCTAAAATTTATAGTGACGGTGGCGCTGACGAGATTTGTTTTCTTGATATTACCGCTTCAAATGAAAATAGAGAAACCATTATTGATATTGTTAGAAAAACTGCGAAAGAATGTTTCGTCCCTTTAACTGTTGGAGGTGGAGTTAGAACTATTCAAAATATTACCGATTTATTGTTAGCCGGTGCAGATAAAGTTTCTATTAATACTGCTGCTGTAAAAAATGCCGAATTCGTTAAGGAAGCTTCAAAAAAATTTGGATCTCAATGCATTGTTGTTGCGATCGATGCAAAAAAAGTTTCAGACAATAAATGGGAAGTATTTACACACGGTGGAAGAAATAAAACTGGTATCGGTGCAGTAGAGTTTGCTAAAAAAGTAGAAGAAAATGGAGCCGGAGAAATTTTATTGACTTCAATGGATAAAGATGGAACTAAATCTGGTTACGATGTTGACTTATTAAAAACTATTACGAATAACACTAATATTCCTGTAATAGCTTCCGGTGGAGTTGGAACTCTAGATCACTTATATGATGGCATAGTTAAAGGTGGAGCAAGTGCAGTTTTAGCGGCCTCTATTTTTCATTATGGTGAATATAAAATTAAAGATGTTAAAGAATATTTGAATTCTAAAAATGTATCGGTAAGGTTATAAAATGTTTGAAAACTTAGAACAATTAATTAAAACAATCAGAGAGAGAAAAAATTCTTCTCCAGATAAGTCTTATACCAATAAACTTTTGAACGATAAGAACCTAAGTGTTTCAAAAGTAAAAGAGGAAATAGGCGAATTAATAGAATCTGTGGAAAAAAATTCAAATAAGATACACGAAGCTACTGATGTGGTTTATCATTTGATGGTTTACTTAGAGGCTAACAATATAAAAATTGAAGATGTGATGAGCGAACTTAAGAAGAGACAGAAATGAGTTACGACAAAAATAATATATTCGCTAAAATTCTAAGGGGAGAAATTCCGTGTAAAAAAGTTTATGAAAATGATCATGTTTTAGCTTTTCATGATATTAATCCTCAAAAGAAAGTTCATGTTTTAGTTATTCCTAAAGGTGAATACGTAGATCTTAATGATTTCAACAACAAAGCTTCAGATAAAGAGATTGTAGAGTTAAACAAAGCAGTGACGCATGTCGCAAACTTAGTGGGCGCAAAAGATAAAGGATATCGAGTTTTAACTAATATTGGAAGTGATGGTGGTCAGGAGGTTCCTCATTTACACTTTCATATATTTGCAGGTGAAAAGATAGGAAAGATGGTTAGCTGATGGTTTCAAGAGTAAAAAGATATTTTTTAGAAATTAGAGATTTTTCAAAAACAGTTGATTTAAATCTTCCAGAAAATTTTCAAATTATTTTGGATGATAAAGACAATTTTCATTTAAATAGATTTTTTTATAAACAAATAGGCGTAGATCATTACTGGAGAGATAGATTACTTTGGTCTGATAGTGAATGGGTAAAGTATGTTACAAATAAAAATTTAGAAACACATGTTCTAAAAAAAGGTGAAGATCTAGTTGGATATTACGAACAAGAATATCATCCTAGATCAAATGAAGTAGAGCTTATTAATCTAGGGGTACTTAAAGAATTCAGAGGTTTGAAGCTTGGCTCAACACTTGTTAATCATGCTATTGCAAGTGCATCAAGAAAAAATCCTTGTAGAATGTGGGTTCATACTTGTAGTTTAGACCACAAACACGCATTACAAAATTATAAATCTAAAGGTTTTGAAATTTTTAAAGAAGAAGAAATTGATTTTGTAGCTTAGTTAATTTCAGGCACTTTAAAGGTACCTTTTTTAAAAACATCATTTTTAGCAACAATGTTAAGGGAGAAATTTATATTATTGTTGTATTGATCCTTAATTTCCCATCCTTTCAAATCTAGATTTTTTTTGTCAAAAAAAACTGTAATTTCGTTATCACCAAAATAAACAAGCTTAATTATCTGGTCAGTTGACTCTAATTCCCCTGATTGCACAATTTCCAAAAGTTTATCTTTATATAAAATATTTAAAAACGGAGATTTTGAAATAGGATAATGGTAAGTTTTATTATACCTTTTCTGGGTTATTGCTAACCTCTTATTATTAATAATAAGTTCTTTTTTTTTGTTATCAAAGTAATTGCATTTTAATTTTCCAGGAAATTCTAAAAGACAACTTCCTTTTTCTGTTTTTTCATTAATTAATTGATCAAATGTAAATTCTAAAGAGTTTAAGTTATTTAATTGAGCAACTATTTGATCTTTCTCATTGGCTAATAAACTCGATGATATTAATAAAAAAAACGAGAGTGAAAATATTTTTTTAAAGAACTTCACGTTTACCAACATGATTTGCCTTGCTAACGATACCTTTTTCCTCCATCATATCAATAATTCTAGCAGCTCTATTGTATCCTATCTGTAATTTTCTTTGTAAAAAGCTTGTAGAAGCTTTCCCTTCTGCTTTAATAATTTCTACAGCCTGATTAAATAATTCATCTTCATCTCCCTCACTTCCAGGAGTTAATGAGCTTTCAGTTGTTTCTTGGGAAGTAATCTCTTCCATATAATCTGGCTCTCCTTGGGCTCTTAACGAGTTTGTAATTTTCTCAATTTCTTGTTCAGAAACATAAGGACCGTGAATTCTAACTATTCTGTTTGCTGATGACATAAATAGCATGTCTCCTTTACCAAGTAACTGTTCAGCACCCTGCTCCCCTAAAATAGTTCTACTATCAATTTTGGAACTCACCTGAAAAGATATTCTTGTTGGGAAATTAGCTTTTATTGTACCCGTTATTACGTCAACACTAGGTCTTTGCGTAGCCATGATAATATGAATACCTGCAGCTCTTGCCATTTGGGATAATTTTTGAATGTAGTTTTCAATTTCTTTTCCAGCCACAAGCATTAAGTCTGACATCTCGTCAACTACTACAACGATGTAAGGCATTTTAAGTTTATGCTTAGTATTATAACCATCAATGTTTCTTACTCCTACCTTGCTCATTAATTTATATCTGCTGTTCATTTCTTTAACTGTCCATGATAAAGCTGATGTTGCTTTTTTAGCATCAGTTATAACTGGTGTTAGTAAATGAGGTATTCCTTCGTAAGTAGACAACTCTAACATTTTTGGATCAATTAAAATAAATTTGCAAAGATCCGGACTTAATTTGTAAAGTAGTGAAACTATTATAGTATTAATACAAACAGACTTCCCTGAACCCGTTGTACCAGCGATTAAAAGATGAGGCATAGAAGTTAAATCACCTACAATTGGCATTCCAGAAATACTTTTACCTAATGCAATTGGAAGTCTCACATCTTTTTTTTGAAACTTATCATAAGAAATTATTTCTCTTAAAGATACACCTTCTCTTTCCTCGTTTGGAATTTCTATCCCAACAGTATTTTTTCCTGGGATGACGGAAACTCTTGTAGAAGTTGAACTAGTGTTTCTTGCTAAATCCTCAGATAAATTAATAATTTTCGATACTTTTACACCAGGGGCTGGTTCAAATTCATAAAGGCTTACTACAGGACCATTATTAATTGTTTTAATTTTGCCGTCTATACCAAAGTCTAATAATATTTTTTCCATAAACTCAGCATCAGGACGATTTTTATTTCCATCAGAACTAAGTTTAGATAAATTTTTTTCTAAATAATTTATATCTGGTAATTTATATTTAGCTTTTGTAGTAACTTGCTCTGTTTTAGAACTTGTGTCAGTGTCAAACGAAAAAGATTGCTGTGGTTTTTCTAAAGTTTGTGGCTGACCTTCAATATTAATTTTAGTAAAATCTGGTTCAATATTTTCCACAGGTTTTCTTTTGAAAAGTGAAATAATTACTGAGAATACTTTTTTATAATTTATATCAGCTGAAAATGAAAAAAAAATTATAGTTAATAAAAGTAGTACATAAATTGAATATGTATTATCAATCCACGGAGCCCAGGTGTTAATAAAGCTATATGTTATTTTTCCAACAAAACCTGAATTACCATTATCAATTAACCAAAAAGAATTATCGAATGTTAAATAGATAAAAACTGTTCCAACAGTTAAATAGGCTACAACCAAAAATAGTTTTAAAATTATTCTTCTTAATTCTTTTTTTATTATTAAATCTAATCCCCAAAATAAAAAATTAAGTAATAATAAAAAAGAAGCCAAACCAAAACTTTGTAATAAAAAATCTGCAACGCTACTTCCATAAATTCCAAAAAAATTCTGGATCTCGAAGTTCTTATCTCCATAAACAAATGAAGGATCTTCAGGAGAATATGTTGTAAAGGCAATAGCAAGTGCGACACTTGATAAAACTAAGATTAAACCTAGTAATTCAAAGGTTCGCTTTTTCAAAAAATTTGTTACACTATCAAAAAAGTTTGTATTCATTTCGAATCGATTACGTACTTTTTACCATTTTTATGAAAGTGTTAAAAATTGTTATATGATTAAACAAAGAATATGCATTGTCGGAGACGGTCTTTCAGGCTTAATGACAGCTGTAGTTTTAGCCAAAGTGCCAGGTATAGAGGTAAATTTAGTAGCTAAAAAAGGTACAAAAAACGTTGATAAAAGGACTACTGCTATCTCAGATACAAATTTTAAGTTTATTACTCAAAATATTACAAGTTTAGGACAAAAGTTGTTCTGGCCTTCAAAAAAAATTGAGCTTTTTTACGAGACTTCTAAAGAAAATATAAATTTTTTAAATCTCAACGAGGCAAACTCTAATCTTATGTATGTTTTTGAAAATGATAAAGTTAAAAGTTTATTATTGAAAGAAATTTCAAAAAATAAAATTAAGTTAATAAGAAAGGATGTAAAAAAATTATATGAGTTAAAAAATTATGATTTAATTATCCTTTGTGTAGGCGGACAATCTAAAATTTACAATAACATAACAAAAATTAGATCTATAAAAAAAGATTATAAAGAAATAGCTATAACAGGTTATGTAAGGCACAATTACAAAATTTTAAACACAAGCCAGTTCTTTTTAAAAGAAGGGCCATTAGCTATACTTCCTTTTTCAAAAAATTATTTCTCTTTTGTTTGGAGTGTAAAAAAACAATTTTTCGAAAATAATTTAAAAAAAATTTCAACTTTAGTTAAAAACAAAATAGTAAAAATGTTGAAGAATAAACAAAATATCACTATTAGCAATATTCAGTCGTATCCTATATCTCTAAGTTTAAGACGACAGTATCATCAAAAAAATATATTAATTCTTGGTGAAGGTTTGCACACTATTCATCCTGTAGCCGGTCAAGGTTTTAATCTAGTTTTAAGGGATATAAAAAAACTAAAAGAAATTATTAAATATTATGTGGGTTTAGGTATTTCTATTAAAAATAGCTATGCATTAAATGATTTTTATAATAGTAGAAAACCCGAAAATACTATCATGAGTTTAGGAGTTGATGCTACTCATAGCTTTTTTAAACAAAATAAATATTTAGATCCATTCAAAGAAATAATTGTAAAAAATATTAAGAACAACGAGACATTAAAAAAATTCAGTAAAATAATCTCTAATCGAGGTTTATCATTATAACTCAATGAACATTTATGCTTTATCTTCGGGTAGAGGACCCTCCGGAATAGCTATCGTAAGAATATCAGGCAGTGAAACACTTACGATTTGTCAAAACTTGACTAAGTCTAAAGAAATTAAGTCAAATGAAGTAAATTTTTGCAAGTTTTATGACCCTAAAAATGACAATGTAATAGATCCAGAGGCTCTATTGTTATGGTTTCCCGGGCCAAATAGCTATACTGGGGAGGATTTAGCAGAACTGCAAATCCATGGAAGTAACGCAGTTATAAACGCCTTATTGAGAGTTTTATCTGAGCAAAAGAACTGTAGACTAGCTGAACCAGGTGAGTTCACTAAAATTGCTTTTCAAAATGATAAAATCGATTTGTTAAAAGCAGAAAGCATAGGAGATCTTATCCATTCCGAAACAGAGCTACAAAGACAGCAAGCAATAAAATTAGTTCAGGGAAATGTATCAAATTACTATAATGATTTGAGGGAAAAAATAATAAAATCTCTTGCTTTTATAGAAGCTAAAATTGATTTTGCAGAAGAAGATCTTCCAGAAAAAATATTAAAAGATGCTCACAAATCTATCAAAGAAATTCACTCAGAAATTACTAAAATTATTGAGGATAATAAAGTTGGAGAAAAAATTAGAGACGGTTTTAGGGTTTCGATTATAGGAGAAGTTAATGCTGGAAAATCATCATTATTAAATCTACTATCTAAAAGAGAAGTAGCAATTGTTTCAGATGAGGCTGGTACGACTAGAGATGTTATAGAAACCTACTTAAATTTAGATGGATATCCTGTTCTTCTAGCTGACACTGCTGGTATTAGAGATACTAAAAGTGAAGTAGAGAAAAAAGGAATTTCATTAGCCCTTGGAAAATTTAAAGAAGCAGATTTAAATATAATTGTCATTGATAATTCATCAAAACAAATTAACAAAAAGATACAGAATATGATTAATAGAGATTCTATAATTTTCTTAAATAAATCAGATGTTTCAGCTAAACAAAATCATAAATTTAATGTTGATACTGTTTTAGCTTCAGTAAAAAATAATAAAAATATCGATAAATTAATAGATTTGATTAAAGCTAAGTTAAGCAAAAAATTTACACCCAATAATAGCGCTTTAATTACTAGAGAAAGGCACAGAGTTAAGCTAAATGATTGCTTAAAAGAAATTGAAAAGTTTCTTAAAAAGGATCAAAACAAAGATCTTGAACTAGCAGCTGAAGACCTAAGAATGGCCACACGACATCTTGGTAGTATCGTCGGCAAGGTAGATGTGGAAGAAATACTTGGATCTATATTCAAAGATTTCTGTATCGGTAAATAAAATACTTCTTGTATTCTTAATCTAGACGTTTACATTCACAGAATGACAAAACAAAGCTATGACGTAGTAGTTATAGGTGGAGGACATGCCGGATGTGAGGCAGCAGCAGCTTCCGCTAGAATGGGCGTAAATACTGCTCTTTTTACCCATAAAATCGAGACTATTGGTGAAATGTCATGCAATCCCGCTATTGGAGGTCTCGGAAAAGGGCATCTTGTGAGAGAAATCGATGCTTTAGATGGTGTGATGAGTGTAGTAGCTGATAAATCAGGTATTCAATTTAGATTATTAAATAGAAGTCGTGGCCCAGCAGTGCAAGGACCAAGGACACAATCAGACAGAGCTCTTTACAAAGAGCATATGCAAAAGATTTTATTAAATTATGAAAATTTAGAGGTCGTAGCCGATCCAGTAGTAAAATTCTTATTTGATAATAACAAAGTTATAGGGTTCGTTTGTAATAGTGGCAAAGAAATAAGAACTAAAGAACTAATACTTACTACGGGAACTTTTTTGAATGGTTTAATACATATAGGCGAAACACAGATACCAGCTGGACGGTACGATGAAAAACCATCTACCGGTTTGAGTGAACAACTAGCAAAATTCAAAATGCAAATTGGAAGATTAAAAACCGGAACACCGCCTAGACTAGACGGAGATACAATTAATTATGATGACTTAGAAATGCAACCTGCTGATGATGATCATTACTATTTCTCTTTCTTGACAAACAAGATCGATAATAAGCAGATTAAATGTGGCATGACTTACACAAATAATGATGTTCATAAAATTATTAGTGATAACATTTCAAGAAGTGCCATGTATTCAGGAAACATAAAAGGAGTAGGGCCTAGGTATTGTCCATCTATAGAGGATAAAATTGTTAAGTTTAAGGAAAAAGAAAAACACCAAATATTCCTAGAACCAGAGGGATTAAAGGACAATACTATTTACCCAAATGGCATATCAACCTCTCTTCCGGAGGATATACAACTCAAAATATTAAGTAAAATCAAGGGTTTGGAGCATGTTAAGATGAAGAGGGCTGGGTATGCAATTGAGTATGATTATGTGGATCCAAGGGAGTTAAAAGCAACCTTAGAAACTAAAAAAATTAATTCTTTATTTCTTGCTGGGCAAATTAATGGAACTACAGGGTATGAAGAAGCTGCAGCTCAAGGTCTGATAGCTGGGATTAATGCGGCTTTAAAAATTAGAAATCAAGAGGAGTTTATTTTAGATCGATCAACTTCTTATATTGGTGTTATGATTGATGACCTTATTACTAAAGGAGTTACAGAACCCTATAGAATGTTTACCTCCAGAGCTGAATATAGATTAACTTTAAGAGCCGATAATGCCGACCAAAGACTAACAGATTTGGGAATACATTTAAATTTAGTTAGTCTTGAGAGAAAAAAAATATTTAGTGAAAAGAAAAAAAATATTTTTGCTTTAAATAAAATTTTAAAAACTAATTATCTAACACCTAATCAAGCAAAGAAATATGATATTAAAATTGCTATGGATGGAGTAAGAAGATCATGCCTAGAGATTATGGGTCAAAGAAAAGTAAATATGGCAAAAATAAGGCAAATATTCGATAACATTCCCCCTTTTTCTACATCAGTAGAAAAGCAAGTTGTAAC
>CACPCL010000007.1 GCA_902632445.1 uncultured Pelagibacteraceae bacterium | reverse complement strand
TTGGTATTCCTTTAGGCCATATAATGCAAATAGGTTTAACTTGCTTTGGTTTAGCAAATTTATTTTTATTATATCCTCAAGTTCAATTTTATATGAAAATTTTATGTTTTATATATTTGGTTTACCTTGGGTGGAAAATGATCGGCTCATTTAGTTTAGTTCAAAAGGAAACTGGAAGACCGCTAAGATTCTATGAAGCTTCGTTATTTCAGTTTATAAATCCTAAAGCTTGGTCCATTGCTGTTACAGTTGCATCAGGTTTTTTTCCAACAGAAGAAAATATTTTTATTGGAGTCGCATTTGTTACAATTACAGCTGCAGTAATTTGTTTCCCAACAATTAGTCTATGGGCACTTTTTGGAAGTGGTTTAAGAAAATTTGTAACAAATATAAAATTAAAAAAGATTATTGAATATTTACTCGCAGTTTTATTAGTATTAACTGGTTTGTTTATATTGCTGAAATAGTCTTTGATTTTTGCATTCTGCTCTAATATAAATCAGCTCGAATGCATTTTACTAAAAAAACAATTTCAGAAAAAAGATTATATTTAGTTAAAGCTTTAAAATCAAAAAAATTATTAAGATTTCCAGGGGCATACAATCCTTTGTGCGCAAAACTGATTGCTGAAATTGGTTTTGAAGGAGTTTATGTTTCAGGTGGAGTTATGTCTAATGATCTTGGTTTGCCTGATATTGGTTTAACAACATTAGACCAAGTAAGTTATCGAAGTGGACAAATAGCTAGAGTAACTGATCTTCCTACAATAGTTGATATTGATACAGGTTTTGGAAATTGTACAAAAACAATTCAAGTTTTTGAAAGCAAAGGTTTAGCTGGATGTCATTTAGAAGATCAAATATCTGAAAAAAGATGTGGGCACCTGGATAATAAAGAATTAGTAACCAAAGACGAAATGGTTAAAAAAATTAAAGAGTCGGTTAATGCTAGAAAAGATCAAAACTTTTTAATAATTGCAAGAACAGATGCCAATTCTGTTGAGGGTTTAGATAAAACGTTGGATAGAATAAAAGCTTACGAAGATGCTGGGGCTGATATGATTTTTCCTGAAGCTATGAAAGATGAGACTGAATTTGAAAAAGTTAGAAAAGTAGCTAAAGGTTATTTGCTTGCTAATATGACTGAATTTGGAAAATCTAAATTGTTAGAAAAAAAACAATTAGAAAGTTTAGGTTACAACATTGTTATTTATCCTGTAAGTACCCAAAGACTAGCAATGCAAAATGTAGAAATGGGTTTAAAATCAATATTTAATGATGGCCATCAAAACAATGTTATTGACAAAATGCAGACTAGAAAAAGGTTGTACGAGTTAGTAGAATATGAGAAATACAATACGCCAGATAAGAAAATAACTGATTTTTCTACAGAGGGACATGAATAAATGAGTGAAGAAATTAAAAAAGGATTATTAGGAATAGTCGTTGATGAAACAACTATATCTCATGTGGTGCCAGAATTAAGTGCACTTACCTATAGGGGTTATACGGTACAAGAACTTTGTGATAAATGTGATTTTGAAGAAGTTGCATATCTTGTTCTTAATGGTGAGCTCCCAAATAAAAATCAGCTTAAAAGATTTATAAAACAAGAAAGATCTGAAAGAAAACTTTCAAAACAAATATTAAACGATATCAAGAAGATGCCAAAGAACGCACATCCTATGGATGTGATAAGAACATGTGTTAGTTTAATGGCATTAGAAGATAAAGATACAAAAGATAATTCTCCAAAAGCAAATATGAGAAAAGCGATGAGAATTTTTGCAAAGACACCTACTGCAGTTGCTGCATATTTTAGAGCGAGGAAAGGTAAAAGCATAATTTCTCCAAGTAAAAATTTATCTTTTTCAGAAAATTTTTTTAAAATGATGTTTAATAAAGTGCCGGATAAAGAAATAGTGAGGGCGTTTGATATCTCATTAATTTTATATGCTGAACATAGTTTTAATGTTTCAACTTTTACCGCAAGAACAATTACTTCTAGCCTGTCTGATTTACATGGTGCGATTACCGGCGCGATAGCATCTTTAAAAGGTCCGTTACACGGTGGAGCAAATGAGGCTGTAATGCATATGATGAAAGAAATAGGCAGACCTGAGAAAGCTAAAGCTTGGATTGAAAATGCATTAGATAAAAAGAAAGTTGTAATGGGTTTTGGTCACAGAGTTTATAGAACAGGAGACTCAAGGGTTCCAACGATGAAACACTATATGTTTAAAGTAGCGAAACTTTTAAAAAAAGAAAAATATACAAGAATTTATGAAATTTTAGAAAAAATAATGATTGACCGAAAAAATATCCATCCAAATGTAGATTTTCCTTGTGGTCCAACTTATTATATGATGGGCATCGATATAGACTTTTATACTCCAATCTTTGTTATGTCACGAATTACTGGATGGTCAGCACATATTATGGAGCAACATGCTTCAAACAAACTTATTAGACCTTTGTCCAAATACAGAGGTGCTGAAGTAAGAGAAGTAATGTTATTAAACCAAAGATAGATGACTTTAACTAATTTACTTTTATTTTTAATCCTAGTGACATTAGCTACATATACTTTTATGCCTTGGAAAGGAATTGATAAGGGGTCTTTGGTTAAAGTAGCAAGTCAGTGGATTATGTGGTTTGCAATTTTTGCAATTATAATTTTTTTATCAACATTTTTTGGTTTAGAAGTTTCTGGATAATCATTTTTTTCAAAAGATTAGAATTTTAGATGGAGGTATGGGCCAGGAGCTGCTTAACCGTGGAGTAAAACCTCACGGAACTCTTTGGGGAGCTTCAGCTTTATATAAAAAGAAATACCATAAAACGGTTATCAAAACTCATTTAGATTTTATAAAAGCTGGAGCAGAAATTATAGTAACTAATAGCTTTGGTAGTAGAAAAAGAAGGTTGATCGAGAATGGTTTGGTAAAAGAATATAAAAATCTGAACGTTTTAGCAGGAAAATTGGCCAAAAAAGCCGTGGCCATGTCTAAAAAAAAAGTTCTGATTGCTGGAAGTCTACCACCTCAAAACTTCACTTATTTTGCTGATCTTGGAAAAGATCTTAACTTTATAAAAGAAAGTTTTAGATCCCAGGCAAAATACCTTAATCCATTTGTAGATTTTTTTTACTTAGATGTAATGAGTAGTTGGAAAGAGTGTTCATTAGGATTAAGCGCAATTAAAGAATACAAAAAAAATTTTATAGTAGGTATACACATTAGGAGTAAAGGTTTGTTACCATCGGGTGAAAAATTTATAACTGTGGCAAAGAAAGTCCAAAAATATAAACCTATTGGGATTATGGCTTCTTGTGTGTCATTTGAGGATTTAAATGAAGTGATGAAAGACGCAAAAAAACTTAAAGTTCCATTTGGATTTAAAATCAACGCTTTTGAGCACATTCCGCCAGGATGGAAACCTGACTCGAATAATCCTAAAGTTCAACTTGGAAAAAGAAAAGATCTAACCCCTAAGAAGTTCTTTGAAATCTGTAAAAAATTAAAGAACAAGGGAGCAAAAATTATTGGAGGCTGTTGTGAAATCACTCCAAAACATATCGAAAAATTGAAGTCTTTAACGTGATTTAATAATTTTTTGTGTAATTCTATCTAAAATAATTGCTAGAATTACGATACCTGTTCCACCGATAACCGCAGAACCTACATCAAGTCTTCCTAAGGCGATATATACAGTTAAACCTAGACCTCCAGCGCCTATAAGAGCTGCAATAACTACCATCGATAATGCAAGCATCAATGTTTGATTAACTCCTGCCATAATGGTTTTTAAAGACAAAGGAATTTCAATTTTAATAAGTATTAAAAATTTGGTTAATCCTAAGCTTGATCCTGCTTCTTTAAAACCTTTTCCAACTTGTCTAATACCCAAATTTGTTAATCTAATAATTGGTGGTAAGGCAAATATGATTGTAGCTACTACTCCAGGAGTTAAACCAACACCGAAAAGCATAACCACAGGAATTAAATAAACGAAACTTGGTATTGTTTGCATTATATCGAGTATAGGACGTAAAATAATCTCAAAGGTATTACTTCTTGAAGCAATGATGCCAAGAGGAATTCCTATTAACATACAAAATAAAACAGCTGTGAAAATCATTGCAAGTGTAGTCATACTTTCTGACCATAGGTCTACGAGGTCAATAAAAAGTAAACTAAAAAGAGAAAATAATGCAAATTTAAATCCATTTGTTTTATAAGCTAAAAATACAAATAAAAGAAGTACAATTGGAAAAGGTATAAAATTCAAAATAGACTCAAATCCATTTAAAACCGTATCTATTGGGGCTGAAATTTTTTTAAAGAGTGGCCTTTGTTCAAAAAGCCACTCTTTAATATTTCCTTCTATCCATTCTCCTAATGGAATGTATATATCGTAATCTGAGGGGGCTAATTTTAAGTTCATTAAAATTAACCCTAACCCTTACTTAATCCAGCTATCAAAAGTACTTTGATTTGCTTTAATCCAGTCGTTAGCGTGCTTCTTAATTGCTTTTTCGCTCTTCTCACCTTTGTTCATTTTAAGATTTTGAGCGGCAATATCTGCTAGTGGAATTGATGCTTTCTTCAACATCTTTTCAACTTTAGGATTTGCTTTTAGAAAATCTACGTTAGCTGCTGGTCTAATATCGTCTGCTCCAAAACCTAAATTAACTTTTGATTTCGTTGCATTAGCAACTTTTGAAGGTTTCGAACCACTGTATGGAACTTCAATCCAAACAACATCCTTACCAAGTTTTAATGTTCCAACTGTCCAGTTAGGTGTCCAAGTATAAAATAATACTGATTTACCATTTTTGTATTTAGAAATAACGTCAGCCATTGATGCTGAGTAATCTGCTTTTACAGGATTTATGAACTCACCTAAACCAAGTTCGTCAAAGTGCTTTTGTATAACTTTTTCACATCCCCAGCCTGGAGGACAAGCAACCATATCTGCTTTTCCATCTCCATTAGAGTCCCAGTTTTTAGCATGTTTTTTAATATCCATAACCGTTTTGATACCAAATTTATCAGCCGATTTTTTATCTATTAAATAACCTTGTAATCCACCTTTTTTCATTACGTGACCAACAGCTTTTACTTTGCCTTTAGACTCAGAAATGTACCCATCGTGAGTTCCGAACCATCCGTTAACCCATAGATCTACATCGCCTGTTGTAGCAGCAACATAAAATACTTGAGGTTTCATAGTTTGGGGACCAGAAACTTTGTAGCCCATTTTTTCTAATGCTTGTTTGTAGATCTCAGCCTGGAAATAACCTGTATCCCAGTCTGCCCTACCCATTTTGATCTCGTTAGCGTTAACAGCACTACTAATAGTAAGAGCTGCAATTATTGATACTAAATGTTTAAAATATTTCATTTCTCCTCCTAAATTTTCAAAATTTTAACATGGATAAGAAATTAATGTAACCGTTATTCAACTAAAAAGTGAATTATGGAAGATATGCTTAAGAATGTCCCAGATTAGCTTATTTTGTTTCTATTTTGCATTTTTTGCATAATCCAAAAAATTCTAAATTAAATCTTTTAAACTTAGTTCCTTTTTTATCGCTGAAATTTGATAAATACTTTGAAAGCTTTGTATCACTAATTTCATCAACCATTTCACAGCTTTCACAAATTGAAAACGCAGTTGCTTTTGAAATTTCACAATCTGAACTTCTACATGCTACAAAAGCATTTTTACTTTCTATTTTATGTATTTTACCCATTTCAATTAACTTATCTAAAGCTCGATAAATTTGCTGTGGGGCGTTTATTCCTTTTTTTTGTACATTAAAAAGTATTGAATAAGCTTTTAAAGGGCTCTTTGCTTTTTCAATAATATCTAAAACAATTTGTTGATTTCTAGAAAGTGTTTGTGCTTGTGCCATAAATATAAATTAACAATTTAATATCATTTTTTCAATTCAGAATAATTTTTGATCTTAATAAGTGTAAGACAAAATAAAACTAACGCTGCAGTAATTATCGAAGGCCCTGAAGGGGTATTAATTTGTAATGATGAAAACAAACCAATTATTACTGATAACAAACCCCCTAGTATTGATAACTTAACCATCTGTGTGGGATTGTTAGAAACGTTTCTTGCCATTGCAGCTGGCATAATTAACATTCCTGTTATCAACAGAAGTCCTACAATTTTAATTGATATTGCAATTATCGCTGCTAATAAAACTGTAAAGATTGCATTCACTTTATCAGGCTTCATTCCTTCGGCTTCAGCAAGTTCATGATTAACTGTTGAGGCAAACAGAGGTTTCCAAATAAATTTCAATATTAATAAAATTAGTGCTCCACCGATCCAAATTATCAATAGATCTATTTCATTTACAGCTAAGATGTCGCCAAATAATAGTCCCATTATATCAAATCGGATCGTGGTAAGAAAACCAATTACAACTAAACCAACTGCTAGAGATGAATGTGCTAATAAACCTAATAATGCATCGCCAGGTAGTTTTGTAGTTTTTTGGAGTTTTAAAAGTATCAGTGCGATTGCTGATGAAATTAAAAAAACTGAAAAAGCTATATTTAATTCAAAAAAGAAAGCAATAGTTACTCCAAGAAGTGCAGAATGAGATAACGTATCGCCAAAAAAAGATAATCTTCTCCAAATTATAAAACATCCAAGGGGGCCAGTAACTAATGCAATTCCAATTCCAGCAATCAAAGCCCTTATAAAAAAATCATCAAACATCTATTGTTTCCTTTTTATTGTTCCATCTGGTGAGTGAGTGTGATCATGTTTGTGTTCATACACAGATAAAACTGTTGAAGCACGGTCTCCAAACAATTCTTGATATTTATCGTTGTTAGCTACAGATTGAGGTGTTCCAGAGCAACAAACATGGCCATTGAGACAAACTACATAATCTGTAGAAGACATAACAACATGTAAGTCATGAGATATTAATAAAATTCCGCAATTAACCTTTTCTGAGATTTCTTTTATTAATTCGTAAAGGGAGATTTCACCTTTAAAATCTACACCTTGAACTGGTTCATCCAACACTAAAAGGTCAGGATTTTTTGCTATAGCCCTTGCAATTAAAACTCTTTGAAATTCACCTCCAGATAAATTACTTAAATTATTATTTTTAAGATGTTCTACTCCGGTCAATTTCAAAGCATTTATTGTTTCTTCGCTGCTTAGATTTTGTGTAAGCAACATAAAATCAATTACTCTTAAAGGTAATGTCCAATCTATAGAGATTTTTTGAGGGACATAGCCAATTTTTTTAGTAAATTTTTTAACTTTTCCCTCAATGTTCTTATAAATACCAAGAGCAATTTTCGCCGTTGTTGTTTTTCCTGATCCATTAGGTCCAATTAATGTAACGATTTCTCCCTTTTTTACTTCCAAGGAAACTCCCTTTACTAACCATTTATCGTTTTTAAATAGACCTACATTTTCTACTTTAATTAAAGTCTCTAAATTCAATTTATTCACAATATTAATCCTTGCAATTATAAATGTTATATTGTAACACTTTGTTATATTATAACATATTATGATAAAAATACTTAAATTAATTTTATCTGTATTCATTGTCCTTTTTACAACTATTTCGACGTCTAAAGCTGAAGTGAAAGTTGTTACATCAATTAAGCCAATACATTCTTTGGTAAGTTACGTCATGGATGGTGTTGGAAAACCTGATGTAATTGTTGATGGTTATAATTCTCCGCATGGATTTAGTTTAAAACCCTCTCATGCGAAAATGATTGAAAACGCCGATCTAATTATTTGGGTTGGTGAGGATTTAGAAGCTTTCTTAGAAAAACCATTAAATACAATTGCTAAAAAAGCAATAAATATTGAAATAATGGATTTGAGTGGGATTAAAAAACTTAAATTTAGAGAAAAAAATAAATTTGAAGGTCATGAGGATCACGGACACGGTCATAAAGAGGAGAAACATGATGATCACGGACATAAAAAAGCAAAACATGATGATCACGAACATGAAGGACATGCTCACGGAGAACACGATCCACATGTTTGGCTGGATCCAATGAATGCTAAGGTAATTGTTAAAGAAATCGAAAAGCAATTGGTAAAATTAGATCCTGAAAACAGCTCAAAATATAAAGCTAACTCTAAAAAAGCTCAGTCTGAATTAGATAATTTAACTAAAAATATTAAAAAAGATCTTAAAGGAAATCTGAGATTTGTAGTTTTTCATGATGCTTATCAATATTTTGAAAATAGGTTTGGTATAAAAGTTTTAGGTGCTTTAACAGTAAATCCAGATGTTTTACCAGGAGCAGAGCAATTGTCTGAAATAAGAGAATTAATCGAACATGAAAAAGTTAATTGTCTTTTTTCGGAACCTCAATTCAATCCAGCAATTATAAAATCAATTGCAAAAGATACTAAAATCAAAACTGGTGTTTTAGATCCTCTTGGCGCAACACTAGGTAAAGGCAAAGGTATGTACACAGAACTGTTACAGAGCATGTATGCATCTTTTAAAGGTTGTTAGTCTTAAGTAATTATTTCTGCAAACCTGTTCTCTATTAAATTTAGATTTAAATTATTTTGTTTAACAAAATCATTTATGGCTTTTTCTACTTCTGGGATAAAGCTTTCTTTTCCATAATCATCACAAAGAATAATTTTTTTTTGACCTTTCATACTTTGATATAGAATAGTAAGATCATTTATTACTGTTTGATAGCTGTGACCTCCATCTAAAAAAGTAAAATCTATACTTTTAAGATCTATTTCTTTTAACACTTTATTAGTATCGCCTGCGATTAATCTGATATTATCTTTATAACTCTTTAGAAATTTACTGACGCTTTCAATTGAATTTAAATTTTCTTTTATAATAAAATTATAATATAGATTTTTTAATGGATTTGAAAACTTCTGATCTTTTAAAAAAGTTGGTTCGATTTCATCTTTTATTTCACTTTGATGACCGCCAAATAAATCAATTCCAATATAATTGAAATTGTTTCCATTTGATTTATATAAAAATTCGCAGGTATTTTTTGCAGTTACACCACAAAAAACACCTATCTCTAAAACATTTTTAGGATTATGCTTCGAAAGTCTTTCAAGAAAAATGTTTCCCCATTTTCCTTTTAAGCCAGATTTTCTCCAATAGCTTTTGTATTTTAATTGCAAATATTAAGCAAATACCTCGCCCCATGTTCCTTTTGTAGAAGCCTTAGAATATTCTGTAGCTCTACCTTCAAAAAAGTTCATGTGCTCTACTCCGTTAAGCATAGTGTCCAACCACTTTAATGGATTTTTCTTAACATCGTAAATAGGATTTAAACCTAATTGCTCTAATCTTCTATTGCCAATAAATCTAATATATTGTTTGACCTCATCGGCTGTCAAACCTTGCATTGGACCCATTTGAAAAGCTAAATCAATAAATGCATCTTCATGATGAACAATTGTTTTACATGCTTCATAGATTTCATTTTTTAATTTGTCGTTCCAAATCTGTGGCTCTTCTTTAATAAAATCTCTGAAGAGTCTAATCATAGAATTACAGTGCAGAGTTTCATCTCTTACTGACCAAGTTACTATTTGGCCCATACCTTTCATTTTATTAAATCTAGGGAAATTTAATAAAATTGCGAAACTTGCAAACAATTGTAAACCTTCTGTGAATGCAGAGAATACGGCCATCGTCATTGCTATGTTGTGTTTAGATTTAACATCAAAGCCTTGCATGTAGTCGTATTTATCTTTCATTTCTTTGTACTGTAAGAATGCTGAGTACTCTGTTTCAGGCATTCCAATAGTATCTAACAGATGAGAATAAGCAGCGATATGAACTGTTTCCATTGCAGCAAAAGCAGTCATCATCATTAAAACTTCTGTTGGTTTAAAAACGGTTGTGTAATGTCTTAAATAACAGTTGTTTACTTCAACATCCGCTTGAGTGAAAAATCTAAATATGTGAGTTAAAAGATTTTTCTCTTCTACTGAAAGATTTTTTTGCCAATCTCTCACATCATCTCCAAGTGGCACTTCTTCTGGTAACCAATGAATTCGTTGTTGGGTTAACCAAGCGTCATAACACCATGGATATCTAAAGGGTTTGTAAACTGGGTTTTCTACTAATAAGCCCATTTTATTAGGCTGAATAATTGTTGGTTTAGTTTTTTCTGCTACTGACATGATAAACACTCCTCATAGTTATTGCTTTCATTATTTGATTCTTGTTTTCCAGAGTAAACATTTTTTGTCACATCTGTTGAAGATCCATTATTCACATTTTCAGCTCTCTGGATTGATTTGGATCTACAGTAATAAAGGCTTTTCAAACCTTTTTTCCATGCTTGAAAATGAATATCGTGAAGTTCTTTCTTATGAATATCTGCAGGAACAAAGATATTTACTGACTGTGCTTGAGATATGTGCGGAGTTCTATCTGCACCTAACTCAACGATCCATCTTTGATCGATTTCAAAAGCAGTTTTAAAAGTATCTTTTTCATTCGCTGTTAAAAAATTTAAATGAGATACAGATCCTTGATTAGTAGTAATGCTTGACCAGATTTCGTCTGTATCCTTTTTATATTTTTGAAGTATCTTTTTTAGGTATTTATTTCTAACATTAAACGAACCTGAAAGCGTTTTATGAGTGTAACTATTAGCAGCAATAGGCTCTATTCCTGGTGAAGACCCACCACAAATGATTGATATAGAAGCCGTAGGAGCTATTGCAGTTTTATTTGAAAATCTTTCTTTCATTCCATATTCTGCTGCGTCAGGACAAGAGCCTCTTTCTTCAGCTAAAGTTTTTGATGCCTCATCAACTTTCTCCTGAATATTTTGAAATATTTTTTTATTCCAAACTTTACTCATAACAGATCCAAAAGGAATATTTTTTTGTTGAAAATATGAGTGAAGTCCCATAACACCGAGACCAACACTTCTTTCTCTCATGGCTGAATATTTTGCGTGAGCAAATTCATCAGGGGCTCTTTTGATAAAATCAGTCATTACGTTGTCCAAGAATCTCATAACATCCTCAACAAATTGTGGTTCATCTTTCCATTGATCATAAGTATCTAAATTTAACGACGATAGACAACAAACAGCTGTTCTTTGGTTTCCTTCATTGTCTATTCCTGTTGGCAATGTAATTTCACTACAAAGGTTAGAAGTTTTAACTTTTAGTCCTGCAAGTTTATGATGTTGGGGAATTTGTCTATTAACTGTATCTATATATACGATATAAGGTTCACCAGTTTCAATTCTAGCTGTCAACAATCTTATCCATAAATTTCTAGCTGGTATAGTTTGCTGAACAGATCCATCGTAAGGACTCCTCAATGCCCATTGATCTCCAGTTTCAACTGCTCTCATAAATTCATCGGTGACCAAAACTCCGTGATGTAGATTTAAAGATCTTCTATTTACATCACCGCCAGTAGGTCTTCGCATTTCAATAAACTCCTCAATTTCTGGATGGTCTATTTGTAAATAACAAGCTGCCGATCCCCTTCTTAAAGAGCCTTGGCTGATTGCTAAAGTAAGAGAGTCCATAACTTTAATGAAAGGAATAATTCCTGAAGTCTTTCCAACTTTTCCGATTTTTTCTCCTATTGATCTTAGATTGCCCCAGTAACTACCAATTCCTCCACCCCTTGCAGCAAGCCAAACATTTTCCTCCCAAAGATTTGTAATTCCTTCTAAACTATCACTAGCCTCATTTAAAAAACAAGAAATTGGTAAGCCTCTTTCAGTTCCGCCATTGGATAAAACTGGTGTCGCTGGCATAAACCAAAGATTGCTTATGTAATTGTAAATTCTTTGGGCATGAAGATTGTCATCGGCGTAAACACTTGCGACCCTCGCAAATAAATCTTGAAAACTTTCGTTTTGGCCTAAATATCTGTCTGTTAAAGTTGCTTTTCCAAAATCAGTTAAATTTTCGTCTCTCAATCTATCAATTTTTATTGTTATACCTTTCTCATTTTGGAACAGTTCTGTTTCTCCAGAAAGTGAGAATAGATCTGGTTTTTTAGGTCCGTTATTTTTTAGTTCGTTTTGGTTTTTTTGGCTTAAAGAGTCGACAGCTTTCTCTATTGCCAATGATACGCTTTTATTCATAATTTCCTTGTTTTTACTTGATTTATTAACAAAACAACTACATGTTGTGTTGCATATACGTTAATATACTATATAACGCTGAAATCAATAGAACATTATATGAACATCTTATAAATTTTGCAAGTGGAAAGTTTTGTTAATAAACATTTAATAACAAATGCCTATATTCTCTAGTATTTATAGCTAATGAAAATCAATCCAAATGGTTTTAGAGAGTACGATGCAAGGTGGATCTTTGAAAAAGACATAGATTTAGAGGGAATCACTAATTTAGGAAAAGGTCTTGGAACTCAAATAATAGGACATACAAAAAAAAATAATCCAAGAGTAATAGTTGGTCACGATTATAGATCTTACAGTGAAAAAATTAAAAAAGCCTTAACTCAAGGTTTAATATCAACAGGATGTAATGTTGAAGATGTTGGTTTATCTCTTTCTCCAATGGTTTACTTCGCTCAGTTTAATTTAAATTCAGATGCGATTGCAATGGTAACTGCTAGTCATAACGAAAATGGATGGACTGGGGTAAAAATGGGTATTAAAAAAGGATTAACCCACGCTCCTGAAGAAATGACTGAATTAAAAGAGATTACGTTAAATCATAAATTCAAAACTGGCAACGGCAATCTTAAAAAGATAGATAACTTTAAAAAAATATATATTAATGATTTAATTAATAAAAATAAAATTAATAAAAAAATTAAAGCGGTTGTTGCATGTGGAAATGGTACAGCAGGAGTTTTTGCCCCTGAGATTTTAAGAGCAGTTGGTTGCGAGGTAATTGAATTAGATTGCGAGCTTGACTGGTCGTTTCCAAAATACAATCCAAATCCAGAAGATTTAAAAATGCTTCATACAATTGCTAACGCTGTAAAAGATAATAATGCCGATATTGGTTTTGGATTTGACGGAGACGGTGATAGATGTGGAGTAATTGATGAAAAAGGAAATGAAATTTTCTCAGATAAGATAGGTTTATTAATTGCTAGAAATTTAGCGCCTAAATATAAAAATTCCAAATTTGTTGTAGATGTGAAATCGACTGGCCTTTATTCAAAAGATAAGATTCTAAACAAAAATAAATGTAAAACCATTTATTGGAAAACAGGTCATTCACATATCAAAAGAAAAGTTAATATTGAAAAAGCGATAGCCGGTTTTGAGAAAAGTGGACATTTCTTTTTCAATAAACCATTAGGATATGGATATGATGATGGAATTAATTCTGCATTACAAGTTTGTCACTTATTGAATGATCAAAACAAAAAAATGAGTGAATTAATGGAAGAATTGCCTAATACATTTCAAACTCCTACCATGGCTCCATTTTGTAAAGATGAGGAAAAGTACAAAGTTGTTGATGATATGGTAAAAGAAGTGCAAAAACTCCAAAAAGAAAATACTAAAATCGATGGCCAATTAATTTCTGAAGTTTTAACTGTTAATGGTGTAAGATTTTCTTTGAAAGATGGCTCTTGGGGTTTAATTAGAGCTTCATCGAATAAACCTTCCTTAGTTGTAGTGACAGAAAGTCCATCATCAAATATCCGTAAAAAGAAAATTTTTGAATTTATTGATAATTTATTACAAAAGACTGGAAAGATTGGAGAATACGATCAAAAAATTTAAAGATTAAAATATTCGTAAAGAAATCTAGTTCCTATAACAACTAAAAATAAACCAAAATATTTTGTCATTTTCTTTTTATTAATTCGATGACTAGCTTTAGCGCCTAGCCTAGCCATAAAGGCTGTTATTGGAAAAAATATAAGAAAAGCTGGAATATTTAAAAAGCCAATGCTCATAGGTAATTTAGCATTTAGATATGAACCGGATATTAAAAAACCTACAGCACCAAACAATGCAATTATAAAGCCTATCGCAGCTGCACTCCCTATTGCTTTATTGATTGGGTAACCAAAAAATTTTAGTATAGGGACATTCATAACTGCTCCTCCTATACCCATTGGCGCTGATATAAATCCACTTACTATTCCTGCGATTATCCTAGCTGGAAAACTCATTTTAACATCTAAATTTTCCTCTTTCTCTTTAAGAAAAAGTAAATAAAAAGCTAAAATGTATACAACAATTGTAAAAAACAAAATTAAAGGCTTCGTTTTTAAACTTGCCGCTAGAATTGTTCCTAATATCACTCCCGTAGCTACAAAAAATCCATAACCTTTTACAATATTAAAATCTACTGCTTTATGTTGATGATGTGTCATTACTGAAACTATAGAAGTTGGAATTATAATTCCAAATGAAGTTCCAACTGCTAGGTGCATTAAATAATTAGGTTCTATTCCTGATGTGCTAAAAATATAAAATAAAATTGGAACTGTGATTAAACCGCCACCAATTCCAAACAATCCAGCTGCAAAACCAGCTGGAACAGCGGTTATTATCATAATAAAGATTAGATAGATAATTTCTGATTGTGAAAGAATATCCAAAATTATCTTTCTAGCGATACAGGACTGGTCTTTTTCACCTGATCCATAATGTGATTTACTTTTTGAAGATCTGCGTCTCTAATACACATATTTTTTGAAAGATATTGTTTCCAAACTTTTGAACCATTTTGTCCATGAAATAAACCAACAGTATGTCTCATAATATGATTTAATTGAGTTCCTTTTGAAGTTTCCTCTTGAATATAAGGAATTAAATTCTCCATGACCTCGGATCTTGTTGGTATTTTTTCGTTACCAAATATTTCTTTTTCTATATCTGCTAGAAAATATGGAGATTGATAAATAGCTCTACCAATCATTACACCATCAACTTTTTTTAAATGATCTTTAATTTCATTAGTTGATTTAACACCTCCATTAATTATAACTTCATCATTTTTAAAGTGATCTTTAAGCCTATAAACAAATTCATATTTTAATGGTGGAATATTTAGATTTTCTTTAGGACTTAATTTTTTTAATAATGCTTTTCTGGCATGAATAATAAATTTTTGAGAGCCTGCATCTTTTGTTGTTTGAATAAATGATTTTAAAAATTCAAAATTTTCAACTTCATTGTAACCAATCCTTGTTTTAATAGTTATTGGTAATTTAGTTGCTTTAGCCATTGCTTCAATGCATCGCGCTACTAGTTCTGGTTCTTGCATTAAACATGCGCCAAATTTATTTTTTTGAACTTTTTTACTAGGGCAACCTAAATTCAAATTAATTTCTTTATAACCATAATCTTCTGAAATTTTACAAGCTTCCGCTAGTTCATTTGGGTTTGATCCACCTACTTGAAGTGTCACAGGATTTGGTATTTTTTTAAATGATAGTAGCTTATTTCTATCACCTCTTAAAATTGCATTTGCTACAATCATCTCAGTATATAGATGAATATTTTTACTAATAAGACTTAGAAAGTAAATTTCGTGCTTATCAGTGCAATCCATCATTGGTGCAACTGAAACAGTTTTATTCATTATTATTCTGTTTTGTTTTCTTCTTCTAAGGGTGCCTCTTCACTTAACTCAAGAGGTGCTTCTGTGTCTAGATTTTCTTCTTTTATTTCTGGTTGTTCAGCTTTTAACTCTGACAAAGCCTCATCTGCTAAACTAGGTTTTTTTACTTCGGGAATTCTCCTTGTTCTTTTCGAAGGTAAAATTGCAACACCGCTTTTAGAAACTTGACCTTTATACAAGTTCTCAAAATCATCATTAGTTTCTTCTTCGGTCTCTTCTTGTTCCTCTAATTCATCAGGTTCTTTTCGAAGTCTCTTAATAGCGCTTGCTTCAACTTCTTTAATGTCAATTTTTCCATCACCAATTTCTCTTAACGAGATGATGGTGCGTTTGTCATTATCTTCTTCTACTTGCATTGGAGCACCAGCATTCAATTGCACTGTTCTCTCTTTAGCTAATAAAACTAGATCGTATTGGTTATCTACTTTTTCTAAGCAGTCTTCTACTGTTATTCTAGCCATGATGAAAAGTGTATATTCAAATAATCCTAGGAAATCAATTATTTTTTAAGTCTTATAGGTTCAAGTTTGTTTCTTATGGATATTAAAAGAGCTAAAGAAACAACAATATATATGCCTGAAACAAAAGCAATATTTTCAATAGAAAAGCCATTATCAATCATTATGCCAAAAATAGCCGTTCCAAAAGCAGTTGAAAATACCATAAAAGCTGTGGTTAGTGCTTTAATTGATCCTATAAATTTTACACCATATATTTCGGCCCAAGTCGATGATCCAAGAACGTTGGCTAGACCATTCGAAATTCCTACAAAACCTAAAAAAATAAAAGCAGACATTTCATGTTGATAATTAAATAATATAAACATAGAAATTAGAAGTGGTATGTTCATTAAAGGAATTAGTTTTCTACTACTATATTTATCAACTAAAAATCCTGAGAAAAATAAAGTTATAATTGAAGCTAATGAATAAACCATAAACGCTTTTGGTATAGTATAAATATCCCACATTTTAGACTCTGAAATAAACGATTGGTAAACAAATATTCCAGTAGCTATCCAAGGCATAGCAAGCATATTAAGTGAAACAATATAAAATCTATAATCTTTTATAACCTCTAGTCTTTTCCAACTTTTAATTTTGAAACTTTTTTTGTAATAAAAATTTTTTTCTCTAGAGTTTAACTTGATTTTTTTTATTGTATTCAAAACAACTAAAGGTAAAAATATAATTATGATAATTGCAATTCCCTGCCATACTGATCTCCAAGAATAAAGAACAAATAAATACGTTATAAACACTGGTAAAATGAATTCTGCAGATGACAATCCAAACCATATTGTACTTAGAGCTTTGCCTCTAGACCTTTCAAAGAATCTTGAGATTGTAGTCGTAGAAGTATGGCTCATTAAACCTTGACCAGAAAATCTCATTAAAAATATCGCAATGGATAAGAAAATAACACTATTGATAAAAGAAAAAAATAAAGACGAAAAAAATAATAAAAAAATTACAAAAAAAGAATAATAAATTATTTGATATTCATCAATTTTCTTTCCTACCCATATAAGTAAAAGACTAGAAAAAATTGTAGCAGTAGCGTAAATATTTCCAAATTGTCCGTGAGTAATACCTAATTCATTTCTAATTGGTGCGTTAAACAATCCCAAAAAAAAGCTCTGTCCAAAACTTGAAAAAAATGTAAATATAAATCCAAAGAATATTACTTTTTTATTTATTGAGAAGTTAATCATTTATGAGTTGTAAAGTTGCTTTCATAGGTTTAGGGGTCATGGGTTATCCTATGGCAGGTTATATATCAAAAGCTGGTCACAATGTAACCGTTTATAATCGTACTAAAGCTAAAGCTGAAAAATGGATAAAAGAATATAAAGGTAATGTTGCAGATACTCCTATGGATGCAGCTAAAGATAGTGACTTTATTTTTACATGTGTTGGAAACGATAATGATTTAAGAGAAGTTACTTTAGGCGATAAAGGATTGTTTAAAACTGCAAAAAAAGGTTCAATCTATATAGATAATACTACTGCCTCTGCAAATATTGCTAGGGAGTTATATAAAGAAGCAAAAGCAAAAGGTTTTGATTTCTTAGATGCTCCTATTTCGGGTGGACAAGCTGGAGCCGAAGGTGGAATTTTAACTGTAATGGTTGGAGGAGATGAAGCACCATTTAAAAAAGCTGAGCCAGTTATTGATTGTTATAGTAAGAAAATAAAATTATTAGGCCCATCTGGAAGTGGCCAGTTAACTAAAATGGTAAATCAAATTTGTATTGCGGGCTTAGTGCAAGGGTTATCAGAGGCAATAAATTTTGGAATGAATGCAGGATTAAATATGCATGATGTTATTGAGGTAATTTCAAAAGGTGCAGCACAGTCTTGGCAAATGGAAAACAGACATAAAACAATGATTGAAGATAAATTTGATTATGGTTTTGCTGTTGATTGGATGAGAAAAGATTTAAAAATAGCTATGGATGAAGCCAAGAAAAATAACTCTCCCTTGCCAATTACAAAAATAATTGATGAATATTATGCCGAAGTGCAAAAATTGGGCGGTCAAAGATGGGACACTTCAAGTTTAATTAAAAGATTTAGAAAATAATTGTGTCAGAAACAGTAAGCTACTACGAAAATTCAAACGAGATTGAAAAGAAAATTTGGGATTTGTTATCAAAAGCAGTCAAGGATAGATCCTCTGAATTTAGAACTCCAGTTTTTATCTGTGGAAATGATGAAGATCTAGATGGAAGAGTTGTTGTTCTTAGAAAAGCAGATCAACAAAATAATTTTATACAGTATCATAGTGATATTAGATCTTCAAAAATTGAGAAAATAAAAAAAAATCCTAAATGCTCAATTCTATTTTATGGTAAAGAGGAGAAAATACAGCTAAGAATTAAGGCTGAGTGCGAAGTAAATTACAATAATGCTATCACAAAAGAGTCTTGGGAGAAAACAGGTCATATTAGTAGAAAATGCTACTTGGTTACTAATGGACCTGGAACAGAGTCTGAAAAACCAACATCAGGTTTAGATAATAAATTTGATAATTTTGATTTTACTAAAGAGGAGAGCGAAGCAGGTTATAAAAATTTTTGTGTGATTAAATGTACAATTAAAAGTATTGAGTGGCTTTATTTAGCAGCTAAAGGTCATCGAAGAGCTTTAATTGATTTAAATAATACTAAAAAATTTACTTGGTTAGTCCCTTAACCTATTTCTTATATTTTTTAATATTTTCAATATAGTCTCTAGCATTTTCTTTAATATGTTTTATTTCTTCATCTGTAACTTGTCTAACTACTTTTCCAGGGCTGCCTAGGACAAGCGATCCGTCTGGAATAACTTTATTTTCTGTCACTAATGAGTTTGCTCCGATGATACAATTTTTTCCAATCTTGGCTTTGTTTAAAATAGTTGACCCTATTCCTATGATACAATCATCTGAAATTTCACAACCGTGAAGCATAACCATATGGCCTACCGTAACTCCTTTACCAACTATTGTTGGGCATCCTGGATCGGTATGTATTACGCTGCCGTCTTGAATATTAGAACCTTCGCCTATAATAATTGGTTCTAAATCACCTCTTAAAGTAGCATTAAACCAAATATTAGAATTCTTTTTCAATTCCACTCTGCCAATAATAACAGCATTGGATGCCACCCAGCTGTTAGGATCAATTTTTGGAGTGTGACCGTCAACATCGTAAATCATAAATTTGCTGTAATGTGTTATTAATTATCTTATAATATATTATGGCTTTAACAAAGACACCAGTTTGCGATTATGGAAAAAAAGCTGAGAATTTCAAACTAAAATCGATAGAAAATAAAATAATTTCTTTAAATGACATAAAAGGTGAAAAAGCAACACTCATAATGTTCATTTGTAATCACTGCCCTTACGTAAAAGCAATTATAAGAGATTTAGCAAAAGACTGTAATCAACTAAAAAAAAATGGGGTTAATTCTGTTGCTATCATGTCGAATGATACTAAAAATTATCCAGAAGATTCATTTGATAACATGATCAAGTTTGCTAAGGCAAATAATTTTGGTGAAATAGATTATTTGATTGATGAAACGCAAGACATCGCAAAAAAATATGGAGCTGTTTGTACACCTGATTTCTTTGGCTATAATAAAGATTTAGAACTTCAGTATCGAGGGAGATTCAAAGAACTCAAAGATTTAAAACCAACTTCAGATGGTGATAGTGATCTAAAAGTAGCAATGAAAATGATTTCTGAAACTCAAGTGGGTCCAAAAGAACAAATTCCTAGTATGGGATGCAATATAAAGTGGTTTAATTAATGTTTTTAGTTTCTGCTAGAAATTTTCCTCCTGAACTTGGTGGAATGCAAAACTTAATGGAAGGTTTATCTAACGCGCTATTAAATCATGGACCTGTAAAGGTTTTTGCTGATAATCATGATAATGCAAAAAGTTATGATCAAAATTCTAAATTAAGAATTGAGCGAGTTTCAGGCTTTAAGATTTTCAGAAAGTATAGAAAAGCTAATTTAGTAAAAGACTTTATAAAACAAAATCAAATAAGAGCATGCTTCTTTGATCATTGGAAAAGTATTGAAAATATTGATTTAGAAACTCTTAAGAAAACAAAAACTTTCTGTTTAATTCATTCTAAAGAAATAAATCACCCTTTTGGATCTTCTTTAAATAAAAGAGTTTTAAAAGCTCTACAAAAAGCAGACTTTGTTATTGCAAATTCAAAATTTACTAAAGAATTAGGTTTAAAATTAGGTGTTAAAGATATAACCGTTATCAATCCAGGATGTAATTATCCAATTACAGTCAGTGAAAAATCTAAAGAATTCTCAAAAAATATTTTTGGTAATTCTTCGCCAAAATTAATTACTATATCTAGACTAGATAGTCGAAAAAGCCATCAAAATATTTTAATGACAATAAAAAACCTTTTACCAAAGTTTCCAAATTTAAAATATGTATCAATCGGTGACGGAGAAGAAAAGAAAAATCTTGAGAAGTTGAAAATGGAACTCAAATTAGAAAAAAATGTCGAATTAATTTTTAATTCTACTGAGCAGGAAAAAGTAGGATTGTTAGAGCAATCAGACGTTTTTGTAATGCCGTCTGTAGTTTATAAAAAATCAGTTGAGGGATTTGGTATAAGTTACATTGAAGCAGCATCTTATGCTAAACCTTCAATAGGTGGAATTTATGGTGGCGAAGGAGATGCGATAAAAAGTGGAATAACGGGATATCTATGCAATGGGAATGATCTAAATGCTATTTACGAAACATTATTAAAAATTTTATCTGATGAAAAATATAAAGAACTTGGAAAAAACGCTTATCAGTTTTCTAAAGAATTTTCCTGGGAAAAAATAATCAAAAAATATATTAATTTAATTTAGACTTTATTAATTTAATAATACTTTCAACATCTAGATCTTTTAAATTTTCAACACTGATTGCTTTAAAACTATAATTTTCTATGCTAACTTTTTTGGCTGTAGTGTGACTGCCAAATAATACTATTCCGTTTTTATCTAAATGAGAAGCTATGTGGGCTGGGCCAGTATCATTTGAAACTATAAATTTTGCTTTATAAATTAAACTAATTAAAGTTTTAATATTTACCGGATCTTTACCATCTAAAACTACTTTAGCGTTTAATTCGTTAGCCTCCTCTATTTCATAGGGGCCTGGTACAATTAAGATTGGATATTTGTTTTTAAACACTTGCTTTAATTTTATAATTAATTCTTTAAAATATGGCCACTTTTTATGAGGAAGTTTTCTGGAGCAAAATGGAAACAATAAAATATATTCGTCATTAGCATATTGTTTTATAAGTCTAGAAACATCTCCAATAGCCCAGCTCAAGTCGATATTTTTTATATAATTAGTTTCGATCCCACTTTTTGTTAACTGTACCTCCATACGATCTAAAACAGGTTCTTTATCAAATTCTCTCTTTTTTTGACCTGGTTCTAAAGAAGTTTCAGATGAAGACCACTCTACGTCCTTAATTATGAATCTTCTGTAAAATTTTGTTCTACTTGAATTTTGTAAATCAAATACTTTTGAAAAATTGTATTTTTTTAATTTATTTTTAAGATTATTTAAATAAAATATGTTCCATCTTGGTAATCTTTTATCAATTATGACCCCATCAACATAAGGACATTCGGACATAAAAATTGCATAGGGCTGTGAAGTTAATAAAAAAACTTTTCTATTCTGATAAAATTTTTTTATATCTTTAATTGCGCCATTTGCTTGGATTAAATCACCTAATGATCCATGTTTTATAATTAATATATTTGACATTATTATTTCCGAGTATATTTAATGAATACTATAGTCAAATATTAATATGAGTATCAAAATGGACAAAATATTGGCAGAAATTTCAGCTGGTGAATTAATTGATAAGATAACAATACTAGAAATTAAGAAAGATAAGATCTCCAATAAAGAAAAATTAGTTGAGGTTGAGAAAGAACTTGTTTCTCTTGAAGCAACTATGAACAAATATATTCCTGATCAAAGCAAAATTTTAGTTTTTAAAGATGATTTAAAAAGAATTAATTTAAAACTTTGGGAGATTGAGGATGGAAAAAGATTAGCTGAAAAAAATAAATTATTTGATGACAATTTCATTGAGTTAGCTCGTAAGGTTTACAAGTCGAATGATGAAAGAGCAAAAATTAAGTTAGCAATTAATAATACTCTAGGATCAAATATAAAAGAGGTAAAATCTTACGAATAATTACTCTCCCTTTAAACTAGGTATAATTTTTCTGAGTTTTTTTGAAATTGTTGGATTAACTTTTGCTGTGATAACGCCTTCCGACTTTCTAAGTTCTTTCAAAATTTCACCATCAGGTGAAACAATTAAAGAATGACCGAAAGTTTTTCTCCCGTTATAATGTTTACCACCTTGAGCTGGTGCAAAAATATAACAAAAGTTTTCAATTGCTCTTGCTTTAAGTAAAGAATGCCAGTGTTTTTTTCCCGTGGTCTCGGTAAATGCAGAGGGAACAGTTAAAAACAAAGACCCAGCTTTTGATAATTTTCTATAAAGATTTGGAAATCTTAAATCATAGCAGATGCTTAATCCAATTTTTCCCCATGGTAATTTAAATGTTTTTAGATTTTTCCCTGCAGAAAAACTTTTTGACTCAAAATATCTTTCTTTTTTACTCAAAACTACGTCGTACATGTGAATTTTGTCATAATAAGTTCTTATTTTTCCATTCTTGTCCAAAAGGACTGACCGATTTACCAACTTATTTTTTGAAATTTTAATTATCAAAGATCCAATCAAAATCCACTTTTTGTATTTTTTTGCAAGCTTCTTAATTCCGTTAAGATAAATATCCTTTTCCATAGATGTACAAACTTTCAGTAATTCTTTTTTATTTAGGGAGAAATGAGATGAGACTTCGGGAGTTATTATAAAATCTGTTTTTTGTTTTACTGCTTTAATTATAAGTTGTTTGGTCTTGTTTAGATTATAATGAATATTATTGTTTGATTTTAATTGAATACAAGAAACACGAAACATTACTTCATTATAGATGAAGCGAAATTCCAATTACAGTCAAAACTTGGAACATATGTGCCTGTTAGTTTTACATTTCCAAAGCTTTTTTCTAATACCTTACACCAGTTGTCAACCTGCTTAGGTTTTTTATCATGGCTTCCGACTTGAGCGGTTACAACTCCCCCTTTTTTAAGAATCCTTTTTAATCCTTTCATATTTTTTTTGGCAAGATCAATACAATATTGATCATCATTCAAATCAACAAATATCTTATCATACTTAGAGTCCTCGATTTCCTTTATGCTTTTAAAAGCATCACCCCAAAAAGTTTTTATCTTGTTGCTTTTTTTAACTTTAGAACAAACTTTTGGTAAATGTCGGTAACAAACGTCGACGATTTCAGGATCTAACTCAAACCAATCAATGTAATTTGAATTATTTTCTAAACAAGCTCTGGCCACACCCCCATCTCCTCCACCTATTATCGCAACATTATTATTCTTTTTACTTAAATCATAACTAGATTTAAAAAAATTTGAGCTATAGATTTTTTCATCTTTTTCTGCGACTTGAATTTCATGGTCTATAAATAATGCGTGCCCAAACTCATCAAGATCCATAATTTCTACGAATTGACCAACTTTAGAAGTAAATTTTTCTAAAACATCTTTGACGACATAAAATTTCTTTTGACCTGGAGAGCTATAAATATCATCGTATAGACCAACACTACTTCTATCAAAAGCATTAGTTACAACTCTTTTATGATCTATCTCTTTTCTTAAAATTTTTAAAGCAACTTTAGGATTAACTTTTCCGCAAGTAAAAAAATCAAAGCTTATCACTCCTTTTTCAGGGAAGGTATGAAAACTAAAATGACTTTCTGCCAATAAAGCAACTAAAGTAAAGCCTTGAGGTTCAAATTTATGCGATGCCACGTTTAGTATTTCAACTTTTGCAGCTTTTGCAATTTTGTAAATAACCTTTTCGTAAAATTCAGGAGAATAGTTTTTTTTAACACCAAGAAAATCAATGGTAATGTGCTCACCAACTTTAATCATAAAAATTACCTTTTTTTATAATTTTTAAATTTTCCTAAGACAATTTTCATTTCTTTTTTTGAAAGAATCTTAGGTATTCCAATTCTTAGGGCATTTATATATTGATGGCAAATATTTTCGATCTCCTGAGCAAGCTCAAAAGTCTTTTCTAAATTTTCTCCGAAAGCAACCTGACCGTGATTGGCAATCAAACATGCTTTTCTATTTTTTAAAGCTTTAATAATATTTCTTGAAAGATTTTTCGTTCCAAAAGTTGCATATTTACTGCATTTAATGTCTTCTCCACCAGCTACTGCAACCATGTAGTGAAATGCTGGAATACTTTTTTGATGAGTGGAAACAGCAGTAGCACAAGTAGAGTGAGCATGCACTATTGCTTTAGCCTCCTTTTTATTCACATAAATATCTTGATGGAATCTCCACTCAGAAGAAGGTTTACCCTTTTTTTTATCATAAACACCTTTAAGCGAGACAAAGACGATGTCTTTTGTTTTTAAAGAAGAATATTTTCTCCCCGATGGAGTAATATAAAATCCTTCAACCCCTTTCTCTTTAGCTCTTGCAGAGATATTTCCAGATCTTAAGGCAGACAAATTGGTTATATTTAATTTTTTTGAATATTTTATTACTTCAGCTTTTAATTCACTCACTTAAATAAACCTTTCAGCCCTTTTTCTGATGCCTCACAAACACCTTTTTCGGTTATTAAACCAGTTACTAGTTTAGCCGGTGTTACATCAAAGGCTAAATTTAGTGATTTACTTTTTTTTGGGTAAATCCTTACTTTTTTAATCTGGTTATTTTCATCAACACCTTCGACATGGGACAATTCTTCGGAATTTCGCTCTTCTATGGGAATTTGTTTATGATCTTTTATACTCCAGTCTATAGTTGAACTAGGTAAAGCAACGTAAAAAGGAACATTATTATCTTTTGCAGATAACGCTTTTAAATATGTTCCAATTTTATTACACACATCACCATTGGATAAAGTTCTATCTGTTCCAACAATGCACATATCAACTTGTCCTCTTTGCATTAAAATTCCACCTGCATTATCAGTGATTACAGTATTTGAAATTCCCTCTTCATTTAATTCATAAGATGTTAAGTTAGCTCCTTGATTTCTAGGTCTAGTTTCATCAACCCAGACATGAACTTTAATCCCTTTTTGATGTGCGTGATAAATTGGTGAGGTAGCAGTTCCCCAATCTATTGTGGCTAACCATCCTGCATTACAGTGAGTTAATATATTGACTGTGTCTTTTTTTTTGTTTGAAATTTCCTCAATAATTTTTAGACCATTCAAACCGATATTTTTACAAAATCCTTCATCCTCTTCTTTTATAGCCTTTGCTTCATTTAAAGCTATTTTCAAAATATCTTTCTCATTAATACCATTTAATTTTTTCATCATTCTATCAACTGCCCACTTAAGATTGATCGCAGTAGGTCTAGAGGCAATTAATTCTTCACTAGATTTTTTTATAAAAGACAAATCATTATTCTCAATTATTGATAAAACCAAACCATAGGCAGCTGTTGCGCCAATTAGTGGGGCACCTCTTACCTCCATCGTTTTAATTGCATTTATTGAGTCTTTTACTGTTTTTAAGTCTTTAATTACAAACTTATGAGGTAGTTTTGTTTGATCAATAATTTTTACTAAATTATTCTCAAACCAAATTGTTTTGTAAGACTTCCCTTCTATTTTCATTTTCTTTTTTCCATTTTTCTCAATCTTTCTCTCAAACTTGGATTTAAAGAGTTAAACCATTGTTTTTCTTGCCCTGATTTAGGTAAAACTTCTCCATACTCAATCATTTGATCTGGCAACAAATCTTCCAAATACACCCAAACATTTTCTTTTCTTAAGTTAGTATTTTTAATTAAAATTTTTCTTAACCCTAAAATTAATTGTTTTTTTACTTTTGCAGTACGTCCAGATCTTATTTGTCCATTTAAAAAAATTTCTTTGGTCTTTACTAATTTACCTCCCATGAAATGAGAATTTTTTTCATTTTTTTGAAATATTACTTGGGCAAAGAAAGTATTTGCACCTGTAAATTTGCTATGAGTATTTGAAATATCATTAGCCAATGAATTTTTTTGCTTATGAGAGAGATTAAAATTTGAACATTTTACAGTATATGTTGGCATTAAATTATTTTTTTTTATTTAAAACTCTTCCAGCAATATTCTTTAATTTTTTTATTGTTTTTTTTGTTCTCAATTTTGGGTCTGTTATGATTGCAACATCTAAACAATCATTAGCAGGATCTTTTTCAACCGAATAATCTTTAAAAGTCTTTATAATTTCTTTAATCATATTTTGAGCGTTAGCTGCATTTTTCATCAAAGTTTGGATTACCATACTTACATCAACCTCGTCATGATCTGGGTGCCAACAATCGTAGTCGGTCACCATAGCAACAGTAGAATATCTGATTTCTGCCTCTCGTGCTAATTTAGCCTCTGGCATATTGGTCATGCCGATTACATCTGCTCCCCAAGTCCTATATAAATTTGACTCTGCTAGTGTGGAAAATTGAGGTCCTTCCATAACAACATAGGTGCCTCCAACTTGATGAGCGATATTCAATTTTTTCAATGCAGCTCCACAACAATTTGAAAGTCCAGCACTAGTTGGTTTTGCCATTGAAACATGGGCTACGATTTCTTCATCAAAAAAAGTTTTTGTTCTTGAAAAAGTTCTATCAATAAATTGATCAACTATTACAAACTTTCCTGGTTCTAAATCTTCTTTTAATGAACCAACTGCTGATACTGAAATAATGTCAGTGACACCCAATTGCTTAAATGCATCAATATTAGCTCTAAAATTGATATTTGTTGGACTTATTTTGTGTCCTCTAGAGTGTCTTGGTATGAAACAAATTTCTTCTTTTTCAAAACTTGCAATTAAAACTTCATCTGATGGTTTTCCCCAAGGTGTAGGTACTTTTTTCCATTTAGTTTTTTCAAAACCTTCCATTTTATAAAGGCCGCTTCCGCCAATTATCCCAAGTTTTCTTTTTTTCATTATTTAATTATTAATCCTTTTTTGCTAGAACTTGAAGTAAATTATGGATTTAAAAAAACATATTAGATCTATTCCAGACTATCCAAAAAAAGGTATTCTTTTTAGAGATATAACCACTTTAATTAAAAATGCTGAGGCTTTTAAGTTTACAAATGATAGAATAATTGAGTTATCAAAAAAATTTGATTTCGAAAAAGTTGCAGCGATAGAGTCTAGAGGGTTTGTTTTTGCTTCTACAATTTCTTATAAATTAGAAAAACCTTTTATTTTATTAAGAAAAAAAAATAAACTTCCTGCAGAAACTCACTCGGTTGATTTCGAACTGGAGTATGGAAAAGCTACAATTGAAGTGCACAAGGACTCAATAAAAAAAGGTGAAAAAATTTTGATTATCGATGATCTTATAGCAACTGGTGGAACAGCAGAAGCTGCGGCTAAACTAGTTGAAATCTCTGGAGGCAAAGTAGCGGGTTTCATATTTGTAATTAATCTTTTCGATTTACCTGGAAACAAGATGTTAAAAGATAAAGGATACTTAACCGAAAGTTTAATCGAGTTCCCTGGTCATTAAATTTCTTTATTTTTCCAAGTCGAAGGAGTTAACTCATTGTTGATTTCAATGTTTATATTATAATCAAATGGTCTGATTCCTCTTGCTTTAATATATTCAAAAGTTTTTTGAATTCCCTCTCTTAAAGGCACTTTTGTTTTGTAATTTAATAAATTTCTTGCTTTATCTGCTGAACATGTGGCGTGCTTGACTTCTTTTGGTCGGTCTTTTTTATGAATGGGTTTTAAATTAACTCCTGTCAGATTAGAGCAAATTTCAGCTATTTTATTTATAGTAACAAATTCTTCATCAGGTCCAATATTTATAATCTCTTTGTTTAAATTTTTTTGATCAAGCATAGGAATTAGACAACTCAAACAATCGTCAATGTAGGAAAAACATCTGGTTTGCTTTCCATCTCCATAAATTATAGGTGCTTTACCTTGCAGCATTCTATTAATCATTATTGACACTACATTTCTAAAAGGGTCGTCGTATTTTTGTCTCGGCCCAATAATATTATGAGGGATAGCAATTACCCATTCTATACCATTTAATTCACAAAGATTCTTTAGAACTTCCTCTGATGCAACTTTTGAAATTGCATAAGGATCAACAGGTTTTGGTTTCATCGTTTCAGTAAAAGGAGCCTTTTGATCTCCATATCTTGCCATAGAAGAGCAAAAAATTATTCTTTTAACTTTAGAATTTACTGCAGCTGAAAAAATTGATACAGAGGCCAAATAATTGTTTTTTGTGATTTCAAAAGGGGAAAAAACTGAGAGTCCTTCATGAGCTGTTGCTGCACAATGATACACAACATCAACTCCACTCATAATACCCTTTATTTTCTCAAAATCACAACAATCTATATTATGAAATTCTATTTTCTCAGGAACATTATCTTCGTAACCCCCAAGCATATTATCAATTCCAATTACTTTATGACCTAAGGCTACAAGTTTTTCAGCTAAGTGGGATCCCAAAAAACCAGCTACTCCAGTAACCAAGACTTTTTTACTTCTAGATTGCATAAAAGTTTTATATATAAAATTAAAATTTTATCAATCAGATATTATTTTTGGTCTATACCAAGATTTTTTTCCTATTATTGAATTGAACAAACCAGAAAAACGGTGATAATAAATTTTCTTTTTCGTCTGATTAAAAAATATTGTATAAAAAATTAATTTAATTAATGAAGAAAAAAATTTTCTACTTACTTTAAATAAAGCAAATAAATATCCAAAATGTTTTTTATTGAAATAAAAAGTAGACCACATCCAATGCCAATTTCTAGAAAGTTCCATTTCAAGATCTATTGAAGTATTATGTGATCTCCCTCCTAGATGGTTAATGATTAATTTTCTATCTAAATATATTTTTTTTTTCTTTTTTTTTAATCTTTTACATAAATCTATTTCTTCAAGATAAATAAAAAAATTTTCATCAAAAAAACCTATTTCATTAAATTCATCAAGCTTGAAAAACATTGCAAATCCTTTTAAGTAATCAACCTCAAACAACTGCTCATTGCCGTTTTCTAAATCTTTATTGCTAAACTCATCTTGTTTGGCAGGGCCAATAATAGAAAAATCTTTAAGTTTTTTGGCAGATATAAAGAAATTTTCAATTGTTTTATTTCCTAAAGTAGTGTCAGGATTAAGAATTAAAGCAAATTCACTTTTTACCTTCGATAGACCTAAATTATTCCCTTTAGCATAACCAAGATTTTTTCCTGCTAATATACACTCTACGTTTTGGTAATTTTTTTCTAATTCATTTTTAAAATTCTTATTATTTGAATTTTCGACTATTATTACTTTGTATTTTGATTCTATTGTTTTCAAGCATTCATTAATTTTATCTTCACTTTTGAATGTATTTATGATTATTGTAATTTTATTGTGGTCCATATTTATTAAAATATTGATTTAAACAAATAACTATCTTATTACATTATATATTAAATAATGTCTTTCAAATTTAAATTTTAATGAAGAAAGTAATTGTTACTGGTGGAAATGGATTTATTGGAAGTAACCTTGTAAATTTTTTACTTAAAAAAAACTATTTTGTTATTAATATTGACAATAATAAATATGTGAAGGCAAACTATTTATTGAAAAATATTAATAGAAAAAAATATAGATTTTACAAACTCGATATTAACAGCTCTAAAATTTTTAAAATTTTAATTAAATTCAAACCCGATGCTATTTTTAACCTCGCAGCTGAAACTCATGTAGATAGATCAATAGAGGCTCCAAAAGATTTTATTAATTCAAATATTCTAGGGACTTTTAATATTTTGGAGCAAATTAGAAATTATAAAAAAAAATTAAAAAAAAAGATTAAACTTATTCACGTTTCCACAGATGAAGTTTATGGAGATATTTTAGGAAAAGATAAATCAACAGAAAATAGTCCATATCAACCAAGTTCACCTTATTCTGCAAGTAAGGCAAGTGCAGATCATTTAATAAAATCTTATGCTAGGACTTATGGAATAGATGCAATGATATCTAATTGTTGCAACAACTATGGACCAGGACAATTTCCTGAAAAATTCATACCAACATTAATTTTTAATATTTTAAATAATTCTCCTTTACCTATTTACGGGAAAGGTAAAAATACGAGAGAGTGGATACATGTCGAAGATCATTGCAACGGTTTATTCACAATTTATAAAAAAGGTAAAAATGCCGAAAATTATAACATTGGTTCAGGAAATAATATTAGTAATCTTAATTTAACCAAACTTTTATTAAAGATTGTAAATAAAAATAAAATTTTAATCGGAAAAAAAGTGACAATAAAATTTGTGAAGGATAGGCCAGGTCATGATTTTAGGTATGCTATCAATAGTAATAAAATCAGAAAAAAGCTCAAATGGCGTCCAGCTAAAAACTTTGAAAGAGGGCTAAAAGAAACTTTTGATTGGTATCTTTATAATTACAATTTTTTTAATTATTTCTCTAAAAAAAAATTTTTTAAAAGGTTGGGGTTAAAAAAATGATTAAAAAAGGAATTATATTAGCTGGTGGTTATGGAACTAGAATGAGCCCGCTTACTAAAGCAGTTAATAAACAGTTACTACCAATTTATGATAAACCTTTGATTTATTATCCATTATCAATATTGATGTTAGCTGGCATTAGAGAAATATTAATTATAGTCAATAAAGGTCAGTTAATTCAATTTAGAAAATTACTGCAAGATGGAAAAAGGTTTGGAGTAAAAATTACTTATATAGAACAAAAAAAACCTGTAGGTCTTCCTGATGCTTTTATTTTGGGAGAAAAATTTATTGGAAGAGATAAAGTTGCATTAATTTTAGGCGATAATTTTTTTTATGGTCAGAGCTTAACTAGTAAATTAAAAAAATGTATTCAACTCAATACAGGTTGCAAAATTCTTGTTCATCCAGTTAAAAGACCTGAGTTATATGGTGTCGCTGAGATGAATAACAGAAATAAAATAAAATCTATAAAAGAAAAACCAAAAAAATCTAAATCTAATTTCGCAATAACTGGTCTATATTTTTTTGATAATAAAGTAATTGATTATAGTAAATCTTTAAAGCCTTCAAAAAGAGGCGAGCTTGAAATAATTGATTTATTGAATAAATATAAAAAGAAAAATAAATTAAAATCTGAATTTTTAGGCAGGGGAGCTGCCTGGCTAGACACTGGCTCAATTGAAGATTTTTATAATACCTCTTCATTTGTTTCAGCTCTTGAAAATCGACAAGGTTTAAAGATTGCTTGTTTAGAGGAAATAGCTTTTAAATATAACTGGATTGATAAAAAAGATATAAAAGAGTCAATTAATTTTTATGGCTCTTGTGTTTATTCCAATTATTTAAAAAAATTATAACAATAATATGTCAAAAAAAATAATTGTTACTGGAGGAGATGGAAGATTTGCCCAAGTCCTCAAACAAACTAAAAGTAATTATAATTTCATTTATAGAAATAAAAACCAACTGAATATTTTATCCATGAAATCAATCGAAAAAAACATAAAATCATTTAAGCCAAATATTGTTTTACATCTTGCAGGGCTATCTAGGCCAATGTCTATTCATGAAAAAAAAATAAATAACAGCATTGATTTAAATATCATCGGAACATGTAATCTAGTTAAAGTTTGTAATCATTATAAACTAAAGTTAATTTATTTATCTTCAAGCTATGTCTATCCAGGAAAGAAAGGTAACTATAGTGAGAAAGATCCATTATTACCGTGGAATAATTACGGGTGGTCTAAGTTAGGTGCTGAGTCGGCAGTTCATTTATACAAAAATTCTTTGATTATACGAGCGTGTATGACAGAAAGGCCTTTTACACACAAATCTGCATTTGTAAATGTAAAAACAAATTTTATATTTCATGATCAATTCGCAAAACTTTTATTAAAAGTAATTCTCAAAAAAGGTATAATTAATATTGGTGGTAAATCTCAAACTATTTACAAATTTGCGAAGCAAGATAATAAAAAAGTAAAAAAAAGTTTTTCTAAAGGAGAACTTCCATCAAATATACATATGAGCCTTAAAAAACTAAATAAAATTATAAATTCGTGAAAATTATCAAAACTAAAATAAAAGATTTATTAATTATTAAACAGAAAAATAATTCTGATAGTAGAGGTAATTTACGTGAAACATTTAATAAGAAGGTTTTGAAAAAGAAATTTGTATTTGAATATTGTACTACTTCAAAGGCAAATACTTTACGTGGATTTCATTTTCAGTACAAATATCAACAAGCAAAATATGTAAATGTGGTTAAAGGAAAAATTTTGGATTGTGTAATAGATTTGAGAAAAAACTCAAAAACTTTTGGAAAAGTTTTCAAAATCATTTTATCTGACAAAAATTGTTTAGGACTCTATATTCCTGAGGGATTTGCTCACGCATATTTCAGTTATGAAAAAATTAATATTATTTATTATAAATTATCAAATTTTTACAAACCAAAATTTGAAAGTGGTTTAAATGTTATGGACAAAAATTTGAAAATCAAATGGCCTGTAAAGAAAATTAAGATTTCGAAGAAAGATAGAAAGTTACCTTCACTAAAAATTTTTTCTAAAACTTATAAATTTTTATAATCCTGTAAATCTTTAACAATAATTGGTAGTTCTCTTACTTTGTAATTTTTGTTGAACCAATAAGATAAAAACCTTTCAGCTAAAAAACCATAAATCCTCTGTAATCCATATCCTTTTAATTTGTTAAACCCAAACTTTTTTTCACATTTTTCAAGCCACGGAAAAACTACATTATAATAATCATTTAAAATTTTAGTTTTACAGACGAACATATTATGTGGATTGAATGATGTTTTATTATAAATAAAATTTTTAAAATCTTCTTTATTTTTTTCATCTAAAAGATCTATTGCTAAATCAATATTTCCTTTTCCATGAAATAAGTCAAAATGTAATTTAAGATTTCTTTTTTTCTTATCAATAAATAATTTAGGGTTTTTTAAAAAATCAAATAAATGATGCTTTACGATTTTTGATATTTTGTAGTTTTCTACTGAAAATTTTTTTCCCAATATACAATCAAAATCATTATTATTAGTAAGATAATCACTTTGTAATATATTTTTTTTTAAATTTTCAAATTTGAGGTCTTTGTTCTCAATGTCCTCTGTTAAAAAAAATTTTCTATATTGACAAAATCCAACCCACCTAGACTCAATTTTGTTGATAAAATTTTTCCAAATCCAATAATGGAAAGTATATTCTCCATAAAAGGGATTTTTTTCAGCAATATTTAATCCACTTTTATCTGTAAAACAATTTTTTGAAAATTTTTTTATCCCTAAACCAACGGGAATATAAGATAGATTTTTAATTTTTTCTTCATGCTCTGGGTTTAAGGTTAAACAAAAAATTGAAGTTGTGTTCATATTATATTGGTAGCGAGGGGCGGATTCGAACCGCCGACCCCAGGCTTATGAGTCCTGTGCTCTAACCAACTGAGCTACCTCGCCAAAAAATAAATTATATATCAACTTATTTTTTTTTCTAACAAATTCAATGGAATTTTTATTAATCCTTGCTGATTATTGTTTGAGTTTTCTAAAGGATCAATAGAAATATCCTGATAATTTAAATCTATTTTTCTGGCCAGATTTCTAATAACGTTTCCTGCAGACGTAGGTTTGAGTTCAAGTGCAAAAGTTTCTGGATTACAAAATGTTAAATTAGCAAAGCCTGCTCCATGTAATCCAACAATTTTTTCAGCATTACTAAATAAACTTACTTGATCCTCAAAACTATAATCACTTAAACATATTATAGAAAAACCCTCGTTTTTTAAAAATTTTTTGATTTCTTCTTCATTAATAATTTTTCTTAAATGTCTATGATTAGATTTTGAATCTCTTCTATCAATATAAAACTTAACAGGGAGATTATTAGATTTTTTATTCATCAAAAATTTATCTCTTAAAAATTTCAAAATCCAATAAGGTAAATTTTGAATCTCATTTGACGGATCATTTTTTATTACATAAGGATGATCAGTAGCTATGCTTCTATTAGTTTCTATATGTCTAAAATTTATGCTTGATATTCTTTTTTTATAAGGAACCTTTAAAATATCTAACGTCTCTTTTTGAAATTTCTCCTTTAAATCTGGAAAAAGAAAATAATCTATTTCACTTAAATCAATTTTTTTTTTTAAAATATTTAACCTTGGCAAAACATCAAATAACCAATGCCAATAGTTTGCATTCCCAGCACCGCCTGTTAGTAAAGAGAAAACTGTGCCATTTAAATTTTTTTTTATTTTTGGTGTTCCTTTATGAAAAACTATATTCTCGGATATATCGGTGTTTTTTGTATTTCTAAATTGAAAAGATGCTCCTTTAACAATTTTATTATTTATTATAAAAGCAGTGTCTGTAATAGTATCAGTGTATATTCTACTTTTATTACAAATATATATTGAGTATTCTATTTTATTATCTATAGAAACTTTTTTAATTTCTTCACCATCTCTAAGTGTGATTACACCGTCGATGTTGCCATAAAAAATTTTAAATATTGAATAAACAATTTTTTTATAGATATTTTGTAATCTTTTTCTGATTATATGTAGGGGCATTATTTTCAAAAATTATTCTTTTGTTTCCTCATATAATTTTTTAAATAATTTTTCAAAATGAACTTGATGGTAAAAGTCATATCCTTTATTTCCTGTTGGAAAAACAACCGGAAAATCTGGGCATGCCTCAAGAAGCCTAGGGACCTTCAGTCCTTCAGCAATAGAGTAGGCAAAACATTCATTACCAATAAATAATCTTGACGATTTGATAATTTGAGATAATTCAAAAAAATCTTTACAATCATGAAATTCAAGATGATTGATGCTTTTTTTTAAATCCTCATATTCTTGTTTTAAACCAATACAAATAATTTTATCTTTTATATTATTTAAAAAATTATAATTTATAAAAATATTTCTATACCTCGGTGATCTCATAACTACGATATAATCTTTAATTGATTTATGATCATTAGACTCTACATAGGGTAAATTCATGTCTGGTTGTACGCCAGTTAAATGCATGTACCATCTTGTAGAATGAAATCTTATATCAATGGGAACTTCTCTAAAAAAATCTAAATCTATATCAATTTCTTCATTTTGATAAATACCACACTTATTAATAAAGCTCTGATTATTCAATAACGGAAGCAATAAATTTACTATTCTCTCATCTAAAAAAATATTTCCTGAAGGGTGATTTGGATAAGGCGTAGACATTTTTTTATTTGTTCTTACATAAAAATTACATTTATGAGTATTGGCTATTTCTTTGACTACTGAAAAAGAATAAATCAAGTCACCTAAATGTCCTGAGTGAACTAAATTTAATTCTTTTTTTTTCTTTATAACTTCCATGTTTCTAATAATTACGTCTTTTATTTTAGTATCATAGAAATCCAAAATTTTTTTTTTTTTGTTTATATGTTTTAAATTCTGATATTTTTTTTTGTCAAATAACTTCCAAAAGAGATTTTTCATAAAATTTAAAGATTTTAATATTTTTACCTACATATATGTTTAAATATTCAACACAAAATAAAAAGTAGTTGTTTTTTCTTATTAATAGTATAGTCAATTTTAAAAACGTTTAAATTTAATTTATCGATAGTGAATATTATATAATGAGTAAAAAAGCTTTAATCACTGGTATAACAGGTCAAGACGGATCTTATTTATCAGAATTTTTATTAAAAAAGAAATATAAGGTTCATGGTTTAGTTAGAAGAGTAGCTTTAGAAGATGGAAATCATAGACTTTGGAGATTAAGAGGAATTTTAGATAAAATAAATCTGCACGCTGCTTCTCTTGAAAGTTACGCCAGTTTAGTTAAATTGATACAAAAACTTAAGCCTGATGAAGTTTATCATTTAGGTGCACAAAGCTATGTTGATTACTCTTTTAAAGATGAGTTTTCAACCTTAAATACCAATATTAATGGAACACATTATATTCTCTCTGCTTTAAAAGAATTTTCACCTAGAACGAAATTTTACTTTGCAGGCTCCTCAGAAATGTTTGGTAAAGTTAAAGAAGTGCCACAATCAGAAAAAACACCTTTTCATCCAAGATCAGTATACGGAATATCGAAAGTTGCTGGGTATGATTTAACAAGAAATTATAGAGAAGCCTATAATATGTTTTGTTGTAATGGTATTCTTTTTAATCACGAGTCTCCTAGACGAGGTTTTGAATTTGTTACAAGAAAAATTACTCATGCTGTGGCAAGAATTAAATTTGGATTGCAAAAAGATTTAAGACTTGGAAACATGGATGCAAAAAGAGATTGGGGACATGCAAAAGATTATGTGGAAGCGATGTGGCTGATGCTTAACCAAAGAAAACCAATCGATTATGTCATAAGTACAGGTAAACAATATTCAGTAAGAGATTTTGCAAAACTAGCATTTGAAATTGTCGACTTAGACTATAAAAAATATGTTAAAATTGAAAAAAAACTTTATAGACCTTCAGAAGTAAGAACTTTGCTAGGCGATTGCAGAAAAGCAAAAAAAGAACTCAAATGGAAACCAAAGTATAATTTTAAAGAACTTGTGCAAGACATGGTTAAATCGGATTTAGAGTTTGTGCAAAAAGAAGGATATTGATTTTACTCAATTTTTAAATTTGGTAGAGGAAAAATAAATTTTACCCCCTTTTTTCTAATATTTTTTTCTCTCTTCAAAATCTCATTTTTAAAATGCCATGGAAGAACCAAATAATAATCAGGCTTATAAAAACGTGATAAAACTTCAGATATGATTTTTATATTAGAGCCTGGAGTGAATAAATCATATTTATTTTTATTTCTTTCTGCTGCAAAATTAATTATTTTATTATTTATCTTGTAATATTGTAAAAGTACATTTCCTTTAGTTGATGCCCCATAACAATGAATTTTTTTTCCTTGTTTGTTAATTTTTTTTATTAAAATATTTAGCTCACTCTTTGATTGATTTATTTCTTTAAAAAACTGTTTAAAAGTTTTTACTTCAGAAAGTTTTAATTTATTTTCACTAATTAATTCATTTTTAATAATATTTTCATTATTTTTCTTTTTTGAATTATCATGACATACATAATATTGTTTACTTGATCCATTAATGTCGTTTTTTTTTATATCGAAAACCCTTAGTTTATTTTTTTTACAAAGATTTAAAATTACTTTACTACTGTAGTATTCAAGATGTTCGTGACAAATAGTATCGAACATCTTGTATTTTATTATTGATGCTAGATCAGCAAATTCTAATAAAAATATACCCTCTTTTGATAGTAATTTTTTAATATCTTTTAAAAAATTATTAGGACTTACGCTGTCATAAAAAACAGATAATGCTGTGATAATTTTAAATTTTTTTTTTGTTTTGTTCATCACATTCTTAGCTGAAAAAAAATCTGAAACTGAATAATTTATATTTTGATACTGATCTTTATATTTGTTTAAAATAGGATCTATACCAAAAGTAATTATTCCTTTTTTATAAGATTTTAGTAATGACCCGTCATTACTAGCAATATCGAGAACATGGTCTTTTTTTTTTAATTTTGCAATTTTTGAAACATTTTTTACAACACTACTTACATGGTTAAGCATGGTTTTATTTATACCTGTTCTATAACCATAGTCTGGTCCATATAAATAATTCAAATCAAAATTATGTCCCAATTGAACCAGTTCACAATTTTTACATAAAACTAAATCAATTGGTCCTTTTTTAATTTTTTGATTTTTGGATGGAAATTTTCCGGTGAAACATAAATTTCCTAGAGAAAATAATTTTTTAAGATTTTTTTTTTTACAAATTCTACATTTTGTAATTTTCATTTTAACTTTATACCAATGCTTCTTATGGTGTTAAATTGAAATTAATGATTAAATACTTAAAAAAGAGAGTATTTCGGAGAATTAAAGGGTTAATATTATTCCAAATACTGTTACTGCTGAAACTGCAGCTGCGCTTAATGCTAAATTTCTTTTTCTCTCTATTTTTTTTTCTTCGTTAATTCTAGATAAGAGATCTGTTAATTTAACTTTACTTTGTGCGTCCAAAGTGTGGATTTTGTTTTGACTATCGTGCTTAGTGTAAGAACTCATATAACCATTAAAGCAAAAAGAATAAAAAAATCATATAACCGAGTTGTGCATAATGGGTTAGGATGAATATATTCGACCCAAAATGAATTAATTTCTCATTAGTGTTGTATTAGCATCGTGCAGGGGTTTTTCCTCATGTTCAAGTCTGTATTTTTTTCCTTCTACTTCTATACTCAATTTTTCTTTAGTAGTTTCACTATTTACATAAGCTAAACAGATATTTTTATTATAGCAAAAAGAGAAATTTGCACTAGTAGTACTTCCCACAATATTATTCTTTAAATAAATAGGTTCATCATGAAGCATTAAAGGATTACCTGGTTTTAAATTTCTTTTCTTGATTGAAAATAATTCTAATTTTTTTTTTAAGGGACGCTTTGAGATTTTTTCAATAGCTTTTTTACCTATAAAATCTTCTGCTTTCTCTAAATTTACTGCAAAGGATAGGCCTGCCTCTAAAGGATTGTTTTCTGAAGTTATGTCATGACCCCAATGTAAGAATTTTTTCTCTAATCTCAAAATATCTAACGCGTGCATTCCTGCAAATCTTAAATCAAATTCTTTACCTTTTTTTACAATAAAATCAAAAATTTTGTTAGTTTTTTTTATTGGAATATAAAGCTCCCATCCAAGTTCTCCAACAAAAGAAAGTCTTTGAAACCATATTTTAGTATCAAAAAAACTTATAAACTTTCCTCTGGCAAAAGGAAATTCTTCTTTTTTAAAATAATTTCCAAAAACTTTTGTTAAAAAAACTCTACTATTGGGTCCAAAAATTCCAATACAAGAAAAATTATCAGTCACATCTCTAAAGACAATTTCTTTCTTTATATTTTTCAGTATATGCGACTTATTATGATTACGGGCTGCGGCAGGACAAACTACTCTAAAAAAATTTTCCTTAATACAAGAAATAGTAACATCTGCTTCTATGCCTCCAGAAGGATTCAACATTTGTGTATATGTTGTTCTGCCTGCTATATTTTTAATTGAATTTGAACACAAGTACTGTAATTGATCGTGGGCATTCTTTCCGCAAATATCAAATTTAACAAATGGGGTTAAATCGAAAAAACTTAAATTTTTTCTTGTATTCAAACACTCTTTTTTGGCTGCCTCATACCAGTTTTGATGACCAAAACTATATTTGTAAATAGGTTTTTGTTTTTTTGAAAACCACATTGGCCTTTCGTACCCAGCATGTTGTCCAAAACAGGCGCCAAACTTTTTTAATTTTTTATGATAAGGTAATAATTTTACATTTCTGGAAGTTTCTAATTGTTTATAAGGCCAATGCATCTTAAATAAATTTCCTAAAGTTTCAGTTGTTCTTTTTTGTATAAATTTCAAAGATGAATTAAATTTTTCAAATCTTTTTATGTCTAGACTAAATAAATCTTTATTTGTATGGCCTTGTTCCATCCATTCTGCAATAGCCTTACCAGCGCCCCCTCCTGATCCAATACCAATACTATTAAAACCACAACAAACATAAAAATTCTTTATCTCAGAGGTTTCACCTAATAAAAAATTGCTATCAGGCGTAAATGACTCTGGGCCTGAAAAATATCTTTCAATTTTTAAATTTTGTATATTAGGTATTCTCTTTAATGCTAATTTTTCAAGCATATTTGCGTAAGATTTATTTACTTTAAATTCACCAAAAGAAAAATTGTTGGGCACTAAACCAGTTTTTTTAAATGCATTTTTAGCTTTTGGCTCAAAGATCCCTATCATTAATTTTCTCTCATACTCTCTAATATACAGATAAGTATCAGGATCTCTAAATGTTGGTAAAATTTTAGGTAAATTTTGAAATTTTTCTGTAATCATATAAAAATGCTCATTTGGATATAAAGGTATACTTACACCAGCTGCCTCTCCGATTTGTCTTGACCACATTCCAGCACATAAAACAATGTATTCACAATTAATGACTCCGTGATTAGTCTTTACTCCTCGAATTTGATTGTTTCTTATTAAAATTTTTTCCAACTTACATTTTTCAATTATTTTAGTGCCTTTTTTTTTTGCAGCTATAGAGATGGTTTTCGTCAAAATTTCTGGATTTACTTGACCATCCTCAGGAATGTATAACCCTCCATATACATCATTTGATTTTCCAATTGGATATAATTTTTTAAAAGCTTTTTTGTCAATGAGGTCTATATCTAAATCAAATAATTTAGACATTGTTTTTTGTCTTAAAAATTCTTGATATCTTTGTTTAGTGGTTGCTATATTTATTGTGCCAGTTTGTCTAAAACTTGTATCTAAACCTGTTATTTTATTTAACTCTTTATAAAACCTTACTGAATTTTTTCTTATATTTGTAATTTGAGGAGTGGTTCCTAATTGTGTAACCATACCTGCTGCATGCCATGTTGTACCAGATGTTAGTACATCTCTTTCTATTAATACCGTGTCCCAACCTTTTTTTGCTAAATGGTAGGCTGTTGAGCATCCTGCTATTCCACCGCCAATAACAACTACTTTGGCTTCTCGCGGCAAAGAGTTCATTTTAATTATTTAAAAGATCAAAGGCTGGTGTATATTTTAGATTGAAAGCGTCTGACACACCTTTATAAGTTATATGTCCCTTGTAAACATTCAAACCAGCTAAAAAATTTTTATTCTCTAAAAGAGTTTTTTTATAACCTTGATCAGCTAATTTTATCAATAAGGGTAAAGTTGCTTTATTCAGGGCCATTGTTGAAGTTCTTGGTACCCCACCCGGCATGTTAGCAACACAATAATGTACAACATTATCAACAACGTATGTAGGATCTGCATGTGTGGTTGGTTTACTCGTTTCTATACATCCTCCTTGATCTATCGCAACGTCAACCACTACTGATCCTTTTTTCATAGACTTAATCATCTCTTTAGTAACCAATTTAGGGGCTTCAGCTCCTGGGATTAAAACTCCTCCGATTAACAAATCGCATTCTGAAACTAGTTTTTTTAAATCTGTTTTTTGACTTTCTGCAGGTATAATTTTATCACCAAACATTTCGTGTAATTCTTTCAGTCTCTCTTTAGATTTATCTACAACATAAACTTTTCCTCGCATACCGGTAGCTATTATTGCAGCGTTTTCTCCAACTACTCCACCACCTAAAATAACAACATTCGCTGGTTCTACCCCTGGAGCCCCACCTAATAAAAGACCCCTTCCTTTTTGATTTTTTTCTAAAGAATGTGCTCCAGCTTGTATTGACATCCTTCCAGCTACAGCACTCATAGGGGCTAATAATGGCAATCTACCCTTGTCATCTGTAACTGTCTCATATGCTATACAAATTGATTTAGATTTAATTAATCCCTCTGTAAGTTCTCTAGTTGCTGCTAAGTGAAGATAAGTATATATAATTTGATCTTCTCTTATCATTTTTACTTCACTCATTTGAGGTTCTTTAACTTTAACAATTATTTCTGCATCTTTAAAAATATCTTTAGCATCATCACAAATTATTGCTCCGGCGTTTTTATAATCTTGATCAGTAAATCCGGCTTCTAAACCGCCGTT
>CACPCL010000006.1 GCA_902632445.1 uncultured Pelagibacteraceae bacterium | reverse complement strand
TCAAGATCAAAACATTATATTTAGAAAAGGAAAAGCTATTTTTTTCAGCAATGCAATTAATAAAATGCAAAGGCCAGCTAACTCCAAAAAAATGATGTCTAATTTTTTAGAAAAAACTAGTCAAATTCTTACAAAAGAAATTTGGTTTGGAAGAGCATTTTCTAAAGAAGAAATTGAAGAATTCATAGATAAGTATTTTACAATATGCTGGCAACATTGGTTTAGAATGCAAATTCCTTTTTTAGTAAGACATAGAACTTTTTTTGGTGATTTAGAAACTTGGAATGTATGGGGCGCGATTGGTATTTCACAATTTACCGATTATTCAAAACAAATAAAAGAGAGAGTTGTTGAGGATCCTAGAACTTATGCAGACCTATATTTGCACCTTTTAAGGCATACTCCTAAAAATGGAATAAACGCCTCTTCTATTTCAGAAATTTCAAGGATCCCGAGAGCAACAGTGATTAGAAAACTAAAATACCTTTTAAAACAAAAATTAGTCACGAAAAATAAAAAGCTTGAATATATGCTTCTACCATCCCCTAAAAATATCAAATCGTTCGAACAAAATTATATGCATAATCAAAAGCATAAAGCTGGTTTTGTAACAACAATTTTCGACTTAATGAAAAACTCTTCATTTAAAGTAGAATAATCAATTTATGAAAAGAAATGGAAATCGTAACTAAAATAGCACCCGTTTGTCTTGCCATAATAATGTTCGGTTTAGGTCTTGGCTTGACTCTTGGAGATTTTACACGGGTCTTAAAAAATCCAAGAGATTTTTTAGTAGGTTTTTTATGTCAGGTTATTTTGCTTCCAATAATTGCTTTTATTTTAATTAATGTTATTTCACTTCCACCAGAAATAGCTTTAGGAGTTATGGTAATAGCTGCAGCTCCAGGTGGTGTAACCTCAAATATTCTTACAAAGTTCGCAGATGGAGATGTTGCTCTTTCAGTCAGTTTGACAGCGATTGTCAGTTTATTAAGTATTTTCATTGTTCCATTAATAGTCTTTAATTCGGCTGAATTTTTAGGGATTGAGACAGCAAAAAATATATCAATGCTTAATATAGCAATGAAAATGTTCTTTGTAGTAACTATTCCTGTTATTTTTGGAATGATTGTTAGAAGTCTAATGACTAATTTTATTATTTCAAAAACACTTATTATTCAAAGATTGTCAGTAATATTATTTCTAGTTGTATTTATCGCAATTTGGGTAGAGGAATGGGATAGAATTGTTTCTTATATAACTAGAGCAGGGTTAATAGCTTTCATTTTAAATATGACAATGATTATTCTAGGTTATTATGTTGCAAAATTCTTCATATGATAGATATTGAAATCGATCAGAGTATTTTTGAAAAACAGTATTAACTAAATAAACTAAAACTAAGTAGCTATCGTAGTCTTTAAAGGTGTTATAAGCGTTATTACACCAGGCTTGCTGTAATTTAAACCACAAAGTTACTGTATCATTAGAATGATTAGACAAAATATCATAAACCATTTCAGGGTTTAAATTGGAATATTCTCTATGACCTAAAACTTCAGGTTTTTTCTTTAAAGGTTCAAAAATTTTTACTGTTTTAAGATCTATTGGTTTAGACATCTATTTTTTCCATGTTACGCTTTGATTAATTAAAATAGCCATTAAAATCCAAATTATAAATGTTCCCTCTGGAGAAAAACCATAATCTGCTCCAAATATTCCTGCAACTATAACGATTGAATAAATAGCAACTGTAGATAATATTAAACTTGCCAGATACCTGAGGATTGTGCATTTTAAATTCATGTTTTTAAAAAAATTATACGATAGATGTGTTGAGCTTGCTAGACATAAATTTTCAAAGCCTTTATTAGGTTTTGTAGCATTTATTGAAAGTTTTTTTTTTCCTGTTCCGCCTGATTTAATGATTGTCCCAATGGTAGTGGCTAAGAGAGAAGATTATCTTAAAATATTTCTTATAGCTACGACTGGATCAGTTTTAGGTGGTCTATTTGGATATATGCTTGGAGTTTTCTTTTTAGATGCATCGATGGTCATTATTGAATTTTATGGTTATGAGGAAAAAGTTTTTGAGATGCAAGATAAGATGTCTACAAAAGGTGGTTTTTTAGCATGGCTTGGAATTATGTTTTTAGCTGGATTTACCCCTCTCCCTTTCAAAGTTTTTACAATTACCAGTGGAGTTATTGCATATAATCTTCCAGTTTTTTTCTTTATTTGTTTATTTACTAGAGGTCTAAGATTTTTCCTAGTTTCATATTTAACATATCTTTTTGGAAAAAAATTTGGTGACTTCATCGAAAAAAGAGGTGCTATATGGTTTACTCTAACTGGAATCTTTATTGTAGTTTTAGCTGTCGTCCTATATATAATTTTCACCTAATGTTAAGTAACAATAAGTTAATTTTAAAAAGTATATTAGCTTTCAGCGTTTTATCTTTAGCTGTAGCTTACTTTACTCAATACATATTAGGACATGAACCTTGTAATTTATGTTTAATTGAGAGAATTCCTTATTTAATGTCTTTAATACTTATTTCTTTAGTATTCATTATTAACAAATTTGAGAAAGTAATTGCTGGAATTGTACTATTATTTTTTGTTTTTGGTTCACTAATCTCGTTTTACCACGTGGGAATTGAACAAGGATTTTTTAGCGAGTCTTTTGTGTGCGATTTGGGTTCATCTAAAGAAAATATGTCTAAAGAAGATTTACTAAAACAACTCCAAAATAAAACTCCAGTAAGCTGTAAAGACGTTACTTTCAGGTTTTTTGGACTTTCTCTTGCTACAATAAATACAGTTATATCGATACTGTTAAGTGGTATTATGATCAAAGTAATTAAAAATTATGGAAAAAACAAATAAAAAAACTTTGGAAGAGATCATAAGAGTAGACCATGCTGGAGAACGCGGTGCTATTAAAATCTATGAAGGTCAACTGCTTGCTCTAAAAACTTTTAAACAGAATGCTTCTTTAAAAAGAAAAATTGAAGAAATGAAAGAACACGAAAAAGAGCATTATGAATACTTTGATAATGAAATTAAAAAAAGAAAAATACAACCTACCAAACTTTTACCACTATGGGATCTAATGGGTGTTACTTTAGGTTTTGGAACCGCCATGCTTGGTGAAAAAGCAGCAATGTTGTGCACCGCCTCAGTTGAAGAGGTAATTGATGGTCATTACAAGGATCAAACTTATAAACTTGGTAAAGATGAAGAAGAATTAAAAAAGAAAATTATGAAGTTTAGACAAGATGAATTAGATCATAAAGATATTGCATACGATAACGGTGCAACAAAAGAAGGGCTATTTGGAGTTTTAGATAAAGTGATCAAAACTTCTTCAAGAATTGCAATCACGATTTCAGAAAAAATTTAATTACGGTTCTAACTCTATATCCCAATATAAATAATCCATCCAACTCTCATGAAGGAAATTTGGAGGAAAATTTCTACCGTTTCTATGAAGATCTTCTAAAGTTGGTGCGTAAGGTTTGTTTGATAATTTTAAATCACAGTCTCTATAAAGTTTGCCACCTTTTTTTACATTGCAGCTAGAACAAGCAGTTACTACATTGTTCCAATCAGTTAATCCACCCTTAGATTTTGGCAAAAGGTGATCAAAGGTTAAATCTTTTTTGTCTCCACAATATTGACAGGTAAACTTATCTCTTAAAAATACATTGAATCTTGTGAAGTTTGGATTCTTTGAAGGTTGTATAAAATTTTTCAAAGCGATTACACTAGGTAAATTCATTTCAAAAGACGGACTTCTTATTTTTCTTTTATAATTTGAAACTATACTAACTCTATCCAAGAAAACTGATTTTACTGCGTCTTGCCAACACCATATTGAAAGTGGGTAATAACTCAAAGGCCTAAAATCAGCATTAAGAACTAATGCTGGACACTTTTCTAATGGTACTTTTTCTGCAGAAGAAATAATCATACTTAAAGCTAACTGATACAAAAAATTATATCAAGATATAATTGTGTTACAGGTATTTTTCTTAAGTATTAAAATGTTTTTTTATGAACTGGAGACCTAAACTTGACCCTTCTGTGGGTATACGATGTTCACAATGCTTGAATATTTTTGTTTCAATTTCATAATTATGCTTTCCAAAAAACTCTTTAGCCTCTAAAAATGATTCAATTGTAACAACTTGATCTAGATCGCCATGCATTAAGATGACATTTGGTTTAGATACTATATTTTTTGATAAATGCTCAGTGCTAATAATTCTTCCAGAGTAACCAATAATTGAATTTATTTTATCTTTTCTTTTAATTCCAGTCTGAAGCGTGAGCATACATCCTTGACTAAAACCACCAATTATAATTTGGTTAGCTTTAAGTTTATATTTCAATTTTATTTCATCTATTAATTTATTTAGTTTATTTTCAGCAACTAATGATTTTGATAAAATTTGTTCAGGTGTTTGATCCATTAAATCAAACCATTGATAACCTGTTGGACTCGCTGCACATTTTTCTGGTGCATCTGGACATATAAAAATTGTTTCTGTTAAGTGAGCTCTCCAATAACTTGCAAGTATTGATATATCTTTACCATCACCGCCATATCCGTGGCAAAGAATAACAGCGTTTTTAGGTTTTTCTTTTGAAAGAGGCTCTAAAATAATTGTATTTAGTGAGAAGGTCATATAGAAAAAATATCAATGTCAGAGTTTTTATTTAATTTTATTGGTTTCACTTTATTGGGTGCTGTTGCCATTGTTTTAATAATGGGTATTTATACTTTATTTAAAGGTGGGAGTACTAGTAAAAAATATTCCAATAAACTAATGCAGCTAAGAGTTCTTTTGCAATTTATTGCAATAATTGTTTTAGTTTTATTGGCTTATTTTTTTAAGGACTAAATATACTTCTTCATTAAATTTAAGAAATCCTCACTTGCAAAATCTACCTCGCCTATAACTCTTCCAAATTCTTCTCCATTTTTGTCAATTAATATACTAGTAGGAAGGCCTCTAAGTTTAAAAGTTTTAACTAAGCTAAGATCTGGGTCGTAGTAGGTATTTAATGTAGTTACTCCGACACTTCTAAAAAAATCTCTTGTCCTTATTTTATTTGGTTTTTCAGTATTAACTGCGAAGACCTTTATTTCAGGATATTTGAAAGTTAATTTTTCAAGTGAAGGCATTTCTCTTTTACAAGGAGCACACCAAGTTGCCCAAAAATTAATAATCATGATATTGCCTTTTTTGTTAGTTAAATCGACGGTTAGAAGATCAGAATCTTTAAATTTAATTTCTTTAATAGCTATTGGTTTTTCGTGAATAACAACATTTTTTGAAAAATCTTCAGCTCCAATTAGATTTTGGCTAAAGAGAGATAAAACTATTATGTGAATATAGATTTTAAAAGATTTACTAATTTTCATATTAATTTAGATTAGAAATAACACAGTAAAATGAAAAATAAAACAATTTGGTCTAATAGATTTAAAAACAAAACGTCTCAATCTTTTCAAAGGATTGGGTCTTCAATTCATATTGATAAAAGACTTTATGAACAAGATATAGCTGCATCTATTGTACACACGCAAATGCTAGTGAAGCAAAAAATCATTAAAAGTGAAGATGGTAATAAAATTGTTAATGGACTTAAAAAGATCAAAGCTAAGATAGCTAAGGGAAATTTTGAGTTTAAAGAGAAATATGAAGATATCCATTTAAATATAGAAAAAGCGTTATTCGAGATCATTGGTCCTTCAGCTGGATTTCTGCACACTGCAAGATCAAGAAACGATCAGGTGGTAACTGATTTTAAATTATGGATTAAGGAAGCATCAAACGAAATTATAAAAGACATTTCAGTTGTCATGAAAAATCTTATCAAAAAAGCTGAAAAAAATACAGATACGGTTATGCCTGGATTGACACATTTAAAAAATGCGCAAGCTATTTCATTCGCTCATTATTTATTATCATACTATGAGATGTTAAAAAGAGATAAAAAAAGATTTGAAAATAATCTTGATCTTTTAGATGAGTGTCCGCTTGGATCTGCGGCGCTCTCAGGAACATCTTATAAGATAGATAGAACTTATACAGCAAAAAAACTTGGTTTTAAAAAACCTACAGATAATTCCATAGACTCAGTATCGGATAGAGATTTTGCAATCGATTTTTTATATGCTGCTGCTATTTGTGCAATGCACTTATCAAGATTAGCTGAAGATTTTATTATTTATAATTCTGATGCCTTTAATTTAATATCATTTAAAGACAGCATGCTTACTGGATCTTCAATTATGCCTCAAAAAAAGAATCCTGATCCTGCTGAACTGATTAGAGGTAAAGTTGGAATAAATTATGGAAAGTTAAATGCAATGCTTACAATAATGAAAGGTCTCCCTATGTCATATTTTAAAGATATGCAGGATGACAAGGAGTTAGTTTTCGATGGCTTTGATGCTTTAAAAGATACTCTAACTATGAGTGCTGAATTAATCAGCGCTGTGAATGCTAATAAAATGAATATGCTTTTTATGGCTAACCAAGGTTACACAACAGCAACTGATTTTGCAGATTATCTTGTTAAAAATAAAAATTTATCGTTTAGAGAGTCTTATGCTATTTCAGCAAAACTTGTTAATTTCGCAGAAAAAAATAAAAAGATGTTATCTGAATTAAATTTGGAAGAAATCAAAAATTTTTATAAAGATTTAGATAAAAGTGTTTTAAAAGTATTTGATGTGAAAAATTCTATGAATGCAAAAAAATCTCATGGAGGAACATCTGTAATGAATGTTAAATCAATGATAAAAAAATATAAAAAGGATATTTAATGAAACTTTTAACTGCTTTTTTCTTAATAATTTTTATTTTAACTAGTTGCGGAAAAAAATCTGAGCCTAAATATCAAGGTCAAATAGATCAGGTTAATATAATTTCATAATCTTATGCAAAATTTAAGATATGTAGGAAAAAATTTATTTGTTGAAAAACTGTCAATCAAGAATATTTTAAAAAGTAATAAAACACCTTTTTATATTTATTCAGAAAATCAAATTGCATCCAATTTTTTAAAGTTTGCTAACACTTTTAAAAAAACTGATCCTTTAATTTGTTTTGCTGCGAAGTCTAATAGTAATTTAAATATACTAAGAGTTCTTGGTAAATTAGGAGCTGGAGCTGATGTGGTTTCAGGCGGTGAACTATTAAAAGCATTAAAAGCAGGTATCAAACCCAACAAAATAGTTTTTTCTGGAGTTGGAAAAACAGAAGATGAGTTAAAAATTGCAATTAGCAAGAAAATTTTATTAATCAATTGTGAGTCTGAAAGTGAAGCTAAATTAGTAAATAATTTAGCAAAAAAATTAAAAAAAAAAGTTTCAATTGGTTTTAGGTTAAATCCCAATGTTGATGCGAAAACACACAAAAATATATCAACAGGTAAAGCAGAAAACAAATTCGGTCTATCAATAAAAAATTTTAAGGTTTTTCTTAAAACATTAAAATCATTTAAAAATGTAAAATTAGATGCTTTAAGTGTGCATATTGGTAGTCAAATTTTAAACGATGCGCCTTTTAGAAAAACTCTAAATGTAATGAGTAAATTAATAAAAGAATTAAAACTGAATTTAAAATATGTCGATTTGGGCGGTGGTTTCGGTATTAATTATACTGATAAAGAAAAACCAATTAATCTAAGTAAATATTCTAAATTGGTGCATAATTTTTCTAAAAAGTTAAATTGTAGAATAATTTTTGAACCAGGTAGATCTATTATTGGTGACACTGGACTGCTAATTAGTAAAATACAATTTATTAAAAAAGGCACTAATAAAAACTTTGTTATATTAGATGCTGGTATGAATGATTTTATGCGTCCTGCTTTGTACGAAGCTTTTCATAAGATTATTCCAATTTCAAAAAAATCATCGAGAATGAAAGGTAAAATAGAATTTGTAGGACCAATATGTGAAACTACTTGTAAATTTGGAGTTTATAAAAACTATCCTAAAATAGATGAAAATGAGTTTGTTGCTATAACTAATGTTGGAGCATACGGTTCTTCATTGTCATCAAATTATAATACTAGACCATTAGTTGCTGAAATTTTAATTAATAAAAATAAACTTAGATATATCAGAAAGAGACAAAATTTACTTAAATTGATAAATTCTTAATGCAATTTATAAGATCATTAATCTTTAATATATTTTTATATTTTGGTTTGGTAGTGATTTTCATTTTCGCTATACCAACATTAATTTTACCAAGTAAATACACAATTTTTTTTGGTAGATTATCAGCAAAATATATAGTGCTTATTCTAAGAATTATTTTAAATACAAAAGTAATATTTCATGGAGTTGAAAATCTTAAAAAGGAGAAGAATTTTTTTGTTGCTTCAGCTCATCAATCAATGTTTGAAACTTTTGCTCTTCAGATACCTTTAGATGGTCCAATTTTTATTTTAAAAAAAGAACTTCTTAGTATTCCATTATTTGGATGGTATTTGAGAAAAATAGGTGCAATAGCAATTGTAAGGGAAACAACAACAAAAGAAAATTTAAATTTTTTTGATAAAGTGAAAGAAAGAATTGAAAAAAGTAAAAGACCGCTTCTTATATTCCCGCAGGGAACAAGGGTAAAGCTTGATGAACAGCCTCCATTTAAGAAAGGGGTTGGTAGAATTTATAATGCTCTAGATTTACCTTGTATTCCTGTAGCTTTAAATACTGGAAAAGTTTGGCCAAAAAATAGTTTTATGAAATATCCTGGAGATATTCATATTTCATTTTTGGAACCAATCGCTTCAGGTAAAGAAAGTCAGGAGTTTACTAAAGATATAGAAAATCAAATCTACACTGAAATAAAAAAGTTCCTCTAATTATTTTCTTCCAAAACCTGGTTTGTCTGTATCCTGACCAGCTTCAATTATTTCTTTTCTTACTTTTTTAGTAGAAGAAAAAATTTCTAGAAGTTTTTTGCTATCCTTATTTTTAATAGCATCTTTTATTTCATTAAGATTCTTGGAGTAATTATCTAAAACTTTAAGAATATTTTCACTGTTATCAATAAATATATCTTTCCACATTAGAGGGTCTGATGCTGCTATCCTTGTAAAATCTCTTAGACCACCTGCACTGTATTGTATGACGTCATCTTTAAATTTATCCTCATTGTTGATAGCTGTTTTAACAATACTATAAGCTACAGCATGTGGTAGGTGACTCGTAAGAGATAAAACATAATCATGATCTTCAAATGACATGATTTTTGTCTTACAGCCAAGCTTAATCCAAAAGTTTTCTAGAGCTTTTATTTTATCTTTAGTAGCTTTCTCGTCAGCAGATATGATACACCATCTATTTTGAAATAAACTTGAAAAACCTGCCTCGGGACCACTATATTCAGTTCCAGCTATAGGATGTGATGCAATCCAATTTATATCTTTTAGATTTAGATTGCTAATAATTTTATTTACTTCCTTTTTTGCAGAACCTGTATCCGTTAAAATTGTATTCTTTTTTAAATTAGATTTAGTAGAAAGAAGTATTTCTTTGTAACTACTTAAAGGAGAAGCGATTATTACCAAATCAGAATCCTTCACTACATCAGAAATATTTATGCAGATTTCTGCTGAAAAATTTTTTTTCAAATAATTTGTTACGCTTAAGGACTTATCGTAAGCGCTAATTTTAATTGCTAGTTTTTTTTCTTCTACAGCTCTTAAAATAGAAGATCCAATTAACCCACAACCAATTATACTTACCTTATTGAACATTTAATATTTTTTTCATTTTTGAAATTAATTTTCTATTTTCATCACTTTTTCCAATTGTTATTCTGAGTGAATTTTTAATACCATAAACATCCATTTTACGAACTAGAATTCCAGTTTTGGCTAACAGTTTAAAAACTTTTGATGAATTTATTTTTACTCTATCAAAATTCACTAACAAAAAGTTACTATAGCTTTTGTTAGTTTCAATTTTCATTTTTTTAAACTCATTAAACATTTTTTTATTCCATTTATTTACGTGCTTTATTTCTTTGTTGAGCCATAAACTATCTTTAATTGCTGCAGATGCAGCAAATAAAGCTGGCCTGCTTACATTGAACGGAGGTTTAACTTTATTAAGTGCATTTATAATTTCTTTAGATGCATAACCCCATCCAACTCTTAATCCTGCTAGCCCATAAATTTTTGAGAAGGTTCTTGTCATTACAACATTTTTGTAATTCTTGAAAATCTTTAAAGCTGAAAGATAATCTTTTTGTTTTACGTATTCAAAATAAGCATCATCAACAACTAATAGAATATTGCTTCTCAGTTTTTTTCTTAAAAATAGTAAATCTTTTTTTTTAATATAAGTACCAGTTGGGTTGTTAGGATTAGCCAAAAAAACAATTTTCGTCTTTTTTGTAACTTTATTTATTATGTCATTAACTGAAACTGTAAAATTATCCTCTTTCGAATAAATAACTTTCGCTCCATTCATTTTGCTGTAAATCCTGTAAATAATAAAACTGTATTTAGGTACGATCACATCGTCACCCTTCTTTAAAAAAGATTTACAAACCAATTCAAAAATTTGATCTGAACCTGATCCTAAAATAATTCTATTTTTATCTAATTTAAATTTATCAGATAAAGTTTTTCTTAAAAATGTTCCGTCAGAGTCTGGGTATCTTGCAAAACTTTTAGCTACTTTAAGATATTCTTTTTTTGATTTTGGGCTTGGCCCTAGAGCTGACTCATTAGCAGACAATTTTATTTTAGCTAATTTGCTTTTAAACAAGCTCATTCCAGCTACGTACTTTTCAGCAACTATCTTATTTGGTTTAGGAAATGTCATTTTATTTAAGTATTATCTAAATTGTTAGAGTTTTTCTATAACTCTTTATCTTATATAAAATTGACAAGTTTGTGATGATTTAGTAAAAATATCTCGCGCTGATTTAACCGTATTGCAAGCGCATAACAAATGTAGCTAAAAAGGGGGATGCCCAGTTTAGCTGGGCTTTTTTTTTGGATGAATGTAAAACTTGAAAATATAAAGAAATTAAATGTTTCTAAATCACTTAAGCTTGATTGTGGAAAGACGATAAGTAATTTTCCACTTGCGTACGAAACTTATGGAAAATTGAATGGAAATAAAGACAATGCAGTTCTTGTTTTTCACGCATTAACTGGTGATCAATTCGTTACTGGAACCAATCCGATTACAAAAAAAGAGGGATGGTGGGTCACTGCAGTTGGCCCAGGTAAAGCTATAGATACAAACAAATATTTTGTGATTTGTGCTAATGTTATTGGTGGTTGCATGGGTTCTTTAGGACCAAAAAATATTAATCCTGATACAAAGATGCCTTACGGATTAGATTTCCCAGTTATTACGATAAGAGATATGGTGCGAGCTCAAGAGTCTTTACTTGAACATCTTGGAATTAAAAAACTTTTATGTGCGACCGGTGGATCAATGGGAGGAATGCAATTATTACAATTCTGTGCAACTTTTCCGGATAAAGCCTTCTCTGCTATTCCAATCGCTTGTAGTTCAAGCCATAGTGCCCAGAATATTGCATTAAACGAATTAGCGCGCCAAGCAATAATGGCTGATCCTGTATGGGAAAATGGAAAATATGTATCCAAAAATGTACAGCCAAAAAATGGTTTGGCAGTAGCAAGAATGGTTGGGCATATAAGTTATTTATCTGAAAAAGGTATGCAGGAAAAATTTGGAAGAAAATTACAAGAAAAAGCTGATTATGAATTTAGTTTTAATGCAGATTTTCAAGTTGAAAGTTATCTGAGACATCAAGGTTATGCTTTTGTAGAAAGGTTTGATGCAAATTCAATACTTTATATAACAAGAGCAATGGATTATTTTGATCTTTCCAAACAATATAATGGTGGTTTGGTCGAAGCTTTTAAAAAACAAAATACGAAATTTTTAGTAATATCATTTTCATCTGACTGGCTTTATACGACGAAAGAAAATAAAGATATTGTGATCGCATTAAATGCATCTGGTGCTGATGTTTCTTACTCAGAAATCATTACAGACAAAGGACATGACTCGTTCTTATTAAATGAGCCAGAATTTTTAAAAACATTAAAGAGTTTTATAGATTCAATGTACGAAAAGTTTAAAAATGAAAAAAGAATTTAAAGTAATTGCTGAATTGTTGCCGAATGATACCAGGGTTTTAGATGTTGGCTGTGGAGATGGGTCTCTTATGAATTTTCTCAAACAAGAAAAAAATATAGAAGTTCGTGGATTAGAACTTAATCAAGATAATGTGCAACAGTGTATTCACAAGGGATTACCAGTAATACAAGGGAATGCGGAAACTGAACTTCATCAATTTCCTGATAAATCATTTGACTATGTTGTCCTAAGCCAAACGTTACAAGCCTTTTATGAGCCAGAGGAAGTTTTAAAAAATCTTTTAAGAATAGGAAAATCAGTAATAGTTTCGATCCCAAATTTTGGGTATTGGAAAGTAAGAATAAAGCTTTTATTTTTTGGTGAAATGCCGGTAACAAAAACTCTACCGAATACTTGGTATAATACTCCTAATTTACATATGTGCACAATTAAAGATTTATTTAAGTTTTGTGATGAAAAAAATATTAATATAAAGAAAGTTATTGGGGTTAATGAAGATACAACTTCATTAATAAAAAAAGGTAATTTAGAAATAAAAAATCTCTTTTCAAAATTAGGGATTTTTTTAATAGGTTAAATGATTGTAGAAATTATTCCATGTTTAAATGATAATTACAGTTATGTAATTCGTGAAGAAGGGGTTAACACTATCTCAATAGTAGATCCGTCTGAATTTGAGGCTTGTGATAAAGTAATAAATAAATACAAAAAGTTAGATTTTATTTTGAATACTCATCATCATGCTGATCATGTAGGTGCAAACTTAGAACTTAAAAAAAAATATAATTCAAAAATTTTAGGTTCAAACTTAGATAAAGATCGTATACCTGGAATAGATATATATCTTAAAGAAAATCAAAAACAAAATATTGGGAATTTGGAATTTGAGGTAATTTTTGTTCCAGGTCACACAAAAGGTCATATAGTTTTTTTCTTTAGTAAGGAAAAAATTGCTTTTACTGGAGATACATTATTTTCATTAGGATGTGGTAGAGTTTTTGAGGGGACTCATGAAGAAATGTTTAATTCATTAAATAAAATTAAAAACCTTCCTCCTGATACAAAAATCTACTGTGGACACGAATACACAAAATCTAATTTAGATTTCTGTTTAGCTTATGATTCTAAAAATACCTTTTTAAAAGAAAAGGAAATTTATATTCAAGAAAAATTAAATTCTAATCAACCAACTATACCTTCTACTTTAGATCAAGAAATTAAAACAAATATTTTCTTAAGGTGCAATGTTCCTGAAATTAAGCATGCTTTAGGCCTAAAAGACTCTTCTGAAGTTCAAGTTTTTTCAAAATTACGAGATTTAAAGGATGCTTTTTAACTTCAATAATCTTGACTTGCTAGCACTGAAGGATATATTGCGTGGAAATAAAAAAAAGAGATTTTATGTCATTTGCTATAATTGAAACAGGTGGAAAACAGTACAAGGTATCTGCAAGTAAGATATTAGAAATCGAAAAACTTAATGCTAAAGTTGGTGAAACTGTAAAATTTGATAATGTTTTACTTTTAAGTGATAACAAAAGTACAGAGATTGGAAATCCTAAAGTTGAAGGAGCCACGGTAGAAGCTAAACTTTTGGACAATGTTAAAGATCGAACTGTTTTAGTTTTTCATAAAAGGAGAAGAAAACATTCAAGAAAAAAGAATGGTCATAGACAACGTCATTCTAAGATACAAATTACAAAAATTTTAGCAAAAGGCGGTAAAGTCATAGGCGAAGCAAAAATATTGGAAAAAAAGAAACTTGTTAAAGAGGAAAAAAAGATTATAAAAAAAGAAGCAAAAAAATAGGAAATTAAATGGCAACAAAAAAAGCAGGTGGATCATCGAAGAACGGCCGAGATAGTAAGGGTAGACGACTTGGGGTCAAAAAATATGGTGATCAAATTGTGATACCTGGTAACATTATAGTTAGACAAAGAGGAACTAGAATTCATCCTGGTGATAACGTTGGTATGGGCAAAGACCACTCGATTTTTTCTTTAGTCAAAGGAAAAGTAAAATTCAAAAAATCTAAATTAAACAGAACTTTTGTTTCTGTAATCCCCAATTAAATCTATATAAATAACTTAAGTTATTTATATTATTATAAGTATGAAATTTTTAGATCAAGCAAAGATTTATATTAAAGCTGGAAATGGCGGGTCAGGTTCTGCAAGCTTCAGAAGAGAAAAGTTTGTAGAGTTTGGTGGACCAGATGGTGGAGACGGTGGAGATGGAGGATCTATAATTGTTCAATCTGATAGAAATCTTAATACGTTAATTGATTTCAGATATGCACAACATTTTAAAGCTCAACATGGAAAATCTGGAAGTAAAAGGAATAGGACTGGAGCTAACGGGGAAGATTTGATTTTAAAAGTTCCGCTAGGAACTCAAGTGTATGAAGAGGATAACAATACATTAATTTACGATTTTACCAAAAATAAGGAAAAATACCTAGTGGCATCGGGTGGCAAGGGTGGTCTTGGAAATGTAAGGTTTAAGAGTTCAACAAATAGAGCGCCAAGAAAAAAGACAAATGGAAAATTAGGAGAAGAATTTTGGATTTGGCTTCAATTAAAAGTAATCGCCGATATTGGAATCATAGGTAAGCCTAACGCTGGTAAATCTAGTTTACTTGCAGCGTTAACTAGAGCTAAGCCTAAAATAGCAAATTATCCTTTTACAACAATAAATCCAAACTTAGGAGTATCTTACTACGGAGGTAAAGAAATTACTTTAGCTGATATTCCAGGTTTAGTAGAGGGCGCACATAAAGGTGTAGGTCTTGGAGATAAATTCTTAAGACATATAGAGAGATGTAAAATTTTACTTCACTTGATTGACCTATCAGAAGATAATTTGTTTAATTCTTATAAAAAAATTAAATTGGAACTATCTAATTATGATAAAAACTTAATTAAAAAAAAGGAAATTATTTTTTTTAATAAGTCAGATTTGTTAAAGGATAATGAGATTAATGAAAAATTAAAGGAGTTTAAAAAAAAAATTAAAACTAAATACGAAATTGTCTCTGTTTATTCTAACAAAGATATTCAGAAAATAAAAAAATTATTAATTAAATATGCTCTTTAAAAACGCAAATAAAATAGTTTTGAAACTTGGGTCTACAACTGTAGTTAACAGTAAAGGTATTTTTAAAAAAAAGTGGGTAACTTCTCTTATTAAAGATATAAAAAAATATGGGAAAGGAAAAAACTTCGTTATTGTTTCTTCAGGTGCAATTGCTCTTGGACAAAAATATCTCAAAATTAAAAAAAGAAAAATTAAACTAGAAATGAGTCAAGCTATTGCTGCAGTTGGTCAAATTCATCTTGCAGGAGAATTTCAAAAATTATTTGATAAACATAAAATTAAAACTGGTCAAATTTTAATTAGTCCAGATGACACTGAACAAAGAAGGAGAGCAATTAATGTAAGAAGAACTTTTGACAATTTGTTTAAACTTAAAGCCATTCCAGTAGTAAATGAAAATGACTCAACGGCAACAAGTGAAATAAAATACGGGGACAATGATAGATTGGCCGCAAGAGTAGCTCAAATTATTGGGGCTGATATGCTGATATTGCTTTCTGATGTTGATGGATTATATGACAAATCAAAAGGAAAAAGAATTATAAAGGAGGTAACTACAATTAATGAGAAAATCACATCACTCATAGATAATAAGAAAAATAAATTTGGTTCAGGAGGAATATCTACAAAGTTAGACGCTGCTAAGATTTGTATGAATTCAGGTAGTCATATGTTTATTGCTAATGGTAAAGTAAATAACCCTATTTTACATATGATTAAAAATAAAAAATATACTCATTTCTTGCCAAAAATTTCTTCTTTAGATGCAAGAAAAAAATGGATCATTGGCTCTCTTAATTATAATGGAACTATATTTATTGATAATGGAGCAGCTAAAGCCTTATTAAATGGGAAAAGCTTGCTAGCGGCTGGTATAACTAAGATAAATGGAAATTTTAAAAAGGGTGAAAATGTAATAATTTTAGATCAAAATAATATTCAGCTAGCTAGAGGATTATCATCATTTAGCTCAACTGAAATAGATAAAATTAAAGGTAAACAAAGTAAAGAGATCGAAACAATTCTTGGTTATCTTAGTAAAACTGAGGTAATTCACAAAGATGATATGGTATTATTATAAATGAATTATTTAGAATTGATAGGAAAGAACGCCAAAAAAGCCTTTGAAGATTTAAAAGGTGTTAAACATAAAAAAATAAAACAAGTTTTAGATAATTACAATCGATCACTTTTAAAAAATACTAATAAAATAATCAGGGAGAATTTGAAAGATGTTAAAAATGTTAAAAGAAAGCATTTAGTTGATAGACTTATTTTGAATAAAAAAAGAATTGAAGGCATTAGACATTCAATAAATGAAATAGCAAAATTTAGAGATCCAGTAGGAAGAGTTTTGGAAACATGGCGTAGACCAAATAATTTGACAATTAAAAAAGTAACAACTCCAATTGGTGTTATAGGTGTAATATATGAAAGTAGACCTAATGTAACTGCTGATGTTGCAGCATTATGTTTAAAATCTGGTAATTGTTCTATTTTGAGAGGCGGATCTGAAGCTTTCAATTCAAATAGATTGTTAGCTAAATTATTCAGAGATAATTTAAGAAAAAATAATATAAATCAAAACTGTGTTCAGTTTATTGAGAATAAAAATAGAAAAATAGTAGATCAACTTTTATCAAAAATGAGCGCATATATTGATGTTATTGTGCCAAGAGGAGGGAAAGGTCTTGTAGCGAAAGTACAAAAATTTTCTAATATACACGTAATTGGTCATCTTGAAGGATTATGTCACATTTATGTTGATAAAACAGCAAACATAAAAATGGCGAAAGATCTAATTATTAACGCAAAAATGAGAAGGACAAGTATTTGTGGAGCAGTAGAAACTCTTTTGATCGAAGAAAAAGCTTTAAACTCACATGCTAAAGAAATAATAAATGCTCTTTTAAATTCAGGCTGCGAAATAAGAGCTGATAAAAAAGTTAATAAAATTTTTAAAGGAAAATTAAAAAAGACTACCGAAAAAGATTGGAAGACAGAATATCTAGATGCAATTATTTCAATAAAGGCAGTTAAAAATGTAAATGGTGCTATCAAACATATTTTAAAATATGGTACAATGCATACCGATAGCATTATTACTGGCAACAAAAAAAATGCTGAGATTTTTTTAAATAGCGTTAATAGCTCAATAGCAATGCACAATGTTTCAACTCAATTTGCTGACGGAGGAGAATTTGGTTTTGGTGGTGAAATTGGTATCTCTACTAACAAACTTCCGCCTAGAGGTCCTGTGGGAATAAATCAATTAACATCTTACAAATATCTTGTTACCGGAAAAGGAATTGTTAGACCGTAGTTGATGGCAAATATCCGAAAAAAATGCATTGGTTTATTAGGTGGTAGCTTTGATCCTGCACATAAAGGGCACTTGAGAATATCAAAAATCGCTATAAAAAAATTTACATTAAAAAAAATTTACTGGGTTATTACAAAAAAAAATCCATTTAAAAATAAGGCTTTTTATTCTTTAGACGAAAGAATAAAATATGCAAAAAAAATAACTAAAGCTCAAAAAAAAATTGAAATAATTCATCTAGATAATATTGTTAAATCTTCTAGAATCATTGATGTGATAAATCACTTTATAAAAAAAAAGAAAAATAAAAATATCTTCTTTATAATTGGTTCTGATAATTTAATAAGCTTTCATAAGTGGAAAAGCTGGAAAAAAATAGTAAAAATAGTAAAATTAATAGTTTTTTCTAGAAAAGGATATGATAGAAAGGGAATGAAATCAATCGTGGTTAAAAATTTTAAAAATAAAATTATCTTTATCAAAAATAAACCCATATCAATATCATCGACACAATTAAAAAAAATGGACGGAATTAAATAGTTAATGGGGATTATTGATATTAAAAATAACGTTGAAAAAATATTAGATGATAATAAAGCTCATAATATAATATGTATTGACTTAAAAAATAAATCATACATTGCAGATTATATGGTTATAGCTTCTGGTACGTCTTCAAGACATTTGCAGTCATTATCTGAAATTCTTGTAGCCCAATTAAAAAAATTAGGAATAGACAATTGTCGTATTGAAGGAAAAGAAAGTAGCGACTGGAAACTAGTTGATGCGCACGACGTAATTGTGCATATTTTTCATCCAGAAAAAAGAGAATTTTATGATTTGGAGAAAATGTGGTCAGAAGAAATTCCAAAAGAAAAAGCTATGATATGAAAAAAATTTTAATTTTATCAATTTTTATTTTTAACATTTTCTCGGGAATAGTTTATTCAAAAAGCGATCTTTATGAAAAAATAGATCTTTTTGGTGAGGTGTTAGAAAATATTCAAAAAGATTATGTTGATGAAGTCGATCAAGCAGAAATGATGGACTCTGCTATTAATGGAGTGCTTCAGTCACTAGATCCATACTCCGCCTATATGAGTCCAGAACTTTTTAAAGAAATGCAGACTGATACAAAAGGCGAGTTTGGTGGGTTGGGTATTGAAATTGGTATGGAAGCAGGAGTAGTGAAAGTAATTTCTCCTATTGATGATACTCCTGCTGCTAGAGCGGGTATTAAATCAGGAGATTACATTGTTAAAATTGGTAAAGAACAAGTTCAAGGAAAATCTTTATTAGAGGCAGTAAAATTAATGAGGGGACCAGTGGGCACATCAATTGATTTAACCGTAAGAAGAAAAAATGTTAAAAAACCATTAGAATTTACAATTGTTAGGAAAGTTATTGAGGTTCAGTCGGTTAGTTCAGAAATAATTGGTGAAGAAAAAAACATAGGCTACATAAGATTAAAATCTTTTAATGAGAATAGCGATAAGCAGTTTTTAAAATCTGTAAAAAAATATGAAAAAATGCCTAACCTAAAAGGCTATGTAATTGACCTTCGGAATAATCCCGGTGGTTTATTAACACAAGCAATAAATATTACTGATTTTTTCTTGGAAGATGGTGAAATTGTATCAACTAAAGGAAGAAAGGTTTCAGAAACAAGAAAGTTTTTTGCAAGAAAAGGAGATGAGATTAAGGGGAAGCCAATAGTAATTTTAATTAATAATGGTTCTGCATCTGCCTCTGAAATACTTGCAGGTGCTTTGAAAGATCACAAGAGAGCGATTATATTAGGTGAAAACTCATATGGAAAAGGTTCGGTTCAGTCTATTATACCATTAAAAAATGGAGGGGGAATAAGACTAACAATTTCTAAATATTATTTGCCATCAGGTAAATCAATTTCTGAAGTAGGTGTAACTCCAGATATACTAGTAGAAGAAAAAGGTGAAGACTTTTTAATAAATTCTGAAAAAGATAACCAGTTAAATTACGCTATCAAACTTTTCAGCTCTTAACATTTATGATTTTACAAAAACTTCCTATGCGTTCTGGAGTAGGTATTATTATTTTAAATAACGAAAACAAAGTTTTTGTAGGTAAAAGGAAAGATAATCCATCAGACAAGTGGCAAATGCCTCAAGGTGGAGTTGACAAAGATGAAGATTTTAACTCCGCTATAAAAAGAGAGCTTTTAGAAGAGACTAGTATAAAAAGTATTAAAATACTAAAAGAAATAGAGGGTTTTTTTGAGTATGAACTTCCAAAAAATTTAATCGGTATTATTTGGAAAGGTAGATTTAGGGGTCAAAAACAGAAATGGTTTATTGCAAAGTTTTTAGGAGAAGAAAGTGAAATTAATATAAAAACTAAGCACCCAGAATTTATTCAATGGAAATGGATTTCTCCTGAAGAGCTTCCAGAGGTAATTGTAGATTTTAAAAAAGATTTATATTTAAAACTTCTAAGAGAAATTAAAAAGTTTTTAAATTAATATTTTTTAAAGTTTCTAATTTGTGCGTCAATAAATACTTATCTTTGTCTGTTAAGTTCGTATTACTCAGATCTTTTACTGCACCATTTATTAATTCATCTAAAATATTTTTATCTAAATCTGTCAAAAATTTTGCAGTAGATGTTAAAATTAGAAGTTTATTTTCTACAAATTCTACTGTTCCTTCCTCTACAAAAAAAATTTTTTTACTATCGCTATTTATCTTGATCAACCCTGGTCTTAAAAAAGTTATAAGTGGAATATGATCTTTAAGAATTCCAATTTCACCCTCAAAAGATGGAATAACAACTTCAGTGGCATCTTCCTTTAAAATAGTTTTATCTGGTGATATAATTTCGACTGAATATTTTTCATTCATTATTTATTATCTTTAGATAATTTTTCAGCTTTTTCTACAACTTCCTCTATTCCACCGACCATGTAAAAGGCAGCCTCTGGTAAATGATCGTAATCTCCTTTACAAATTGCATCAAAACCTTTTATTGTAGAGTCTAAATCCACTAATTTTCCAGGAGAACCTGTAAATACCTCAGCAACAAAAAACGGTTGTGATAAAAATCTTTGTATTTTTCTAGCCCTTGCAACAGTTAACTTATCTTCTTCTGAAAGTTCATCCATTCCAAGAATCGCAATAATATCTTGAAGCGATTTATATGCTTGTAAAATTCTTTGAACGTCTCTTGCAACTCTATAATGATCTTCTCCAACTATTCTAGGATCTAATATCCTAGACGTGGAGTCTAAAGGGTCCACCGCAGGATAAATACCTATTTCTGCTATTTGTCTAGATAATACAGTAGTAGCATCTAAGTGAGAAAATGAAGTTGCTGGAGCTGGGTCTGTTAAGTCATCAGCTGGGACATAAATTGCCTGTACTGATGTAATAGAACCTTTATCAGTAGAAGTAATTCTTTCTTGAAGGTTACCCATGTCAGTTGCCAGAGTTGGTTGATATCCAACTGCCGAGGGTATCCTACCTAACAATGCAGAAACTTCTGATCCAGCTTGAGTAAATCTAAAAATATTATCTACGAAAAATAATACATCTTGACCTTCTTTATCTCTAAAATATTCAGCCACGGTCAGTCCTGTCAAAGCGACACGCGCTCTAGCACCTGGTGGCTCGTTCATTTGTCCGTACACTAATGCAGCTTTGGATCCTTTTCCTTCAGTCTTAATAACTCCTGACTCTATCATTTCATGATAAAGATCATTTCCCTCTCTAGTTCTTTCGCCAACACCAGCGAACACTGAAAATCCTCCATGTGCTTTAGCAATATTATTAATTAATTCCATTATAGTAACTGTTTTTCCAACCCCAGCACCTCCAAATAATCCAATTTTTCCCCCTTTTGCATATGGCGCCAGAAGATCAATTACTTTAATTCCAGTTACTAACTGTTCTGTCTCTGTAGCTTGATCCGTGAACTTTGGGGCAGGCCTGTGTATTGGCCATTTTTCTTTTGTTTTAACCTCACCCTTTTCATCAATTGACTCCCCCACGACGTTAATAATTCTCCCTAAAGTTTCAGGTCCTACCGGTACGCTAATAGGAGAACCAGTATTAATAACCTCATCTCCTCTTTTTAGTCCTTCTGTTGCATCCATTGCTATTGTTCTGACATCATTTTCACCTAAATGTTGAGCCACTTCTAATATAAGTTTGCTCCCTGAATTACTAGTTTCAAGTGCAGTATAAATTTCTGGTAAATCAGTCTCAAAATTTACATCTACTACAGCTCCGATAATTTGAGTTATTTTTCCTTTAGTAGCCATATTTATAAACTTTCAGCTCCTGATATGATCTCTATTAATTCTTTTGTGATTGAGGCTTGCCTACTTCTGTTATAGTTAATTGTTAACTTATCCACTAAATCTCCTGCGTTTCTGGTAGCATTATCCATTGCAGTCATTCTTGATCCTTGTTCACTAGCAGCATTTTCTAAAAAAGCTTTAAAAACTTGTGTAGAAATATTTTTAGGAAGTAAATCCTCTAAAATTTCGTCTTCTTCAGGCTCAAACATATATGAAATAGAATTTTCCTCTTTTTTTTCTAAATCTTTATTTTCAGCAGGGATAATTTGTTGGGCTTGAGGGATTTGTGTAATTACATTTTTAAAATTATTAAAAAATAAAATGCACTTATCGAATTCATCTTTTTTAAATAAACTTATTATTTCATTCCCGATTATTTCTGCTTCATGAAAAGTAATTTTTTTCTTATTTTTGAAACTGAATTTATTTATTATATACTTTCCGTATTCTCTTTTAATTTGGTCTAGACCTTTAGTTCCTACTGTGATAATTTTTAAATCTTTTCCTTCACTAAGAATTTTTTTAAACTCAGCTTTTGCAAGTTTACAAATATTTGAATTAAAACCTCCACATAGTCCCCTATCGGCTGTTAAGACGACACATAAATAAGTTTTATCTTTTCCTGTGCCAACTAATAACTTCGGAGCGTTTTCAGGATCGTTGATTGATTTAGTTAAATTCAAAATTATGTTTTGCATTTTTTGACTGTAAGGCCTTCCTTTCTCAGCATTTTCCTGGGCTTTTCTTAACTTAGCAGCTGCTACCATTTTCATAGCTTTTGTAATTTTTTGAGTAGATTTTACACTTTTAATTCTTTTTTTTAGGTCATCTAAACTTGGCATTATTTATTCCTTGATTTGTAATCCTCGATTATTTGAATGAGAAGTTTTTCTGAATTCTCTTCAAGTTTTCCAGATGATTGAATTGAATTAATAATTTCAGGTTTGTCAGATTTAATTTTCTCAATTATATCCTTTTCAAATTGTTTAATTTTATTTAAGTCAACATCATCTAAATAGCCTTTAACACCCGTAAACACTGATATAACTTGCTCTGCCACAGTCATAGGTGAATACTGATCTTGTTTTAAAAGCTCAGTTAGTTTTGAACCTCGGTTTAATAGTTGTTGAGTTGAAGCATCTAAGTCAGAGCCAAATTGGGCAAAGGCAGCCATTTCTCTGTATTGTGCTAGCTCCAGTTTTATTGATCCTGCTACTTTTTTCATTGCTTTTGTTTGTGCAGCAGAGCCTACTCTTGACACTGATAAACCAACGTTAACTGCTGGTCTTATTCCTTGATTAAATAGTTCAGTTTCTAAAAAAATTTGTCCGTCTGTAATAGAAATTACATTAGTAGGTATATAGGCAGAAACATCACCCGCCTGAGTTTCAATTATAGGTAATGCAGTTAAAGATCCGCCCCCGCTTTTCTCATTTAGTTTTGCTGCTCTTTCTAATAATCTACTGTGTAAATAAAATACGTCTCCAGGATAGGCTTCTCTTCCAGGAGGTCTTCTTAATAATAAAGACATCTGTCTATATGCAACCGCTTGTTTTGATAAATCATCATAAACAATTAAAGCATGCATACCATTGTCCCTAAAAAACTCACCTATAGTACATCCAGTATATGGAGCTAAAAATTGTAAAGGAGCAGAGTCCGAAGCTGTAGCCGCTACTATTGTAGTATATTTTAATGCACCAGCTTCTTCTAAAGTTTTTGTTATCTGTGCAACAGTAGAACGTTTTTGACCGATAGCTACATAAACGCAATATAATTTTTTTTTCTCATCAGATGATTCATTTATTTTTTTTTGATTAATAATAGCATCAATTGCTACTGCTGTTTTACCAGTCTGCCTGTCTCCAATTATAAGTTCTCTTTGACCTCTTCCTATTGGTATAAGTGAGTCAATTGATTTTAAACCTGTCTGCATAGGTTCGTTGACTGATTGTCTTGGTATAATTCCTGGAGCTTTTACTTCAACACGTTTTCTATTTTTGACAGTGAGGGGACCCTTTCCATCAATGGGATTACCAAGACCGTCAACTACTCGTCCTAAGAGTTCTTTACCAACTGGAACATCTACAATTGCATTAGTTCTCTTTATAGTATCTCCTTCTTTAATATTTCTGTCATCACCAAAAATAACCACGCCAACGTTATCATTTTCTAAATTCAATGCCATTCCTTTTGAGTTATCTTCAAATTCAACCATCTCACCAGCTTGCACATTATCTAAACCGTAGACACGTGCGATACCATCTCCTACAGATAAAACTTTTCCAATCTCTGAAACTTGAGCTTTCTCACCAAAGTTTTTAATTTGATCTTTTAATAATTTCGTTACTTCTGAAGGGTTTATTGTCATTTTAATTTTCTAACATTGCTTGTTCATATTTTTTTAATTTACTTTTAAGTGATGTATCAATCATAAAGCTACCTAGTTGTAATTTTAAACCTCCAATTAATTCTTTATCAACTTTATAATCAAACTTTAAAATTGACCCCATTGCTTCTGATAGTTCTTTATTAATTTTATCAAGTTCTATTTTAGATAGATCTTTTGAAGAAATTAATGAAGCTTCCATTTCCCCCCTTTTTTTTGAGCACAACTTTAAAAAACTCTTAAAAATTTTATTAACAAAGAAGATTCTTCTTTTTTCTATTAAAAGTAAAAAGAAATTTTTAAGATTTTTAGAAAATATTAGTTTATCAGCTAATAAATTTATCACTTTAGTTTGCTGACTAATACTTTGTGTCGGATCCTTAATAAAATTTTTGATTTCTAAACTGGATCCTAATAGTAATTGAAAATTTTTTATATCATTTTCAACTTTATCCAACTCGGATGACTCTTTAGAAACTTCAAATAAAGCGCGTGAGTACCTTTCTGATGTTTCAGTTGAGAAAGATTTATTTGTACTCATTTTTAGTTGTCAGAATTTATTGTGAAATAATGCGAAGGTCGTACCATAAGAGAATATCTTGTTCAAGTTACCAATTTTGGTCTTAAGCAAAATTGATAGGATCTACATCAACCGTGAGTTTTATTTTTGATGAGATTTTAAGCCTATTTAAGACATTTGTGATTTTTCTCTGCATCAGAAAACGATTACTAAACCTAAGTAATAATCTTGACCTGAAGTTTTTTTTAATTTTTAATAAAGGGGAGTCAACTGGTCCTAAGACTTCAAGGTCTTTTACTTGGTTCAATTTTATTTTTATCTCTCTTGCACCCTGCAAACTTAGACTTCTATCTTTTGAAGACACAATTATGGAAATCAGTCTTATAAAAGGAGGTAATTTATTTTTTTCTCTCAATAATAGCTCATTTTGAAGAAGTTTATCAGACTCATTTTTAATTAGTTTATTTAACGTTAAATTTTGAGGTGTTAATGTTTGATATACAATTAGCGATTTTGAGCTAAATCTTCCCGCTCTTCCACTAAGCTGATGATATAATTGAATATTTTTTTCTGTTGTTCTTAAATCATATCCCCTTCCAGAGAAATCGGCATCGATTACTACAATGCAGTTTAATTTTGGAAAATTAAAACCTTTTGAAATCATTTGGGTCCCGATTAATATATCTATCTTATGTTCATTTATTTCTTTAAAAAAAATTTTTGTTTTTTCTTTTGTTTTTAAATAGTCACTTGAAAATATACTAATCTTTTTGTTGGGAAATATTTCTTTAACCTCTTCAAATATTTTTTCCACACCTGGGCCGTACTTGACAAAATCACAACTTCCATCAAATTTACATTTAGTAAATATTTCTTTTTCAAAAGAACAATGATGACATATAGCTTTATTTCTCAATTTATGAAATGTTAAATATAATGAGCAATTTGGACAAACTTGTTTATATCCACATTTCTTACAAATTAAATATGGTGCATAACCTCTTCTATTTAAAAAAAATAAAATCTGATCCTCTTTTTGAAGATATTTTTTTACTAAGTCTGCAGTCTCTTTAGCAATAAATCTATCTTTGATTTTATCAATATTCAAATTAATAATTTTAGTATCTGGAAGAGGATAATCATTAAATCTTTTAAATATTTTCGTATGCCTATATTTTTTATTACAAATATTATTATAAGTCTCTATTGAAGGAACAGAGGTAACTAAATGTATAGGAATTTTTTCAAAATTTGCCCTTGAAATTGCCATGTCTCTTGCATTGTAAATAACACCCTCGTCTTGTTTATAAGATGTATCATGTTCTTCATCTACTACAATTATTCCAAGCTTCTTAAAAGGTAGCAGCAAAGCTGACCTTGCACCTACTAAAATCTTTATCTTATTATTTATTATTCCTTTCCAAATTACTCTTTTTTGTTTGGGGGTTATTTTTGAATGCCATATTGCTGGTTCGAAACCAAAAAAATCTTCAAATCTTTCTTTAAAGTCATTAGTAAGAAATATTTCTGGTAATAAAACTAGTGCTTGATTATTTTTTTTGATTATTCTCTTTATTCTCTCAAAATAGACCAAAGTTTTTCCTGATCCAGTGGTACCTTGTAAAACAGATACATCAAATTTATCATTAACTTTTCCGAGAAACTTAAGAGCTTTAGATTGCTCTTCATTTAATTTGAATTTTTTAATTTTAGTTTTTTTTATTTTAGTAAAATCATTTTTTACTTTTATAAATTTATCTGTTCCACCTATTACCATTTTCAAAACTAATCCAATTGGAACCATGTTATATAATGAAAACCACTCAATAAAATCTACTAACTTACTATTGATGGAATATCCTGTATTTTTTTTAATCTCTTTAATTTTTATATTTTTTGGCTCTGAGTATTTATCCTTCCAAATTACTCCAATTTCATTTTTTGAGCCAAAAGGAACTTCTACTAAATCTCCAACTTTACTTTCTCTCTTAGAGTTATACGTAAATGGAAAATTAAAAATTTTTGGCAACAAAACTTGCGCTTTCATGGGATAATAGTATTAAAAATTTTTTTAATTAAAAATGAATTGGTCTCTTATCAACAGCTAATGCTGCTTCTTTAATCGCCTCAGTGTGAGTTGGATGAGCATGGCATGTTCTAGCAATATCTTCTGCACTTGCTCCAAATTCCATAGCCAAGGCCATTTCTGCGATCATATCTCCGCAATGAGGGCCGATAATATGTACACCTAAAACTTTATCAGTTTTGCTATCTGCTAAAATTTTTACAAAACCCTCTGTTTCATTATTAACTTTTGCTCGTGAATTAGCTAAAAAAGGAAATTTTCCAACTTTATAGGGCTTATTTTCGTCTATTAATTGCTCCTCCGTTTTTCCTACTGTTGCTACCTCAGGTGAGGTATAGATTACCCCAGGGATAACATCATAATTAACATGGCCAGCTTGGCCTGCCAAGATTTCTGCCACTGCAATTCCTTCTTCCTCAGCTTTATGAGCTAACATTGGGCCTTTAATAACATCTCCTATAGCATAAATGTTTTTAACGGATGTTTGTAATTTTTCATTCACATGTACCCTTCCTTTGGCATCCTTTTTTATACCTACTTTTGTTAAGTTAAGACCCTCAGTGTAAGGTTTTCTACCAACTGATACTAGCACTTTATCAAATTCTAAAGTTTCTTCCTTTGAATTTTTTATATCTGTAAAATTTACCACTACTAATTCACCTGAGCTTTTTACTGTATTTACTTTTGAACCCATTTTAAATTTAATACCTTGCTTAATTAAAATTTTTTTAAATTCATTAGAGATTTCTCTATCCATTCCTGGAGTTATGTGATCAAGGTATTCAATTACTGTGACCTCTGCTCCTAGCCTAGACCATACTGATCCCATTTCTAAACCTATATATCCACCGCCTATTACGGCTAATTTTTTTGGAACTTTTTTAAGAGATAATGCGCCAGTTGATGAGATTATATTTTTTTCATCAATTTGTATACCAGGTAAAGATGATACCTCTGACCCTGTAGCGATAACTATATTTTTAGCCTTATAGTTTGTTTTGTTATTATTGTTGTAAACTACAACATCATTTTTAGAAAATAAAACACCTTTTCCTTTTATATATGATACTTTATTTTTTTTAAATAAAAATTCTACTCCCTTTGTTAAAACTTGAACAGATTTATTTTTATTTGACATCATCTTCTCTATGTTTAGTTTTAGGTTATCTATTTCTATGCCCTGTCTATTAAAATCTTTTTTAGCTTTATGAAAATTTTCAGAAAGATTTAACAAGCTTTTAGATGGTATACAACCAACGTTTAGGCAAGTTCCGCCCAGAGTTCCCCTAGATTCTACGCAAGCAGTTTTTAAACCAAGCTGCGCTGCTCTAATTGCACAAACGTATCCGCCAGGTCCACCACCGATAACAAGTAAATCAAAATTATCCATTTTTTAGATGTTCAAAAAAAGTCTTTTTGGCTGTTCTAGCGACTCCTTAACGATTTTTAAAAAAGAAACAGCCTCTTTGCCGTCAATAATCCTATGATCGTAAGACAAAGCTAAATACATAACTGGCCTTACTTCAATATTTCCATTCACTACAACCGGTCTTTCAATTATATTATGCATTCCTAAAACAGCCGATTGAGGAGGGTTTAGTATCGGAGTTGAAAGCATTGAGCCATATATACCGCCATTTGTAATTGTAAATGTTCCTCCTTGTAAATCTTCGATCGTAATTTTTCCATCTCTTGCTTTTTTGCCAAGATCTCCAATATTTTTTTCAATATCAGCAAAAGACATTTCGTCTGTTTCTCTTAGTACGGGGACAACCAATCCTCTGTCAGTTCCAACTGCAATACTTATATTATAATAATTCTTATAAACTACTTCTTCACCTTGAATTTCAGAATTTATAGCTGGATAATTTTTTAATCCGATCACACAAGCTTTAACAAAAAAAGACATAAAACCAAGTTTTACTCCATAATTATTTTGAAATTCATCTTTATATTGGTTCCTCATTGCAATTACTTCGCTCATATCAACTTCATTGAAAGTTGTTAGCATCGCAGCATTTTCTTGAGCTTCTTTAAGTCTCTTGGCAATAGTTAACCTTAATCTTGTCATTTTTACTCTCTCTTCAGGTCCGTGTTTAATTTTTCTCTCTGAAGGAGAAGGTTTTGAACCCATAAGACTCATTATATCTTCTTTTAAAATTACTCCGTTTTTTCCAGTTCCTTCAATATTGTTTATATCTACGTCCGCTTCATTAGCCATTTTTCTAGCAGCAGGAGATATATTTTTTTCTTTTTTAGTTGATGGGTTTTTTTTAACTATTCTCTTTTCATTGTGAACGTTATCTAAGATTAAAGGTTCCTCATTTACACTTATTTCTTCTTTATCAAGTTTTAAAACTGACTCCTCTATTTTAGGTTTAGAAATTTTTTTTGATAGTGGGTTATTATTTATTTCTTTAATTTTTTTTACTTCTTTTTTTGGGGGGCTATACTTTTTAATCTCTTCTGAGTTAGAAATTTCTTGTTTTAAATTATTATTTATCGTTCCCAAAAGAGATCCAACATTTACAGTTTGTCCCTCTTTAACTGCAATATTGCCGAGAACACCATTTGATGGGGCTGGAACCTCAACATTTACTTTATCAGTTTCTAATTCAACAATCGGTTCATCAGCTATAACTTTATCACCTTGTGATTTTAACCATTTAGACACCGTAGCTTCCGTTACTGACTCACCTAAAGAAGGAACTGTAATTTTTTCTGACATTTAATCTTTAACTATCTTTTCCAATATTTCTTTTTGTTGTGCAAGATGTTTATTCGCATTTCCAGTCGCAGTAGAGGAAGATGCCTTTCTACCTACATATTTGACGTTGATATCTTTAAAATTTATCATTTCTAGAGTTCTATCTATATAATTTCTTACCGTATTCCAAGCTCCCATATTTTTTGGCTCCTCTTGGCACCATATAAATTTTGCTTTGTTATATCTTTTTAAAATAGTTGCTAATGTTTTTGCCGGGAAAGGATATAACTGTTCGAGACGAACAAATATTACTCTGTCATTCTTGAGTTTTTCTCTTGCTTCGATTAAATCATAATAAATTTTTCCTGAGCACATAACGACTTTTTCAATTTTTTTATTTTTTTTAAGAGAAATTAAATTATTATCTTTGTTATAAGCATCGTCTTCTAAAACACGATGAAAAGAGCTGTTTGATGTAAACTCGTTGATATTTGAGATACATCTTTTATGTCTAAGCAGTGACTTTGGCGTCATAATTACTAAAGGTTTTCTAAATTCTCTATGCATTTGTCTTCTTAAAACATGAAAATAGTTTGAAGGTGTAGTACAATTAACTACTTGAATATTTTCTCCAGCACAAAGTTGAAGAAATCGCTCTAATCTCGCAGAAGAATGTTCTGGACCTTGACCTTCATATCCATGAGGTAGTAGCATTACAAGACCGCTAGCTCTTCCCCACTTTGCTTCTGATGATGTAATAAATTGATCTATTATAACTTGACCTCCATTAGCAAAGTCTCCAAATTGAGCCTCCCACAAAACTAATGTCTCAGGTTCAGATAATGAATAACCAAACTCAAATCCTAAAACTGCAAGTTCAGATAATAAACTATCTATTACCTCGAACCTCATTTGACCCTTTTGAATATTATTAGCTGGGATGTATCTATCGTGATTTTCTTGATTTCTAAGAATGGCATGTCTTTGGCTAAATGTTCCTCTTCCAGAGTCTTGACCTGATAACCTCACAGAAAATCCTTCTGTTAATAAAGTTCCAATAGCTAAACTCTCAGCCGAAGACCAATCAAGTTTATCTGATAAAAGCATTTGATTTCTTAGTTCGAACACTCTTTTAAGAGTTTTATGAGCATTAAAATTTGATGGTATATTAAATATTTTTTTTCCAACTTTTTTCAATTTTTCTTTATCTACGCCACTAGCTCCTCTTTTATCTTTTCCAAGACCTGGCTTAAATCTAGACCAAGCACCGTCAAACCATTTTAATTCAGACTTATAGTTTTTGGATGTCTCAAATTCTTTTTCTAAATAATTTTTAAATTTAGTTTTTTCGCCTTGCAATTTTTCTTCTGATGTTAATCCCTCGTTTGATAATTTTTTCCCGTAAAGTGTTAGTGTAGTAGGGTGAGATCTTATCTTTTTATACATTATTGGTTGTGTGAATGAAGGCTCATCTCCTTCGTTGTGACCAAATCTTCTGTAACAAACCATGTCAATTACAACATCTCGATTAAATTTTTGTCTGTATTCAGTAGCAATTTTAGCACAATGAACAACGGCCTCTGGATCGTCTCCATTAACATGAAATATTGGAGCTTGTGCAGTTTTAGCAACATCTGATGGATATGGAGATGATCTGGCAAACCTAGGCGCAGTAGTAAAACCTATTTGATTATTAACAATTATATGAATAGTGCCTCCGATATTATGCCCAGGAAGACCCGACATCGCAAAACACTCCGCTACTATACCTTGTCCCGCAAATGCTGCATCTCCGTGCATCAAAACCGGAATAACTTTTTTTCTCTCTTTATCTTTATGAAAAAATTGTTTGGCTCTTACTTGTCCTAGAACAACCGGATTTACAGCTTCTAGATGTGATGGGTTATCAGTCAAACTTATATGTACTGAGTTTCCATCGAATTCTCTATTAGAGGAGGCTCCAAGATGGTATTTCACATCACCCTCGAAATATTTACTAGCACTTGTTGATTTCCCAAAAAATTCACTAAAAATTGCTCTAAAGGGTTTACCCATAACGTTCGCTAAGACATTCAATCTTCCTCTGTGAGGCATTCCAATTTTGATTTCTTTAGCTCCAAGGCCTCCTCCTCTTTTAATAATTTGTTCCAAAGCAGGTATTAATGATTCTCCTCCATCAAGACCAAATCTTTTTGTTCCGACAAATTTTACATGTAAATATTTTTCAAATCCTTCTGCTTGAACTATCTTATTTAAGATTGCTTTTTTTCCATTTTCCGTAAAAGCAATATCTTTTTCAGGACCTTCTATTCTATTTCTAATCCATGCTTTTTCATCTGGATCTCCCATATGCATGAATTCGTAACCTATTGTTGAGCAATATGTTTTTTCTAAAATTTTGAGAATCTGATTTAAATCTCCATACTGAAGACCTAAAACACCATCTAAGAATATTTTTCTATTGTAATCTTTTTTTTGTAAAACCATATGTCTCGGGTTTAAGCTCTGGGTGTTCTTTTTTTTCTTGAATTGATAAGGGATCTAAATTTGCAATTAAATGTCCTCTTATTCTATATGCTCTTATCAGCATTATAGCTCTTACTGAGTCTTTTGATGCTTTTTTTACTGAGTCAGAATTTAAATCTGAAGTTTCTTCTACAATTATTTCTTTTTTATTTGAAATAAAATTCTTTTTCTTATCAGGTGACCAGCTTGGTCCATTCAAATCATTTAAAACTAATTTTTCATCTTCGCTTAAACCGTCGAAAAATTTTCTCCATCCATCTGGTAAAGACTCTGGGTCTGAAAGATAATCTGAATAAAACTGATTTATGAACTCAGAGTTAACTCCTGATAAAAATGAAGTTTTTTTATAAATAATATTATTATCTGAAGTTGACATTAATAATTTATTTTAACATAAATTTATAAAAATCAACTATTAAGTTTTTCTAACAGTGTTTTGCCAATATCTGCGGGGGATTTTGATATAGTTATTCCAGCTGATTTCATAATTTCGATCTTATCCTCTGCTCCGCCTTTACCTCCAGATATTATTGCGCCAGCATGGCCCATTCTTCTACCAGGCGGGGCGGTTAGCCCAGCAATAAAACCTACCATCGGTTTTTTTCTTTTCTCTTTTCTTAAAAAGTCTGCTGCTTCTTCCTCTGCGGATCCACCTATCTCTCCTATCATCACTATAGACTTAGTCTCTTCATCTTTTAAAAAAAGTTCTAAACAATCAATAAAATTTGTTCCATTTATCGGATCACCACCTATACCTATACATGTAGACTGGCCCATTCCATTAGATGAGGTTTGTGCAACAGCCTCGTAGGTCAAAGTTCCCGACCTAGAAACAATGCCAACTGTTCCTTTTTTATGAATGTTTCCAGGCATAATTCCGATTTTACATTCATCTGGAGTGATTATTCCTGGACAGTTGGGTCCTATTAATCTTGAATTGCTTTTTGATAATATTTTTTTTACTCTTAGCATATCTAAGACTGGTATTCCTTCTGTGATGCAAACAATTAACTCTATTTTAGCTTCGATTGCCTCAATAATTGCGGCGCCTGCAAATTTAGGCGGTACATATATCATAGTAGCATCTGCTGATGTTTTTTCTTTCGCTTCTTGAACTGAATTAAATACAGGTAGATTTAAATGCGTTAGGCCACCTTTTTTTGGAGTAACTCCTCCAACTAATTTGGTTCCATATTTTATTGCTTGTTCTGAATGAAAAGTACCATGTGTGCCTGTAAATCCTTGGCAAATCACTTTTGTATCTCTATTAATTAAAACTGACATTTAGGTTATTGCCTTTACAATTTTTTTTGCAGCATCATTTAAATCTGATGCTGATGAAATTTTTAAATTAGATTTATCTAAAATTTCTTTTCCCTCTTTAAAATTTGTTCCAGCTAATCTTACTACAAGTGGAACTGAGAGATTTATTTGTTTTGCAGCTTCTATAACTCCTTGGGCTAGTACATCACATCTCATAATCCCCCCAAATATGTTAATCAAAATTCCTTTTACATTTTTATCGGCTAAAATTAATTTAAATGCTGCTGTTACTTTCTCTTTGCTAGCTCCACCTCCTACATCTAAAAAATTTGCGGGCTCCTGACCATATAATTTAATAATATCCATTGTTGCCATTGCTAGTCCTGCCCCATTGACCATACAACCAATTGAACCATTTAATTTGATATAAGCTAAATCATATTTGCTTGCTTCAATTTCCGCCGGCTCTTCCTCGTTTAGATCTCTAAGTTTTAATATTTCTGGTCTTCTAAAAATTGCATTATCATCAAAATTCATTTTTGCATCTAAACAAAGCAGCTTCTTATCTTTTGTGATAATTAATGGGTTTATCTCTATCAGGCTCGCATCTTTCTCAACTAATATTTTATATAAAGATTTAATTAATTCTTTTCCTTCTTCTAAAAGAACAGCGTTAAATTTAAAAATTGAAATTATTTCTAAAATATCTTTTTCTGAAGGTCCTTCTCTTGTAAAATCTATTTTTTTTGTATGTATTTTCTCAGGCGTTTCATTTGCGACTTTTTCTATATCCATTCCTCCCTCGGTACTACTAATAAAAGCAATTTTTGATGATTCTCTATCAATCAAGCAAGATAGATAGAACTCTTTCTCTATATCTGATGCTTCCTCAATATATAATCTTTTTACTTTTTTTCCTTCAGGACCAGTTTGATGGGTTACTAGAGTTCTTTCCATCATTTTTTCTGCCTCTTTTTCTAGATCAACCAAATTTTCAATTAATTTTACTCCTCCAGCTTTTCCTCTTCCACCTGCATGAATTTGTGCTTTCAACACGTATTTTTTATAATTTAGTTTGGAAATTTTTTCTTTAATTTCTTTAGCGGAATATATTACGATGCCTTTAGAAACAGGAGCTTTGAATTCTTTTAAAATGTCTTTGGCCTGATGTTCGTGAATATTCATTTATTAAATGTATTTTTGAGTATTTATAGTTAATATGTGTTTATAAGCAAATAAAATTTTAAATTTTATGAAAAAAAATTATGTCATTTTACCCACCTTTAATGATTGGAAATCTTTAAACAAACTTTTATCTATTATAGATAAAAGCTTAAAAAAAACTAATGTTCAATTAACTATTTTAATTATTAATGATGGATCGACTGATAAACCAGTTTTATTTACAAATAAATTAAAAAATATAAAAAGAATTTTTTTAATTAATCTAAAAGAAAATTTGGGCAGCCAAAAAGCTATTTTTATCGGTTTAAAATACTTACAAAATCAAATTAAGAGTAAACATTCTTCTTCTATAATATCTGTCATGGACTCAGACGGAGAAGATAATCCAAAAAAGTTAATTAAACTGATAATGACAGCGGGTCAAAATCCAAACCATATTGTATTTGCAGCAAGATCAAAAAGAACTGAGAGCTTATTTTTAAAAATTTTGAATACCATTCGTTTAACTTTAACATATATTTTGACAGGCTATTTTATAAACTTTGGAAATTACAGTTCTTTTTCTATCAAAAATTTAAAAAAAGTTTTATCAAACGATAACTTGTTTATTGCATACTCAAGCGGTGTATTAAAAAATTGTCAAAATATTTTTTATATTAAAGTGGATAAAAATAAGAGATATTTCGGAAACTCAAAAGTCAATTTTAATTTTTTAATTAGTCACTCGTTAGGAATAATCGCAGTTTTTTACAAAAAAGTTTTTCTCAGAACCTTATTAATTGCTTTAGTGCTTATATTAATTATAGGAAATCTTAATTTTAAAATGCTGATAATAATTATTTTTTCTTTTTTGAATCTTCTTTTATTATTGTATTATAAATTTTTTCAACCAAAAAAAGTTTTTTCAAATTATATTAGAAATAAATTAAAAATAAAGTAAATTTATTTTAAGCATTCTTCAATCTCAATAACGGAAGAAAGACTATTAATTTTTTGGATTTTATAGCAATTTTTTTTTAAAATATTTTTCAAATAGCGTTTTTTATTTCCTGTAAGATAAATTCTTTCAATTTTTTGTTCTTTAAGTTTTTGAATAAAAAAATCTTTATATTTATTAAAATATTTACTTTTAACATCTGGCACGCTCAAAACATCAAACCATTTGTTTGGTGCAATTTGTTTGTTGCCTATAATTGAAGGAAGGAATTGATAATTTGTCAAAATAATCTTATTTCTATTATCCAATAAAAGAAAATTTTTAAGTTCCTGCAATTCCTCCAACTCAAATTTTGATTTATTTGGATACTGCGGTGTTATCCATAAAAGTCCACTTAAGGTTTCATCTAAAATTTTAGCATCACTACCCAAAGAAAAATTTACCTTGCTTAATTCCATAAATTTTTTTTCAACATTAAATCTTATATGATATTTTATTGTTGAAATTACTAATAGAGCTATAAGGAAGATTTTTATTAAATTTTTATTTTCATATTTATTAAAAAAATACTGACCAATACCAAGACAAAATGGTATGAGAAAGAAAATTAATATTTGATTTTTTGTTAAAATTTGTGAATATATAAAAATACCTGTTGAACAAAGTATAAAAATTAGTATTAAAAAATCTTTTTTAATATCCAAAGTTTTTTTATTTTTCAATAAAATCTTAAAGAAAATGTAAATTAAGGGTATTAATGAAAAATAAATAAATTTAAATTGAAAAAAAGTATTATTTAGATTAAATAAAATTTCTGAATTTCTTTCTCTACCTATTTCAAGCGGATATAACAAGTATTGTAAAATAAAATTATCAATTGGGACTCTATTTACAAGAAAAATTAAACAAATTAATAATATCGAGAGAATACTGCCAGCAAATAAATATATTATTTTTCTAAAAGTATTTGATTTTTCTAAAAAAAATAAAATTATTATAAAAATAAATATCAAAAATACAATGTAGGCAGATGGAATTTGCTTAGACAAAAACGAGAAAGAAAGAAATATTGGAACAAGCAACCAATAAATTCTATTATTTTTTTTAATCGATAATATAAAAAGTTGTATTGAAATAAGTGAAAATATGACTGCGTGATGGTCCATAAATGGTGTACCTACTGAGGGATAGGCTAATATTGAGGCACTAAGAGCATAAATAAAACAATAAAATTTACTTATATTTAATTGAGAGAAAAAAAAATAAAATATTATTGAAATAAAAAGATTTATTAAGGCTGCGTGTAGTACATAACTTAACCAGTTAATGCCGAATACTTTAAAAAATAAGAATTGTAGATAATCTAGTAGTGGACCAGTAATTGACCAATAGTCTTTGAAAGGATGAAAACCATTCAAAACTTTATACCCCGCATCGTAAATTAAAAAACTATCTATGGGAAAAACACCTTTATACCCGGAAAAAAAAGTAAAAAAAATTGAGCTAAAAATTAAAAAAAGAATATAAAAATCTTTCCTAAAACTTATTTTAATTTTATTTAAGATCAGGGTCAATTTTTTTTGCTGCATCAAATAATTCTTTCACAGCTCTGATTGAATTGTCAAAATTCTTTTTTTCTTCAGAAGATAAATCTAACTCCACAACTTTCTCAATTCCTCCTGAACCTATAATTACAGGCACACCAGCATATAAATCTTTTGTACCATACTCTCCATTTAAGTAAGCAGCACAAGGTAATTGTTTTTTTAAATCTTTTATATAACTTTCAGCCATCTCTACCCCAGAAGCTGCTGGAGCATAAAAAGCAGATCCATTTTCTAAATATTTAACAATCTCTGCTCCACCCTTTTTAGTCCTATCTATAATCTCATCCAATTTTTCTTGCTTGATTTTTCCCTCCTTAACTAGGTCATTAATTTTTTTTCCATCTACTTCTGTTGATCCTATCATTGCAACCATACTATCACCATGACCTCCCAGAACAAAAGATTTAATCTTTTTTGTAGGAACTTTTAATTCTTGAGATAAAAAATAAATAAATCTAGATGAGTCTAAGATTCCTGCCATGCCCACTATCTTATTCTTTGGTAAGCCTGAATATTTTTGAAGTGCCATCACAATCACATCCAAAGGATTTGTAATACAAATTATAAAAGCATTTGGAGAAGTTTTTTTAATTCCATCAGCTACTTGTTTAATAATTTTTAAATTAATACCTAATAAATCGTCTCTTGTCATTCCAGGTTTTCTTGGAACTCCAGCTGTGATTATTATTACATCAGAATTTTTCGTTTTCTCATAATTATTTGTACCAATTAAATTTACATTAAAACCGTTTACTGGAGATGATTGAGCTATATCCAAAGCTTTTCCTTTTGCTACTCCCTCAGCTACATCAAATAAAACTATATCTCCAAGTTCTTTCAAAGCTATCAAATGTGCGAGGGTCCCTCCTATTTGTCCTGCGCCTATTAAAGTAATTTTTTTTCTCATAAATTTTTATTTCATTGTTGGCATTACAAACTCAGGGTCTGATCTTACCCCGGACGGCCATCTAGAAGTAACTGTTTTTAATTTTGTATAAAATCTAACTCCTTCTGGTCCGTGCATATGTTGATCTCCAAATAAAGATCTTTTCCATCCACCAAAACTATGGAAAGCCATTGGAACTGGGATAGGAACGTTTATTCCTATCATTCCTATTTTAGCTTTGTTATAAAATGTACGCCCAGTGTCACCATCTCTAGTAAAAATGCTTGCTCCGTTTCCAAATTCATGATCGTTTATTAATTCTAACGCTTCATTGAAATTTTTTACTCTAACAACAGATAAAACTGGTCCAAATATTTCCTCTTTATAAATTCTCATTTCTTTAGTTACGTGGTCAAATAAACATCCTCCAATATAATATCCATTTTCATATCCTTGGATTTTAAAATTTCTACCGTCTACAACAAGTTTTGCACCTTCTTTTTCTCCAAGATCTACGTATCCTTTAACCTTAGCTAGATGCTCTTTCGTGACAAGTGGTCCCATTTCCGACTGTTTATCCATACCTGGGCCAACTTTTAAAGCCTCAACTTTTTTTGCAAGTGTGTCTACCAATTTGTCTCCAATACTTCCCACCGCAACCGCAACCGATTGGGCCATACATCTCTCACCCGCTGATCCATATGCTGCTCCCATCAATCCATTAATTGCTTGGTCTAAATCACAGTCTGGCATCACTACACAGTGATTCTTAGCTCCCCCCAGTGCTTGAACTCTTTTTTCATTCTTAGCACAATTTTCATAAATATATTTTGCTATTGGTGTTGAACCAACAAAACTCATTGCAACAACATCTTTATTATTTATAAGAGCATCAACGGACTCTTTATCTCCATTAATAACATTAAAAACTCCATCAGGTAATCCTGCCTCCTTTAATAACTCTGCTAATCTTATTGAACAAGAGGGATCTTTTTCTGAAGGTTTTAATACAAAGGTATTTCCGCATGCAATTGCCATAGGAAACATCCACATTGGAACCATTGCTGGAAAATTAAATGGTGTTACACCCGCACAGACACCTAAAGGCTGTCTTAGTGACCAACTGTCAACATTTGATCCTACGTTTTCAGTGAACTCACCTTTAAGCATTTGTGGTATACCACAAGCGTATTCTACAACTTCTAATCCCCTAGTAAGTGATCCTTTGGCATCATCATAAACTTTACCATGTTCTGAAACTATAATTTTTGTTAATTCATCTGAGTTTTTTTCTATCAATTCTTTGAACTTAAACATAACCCTAGCTCTTTGAAGTGGAGATTTATTTGACCAAGTCACAAAGGCTTTTTTTGCATTTTCGACAGCTTTGTTCACATCATTTGTTGACGCTAACATAACTTTTGCTGCTTGTTCTCCTGTCGCTGGATTAAAAATTTTAGAAGTTCTTTTCGACTCACCAGAGAAGTTTTTACCATCAACGAAATGTTGAATTATTTTCATGATGTAATTGAATAAATAAGCTTTTAGCTTGTTGCAAGCATTTTTTTAATAGATCCTATAGCTTTAGCAGGATTAAGGCCTTTGGGACAGGAATTTGTACAATTCATAATGGTATGACATCTATATAATTTTAATTCATCAGCAACTTTCTTTAATCTTTCTTTTTTATCGCCATCTCTACTATCATTAATCCAACGATATGCTTGCAAGAGTACAGCTGGTCCCAAATATTTGTCACCGTTCCACCAATAACTCGGGCAGGACGTAGAACAACAAGCACATAAAATACACTCGTAATATCCATCTAATTTTTCTCTATCTTTCTGTGATTGTTTAAGCTCAGTTTTCTCTAGACCAGTTTGATCTACTTTCAACCAAGGTTGAATGGACTCATATTGTTTATACAATGTCGTAAGATCTCCAATAAGATCTTTCACTACTTTTAAATGAGGTAAAGGATAAATATTTAGATCGCCATTTATATCTGAATGAGATTTAATGCACGCTAGACCATTTACGCCATCAATGTTCATTGCGCAAGATCCGCAGACACCATGTGCACAAGATCTTCTGAAAGTTAAGGATGGATCTATTTCATTTTTAATTTTAAATAAAATATCCAAAACTTTTGGACCACAATTGTTCATATCCACCTCAAATGTATCCACCCTTGGATTTTTCCCTGTAGAGGGATCCCATCTATATACGTTTATTTTCTTTAGATTTTTTGAGCTTGTTTTGTCTTTAAAGTAATTACCTACCTCAATTTTTGAATTTTGCGGTAGGCTAAATTGTGCCATTTTTAATAAACTCTCTCCTTTGGTGGAAAATATTGAACATCGTTAGTAAGAGTTCTAGAATGAACATCTCTATACTTAATTTCAACTTTTTTTCCATTTTGCCAAGCTAAAGTATGTTTCATAAAATTTTTGTCATCTCTTTTTGTATAATCCTCTCTAGCATGTGCACCTCTGCTTTCTTTTCTATTGTAAGCCGAGTCCATAGTTGTTAATGCCTGGCTAATCAGATTATCAAATTCTAAAGTTTCTACTAAATCAGTATTAAATAACAAAGATTTATCTTTAACAGAAATATCAGACATACCTTCGTAGGGCTCCCTAATTTTCTCTACGCCTTCTTTTAAAGTTTTTTCTGTTCTGAAGACGGCACATTTTGACTGCATTGTTTTTTGCATTTGCAATCTAAGCTCTGAAGTTTTTGTAGATCCATCTGAATTTCTTATCTTATCAAATCTTTGCAAACATTTATCTGTTTCGGTGCTAGAAACTTCTTCATGGGAACTTCCTGGTTTTACTATTTCAGCTGCTCTTTTGGCTGCAGCTCTACCAAAAACAACTAAGTCTATTAGTGAGTTAGAGCCCAACCTATTTGCTCCATGAACTGAAACACAAGCTGCCTCTCCTATCGCCATTAAACCAGGGACAGTTTTTTCAGAACCATTGAGAGTTAAAACTTCTGCTTTGTAATTTGTTGGAATACCGCCCATATTATAATGTACAGTTGGCACTACTGGTATTGGCTCTTTGCTAACGTCTACATTGGCAAATGTTTTGGCGGCTTCCGAAATTCCTGGAAGTCTCTCATCTATAACTTTTTTATCTATGTGATCTAGGTGAAGATTTATATGATCTTTATTTTTTCCTGCCCCTCTTCCTTCATTAATTTCCATTTCCATTGATCTGCTAACTACGTCTCGAGAAGCTAAATCTTTTGCATTAGGAGCGTATCTTTCCATAAATCTTTCACCTTTTCCATTTACTAAAAATCCGCCTTCCCCTCTAACTCCCTCTGTTATTAAACAGCCTACCCCATAAATTCCAGTTGGGTGAAACTGAACAAATTCCATGTCTTGTAACGGTAAGCCGGCTCTTAAAACCATGGCATTTCCATCGCCAGTGCAAGTATGAGCAGATGTAGCTGAGTAATAAACTTTTCCATATCCACCAGTTGCAATAATAGTTATATGAGATCTAAATCTATGAATTGTGCCATCTGTCAAATTCCAAGCTATAACCCCTTTGCATTCACCGTTTTTCATGATTAAATCTAGAGCAAAGTATTCAATAAAAAATTCTGTATTTTGTTTTAAAGCCTGCCCGTAAAGAGTATGTAAAATAGCATGACCTGTTCTATCAGCAGCTGCACATGTTCTCTGAGCTGTACCATTACGATAATTTTTTGTCATTCCACCAAATGGTCTTTGGTAAATTTTTCCATCATCGGTTCTGCTAAAAGGAACACCATATCTCTCCAGCTCAACAACAGCTCGTGGCGCTTCTTTACAAAGGTACTCTATAGCATCTTGATCACCAAGCCAGTCTGAGCCCTTTACTGTATCATACATATGCCATCTCCAATCGTCTTCGCCCATGTTTCCCAAAGCAGCAGAAATACCTCCTTGAGCAGCTGATGTATGGCTTCTAGTTGGAAATACTTTTGATATACATGCAGTTTTTAAACCCGATTCAGATAAACCAACAGCAGCTCTTAAACCTGATCCGCCGGCTCCAAGAACAACAACGTCATACTCGTGGTCTATAATTTTATATGCGCTCATTTAATTAAGATTATATATACCTAAAATTGTTAAAAATGGAATTATTATAGCAAAAAAATATAAAGCTTTATTTGCGACATTTTTGATTCTTTCAATATGTAAATAGTCCTCAAAAATCTCACTTATTGTTAAAGCTGAAAAAAAGAAAGCAATTACAATAAACACTGAAAATAATATTTTTGCTGGTTGTTGGGTGAAAAAATTCAATATTTCAAAATAATCTTGATCATAAAGTGAAACAAAATTTAATAAAAACCAGATCATCAAAGGTATTAAAATTAAAGAACTAATTTTGGTAAAAAGCCATTTTTTTGTAGATGTGTGCATTTAAAAGAAATTTCTCCCTAAAATATAAAAGAAAACAGTTAATACAAAAGAACCCGTAAGAGCGAGTATACCTGTAATTTTTGCTATTTTTAAATCAAAACCGTATCCAGCATCCCAAAATAAATGTCTTATTTCATTTAAGATGTGAAAACTGAAAGTCCAGCATAATGCAATAGCTAAAAATTTCCCAAAAATAGAATTTAAAATAATATAAATAGTTGAATAACTACCTTGATTAAAAATTATTAATAATACCCATAGACAAATTAAGGTGATTGCAAAAAAGTTAACGACTCCGACTATTCTATGAGTAATAGATAATAAAGAAGATATCTGCCATTTATAAATTTGTAGATGTGGACTTAATGGATTATTATTTTTCATATTTGATTTATAAACTAAAGTTTCATTTTTTTCATTAAACACTCAGCTATTTGAATGGTATTTAAAGCCGCTCCTTTTAATAAATTGTCAGAAACCACCCACAAATTTATGGCTTTGACATTAGAGTTATCTTTTCTGATTCTAGATATGTAAGTTGTATAATCACCTTCAGCTTCTATAGGAGTTATATAACCACCATCTTTTTTTTCATCAACTACTTTACATCCTGGGGCTTTTTTTAAAATCCTAACTATATTTTCAAAATCATAAAGGTTATCAAATTCAATATTAATTGATTCTGAATGACCTGTTTTTACAGGCACTCTTACGCAAGTTGCTGTTACTTCAATTTCATTATCCAGAATTTTTTTTGTCTCATTGGTCATTTTTAATTCTTCTTTTGTATACCCATCTTTGTCAAAAACATCGATATGAGGAATTAAATTAAATGCTATTTGTTTCGTAAAGTTTTGTGAATTAATTTTTTTCCCCTCTAAATAATTTTTTGTTTGATCAAAAAGCTCGTCCATAGATGCTTTGCCTGCACCAGATACTGCTTGGTAAGTTGAAACTACTACTCTTTTAATTTTATATTCATCATGTAAAGGTTTTAATGGTAAAACCATTTGCATTGTTGAACAGTTTGGATTCGAAATTATATTATTATGTTTATTGAGTGCTTCAGGATTAACTTCTGAAACAACAAGCGGTACGTCTTTCTGCATCCTATAATAACTTGAATTGTCAATTACTATCGTTTTTTTTGCTGCTTTTGGAGCCCATTCCTTAGCGATCGCACTTCCTGCTGCAAAAAAGGTAATTTGTGCATTAGAAAAATCATAATCTTCTAATTTCTCAATTTTTATTTCTTGGTTTCTAAATTTAATTTTTTTTCCAGCAGTTTTTGATGAAGCTACCAAGAAAAGATTATCAAAGCTTATTTTAGATTTCTCTAAAATTTCTATAGTCTTTCTTCCAACATTCCCTGAGGCTCCAATAATTGCAAAATTCATATTAAACTACTTTATTTCAATTTTGCAATAATTGCATCACCCATGTCAGTTGTAGAAACCTCTTTCATGTTTTTAGACATTATGTCTTTTGTCCTTAATCCTTCATCAAGAACACTTTGAACCGCTTTATCAATTTGATCAGCTTCTTTTCCTAGATCTAAAGAATATCTTAAAGCCATTGATAAACTTAAAATTGTAGCAATTGGATTAGCTATATTTTTACCCTCAATATCTGGAGCCGACCCATGAACCGGTTCATAAAGCGATCTTATTCTGCCGTTTTTATCTTTAGAGCCTAATGAAGCTGATGGTAAAAGGCCAAGAGAACCTGTTAACATTGCCGCCTCATCGGACAACATATCTCCAAATAGATTATCAGCTAATATTACATCAAATTGTTTTGGATATCTTAAAAGCTGCATGGCGCAGTTATCTGCTAACATGTGGTTTAGTTCAACTTTTTTAAACTCTTTATCTTTTATTGCCTGAACTTCTTCTCTCCACAATACACCTGCCTCCATTACATTTGACTTTTCACAAGAAGTAACTTTGTTTCTTCTTTTTTTTGCTAAATCAAAAGCTACACGAGCTATTCTATGAATTTCAGAAGTTGTATAAGTGTGAGTATTAACTCCTTTCCTCTGGTTATTTTCAATAGGTTCAATTCCTCTTGGTTCACCAAAGTAAATACCTCCAGTTAATTCTCTAACTATCATTATATCTAAGCCAGATACAATTTCTGGTTTAAGAGTTGAAGAGTCAACTAATTGTTTGAAGCAAATAGCTGGTCTTAAGTTTGCAAACAATTTTAACTCTTTTCTAAGTTTTAAAAGAGCTCTTTCAGGTTTTTTTGAAAATTCAAGATTATCCCATTTAGGTCCTCCACAAGCGCCTAATATAACAGCATCTGACTCTAAAGACTTGTAGAAAACTTCGTCAGTAATTGGAACTTTATTAGCATCAATAGATGCACCTCCAATTAACTCCTGGTTTAAAACAAAATCTAAAGATTTTGCTTTGTTCATCCACTCAAGAATTTTTTTAACTTCAGCAATTACCTCTGGGCCGATACCATCTCCAGGCAAAAGCAAAATTTTCCTAGTTTTAGCCATTATTCAAAACCCAAGGTTTTGTTTTTTGTAATTTATTCTCAAAATCGTCTATCTTATTTATTTTTTCCATTGAAAGAGCTATATCATCTAATCCTTCCATCAAACATTTCTTTTTAAAATCATCTAGATCAAACTTTGCAACTTTATTACCATATTTTATTTCTTGCTTTTCTAAACTTATTTCAATTTCTTCTTTCCTCTTACAATATTCAGATAACTCAACTACAATTTTATCATCAATCTTAATTGGAAGAATTCCATTTTTAAAACAATTATTGTAAAAAATATCTGCAAAACTCGAGCTTATTACACTTTTTATACCAAAATCAGAAAGAGCCCATGGAGCGTGCTCTCTAGATGAGCCGCATCCAAAATTTTTGCCAGCTAAAAGAATTTTAGATTTGTTATAAGGTTCCTTGTTAAGAATAAAATCAGCGATTTTGTTTCCGTTTTCATCATACCGCATTTCATAGAACAGACTTTTTCCCAAACCTGTTCTTTTAATAGTTTTTAAAAACTGCTTAGGGATAATCATATCTGTATCGATATTTTGTAATGATAAATATGATGGTATTGATTTTAAATTATTAAATTTTTCCATCCTATATTTCTCTTACATCTGTTAATCGCCCTTTGATTGCTGCTGCAATAGCCATACCTGGACTAACTAGGTGTGTTCTTCCACCTCGACCTTGTCTGCCTTCAAAATTTCTATTTGATGTTGATGCGCATCTTTCTTTCGGCTTTAATTGATCTGGGTTCATCCCTAAACACATCGAACAACCAGGTTCTCTCCACTCAAAACCTGCGTTTTTAAAAATTTTATCTAATCCCTCTTTTTCGGCTTGCTCTTTTACTAATCCAGAGCCCGGTACGACCATAGCGCTGACATTATCGGCAATTCTTTTGCCTTTCAAAAGATCAGCGGCCAATCTTAGATCCTCTATTCTTCCATTAGTACAACTACCAATAAAAATCTTGTCAATTTTTATATCTGAAATCCTAGTGTTAGCTTTTAACCCCATATAATCAAGAGATCTTTTCATAGCCATCTTTCTGTCTTCGTTCTTTTCATTTTCAGGATCTGGCACAACACCAGTTACTGGTGATACATCTTGAGGCGATGTCCCCCAAGTTACTAATGGTTCTATATTTTTTCCATCTATATTTATCTCTTTATCAAATTTGCAGTCTTTATCTGAATACAAGGTCTTCCAAAATTCTACAGCTTTATTCCAATTTTCACCTTTAGGCGACATCGTTTTACCTTTTAAATAACTAAATGTCTTTTCATCAGGAGCAATTAAACCTGCTCTAGCACCAGCTTCAATGGTCATATTACAAACTGTCATTCTCTCTTCCATACTCAAGTTTTTTATCACATCTCCAGCGAATTCAATTACATATCCAGTTCCACCCGCAGTTCCAATCGTACCAATAATCTTTAAGATTACATCTTTTGCAGTGACACCCTTTGGTAAATTGCCATTCACATTTATTCTTAAATTTTTTGATTTCTTCTGCATTAAAGTTTGCGTAGCAAGAACATGTTCGACTTCAGAAGTTCCTATTCCAAAAGCTAACGCACCGAATGCTCCATGTGTTGCAGTATGGCTATCGCCACAAACTATTACCGTACCTGGCTGAGTGAAACCTTGTTCGGGTCCTATGATATGAACTATACCTTGACGCTTGTCATTAACATCAAAAAGTTCTACTCCAAAATCTTTGCAATTTTTTCTTAAAGTTTCAACTTGTATTCTAGAATCCTCATCATTTATGCCTTTAGACCTATCAGTCGTAGGAACATTATGGTCGGGCACTGCAAGTGTTAATTCTGGTCGTCTGACTTTTCTTTTTTGTAATCTGAGTCCTTCAAAAGCTTGTGGACTTGTAACTTCATGGACCAAATGTCTATCAACATAAATTAATGATGTTCCATCACTTTGTTCATGAACAAGATGGTTTTCCCATATCTTATCGTATAGTGTTTTAGACATTTAATTTTATTTTTTTTCGCTAGTTGGCTTTTCAGCTTTAGCTTCGACTTTTGGAGCCACTTTTTTAACTTCTTCGACTTTAATCTCTTGTTTAGTTGGCTCGATCGTTTTTACTTTTGGTTCTTCAGTTTTGACTGAAACGTCAACACCAATCTTCTTTTTAATTTTTTCAGCTATTCTTGCAGATTTTCCTTTTCTGTCTCTTAAATAATAAAGTTTTGCCCTTCTAACTTTTCCAGATCTTATAACTTTTATTGAGTCAACGTTAGGACTATAAAGTGCAAAAGTTCTCTCTACACCTTCACCAAATGAAATTTTTCTGACAGTAAAAGAAGAGTTTATGTCTCTATTTTTTTTTGCAATACAAACACCTTCGAAATATTGAATTCTTTCTCTTTTTCCCTCTACAATTTTTACACCAACTTTTATCGTGTCTCCTGGAGAAAAGTCTGTTATTTTTTTGTTAGCAACTATTTTTTCTATGGCTGCTTTATTTATGTCTTCAATGTTTTTCATTTTTTTTCTCTAAATATTTTTTCCAAAGATCAGGTCTCTGGCGACGTGTTATAGCCTCTGATTGAGATAAACGCCACCCTTTTATTTTAGCATGATCGCCTGAAAATAAGACCTCTGGCGGACTTTTGCCTTCCCATTCCCTAGGTTTAGTATATTGAGGATATTCTAAAAGGTGATTTTCAAAACTTTCCTCTTTAACAGAGTCTTTATTTCCTAGAACTCCAGGTAATAGTCTAATTAAAGCATCAACAAACACAAAAGAGGCTGGCTCTCCCCCTGATAGGACAAAGTCACCCAAACTATATTCTTCAATATTTCTTGTCTCTAAGAGTCTTTGATCCACACCCTCAAAATGACCACAGATAAGGCTCACGTTTTTTTCTTTGGTTAAAGATCTAGCAATATTTTGATCAAATTTTTTACCTCTTGGAGATAAGTAGATAATTTTTTCATCTTTTTTAATATTCTTATCAAGCGCTGATGCTAATATATCAGGACGTAAAAGCATTCCACTTCCTCCTCCAAAAGGGGTGTCATCTACCGCACCGTGATTATCTTTTGAATAATCTCTAATATTAATTACTTCTAAATTCCAAATTTTGTTTTCCCTTGCCTTTTTAAATATACCTATATCTAAAGGTCCAGGAAACAAATCTGGATATAAAGTAAAAATTTTTACCTTTAACATCTCCAATTACCTTTTGTTTAAGCCTTATTCTCTTCCTTCTTTGGTTCTTCCTTTTTAGCTTCTGCTTTAGGTTGTTCCTTTTTAGGCTCTTCCTTCTTTGGTTCTTCCTTTTTAGCTTCCGCTTTAGGTTGTTCCTTTTTAGGCTCTTCCTTCTTTGGTTCTTCCTTTTTAGCTTCCGCTTTAGGTTGTTCCTTTTTAGGATCCTCTTTTTTTGCTTCAGCTTTTTGATCTGGCTTTTTACCATCAGCTGCTGGAGCGTCTTTTTTAGTTTCTTCTTTTTTATCTCCTTCAGCTTTTTTTCTATCTTTTTTTGGTATTGCCTTTTGAGGATTATTTCCAGGTTTTGGCATTGGTATTAACTGCACCTCTCCTAGCAACCTAGAAACTCTCGTCGTTGGCTGTGCTCCTTTACTCATCCAATATTTTACTCTTTCAGCTTCTACTTTAATTCTCTCCTTTTTATCTTTTGGAAGCAAAGGATTGTAAGAGCCAATTTTTTCAATAAATTTTCCATCTCTTGGGTATCTACTGTCAGCAATTACAATTTTATATATGGGTCTTTTTCTTACGCCGCCCATTGATAGTCTTATTCTTAACATTTTATACCTTTCATTTTAGTTGATTGAGCATTTCATCTGGAATCATCCCAGATGGAATTTTTTTTCCTTGAGACATTTTTTTCATCATGTCTGACATCATTTTAAATTGTTTTAATAGTTTATTAATTTTTGAAACATCTACGCCTGCTCCCTTAGAAATTCTTTTACGTCTTGATCCGCTAATAATTTTTGGATTTTCTCTTTCATTTTTAGTCATTGATAAAATAATTGCTTCATTCTCCATTAACATTTTTTCATCTATATTTGCTTGATCCATTTTTGTTTTCATTTTATTCACTCCTGGTAACATAGACATAACCCCTTCCATTCCACCCATTTTTTTCATTTGCCTTAACTGCGAAAGATATGAGTCCATTGTAAATATTCCTTTTTTTAATTCATCTTCTGTTTCTTTAATTTTTTCCTCACTTAAATCTTGTTGAGCTTTTTCTACTAAAGTTACAACATCGCCCATTCCCAATATTCTGTTAGCTAATCGGTCAGGGTGAAAAAGTTCAAGATCGGTGATTTTTTCTCCAACACCAATATACTTAATTGGTTTGCCAGTTACGTGTTTCATGCTTAATGCTGCACCTCCTCGAGCATCACCGTCAACTCGTGTAAGAATAATTCCAGAAAGATTAACAGCAGTGTCAAATTCTTTTGCTACATTTACAGCTATTTGTCCTGTTAATGAGTCAGCCACTAAAATTGTTTCAGCTGGTTTTGTAATATCTTTTATTTGCTTAATCTCAGACATCATAGGTAAATCAATCTGAGTTCTTCCTGCAGTATCAAATATAATAACATCTGAGCCATTAAGGTTAGCTGCGTTTAATGCTCTTTTAGTAATGTCAATTGGTTGTTGCTTTTCAACTATAGGCAAACATTGAATTCCATTTGCTTCAGCAAGTAACTTAAGTTGTTCTTGAGCTGCTGGTCTGTAAACATCTAAACTCACTACCATTACTTTTTTTTTATAATTCTTCTCTATATTTTTTGCTAACTTTGCGGCAGAAGTTGTTTTACCTGAACCTTGTAATCCAACTAATAAAAGTGAAACTGGAGGAACAGCTTTAAAGTTAAGTTCTTCATTTTTGGAACCTAAAATATTTACAAGTTCATCGTAAACTATTTTAACTATCATCTGACCTGCAGATGTTGATTTTATAATTTCTTTACCAACAGCTTTTGGTTTTACGTTGGCTATAAACTCTTTAGTGACAGGTAGGGCTACGTCAGCCTCTAATAAAGCTAATCTTATCTCTTTTAAGCCAGAGTCAACTTGCTCCTCAGTCAATGAGGGAGCGCTTTTAAGCTTAGAAAAAATACTTTCTAATTTATTTGTTAAATTTTCAAACATTTTTAAAACGTCCAACACCTATCGCACTAGTGGGCGAACCTTCGCTGACTAGTGTCGACACTCTTGTTTTTAAGAGCACCGCAAAAACATGTGTATTTGCGGAAAGTTTGTGGAAACTACAATTTGGGGTTTTAAAAGTCAATGAATAATTATACTAATCTATTAATATGCCCTTGATTAATGCTTTTAGAATGGATGGTTTAGGTAATAGATTTATTATCATAGATAGAAGAGAAAAATCCATAAATATATCCAAAGAAAAAATAATTCATTTGGGAAATCTAAAGTCTTTTCATCGTAATATTGAATTTGATCAAATTATATTTATTGAAAAAGAAATAAATAATACTTTTCCAATAACCATTTTTAATTCAGATGGAGGTGAGGTAAGTGCATGCGGAAACGGAAGTAGGTGTGTTGCTTACTTATTAAGCAAAGATTTAAATAGTAAAGAAATCAAATTAAGAACAAATAATAGATTGCTTAATGCAAAAATTATTGGAGAGTCGGATGTTCAACTGGAAATGGGTAAACCAGTATTTGAATGGACAAAAATTCCATTAAAAGAAAAATTAGATCATAAAAATATAACTTTAGATATTGATGGTAAAGAATTCACTGATGGGTTTAGCCTTAACGTGGGAAATCCTCATATAATTTTTTTTGTTAAAGATTGTTTTGAATATGATTTAAAAATATTAGGGCCAAAAATAGAGAACCATGAATTATTTCCTGAGAGAGCCAATGTTACTTTCGCTCAAATAGATGATGAAAATAATATTACAGTGAATGTTTGGGAACGAGGTGCAGGATTAACAAAAGCATGTGGAACTGCTGCCTGCGCTACTGCTGTTGCAGCATTTACTAAGAAGTTAACTAAAAATAATATTAATATTAAATTTGAAGAAGGAAGTTTAAATATAAAAATGGATACAGATCTTAATATACTTATGAGAGGTCCGGTTTCAGGAATAAAACATACAAAACTTGAAATCTGAATGGGTTTATTTGATAAATTTAAAAAAGGATTAGGTAAAAGTTCAGATGGGCTTACTACAGGTTTTAAAAATATATTTTCCAAAAAAAAAATTGATGAAAATGTCCTTACAGAATTTGAAGAATTAATTATTACATCTGATGCTGGGGTAGATGTTGCAAAAGAACTGAGAAAAGATTTTGAAAACTTTAAAGTAGATAAAAAATTAGATGATCATAAAGAAATTTTAAAACTTTTAGCAGATAAATTAGCAATAAGTCTTCAAAAGTACGAAAAAGATCTTAGCCTGATGGGAAATGCAAAATCTGCTGTAATTGTTGTATCTGGTGTAAACGGCGTTGGAAAAACTACTAGTATCGGAAAACTTGGGAAGTATTTTAAAGATAATAATAGATCTGTTGTGTTTGGAGCTGCCGATACTTTTAGAGCGGCAGCCATAGATCAGCTACAAGTTTGGGCTGCAAAAGTAAAAGTAGATATAATTAAGTCAGAAATTAATAGCGACCCGGCTTCAGTTGCTTTTAAAACTGCTGAATTTGCAAAAAAAAATGAAATTGATGTTGCTTTGATTGATACAGCAGGAAGATTACAAAATAAAAAAAATTTAATGGAAGAGTATAAAAAAATTATAAATGTCTTAAAAAAAATTGATGAGTCTTTTCCAAACGAGGTAATTCTAGTTCTAGATGCAACTACTGGTCAAAATGCATTAAATCAAGTTGAAGAGTTTAGTAAAATACATAATCTAACGGGACTTATAATTACAAAACTTGATAGCACTGCAAAAGGCGGGGTCGTCCTTGCTATTTGTAAGAAATATAATTTACCTATTGTTGCAATCGGAATGGGAGAAAAAGAAGATGACTTACAACCTTTTAATGCTGAATATTTTTCAAAAGCTCTTTTAGGTATTGAAACCTAAAAACTTTCTCAAAGCATTCATTAGTTGATCATTAAATTCCATCATATGATCGTCATTATCGGAAAAGTAACTAAACTTTGGTTGATTAGCCTTCTCAAATAATTCTGCCCCCATCTCAAAGGGAACAACATCGTCTTTCTTACCGTGCATGATTAAAATAGGTATATTTATGTTTCTAATTTTTTTTAAAGAGTCATATCTATCTTTTATAAGTAAATCGATTGGTAAGTATGGGTAATAGATTTTTGCTGCATTAGCGATTGAGGTAAAAGGTGACTCTAAAACAATACCTGAAAAAGAATTATTCTGGCCTAATTCTGTAGCAACACCAGTACCTAATGACTCTCCATATAAAATTATATTTTTGTTTTCAATTCCATAATTATTCAGCCACTCGACTGATTTTCTTGCATCATTATATAAATTTTCCTCTGTTGGTTTGCCTAGATTGCCGCTGAAACCTCTCCATGAAATAATAAGAATATTTACTTTTAATTTATTTAATTCATTAAGCTTATGAACTCTATTAGTGAGATCACCTGCATTACCATGAAAGTATAAAATTGTTTTATCTTTTTTTAAGTCTTTTTCCAAAAACCATGATTTAAGTTTTATATCTTTTTCGACCTCAATAAAAACTTCTTTATATTTAAATTGAATTTCATCTCCTGTGTAGTTATTTTCACTTGGGTGATAAAGTAATTTTCTTTGGTATAAATAAGTGAAAAGTACAATTATAATGTAAGCTAATATAATTGAAGATAAAGCTAAATAAAGATACTTCATACTTTTTTCCTAGCAAAATAAACTCCGGTAAAGACCATTAGACCACCTAAATAATGGAAACTAAGAAGAGGTTCTTCAAAAATTATAATTCCAAAGATAGATCCATAAACTGCGAATAAATATAAAGTAAATCCGGCAAAAGACGCACCAACATATTTTTGTAAACGTGTATATAAAGAGAAAGCTATAATGCTAGGAGAAATAGCAGCAAATACGATCCAGAACAAAAATGTTTGATTATAGCTTGTCTTAGCAAAGTAAATATTTTCTAAAATAAAAAATGGGAAAAGCGATATAAACCCAAACATTGCAATTAAAGTAAATCTGGCCATTAAACTAAATTTCGATTTCCAATTTAATAAATAAATTGAGTAAAGAGCCCAACCTAAAGCTGCTCCTAAAACCCATAGATCGCCTATTGTAAAATTTAGATTTATTAAAAAATCTAAATTCCCTTTAGATATAATTATAAAAACACCTGAAATACAAATTAATAAACCTAACATTCTTAAAAAATTAATTTTTTCTTTTAAAAATAAAATTGATAAAAAAATTATTATTACTGGTGAAGATGTATAGATTATACCAATATTTGCCATTGTTGTTGTCATGCCTGCGAGATTTGGAAAAGCTCCACAGATACCACAGCCCATTGAACCTAAGAAAAAAAGCTTGAAAAACTCTTTATTAAATTCTTTTTTATTTTTCAAAATATCATTGTAAAAAAAAGGAATTAAAATTATGAAAACGGTAAACCATCTCCAAAATGCTAAAGAAATAGGAGGCACTGACTCCACACCTCCTCTAGCAACAATGGTATTTGTAGCCATAAAAATTGGCTGGATTAACAAAAGTAAATAAGGGGCGTAAGGATTATTTTTTGTCAATGAAGGCTTCATAGAACATCATTACAATTACCATACCCATTAAAATATATACAGGAAGCACATCAAAAAAACCTATCATCATTGATCTCGTCAATGTTGTGGCTAAACCAATTAAAAAAAAGGTACAGAGCGCAACTCCAATAATTATTGTAACTTTATCCTTCATCTCTACAATTTTTCTCTAGCCAGTTAGCTGTTCCTAAAAATCTTAAATCATCTAGTTTATCACCAACTAACTGAACACCTAATGGTAAGTCATTTTCTCCTGTAAGTAAAGGTAATGAAATTGTGGGCAAACCAAGATATGTCCAAATTTTTTGAAAGTCTGCGCTTCCAGTAGATTTTAATCCTTTGTCAGCAACTCCACTTGATGATGGAGTAATAATTCCATGGTAATCTTCAAAAACTTCTTTGTAGGACTCATAACTTTGCTTCATAAAATCTGCAGCATCTCCGTATTCTTTTGCTGAATATTTTAATCCTCTTGAAATAGCTTCTCTCATTTCTTTTGATAGTTTTGTTTTATCTTTTTTATAATAAACCTGAAAATTATTTGCCATATCAACTTCATGAATTATTTGATGATACTTTGGAATGTCCTCAAAATATGATGGTGTATCAAATACCTCGATATTCTTTTTAAAATTTTTAACTAAAAATTCAAAAGCCTGTTGAGATTTCTTGTTGATATTTTTCCAATTTTTCGTTTTATAAAAAATAAACTTAGGGTCAAAAACAGGGCCTTTCTCACATTCCTCCACCATCTTTTCAGCAGCAAAATAAACTGTTGAGGGATCGTGTAAATCTTTTCTAATTAGTGACTTAGCAAGTAAAGCAACATCTTTTACTGTTTTACCAAATACACCCATTGTATCTAATTTGTCTGAAACCTTTAGGACACCATTTCTTGAGATCAATCCATAAGATGGTTTATAGCCAACAACTCCACAATATGATGCTGGTCTAATTACTGAACCTCCAGTTTGAGAACCTACTGATAAAGGGGCCATATGTGCAGCAACAGCGGCTGCTGATCCACTCGATGACCCTCCCGGTGTTCTTGAATAATCATGGGGATTTTTTGTTTTAGAAGGATGTATGTATGCAAGTTCACACGTAACAGTCTTACCCATTATAATTGCACCCGAATTTTTTAGTAAGTTTACAATTTCAGAGTCCTGTGAGTTAGACATCTTTTTTCTAAAAACTGTTCCACATTCAGTTGGCATGTCATAAGTTCCGATAATATCTTTTATTGCAACTGGCATACCGTGCAATGGACCTAATGGTTTTCCAGATTTTCTGTACGTATCAGCCTCTTCAGCTTTTTCTATTAAAAGTTTTTTATCTATAAATTGCCAAGCTTGAACATCCTTTTCAAATTTTTTTATTCTATCTAAATAGGCTGTACAGAGATCAACAGATGATATCTCACCTGAATGGAGTTTTTGAGATAACTCGTAAGCACTTAAAGATGTAACGTCTATCATTTAAATTCGTTAATTAGCAAATAATGTATCTGGCAACCAAAGAGCTATTCCTGGGAAGAGGTACATTAAAAACATAGCTAATATAACTATACCTAAAAAAGGCATAATGCCTTTAAATATTTCCATTAACTCTACATTTTTAGCTTGCACACCTTTTAAATAATATGCGGACATCGCCATGGGTGGAGTTAAAAATGAAGTTTGTAAATTTAATGCAATTAACATTGCAAAAAAGTAAGGGTTTACCTCAAAAAATGCCACTAAAGGCAAAAATATTGGTACAAAAATAATTAATATCTCTGTCCACTCTAATGGCCAACCGAGTAAGAAAATTATTATTTGCGTAATTACTAAGAACTGCCAAGGCTGTAGGTTCATTGATTTAAAGAAATGCTCAAATACTTCGTGCCCGCCTAAATACGAAAAGACTGATGCAAAAGTCCATGAACCAATAAACAACCACATAATCATGGCTGTCGTTTTTGCAGTTAAAAATACTGACTCTTTAAAATTTTTCCACTTAAGTGTTTTATAAAAATATGAAAGTACTAATGCCCCAAATGCTCCAACAGCTGCCGCTTCTGCAGGAGTTGCAAGTCCTCCTAAAATAGTTCCTAATACTAAAATTATTAAAGAAAATAAAGGTAAGAAAGAAACCATCACCTCTTTTAAAATTACTGATCTTGGTGGAATATCTTCTTTAGGTGGTTTAGGAGCGATCGAAGGATTAAAGTAAGCTAAAGTTACCGCATAACCTATATAAAGTCCTGCTAATAATAATCCTGGAAAAATTGCTGCTGCAAATAATCTTAAAGGAGAAAGTTGAGCAATTACAGAATAAACGATTAACATAATGCTTGGTGGAATTAAAATACCCAAGCAACCCCCAGAGCAAATTACTCCAGATGCAAATTTTTTATCATATCCTGCTCTAATCATCGCCGGCCAAGCAAGAAGCCCCATTAAAGTTACAACGGCACCAATAATTCCAGTCGCAGTAGAAAATAATGCACATGTCACTAATGCAGCTACTGCCATTGAAGCAGGTAACCTGTGAGAGGCTAGTCTAATCGCAAAAAATAATCTTGAAACTATTCCTGCCCTTTCAACTAAATACCCCATAAATAAAAAGAGTGGGACCGCAGTCAAAACTGTATTATCCATCACGGTGTAAGTATTTTGAACGAATAATTGAAAGATTCTATTATCAAAAAGATGTTCCATTCTTGTTGGGTCGAAGTAAGCGTAATAACCAAATCCAACTCCCATTGCCATTAATGTAAATGCAATTGGAAAACCAAGTAGCACGGCAAACAAGAATATTCCCATCATTAAAATTGCAATTTCAGGATTTGTTAAACTAAATAACATCTTTTTGATCCTCGTCTTGTGAAGTTCTCATTAGCATTTTTTCTGTTTCCTCTGCTACAACCATTCTTGCAGGCCAGTGTCCCGTTTTAATACAAATGATTGCTCTACAAACTTCACTGATACCTTGAACTATTAATAAAATTCCTGCAGCAGGAATTAAAGATTTAGCCATGTAAATTTGAATTTGTGCAGGACTATTCCAACTAGTTTCTTTTATCTTCCACGCAAGCGAAGCGTATTCATAACCGTAAAAAGCTAAAGCAAGAACACCTGGAAAGAAAAATATAAAATATAAAATTAAATCGATGTAACCCTGAGTTCTTGGTTTAAAAAGCCTGTAAATTACATCTCCTCTTACATGAGCTTCTGTGGAGAGAGTATACGCACCTGCCATCATAAAAATTGCACCATACATTTGTAAACTAAAATCAAAATTCCACAAAGTAGGAGCGTTGAAAGCATATGCCATAACAACCTCATAACAAGTACCACCCATTAAAATTACGATGCACCACGAAAATGCCTTTCCAACGGAAGTGCTTAAAGTATCTGCAAAATGAATAAATCCCCTCATGAATTTTTAAACTATGCTAATTTTTTTATTATTTCCATAAAAAAAGGGGATGAAAAATCACCCCCTTTTTACGTTTAAAATATAATTAAATTTTAACTTTAGCTATAGAGCCGAATTCATTCTCGTAAGCCAACTTGTAATTAGGTTGGTTCATGAGTAAGTACTTCATAACTCTCTTAGCGTATTTCTTCTGTGAGTCTACAATCTTTTTAAAGAATGGATCTTTCTTATTGAAATCTCCGATTACTTTATCCCAACCTTTTAATTGTTGAGCTAAGATCGCATCAGATGTTTGATACACATTTACTTTGTGCTGGTTCATCAATTTAGATAAGTCAGCAGAGTATCTTACTAATGCTTTAAAGTAGTTATCACTGTTTGCAGCATAAGCAGCATTTTTTAGAATAGCCTGATGCTTAGGCGATAATCCATTAAATGTCTTCTTATTTACCGGAATTTCAAACATCTCTTGTGATTGGTGGAAGCTTCCTAAGTGATAATGCTTAGAAACGTCTTGCATACCAAACTGAGAGTCTGAAGTAGGGTTGTTAAACTCAGCAGCTTCAATCAAACCTGTCTTCATTGCAGGTTGAATTTCACCACCTGGTAATTGTCTTACAACCATTCCCATTGCTGTTAATACGTTGGTAGCTAAACCTACTGTTCTGTACTTCATACCTTTAACATCAGATACTTTTGTTACGTTCTTTTTGAACCATCCAAAAGGCTGTGCAGGCATTGGCATATGGAAGAAACCAATATAATCGAAACCAACTTTTGCGAGTGTTTCATCATAAAGTTTTCTACCTCCACCATACTCTATCCATCCCATTATTTCTTGAGATGACATTCCGTATGACGGACCAGTACCGAAAAGAGAAGCTGCTGGATTTTTTCCATACCAATAAGCTGTTACCCAGTGTCCCATATCAAGTACACCTGAACTTACTGCTTGTCCAATCTCCGAAGTTTTTACTACAGCTCCAACTGGCTGAAGATCAATTTTCAATTCACCTCCAGACATGTCGCCTACCATTTTTGCGTAGTCGCCAGCCATTTCAAAGAAAATGTTAGCGCCTGACGGCCAAGCCGCTTGCATCTTTAAAGTTTGTGGAGCACCAAATGCAACGTTAGGCATTGCAACTGTTGCTGCCGCTGCAGCACCCGTAGCTGCTGCTGCTTTAAAGAACTTACGTCTTGATGGAGTTTTTACTCCTTTTTTTATTTTTGACATATGTCCTCCGTTAGTTAATTAACTCAGAGATTTAAACATAAACTTAATTCAGAGTCTCGCTATATTTAGAATTATTTTAAATTGCAGATTCAATCTACAGGTGTGCTAATTCACTTGATCTTTAGGTTTTTTACCAGAAAAAAAATCTTCCAAATTCTTTGTAGCCCTAAATGCCATATCCCACCTTGTCCTTTTGGTAGCACTTCCTAAATGAGGTAGCAAAAAAATATTTTTTAACTTTAAATATTCAGGATGAATTTTTGGTTCGCCATTATAAACATCTAAACCATATGCAAAAACTTTCCCATTTTTTAAAGCCTCAATCATAGCATCATCATCAACTACATCACCCCTTGCTGCGTTACCTATTACTGTATTTTCTTCTAAATAACTCAAGGTCTCTTTGTTAATTAAATTTTTTGTTTCTGGGGTAGCAGGACAATTAATCGATAAAAACTCACTTTTTTCAAATAAACTTTTTAAATTTTTATGATAGATCGCTCCATCCTCTAAGTCTGGAGAAAGTTTAGACCTATTGTGGTAATGTATCTCCATATTAAAAGCCTTTGCTCTTTTAGCGACTGCTCTTCCTATTCTACCCATTCCAAGAATTCCTAGTCTTTTATTAGACATTTGTTTTCCTAATAAAAAATCCCAAGACCACTTCCAGTTTTGCGTTTCAGCAGCTATTCTTCCCTCATAAGCTTTTCTAGATGCTCCTAATAATAGTAATATTTGAATATCAGCTGTTGCATCTGTTAAAACATCAGGTGTATTTGTTACAGTTATTCCTTTTTCTTTTGCAGCTTGAATATCTATGTTTCCAAAACCAACTGCGCCATTAGCTATTATTTTAATAGTGTCAGATAATTTAGAAATAGTATCAGCGTTAATTGGATCCGTGACTGAACTTAAGATTCCATCATAATTTTTTGAACCATCGATGATTTCTTGCGGAGTATAAATTTTATCATCTTTATTTAAAGTTACTTCAAATAACGTTTTAAGTTTCTCCTCGTTTTCTCTAAGAAGCCTTCTAGTAACAAAAATCTTTTTTTTCATTTTAGAAATTTTCTAATTTATATGGTTTTGGACCACCGGTAAACCAATCAAGTAATTCAACTGTATGAATAATCGGAATTCTAGTTCCTGAGGAAATTTGGGTCATACAACCTATATTGCCAGTTGAAATAAAATCAGGAGAAATTTTTTCAATATTTTTGACTTTATTTTTTAATAACGATTTTGCCATTTTTTGATGGAGGATATTGTAGGTCCCGGCAGATCCGCAACATAAATGTCCTTCTGGAATTTCTAAAACCTCGTTACCAGTTTTTGAAATTAAATCTTTAGGTTGTTGATGAACTTTTTGCCCATGCTGCATAGAACAGGCTGAATGATAAGCAATTTTATATTTTTTCTCAGTGTTTATATTTATATTTAACTTTAAATTCTCATCAAGATATTCGGTAATGTCTTTTGTTAATTCGGAAATTTTTTTTGCTTTTTTTTTCAAATCTTTATCATTTTTAAAAATATGTCCGTAATCTTTTAAAGTAGTGCCGCAACCTGATGTATTGCTAATTATCGCATCCAAACCATTTTTTAAATATTCATCATGCCAACTATTTATATTTTTTTTAAATGACTCGTGTGCCAATTTTTGTTTACCTAAATGGTGATTCAAAGAACCACAACAGTATATGTCTGGCATCACAACAACTTCGACATTGTGTCTATTTAGAAGTCTAATAGTCGACTCATTTATTTCGGGAGAGATGACTCTTTGAACACATCCAGTCAATAGCGCCACTCTTGAAACTTTTTTACCTTTTGTAACTTCGTAAATTTTTTTTTCTTTTAATTTCTTACCTGGAATTTTATCTGGCATTAAGCTTAAGGCGTTTCTCAAAAATTTTGGAAATAAAAAACTAAATGGTTTTATAATTTTTGAAGTTAAAGCCATTAGTAAAAATACTTTTGGTCTTGGCAATACAAAAGAGAGAATATTTCTAAATATTCTATCGAGGAAAGGTCTTTTGTATGTTTCTTCTACGTAATTTCTTCCGTGATCAATTAAATGCATGTAATTAACACCTGATGGACAAGTGGTCATACAAGAATAACAAGATAAGCAGCTATCAATATGTTTTGTGATTTCTTTGGTAGCAGGCTTTTTATTCTCTAACATATCTTTGATTAGATATATTCTACCTCTTGGACCCTCTAATTCTTCTCCATTAATTCCGTAAGTAGGACAAGTGGCATTGCACATACCACAGTGAACACATTTTCTTATAATTGTTTCACTAGTTTTGTTATCTTTATCTTTTAATTGACTTTCTGTGAATGATGTCTGCATTTAAATTCCTGTGTACATTTTTCCTGGGTTAAAAATTCTTTTAGGGTCAAAACTCCTTTTAATTTTTTCACTTATTTTATACT
>CACPCL010000005.1 GCA_902632445.1 uncultured Pelagibacteraceae bacterium | reverse complement strand
GAACCATTTCAACTAACTGTTCTTTTTTACAAGGGATAATTTTTTTTATTGATGCTGATGACATTCAAGCTGTTTATTTCTTGCGTCCTGTAACTTTCTAAAATCTTCATCTGCATGATACGAAGATCTTGTTAAAGGCGATGAAGAAACAAGTAAAAACCCTTTTGTCTTTGCAATTAACTCGAACTCTTTAAATTCATCAGGATGATAATAACGGTCTAATGGATGATGCTTTGGAGATGGCTGTAAGTACTGACCGATGGTAATAAAATCAACTTCAGCAGATCTTAGATCATCCATAACTTGAATTATTTCTTCTTTATTTTCACCTAAGCCAACCATTATTCCTGATTTGGTAAAAATTTTTTTATTTGATTTTTTTGCATTTTTCAAAAGTTCTAATGAAGCAAAATAACGCGCTCCTGGTCTGACTGTTGTGTATAGTCTAGGCACTGTTTCTATATTATGATTAAAAACATCTAGATCAGCTTCTAAAACTTTTTTATATGCTTCTCCTTTTCTTAGAAAGTCTGGTGTTAAAACTTCTATGGATGTTTTTGGATTTTTTTCCCTAGTAGCTTTTACAACTTTGTAAAAATGTTCAGATCCACCATCTTTTAAATCATCTCTGTCAACTGAAGTTATGACTACATGTTTTAAATTTAAGCTTTGAACTGCCTTAGCAATTTTTGCTGGTTCGAAAATATCAAGGTCATTAGGTTTTCCGGTTCTGACATCACAAAATGCACATGCTCTTGTACACGTGTCTCCCATGATCATAAAGGTTGCATGTTTTTTACTCCAACACTCTGTTATATTTGGACAGTTAGCTTCCTGACAAACAGTTACTAGATTGTTTTGATTAACTACTTGTTTAGTTTGAAAGAAAATTTGCGAATCTACAATTTTTGATCTAATCCACTCTGGTTTTTTTTTTATAGGATTAAAAGGTTTATTAATTTTCTCTGGATGTCTAAGTTTTTTGTTCATCTTAATTTAATTATAATTTCTTCTTTTGTTCCGTATCTAAATTTTTCTCTATAAAGCATGTCTAAGTAATCTATATCATTATTTTTAACTAAAGATATTTTGTGTTCAAGCTCTTCTAATTTTATCTTTAAGTTTTTTTCTTTTTTCACTAAATCCTTGTGAATACTTTTTTTATCAAAGTAAGATATAAGGCCTCTTTCACCCCCAATTAGATTAATACCTATATAGAGAGTAAAAAAAATGTTGAATAATACAAATTTTTTTTTTTTTAAACTTTCAATTAGTCGCATAAGCTAGATCTTAGCCATTTTAGCTTGATTGCCAAGTTCTTCTTCGATGCGCAATAATCTGTTATATTTAGCTACTCTTTCGGATCTTGCTAAGGATCCGGTTTTAATTTGAGAGGACATTGTCGCTGCAGCCAAATCGGCAATAAATGTATCTTCGGTATCTCCTGATCTATGTGAAATTATAGTGTTAAATTTTGCTGCTTTTGCCATTTTGACTACTTCTAAAGTCTCAGTCAATGTCCCAATTTGATTTGGTTTCACCAGAATACAATTAGCTGACTTATCTTTAATACCTTTATCAAGACGTTTAGAGTTTGTTACAAATAAATCATCACCCACTATTTGAACATCTTTTCCTATTTCATTTGTTAATTTTTTCCAAGATTTCCAATCTTCTTCTGCAAATGGATCTTCGATAGATTTAATTGGGTAATTTGAGATTAATTTCTTGTAATAACTTATAGTTTGTTCAACAGGTGCGTAATTTTTTGATTGAACTGAATATTCTCCTTTTTCATTTTTCAACTCATTAGCAGCAACATCTAGACAAACAACTACATCTTTTCCTGGACTTAATTTTGATCTTTCGATTGCATCAACAATTAATTCTAAAGCTTCTTCATTAGTACTTATAGAGGGAGCAAATCCACCTTCGTCTCCGACATTTGTTAGCATTTTCTTTGACTTTAATATTTTTTTTAAATTTTGAATTACTAAATAACATTTCTCAATAGCATCCATAAAATTTTTTGCTGAGTCAGGCCTAACCATAAATTCTTGAATATTTAAATCATTATCTGCGTGAGCTCCACCATTAATAATATTCATTAAGGGAATAGGTATAGAAAAATTATTTCCTAAATTTTTAAAAAGAGGTTTGTTTTTGTTTAACGCTGAACATTTAGAATTAGCTAAAGAAACAGCTAAAGTGGAATTTGCTCCTAATTTTTCTTTATTTTCACTTCCATCCAAATCTATTAATGCTTGATCAATATTTTTTTGATCATCTGAGTTTAGTCCGCTTAATTTATCAAAAATTTTTTTATTTATATTTTCAACTGCAATGTTGACACTTTTGCCTAAAAATTTATTTTTATCTTTATCTCTTAATTCATGCGCCTCGAATGCACCAGTCGATGCACCTGAAGGTGATATGGCAGTAGCAGAAATGCCATTTTCTAAAATTACCTCTGCCTCTACAGTAGGGTTTCCTCTGCTATCAAAGACTTGCCTGCCTTTTACTGTCTTAATCTTCGCCATTTTTATTTTACTATTTTATCAATCTCAATTAATTTTTTTAATAAAGTTTTCACTTCATTTAAAGGAACCATGTTGGGACCATCTGAGGGAGCATTGTCTGGGTCTTCGTGAGTTTCTATGAAGATTGCTCCTACTCCTACCGCAATAGCTGCACGAGCTAAAAAAGGAACAAACTCTCTCTGGCCGCCACTTCTTTCTCCCATGCCTCCCGGTTGCTGTACTGAATGAGTAGCATCAAAAACTATAGGGAAACCAAATTTTGACATTATTGGCAAAGCCCTCATATCTGATACAAGAGTATTATAACCAAAGCTTGCGCCTCGCTCAGTTATTAAAATATTTTTATTTCCAGAGTCTTCGATTTTTTTAATTACATTGGCCATATCCCAAGGAGCTAAAAATTGTCCTTTCTTGACATTAATTATTTTTCCAGTTTTAGCTGCAGCAATAAGTAAATCTGTTTGTCTACACAAAAATGCTGGAATTTGTAAAACATCTACATGATTTGCAACTATTGAACATTGTTCGGATGAGTGTATATCAGTTAAAACTGGGACTCCCACCTCTTTTCTGATTTTATCAAATATTGGTAGTGATTTGTCTAAACCTAATCCTCTTTTACCCTTTAAGCTTGTTCGATTAGCTTTATCAAATGAAGTTTTGTAAATTAAATTTATTCCTAGTTCTTTAGTAATTTCTTTCAATTCATTTGAGATTTTTAAAGCATGTTCTTCACTTTCAAGTTGGCAAGGTCCAGCTATAAGAGTAAATGGTTTGTTATTAGCGATTTCGAAATTAGAGCATTTTACTTTATGATTATTCATTTTTTTGAATTGATTATTGCGGCTTTTATAAAAGATGAGAATAAAGGATGTGGCGCTAAAGGTCTAGATTTAAATTCTGGATGAAACTGAACACCTATAAACCAAGGGTGATCTTTTAACTCTATAATTTCTGGTAGTTTATTATCTGGTGACAAACCCGAAAAAATCATCCCTTTGTTTTCAAAGTCCTTTTTATAATTAATATTAACTTCATACCTATGTCGATGTCTTTCAAATACTCTCAAAGATTTATAAATTTTACTTATTTTTGTGTCTTTTTTAAGTCTTGCTTCATAACTACCTAAACGCATAGTTCCGCCAAGTTCTTTATCAGTTCCTTTCATTAATTTTCCATCTTTTGTCCATTCGCTAATCAAACCAATTACAGATGCTTTAGATGACCCAAATTCACTTGATGTTGCATTTTTTATATTTAATTTATTTCTTGCAAACTCTATGACAGCCATTTGCATACCAAAGCAGATTCCTAAAAAAGGGATTTTATTCATTCTTGCATAATTGATAGCTGCAATTTTTCCTTCTGTTCCTCTTTTACCAAATCCTCCTGGTATCAAAACTCCATCAACATCTTTTAATTTATCTTTAATTTCACTTTTTTTTAAAACATCAGATTCAATCCTTATTATTTTAACCTTAAAATTGTTTGCAATCCCGCCATGCGTTAGTGCTTCATCTAGAGATTTATATGCATCCTTGAGTTCTACATATTTACCAATTATTGCAATATTTACTTTATTTTTAGTATTTAAAACTAATTGAGTAATTTTCTTCCAGGGCAGAAGATTAACTTTCTTTTTTGATTTTATTTTGAAAAATTTAAGAACTCTCTCATCAAGTTTTTGTTTATTAAAACTTATAGGAGCTTCATAAATAGTTTTTACATCAACGGTTTCTATAACATCCTCTATTCCCACATTACAGAATAATGAAATTTTTTTTCTTTGGTCTAAAGGAATTGTTCTTTCTGATCTGCAGATAATAATATCTGGCTGAATACCGATACTCCTTAATTCTTTAACTGAATGTTGTGTGGGTTTTGTCTTTATTTCATCAGATGCTTTCATATAAGGAACTAAAGTCAAATGAATAAATAAAGTTTTAATTCTACCTATTTCATTTGAAAATTGTCTTATAGCCTCCAGGAAAGGTAAACTTTCAATATCACCTACTGTCCCGCCAATTTCACAAATAACAAAATCCTCTTTTGCTACATCATTTTTTATAAATTCTTTAATTCTATTAGTAATGTGTGGAATAACTTGAACTGTTTTTCCTAAGTATTTTCCCTGTCTTTCTCTTTTTAAAACGTCATTATAAATTTTTCCGGTTGTTATATTGTCTGTTTTTTTTGCTGATATTCCTGAAAATCTTTCATAATGTCCTAAATCTAAATCAGTTTCTGCTCCATCATCTGTTACATAAACTTCACCATGTTGAAAGGGACTCATCGTTCCAGGGTCAATATTTAAATAAGGATCAAGTTTTCTAATTCTTACTTTGTAGCCTCTTGACTGCAACAAGTAAGCTAATGATGCAGAAGATAATCCTTTTCCTAAAGATGAAACCACGCCGCCAGTTACGAAAATATATCGCGCCATGGAAGTATGTTATACTTCATTACTTAATAAATACAAAGTCTTAATTACTTCGATTGAGGTATTTGTGGAAGGTTCGAATTTTCTTCTTCTTCTTTTTCTAAAACTGATTGTGTTTCACGAAGTTCATCTCTTGAAATAGCAACAATAGCAATACTGCAAATAATAAATAAAGCCGCAATAATTGAGGTAAATTTAGTTAAGAAAGTCCCGACAGATCTTGCTGACGTGAAATTATCTTGTGAAACACCGAGGCCCAAGGCTCCTCCCTCTGACCTTTGTAATAATATGATAATAATTAATATTATAGCTAAGATTATATTTACAAATATAAGTAAACTTTCCATGATGCTTATCTATAGTAATTCTTTATTATATCAATAAATTTTTTAGAAGATTTTGATGCTCCTCCAATTAAAAAACCATCAATTTCTTTAATTTTTTTAAATATTTTCACATTACTTCCATCAACCGATCCGCCATAAAGAACTGCAGGGCTTTTAGATTTAAATGTAGTTTTCAAAACTTTTTTTATATGAATAATTGTTTTCTCAAGTTCCATAGAACTGGGTATTTTGCCTGTTCCAATTGACCAAATCGGTTCGTAAGCTACAATAATATTATTTTTTTTTAAGTTTTTATCTAAAACTTGCGAAATTTGCCTTGTCAATACGTTTAATGTCTTTTTGTTTTGTTTTTCTTTTTTATTTTCTCCAATACAAAAGACGACTTTCAAATTATTTTTTAAAGCAAAGTGTACTTTATTTTTTAACATATGATTTGTATCACCTTCAATTCTATTGTCTGAGTGGCCCACTAAAGTATATTGAGCGCCAACACTTTTAATCATAAATGGGCTTACAGCGGAAGTGTTAGACGAAAAGTGATCTTTTTGATAACAATTTTGAGAACCTATTATGATTTTTTTGTTCTTAAAATGTTTTGAGTAACTCTCTATTAGGGTATAAGGAGGTGTAACTATAACTCTATATTTTTTACAATTCTTGTCCTTTAAGTAAAAAGAATTAATTTTGTTAAGTATATTAATAGATTTTGGTACTCCAAACATTTTCCAATTTCCAATAAAATATTTCATTATTTGCCTTAATATTAAATTTAATCTATAGGTGTATAATTTTAGGAACTTAATAAATTATAACAATGTTAACTTCAATAGGTAAATTTTCTAAGTCTTTTTTTGTAAAACTTTTGGTAGGGATAATCATTCTTCCTTTTGTTTTCTGGGGTATGGGTGATGTATTCAGGGGTGGAAATCAGAATGTAATTGCATCTATTGACTCTGAAAAAGTAAGTACGCAAGAATTTGTAGAATATCTGAGAAGATTAAACCTACCTGAAAATCAAATAAAAAATTTACCTAAAACAGATTTAATCGAAAAAATCTTATCAGAATACATAGGTAAAAAAGTTATGGCATTAGAAATAGAAAAACTTGGTATTACAATTACTGATAATGCTTTAAGAGATATAATTAAAAATGATCAGTTATTTATTAAAGAAAAAAAATTTTCACGAACGGAATATGAAAAATTTCTTTTAAAAAGTGGTCTAACCGCTCCGCAGTTTGAGTCAAATATAGTAGAGCAAGAAAAAAGGAGACAGTTTTTAAGTTCCTTGTCAGGTGGGATATTAATACCAGAAAAACTCGTAAGACAAATGTATAATAAAGAAAATCAAATTAAAACTATTCAATATATTAATTTAGATAAATATCATTCTAAAAATAAACCTTCTGACGATAGAAAAAAAGAACTTTATGAAAGAAATAAAAACGTTTTTTTCACAGAGTTTAAAAATATTCGATTTGCTGAAATTAATCCTGAAATAATTAGTGGTAAGAAGGAATTTGATGAAAGTTTCTTTAAACAGTTAGACATTATTGAAAATAATGTACTAGACGGTCAGACTTTTGAAGAAACAACTCTCAATAATAATTTAAAAGTAGTGACTTTGGAAAAAGTTAATTCTTTAAAGGAGGATGCTAATAAAAATAAGATTAAAGATATTTCTGATAAACTATTCAAAAAAATTTATAATTTAAAATTCTCTGAGTCACCAGAAGTGGTGAATATTGATAATAAATATTATCTGGCTGAAATAACAAAAGTAGAAAAGAAAAATAGATCTATAGACGATCCTGAGGTTCAAGAAGCATTGGAAGCACAAATAAGTTTTAAAAATAAGATAGAAAATAACTCATCAATTTTAAAAGACATAAGTATGGGGGCTCTAGACAAAGAAAAATTTAGACAATTTGCATCCAACAATAAATTAGAAATCAAAGATTATAAAATTAATAATTTGAAACAAAATGAAATTTTTACAGAAAGAATGATTAAAAGAATTTTTTTAACAGAAGAAAATCAAGTCAACTTGGTTACAAATAATACCCTAACAAAAAGCTTTTTAGTGCTAGCAATCAAAACTGAATTAAAAAGTCTAAAAAAAGACAGTAATGAATACGAACAATCTGAAGCTAAAGCTCGTTTAAATTTAATTAATAAAATATATCAATCTCATGATAATAGTCTTAATGAAAAGTATAAGGTTGAATTAAATCAGAGAGCAATTGAAAGAGTCAAGAATTCATTTTGATGAAAATAAACATAAGCTTTAAAGATTTTAAAAAGAAACATTCTAAAAAAAAACATCAAATTTTATTTAGATCCTCTAATTGTAAAAACTATTATAAAGTTGAGAATCTTTATAAATTCCTATTAGCTGAAAAAAATAGTTTTATTTTTGAGTCTGTTGAAAAAGGTACTACTAGAGGCAGATATACAATCATAGGACTTAATCCTGATAAAATTTGGGATATAAATAATAACATAGTTACCTTAAAAACATTTGGAAAAAAAACAAAAATCAAAACAAATCCATTAAAATTTTTAAATAGATTACTAAAAGAATTTAAAATTATAATGCCTAAAAATTTACCATCTATGGCTTCGATGTTAGTTGGGTATTTTTCTTATGACATTATTCGATATGTAGAAAATATTCCTAGTAAATGTAAGGATGATTTAAATATTCCTGATGTAAGGCTTTCAAGACCAAGAAACTTAGTTATTTATGACAATTTAAAAAAGAAAATTCACTACATTGAAAATATTTACGCTGATACAAAAATTAAAAATTATAAAGAAACTTATGATTCCATAATTAAAAAATTTGAATTATATTCAAATTTTGAAAATATAAAACTTCCAGAGCGGTTTACATTTAAATCAAATAAAAATTCAATAAAATCAAATATATCAAAAAAAAGATTTAATTCTTTAATTAAAAGAGCTAAAAATTACATAAAAAAAGGAGACATCTTTCAAGTTGTTTTAAGTCAGAGGTTTGAAAGAAAGATAAATAAAAGACCTATTGAAATTTACAACCACCTAAGAAAGTCAAATCCATCGCCATTCATGTTTTATTTTAATTATGAAGATTTTAAAGTTTTAGGGAGTAGTCCAGAAATATTGGTGAGACTAAGAAAAGGCGAAGTTACAATTAGACCAATTGCTGGAACAAGGCCAAGAGGAAGAAATTTAAAAGAAGACAATAAATACGTGTCAGATTTGCTTAAAGATAAAAAAGAATTAGCTGAGCATCTCATGTTGCTTGATCTTGGAAGAAATGATGTAGGAAAAGTCTCTAAAATTGATACTGTAAAGGTAACTCAAAAATTTAAAGTAGAAAAATATTCTCATGTAATGCACATCGTTTCGAATGTAATTGGAAAGTTTAATAATCAAACCTCAGTTTTTGAAACACTTTTATCAGGTTTTCCTGCAGGAACAGTAAGTGGAGCTCCAAAAATTAGAGCGATGGAGATAATTGATGAACTTGAAAAAAATAAAAGAAAATTATACGCAGGTGGAATTGGTTACTTCACCCCGAATAATGAATTTGATACCTGTATTGCTCTAAGAACTGCTTTAATTAAAAAGGATAAGTTTTATGTTCAAGCTGGAGCAGGCATTGTAGCTGACAGCAAGCCTGAAAAGGAATACGCAGAAACAGTAAATAAAGCTAAAGCATTAATGAAAGCAGTAGATTAAATGAAAATTTTATTAATAGATAATTATGATAGTTTTACCTACAATCTATTTCATTACATTTCAAAAATTAAGAAAAATGTTGAAGTAATTAGAAATGATAAGATTGATGGAAAAACAGTTTTAAGAAAAAAATATGATAAAATTGTAATATCCCCAGGACCTGGAAATCCTAATCAAGCTGGAAATTGTCTTAAAATCGTAAAAGAAGTTTACAAAAAAATTCCAATTCTTGGAGTTTGCCTAGGTCATCAAATCATAGGTCAAGTTTTTGGTGGAAAGATTATCCGTGCTAATAATTTAATGCATGGCAAAACAAGTAAGATTATACATGTTAAAAAGGGCTTATTTAGAAATATTCAAAATAACTTTGAAGCGACTAGATATCATAGCTTAGTAGTCGATCGTAAAAAATTCCCAAAAAAACTATTAATTACTGCTGAAACTAAGAATAAAACAATAATGGGATTAATGCATAAAGAATATGATATTCATGGGTTTCAATTTCATCCTGAAAGTATAAGTACTAAAGTAGGAATGAAATTAATTAAAAACTTTATAAATAATTAAATGTCTAATTTTGTAGAAAGTTTAAAAAAAGGCCAAAACCTTTCTTTTGAAGAAAGCAAAGCTCTTTTCAATGAGCTTATGGAGGGAAAATATAACGAAAATTCAATTATAGAAATTTTAGAGGCTCTCGTAAAAAAAGGTGAAACTAAAGATGAGTTAGCTGGAGGGATTTTTGTTTTGAGAGAAAAAGCTACTAAAGTTAAAGCTGAACAAGATACTATAGATACCTGCGGAACAGGGGGAGACGGGCAAAACTCTTTAAACATTTCTACTGCTGCAGCTATAGTTTTAGCGAGTATGGGTGTCAAAGTTGCTAAACACGGTAATAAAGCTGTATCTTCGAACTGCGGGTCTGCGGATGTATTAGAGGCATTAAAAATAAATATTAATTTTAAAGCGAATGAGGCTGAGGAATGTATAAAAAAGTTTAATTTTGCTTTTATGTTTGCGCCTAATTATCACTCAGCAATGAAACATGTTGGACCTGCTAGAAAAAAAATGGGAAAGAAAACGATCTTTAACTTAATTGGTCCCTTAAGTAGTCCTGCACAAGTTAAAAGACAGGTAGTAGGAGTATTTGATAAAAAATGGATGAAACCTTTCGCTGAGGCGCTAAAAGAAAACGGAGTTATTCACGCATTCATCGTTCATAGCGAAGATGGTATGGATGAGATATCACCGTTTGCAAAAACATATGTGGTAGAACTTAAAGATGAAATTATTAAAGAGTTCGTAATTGATCCAAAAATTTTAGGGATTAATTCTGTAAATAAGGACAATTTAAAAGGAAAAAATGCAGAATATAATTCTAAAAAAATCATTGAAATTTTTAAAGGTAAAAAAAATGAATTCTCTCAATCTGTTGCACTTAATGTAGCAGCTGGATTGATTGTTGCTGGTAAGGAAAACGATTTTAAAATATCATACGAAAAAGCTACAAAACATTTAAATTCAGGAAACGTTTTTCAACACCTAGAAAAAATTCAATCAAATTAATGACTAATATTTTAGAAAAAATTATTGAAGAGAAAAAAATCACTCTAGACTTAATTAAAAGAGAAAAATCTTTAGATTATTTAGAAAAAAATATAAAAGGGCAAGTTTTTTTAAATTTTAAAGAAACTATTCAAAAAAATAATAATATTTCTTTAATAACAGAAATAAAAAAAGCTAGCCCATCTGCTGGTATTCTTGTAAATAAATTTAATCATTTAGACATTGCAAAAATGTATGTAGATAATGGTGCTACTTGTCTATCAGTTTTGACGGAGGAAAAGTATTTTTTAGGAAAATTAGATTATATTCAAGATATAAAAAAAAAAATTAAAGTACCAATTTTAGCTAAAGATTTTTTTATTGATCCTTATCAAATCGCATTATCTAAAAGTTTTGGTTGTGATTGTATCTTAATAATAGTCGCGGCTCTTAATGGAGCCCAAGCTGAAGAAATTTATTCTGAAGCATTAAGACATAATTTATCTGTGATAGTAGAAGTGCACGATCAGAAAGAAGCTGAAACAGCCTTAAAATTTGATCAAGCATTAATTGGAATTAATAATAGGAATTTGAAAACACTTGAGGTTTCTTTAAGAAATACTATTTCGATTTTTGAAGTTATTAAAACACACAAAGGCCCTATTATTTCTGAGAGTGGAATTAAAACTGCAAACGACGCAAAATATATTTACGAAAAAACCGGAATTAAAAATTTTCTTATTGGAGAATCACTTTTAAAATCTGACAATCCTGATGAATTAATGAAACAATTAATTCAAATTACTCAATAAATTGGCCATTTATTTGAAGTTGTAATTCAAAAAGAACTTTTATAGAACATATATGTACGAGGTTTGTTCTATGCTAACAAAAAAACAAAAAAACTTATTAATATTCATCAATAAGAAGATTAGATCTTCAGGGATTTCTCCGTCGTATGAGGAAATGAAGAATTCACTCAACCTTAAGTCGAAATCAGGAATACATAGATTAATTTCTGCATTAGAAGAAAGAGGTTTTGTTAAGCGATTAGCACATAAAGCAAGAGCTTTAGAAGTGGTCAAATTACCAGAAAACGCGAGCGCAAATGATATCTTTAATACATTTACACCAAGTGTAATTAAAGGTGGATTAGATAAGAATGATAATAAATCTACAGATGTATCTGTGTTAGGCAGTATCGCTGCTGGTACACCAATTGAAGCTATTCAACAAGAAGTTGATAGAGTTGCTTTACCAGAAGATCTTCAAAATAATGGTGAGCACTATGGTCTAAAAGTAAAAGGTGACTCAATGATTGAAGCGGGCATTGCTGACGGTGATACAGTTATTATAAAAAAAGTTTCAAATGTAGACAATGGTCAGATTGCAGTAGTCTTAATAGACGACCAGGAAGCTACTTTAAAAAGAGTTAGAAAAAAAGGGAACACTATCGCTCTTGAAGCAGCAAATCGAAATTACGGAACTAAAATTTACGCTGCAAAAAGAATAAAAATTCAAGGTAAACTTGTTTCTTTATATAGAAACTTCCATTAAAATAGTCTAATTAATATTAATGTCTTTTAATTGTAGGTTTGCGCCCTCTCCTACTGGGCCTCTTCACATTGGCGGAGTTCGAACGGCCTTATTCAATTGGCTTTTAGCTAAAAAAAATAAAGGTAAATATTTCTTAAGAATTGAAGATACTGACAAAGAACGATCAAAAGAGGAATTCAAAAAACAAATTATTTCTTCATTATCTTGGCTTGGCATTGAACATGATGGTGAAGAATATATTCAATCCAAAAATATTAATAAACACGTTGCGGTTGCAGAGGAATTATTGAAAAAAGGTTTTGCTTACAAATGTTATTGTTCTGAGGAAGAAATTAATGAGCAAAAAGAAAAATGCAAAAAACAAGGAATACCATATGTTTATAATAGAAAATGGAGAGATGCCAAAGATTTAAAAATTCCAGAAGGAGTAAAACCAGTAATAAGATTTAAAAGCAAGATATCAGGGAATACGATTATAAAAGATTTAGTTCAAGGAGATAGAAATATTTCAAATTCTACTATTGAGGATTTTGTAATACTAAGAAAAGATAATACTCCAACATACCAGCTATCGGCCACGGTTGATGATCATGAAATGAAAATAACTCATGTTATTAGAGGAGATGATCATATGATTAATTCTTTTAAACAGAGACAAATTTACGAAGCAATGGGTTGGGAGGTTCCAAATTTTGCACACATCCCCTTAATTCATAGTGAACAAGGAAAAAAATTATCAAAAAGAGATAATGCTTCCACTCTCGAGGATTATATTAAAATAGGAGTTATATCAGACGCTTTAAGGAATTATTTATTAAGATTGGGATGGTCTTACAAAGATAAAGAAATTTTTACAAAGCAGGAAAGTATAGATTTATTTGATCTAAGCGGTGTTGGAAAATCACCCTCAAAATTAGATATGAATAGGATTTATTCAATAAATGAGACGTATATAAAGAGTATCGATCAGAAGGATCTTTTTAATTTTTTTAAAGAATATGTCTCAAAATACAAAAAACCTTTAAATCAATCAAAAGAGAATATTCTTTTAAAATCTATTGGTTTTTTAAAAAATAAGGCAAAAACTTTAGAGGATATTTGGAATAACGCTCAGTATATTATTAACGATAAAATTGAGATAAGCGCAGATGATAAAAAATTAATTGATGGCTTATCAAAAAAAATAATAAATGAATTTATAAATGAATATGAAAAACTTTCCTCGTTATCTAGAGAAACTTTAGAACCTTTAATAAAGTCTCTAATTGATAAACATAAAACTAATTTTAAAGGTGTAGGACAACCTTTAAGAATAGCGCTAGTTGGCTCTAGATTTGGGCCTGGTCTTTATGATGTTATTCTCTCATTAGATAAGGCTGAAGTAATTAAAAGACTAAAACAAATTTAAATGAAAGACGCTGTATCTTTCAGAACAAGAAAAGCTTCAATTTACGATAAAAAATCTAATACTCCTTTTAAAATAAGTAGGTCTAAATTTTTCAACTTCATGAGTTGTAAAAGGTGCTTTTATTTAGATCGTGTAAAAGGACTAAAAGAACCCTCAATGCCTGGGTGGGCTCTAAACGTTGCAGTCGATGAATTATTAAAGAAAGAATTTGATCAGTATAGAAAAGAACAAAAACCTCATCCAATTATGGTTAAACATAAACTCAACTTTGTTCCTTATCAACACAAAGATTTAGATATGTGGAGAAATTCTTTAAAAGGTGGCATTTCATATTTGGATGAAAATACGAACCTTATAATTCATGGAGGTATTGATGATATTTGGTTTGATTTGACTGAAAAAAAATTAGTTGTTGTAGATTATAAAGCCCAATCGTCGACTTATCCTGTAACAGTATCTTCTTATCTCGATGTTGAATGGCATCTTAGTTATAAATTACAGATGGATATTTATGTTCATATCTTAAGGAAAATGAATTTTAAAGTTTCTGACCGAACTTTTTTTTATGTATGTAATGGAGAGAAAAAAAATAACAAATTTGATAATAAAATAGATTTTAAAACTACACTAATACCATACCGAGTAAATACTGATTGGATAGAGAAAAAATTAATTGAAATGAAATACGTTCTAAACTTAGATGAACCACCTAAAATTGAAAAAACTTGCGAAAAGTGTGCTTATCTTGAAGGTGGAAAGAAATTTTAATTTATCTGTTATTATTTTCATCATCATTATTAGATGATTGATCTGTATTAGATGATTGGTCTGTATTTTCTGGTTGAGTTTCTTCTTGAGTAGTTTCTGTTGGTGTTTCCTCTTGAACTGGTTGTTCAGGTTCTGGCTGAGTTTCGGGAGTTGGTTCCTGTGATTGAGCTCTTGCAATGTCTGCTGCACTTTGTGGAGCTGGCTCTCTTCTCATAAAGAAATATATTCCAGCAGCAATAACTGCAATAGCACCTAGAATGTACAACATGATATTTACAATACTTAATCCTTCTTTTTCTTCTTCAATTGGTTTTTCTTCTGTAACTGGTTTGACTTCCTCTTCTTCAGGTTTAGCATCTTGTTCTTGGTTGGCTTCAGCGTTAACTTGTTCTTTTGGTTCTTCAGTTTGAGGAGTTGGTTCTGGTTCTGGTTCTGGTTCCGGCTCTGGTTCTGGCTCCGGTTCTTTAGCTGGTTCTGGCTCAGGTTCTGGTTCTGGTTCCGGCTCTGGTTCTGGTTCCTTTTTAGGCTCAGGAGCAGGCGTTGAAACCTCAGTTTTAGGTGCTTGGGCTACGTCTTCTTTATTTTTAATCAAAGGATCTATTGCTCCTGTTACCACAAGAATTATTCCGGCAGCTATAACTATAATTGGATCCATGAGTCGGATTTTAAACTTTTGTTTTATTAAATCACCTTTATATGTGGACGAATTGGGTGCTGTGTGAATAAAAAAAATAGGAAAATATTGAGTTTTAATGATTAAATCTACTTAAAATTTGATAATATTAATTAATGAATTCAATTTTTCTATTTTTTTTGACAGCTTATATTATTTTTTATCTCTTTAGGCCTTTATCAAAAAAAGAAATAGAGAAATTTGAAAATCCTGATAACTGGTCAAATATGGGTTTTTAAACCTCTAAGGTGCTCAATTATACTTTCAGATAAAGCTTGTAAATCATAGCCACCTTCCAGAAATGAAACTACTCTTCCTTTTGAATGAACATAAGCAATTTCGACTATTTTTTTCGTAATAGTAAAAAAATCACTAGACTCTAAGTTTATATTTGCCAAAGGGTCCCTTTTATGAGCATCGAAACCAGCAGAAATTAAAATGACATCTGGTTTAAATTTTTCTACAGGTATTAAAATCTTTTTTTCAAAAATTTCATGGAATTCTTTACTTTTTGTTCCAGCTTTTAAAGTGGCATTAAAAATATTTCCTTCACCTGTCTCATTTTCAGCTCCAGTTCCAGGAAATAATGGAAATTCATGAGAAGATCCATAAGCAACAGATTTATCTTTATAAAAAATCTCTTGAGTTCCGTTACCATGATGAACATCAAAATCAATAATAGCTACTTTGTCTATGTTATATTTTTTTTGTAAGTATCTTGCTGCGACGGCAATGTTATTAATAAAACAAAAGCCATTAGCTCTGTTAGTTTCTGCGTGATGCCCTGGAGGTCTAACTGCGCAAAAAACTCTTTCATTTTTTTTCATCAAATCATCACAAGCTGCTATACCTGAGCCGCAAGATCTTAAAATTGCACTTTTGCTATTTGGACATAACATGGTGTCCGCGTAAGGCTCTTTTTCTACGCCTATAATTCCATTTTTCGGTATATTGTTAAAAATATTTTCAATGTATTTTTTTGGATGCACCAAGGATACAATATCTAAATCAACCAATGGACCATCCTTAAATTCTACGGTAAAATCAGATGACTTTATTGAAGAAATAATACTTTCTAATCTTTCTCTTCTTTCAGGGTGACCTTGTCCATTAAATTTTAATAAACAATCATTATGAGTATAAACTATCATCTTGACGAGTATTTTATTACTTATAATTGTTTTAACAATACTTGAATTTATAAATATTTAATTAAAGTCTTACAAGCAGATAACGCTGAAGGGGTTGGACTCTTAAGTTTTTCCAGAATTAATTGGGTTTTGTTTATTTGTGATTTCATTTTGCTTGGGTTGTCAATAAAATTACTTACTATCTCACAAATATTTTTAGCGTTACATTTTGACTGGAGTAATTCTGGAATTACTTCTTCGTTTGCAGCAATATTAATTATATTAGCAAATTTCACTTTTACCAATGATCTTACAATAAGGTAGTTTATAAAATTCATCTTATATAAAATTATTGAAGGTATTTTAGATTTACAAATTTCAAGAGAAACGGTTCCTGATTTTGCTACCGCAAAAATAGACTTCTTTAAAGTATGGGACTTTATTTTGTCATCGCTAATAATTTCACAATTTTTAATATCTTTTAATTTAATATAATTTTGAATTAATTTATAATGTTGTTTGGTTGAATGGAATATATAAATTAAATCTTGATAATTATTATTCATTAATTCTATAAAATCTAAAAGGACGGGCATCAAGACATCTATCTCGGAAATTCTGCTGCCTGGAAAAACTGATATAAGTGCTTTATTTTTTTCAAAAATTTGATTGATGTCTATTTTACTTTCTTCAGTATTATCTAATAATGGGTGTCCAACAAACTCATTGCTTACATTCTCTTTATCGAAATAATGTTTTTCAAAACTGAATAATAATAAAATATGATCAATAAACTTCTTAATTTTTTTTACTCTACCTTCTCTCCATACCCAAACTTGAGGCGCAACGTAATGAATAGTTTTTATTTTTTCATTTTGTTTTTTGACTTGTTCTGCTACCCTTAAAGTAAAATCTGGACTATCAACAGTAAATAATATATCAGGATCAAAATCTATAATAGCTTTTACTGTTTCATTAATTTTTTTATTTATCTTAAATATATTTAAAATTACATTTGTAAATCCTAGATAAGTGATCTCTTTTAAATCATAAATAGACCTAATTTCTAAAGCTTTTAGATTTTCGCCTCCCACACATAAATATTCAATTTCTGAATTAATTTTTTTTAGCTCTCGAACAACTCTTGATGCTAATTTATCGCCTGAAGGTTCACCAGTAAGAATAAATATTTTTTTCATTTATACATTCTCCAAATTTCACCTTTATCGGACAATAAGTATAAATCACCATTTTCGTGAATCTTAATATCTCTTATTCTTCCAACATTTCCTTTAAAAATTGTTTTTTCCTCAATAAATTTCGTTTTATTAAACTTTATTTTTCTCAAAGATTGGTCCTTTAGTGATGTTATTAAAGCATCACCATTCCATTCTTTAAAAGTATTTCCCTTGTAAATTGTCATGGCGCTTACAGCTATGGAAGGTACCCAATATTTTATCGCTTTAGTAAAACCAGGTTTCCATTTTGGACCGATTTTAGTCCCTGAATAATTCGTGCCTCCCCATCCTAAAATCTTCCAACCGTAATTTTCTCCAAAATTTGCAGTACCAAACCAGTCACCTCCCCTTGCTCCATGATTTGTTAAATATATCTTATTATCAAAAGGAGAATGAGACATCCCTTGAGGATTTCTTACACCTATTTGATAAATTTCAGGCAGCCAATCTTTTTTATTTACAAATTTTGGGTTATCCTTGGGAATAGATCCATCAATATTTATTCTTATGATACTTCCAGGATGTTTTGTATGGTCTTGGGCAATCATACCTTGTCCTCGCTCTCCAACAGTCACATATAGATGTTTATTTTTTATTACTAATCTAGAACCAAAATGATATCCTGATTTTATAGGCGGTTCTGCACGAAAAATGTTTTTAAAAATGAGTCTTTCCTTACTAAAATTTGCGCTGGCTACTGAGGTGCTAGACATTCCATTTGATCTGTTTTCTGAATATGAAACAAAAATAGTGTTATCTTTGTAGAGTATATCAAGTAACCCTCCTTGGCCGTCCTCTAAAACGTTCAAATTATGGATTACATTTTTAATTTTTTTCTCATTCAAATTAATAAATTTTATATTTCCAGTTTTTTCTGTAATAAATAAATTTTGACTGTCAATAAAAGATATGCTCCAAGGCCTTTCAAATCCTTTTATAATTTTCTCTAATTTGAAATCATCAGCATAAAGATTTGTAAAAAATAATAGAAAAATTAAAAAAATTTTTTTCATTTGACTAAAATAAACATTTTATTTTTATTTGCGTATTCAATACTTTGTCGTTTATTTAAGAAGATATTTAATTTATGTTTCAAAACAATTCCTTTAAGTCCAGCTATTTTACATTGTTTAAGAGTTTGTAATCCTATAGTTGGAAGATCAACTCTTAAATCTTGTTTCTTTTTTGGGAATTTGATTAAAACACCATTAGGAATTTTTTTAATTTTTTTTACTTTTTTAATCATGTTTTCCGTACCACTCTTGCCCTCCAAAGCTATAATATTGTTATTTCTACAAACTACACCTTGAACATGGGAAAAATTTCCAGATTTTTTCAGAGCCTTTTCTCCAAAATGTATATCTTTTTTATCTAAAAGGTTTGCTTTTATTTTTGTATAATTTCCCTTTGACAAGCTTAATTCAGGAGTAAATATGTTTGACCTTACAGTTCGAATATTTTCTTTTCTTAAAATTTTTATAACCTGTTTTAATATTGCTGCATCACCTAATTTAGAACTTTTTATAATTTTAGGCATATAATAAACACCTTTAAAGTCTAATTTTATTGTCTTAAAGTTTGGTTTGTATACCTTACCAGCAAATAAAACTTTTTTGCAATTTTTTGATTTTAAAATTGATATGATTTTTCCAAATTGACCAATAGAAACTGAATAAGAGTTATTATTTTTTTTAAATGTTTTTTTTTTTGTTAAATCTATAATTGTATATTTTTCTTTTTTTTTAATTTTTCTTAAAATATACTTCGGAAATTCTGTTTCACCAAAAATTAAACCAATCATAAATTATTATTTTTGTGGTGAACAAATTGCCCTTTTTTTATCTTTTTCGATAAATCGAATTACTTCACCTACAAGTTCGTTATCTTTAAATTCACCATTAATTTTACTTAATTTCTCATGTAAATTTTTTGAAGCAAATATTTCTTTGTATGCTTTATCTAAACCAATTATTTTTTGATTTTCATATTTATGTCTTCTAAGACCTATTAAGTTTAATCCTTGAAGATAATTTCTATTGCCTATTGATAAACCAAAAGGGATTACATCTTTTAGAACTCCGGTCATCCCGCCAATCATAGCTAATCTTCCGATTCTGGTAAATTGTTGTACCGCAGAGTTGCCGCCAATTACAACAGAGTCTTCAATTGTAACGTGACCACCTAAAGGTACATTGTTAGCAATAATTACATTATTTCCAATATTACAATCATGAGCAACATGTGATGAAATCATAAACAAACAATTATTTCCAATTGTCGTTATTGAACCTCCACCTTCTGTTCCTGGATTAATGGTAACGTGTTCTCTTATCAAATTATTCTCACCTATTACTAAACTATTTTTCTCTCCTCTAAATTTTAAATCTTGAGGTTGTGTTCCAATACTTGAAAAAGGGAAAATTTTAGTTCCTTTTCCAATTTTAGTATTTCCCTCGATGTGAACATTTGAAATTAATTCGATATTATTTGCCAACTCTACATTAGGGCCAACATAGCAAAAAGGACCTATTTTAACATTATTTGAAATCTTAGCTTTTTTATCAATTACGCTCGAACTATGTATCATTATTTTCTATCTACTATAGTTGCAGACCATTCAGCATCAGCCATTCTTTTTCCCTCAACTTTAGCTGTTCCTTTATATTTCCACACTCTTCCATGAGATCTTATAGCCTCAATTTCCAAATGAAGTTCGCAATCAGGGATTACAGGGTTTCTAAATCTTGCTTTGTCAACTCCCATCAAAAAGACTAACTTATTTTCATACTCTTTTGGATCAATACCATGAGCTGTTAAAGCAGCAGCAGCTTGACCAAATGCTTCGACAATTAAAACACCTGGCATCACTGGTTGATCAGGAAAATGTCCTTGCACATAAAATCCATTTTTTTTTACGTACATAATAGCTGTTGCAGATTTCAAGGGTACGATATTTGTTAATTTATCTATTAAAAGCATAGGTTCTCTATGAGGTAATAAGCTCTGAATTATTTTTTTATCTATTTCTTTAACGCTCATTTTTTTCTCAAAAAATCTTTCAACGAAACTGCAGGATATCCCATTACGATTTGATTATCTTCTATATCTTTCACTACTCCACTTCCTCCACCAATTTTTACATTATTTCCAATTTTAAGATGTCCAGATATGCCTGCCTGACCTCCAATTGAAACTTGGTTGCCAATCTTTGCACTACCAGCAAATCCCACTTGGCCTGCTATCATACAATTTGATCCTATCTTTACGTTGTGCGCGATATGGACTTGATTATCAAGATAAGTATTTTTACCGATAACAGTATCATCAACAGAGCCTCGATCTATTGTACATCCTGATGCAATTTCTACATCATCTTCAATTATGACTTTACCGATATGAGGAAATTTAAAGTTTTTTTCTTTCATTGGTATGAATCCAAAACCTTTTTGTCCAATTTTGCAGTTATCTTGAAAAACCACTCTGTCTCCAATTATTGAATTTTTAATTATAACTCCTGAACCAATAATACAATCTTTTCCAATTTTTACGTTTTTTTCTATTATTGAATTCGATCCAACTGTAGTATTTTTACCTATTTTAACACCTTTACCAATTAAAACATTATTACAAAATTTAACAGATTGATATTTCTTTTGACTAGGTTTTTTCAAAGATAAATCAGGGTAATCTAAATCTGCCGTTGGGTATATACTCTTCAAAACTTTAGCTAGTTCAAAAAGAACATTTTTTACAATTAATCTTTCAGTTTTAGTTGGTAAAAGATCCTTAAGTTTATCAGTCGTAATACATAACCCACCCTTAGTTTTTTGAGCTTCTTTTTCATATTTTACTGAGTCAAAAAAGGTAATATCATTTTTATGAGCTTTTTCGAGGGTTTTAACATCATTAATTAAAAAATTTTTTAGATTTTTTCCTGGAAATACTTTTTTTACGTTAAGTTTTTTTTTTTTAAAAAAAAAATTTGATTCCATTTAGAATTAGTCGATTTTAATTGATTTCAATTTTTGATTTAATAGTGACATTATATCTTTTGTTATATTTAAGGTTTCATCAGCTAATAAAACATTTTTTTTATCTATTACTATCCTGATTTTTTTTTCCTCCATATAATTTTTTACTATTGGATTTAAATTTTTAAGTAATTCACTTTTAGCTTTAGATCTTTGATTGGCTACAGTTCTTAAAAGATTATCTCTTTCTTTTTGAAGGGAGGAAACTTTAGACCTCAACTCAGTAACTTTTTTTTTATATTCTTCTGCTGACAAAATCTTTTTTTGCTGAATAATTTTTTTTTCTTCTTCTTGTATTTTTTTTTCTTTAGCCTTTATATTCTTTATTCCATTTTCTAACTTACTTTTTAAAAAATTTTGAGCCTTTTTTCCAGCACTACTCTCATTTAAAATTAATTTAAAATCTAAAAAATATGTGTCATTTGCTTTTATTGGAGTTTGAATTAAAGTAAAAAAAAAGATGATAAAAAAAAAATTTCTTATCATAAATTAAAATGTAGTTCCTAAATTAAAACTGAAGCTCTCAGTTTCATCGGTATCAGCTTTAGATAAATTTTGAGATAATACAAAACTTAAAGGGCCTATTGGCGATATCCAATTCATTGCGGCTCCCACAGAGGATCGAATTTTATTGCTTTCATCAATCGACTCGTCATAATCGACTCCCCAAACATTACCAAAATCCAAAAAAAGACCAACATCCGTGTTAGAATTTTCTGGAAGCAAATTTGGTAAATTTGTTTCAAAATTAACGGCTGCTGCATAATTTCCGCCAATGTGGTCAATTCCATCTACAGGTCCTACTTTATTTCTTTCAAAACCTCTTAGTCTTTTTGTGCTCAAATTTCTTCTTTTACTCAATCTAACATCATCGTCACCTATTCCATTGACAGCTGAAAAAAAGAATTTTCCTGATCCAACAAGGTCTTCGCTGATCGATTTATATTTACTTACTCTAAATGTATTTGCTATAAATGATTTATCTGCATAAATCGGTAGACTTTGACTGAAACTGTATACGGAACCGCTCGTAGGCATGAAAACCCTATTTCTTTTATCAAAAGTAAAACCATAATTCGCAGATAATTCACTAAAATTTCCCGATTGTTTTTTTAAAGATTCTGAGGCGGAGTCTTCTGTCTTTAAATCATCAAAACTTCCAGAAATTCCTAAATTAACATCAACATCTCTGTATTGCTCAAATGATGTGCCTATAGAGGCAGAGATTAAAGAGTTTTCATAACCTTGATTAGGTTTATCATTTTGTTCGCTAGCTACTGAGTAATATAATGAATTTCCTAAGAAATCATAATTAGGATCAGAAAAAGTCAAATTTCCTGCTATAGACTCATTATCTAACTGAACTTCAAATGCAAGTGCCTTACCCTCACCTAACCAATTATTTTCTTTAATATTAAATGCAAGAGTTCCCCCTGAAGTTCCAACACCTGCACCAGCTCCAATTTCTCCAGTTGGTTGTTCTTCAACATTAATATTAATAACCTTTAAATTAGTTTGGCTCCCATCTTTAATTTCATAGGATACGTCTTTAAAAATTCTTCTTTCTTTAATTTGTGCTATTGATTTATCAAGATTCAAATTAGTTAAAGGATCGCCCTCATCGACTATAAGCTCTCCTCTAATTACATCCTCATTAGTAGCATAGTTTCCTGTAATATTAATTCTCTCTATTAAATTTTTCTTTCCTTCAAAAACATTTAGGACAATATTGATTGCGTCATCTTCTATTATTTCTTGAACATTATGTTCAACAAATTGAAGATTGTTCTCTTCTATTAGTTCATCCAGTTCCTCTAAAAGTTTTTTAATTTTAAAAGGTGAGTAATATTCTCCCACATAATTTTTAAAAGTTTTATTTAATGGAAAAAAAATTTTTTTATCAAATACTTTATCTACTTTAGTTGATATTTTTTTTATAGTATATCTCGTACCTTCTTCAATAGTATAAACTAAGTCTGCATTACCTAATTGATTTATTTGAGCTATATTAGAAGTAATCTTTATATCGTAAAAACCTATGGATTTGTAATAATTTATTAAGAGTCTTTTATCTAAATTAATTAAATTTTCGCTTAAATTTGTATTTTTAGATATAAATTTCCAAAATTTATCTTCTTCACTCGCTATTACATCCCTTAATCGTTTTGATCTAATATTACTATTTCCAATAAAATTAATTGATGAAATTTTTGTTTGATTCCCTCGCTTAATTTCGATGACTAAATCTAAATTATCAGTATCAATTTCTTTTATTTTTGCATTAACTTCTGCAAAATTATATCCCAACGATGAGTATAATTTTTTTATTATATCTATATCTTTCGCAAGATATGATCTGATAAATGATCTCCTCTCTTTTAATTGAATAAGTTTTTTTATTTGTTCGACGTTTCCTTTCTTTTTTTCACCAACAAGTATAAGTTGATTGATAACGGGGTATTCTTTTAAAATTATAATTAATTTATTATTTTTTAAATTTATTTTTACATCTTCAAAAAAATTAGTTGAATACAAATTATTTAAGACATTATTTATTTCATTTTCAGAAAAATCTTTATTAATTTCAATTTCTCCATAAACTTTGATTGTTTCATCTGAAACTCTTTTATTGCCTTCAATAACCACCTCTTTTACAATCTCAGCTTTAAGCGAAGTGAAACTTAGAATAATTATTGTAATTAAAAATTTTTTCATCATTGCTTAAAATTCAAGTTAAAGTTTTTCTTGTCCATTTATCGATTTTAATAATTTCATTGATATTTTTAGGCTTTTTTATAGCATATTTTTTATAATTTCTATCTCTCAGTATCTTCATTATGGTTTTAGAAATGCTCAAAAAAGGTATCTTTTTATTAAGAAATTGATCAACTAATATTTCATTAGCTGCATTTATTATTATAGAGGTAGAAGGATGTTCATTTATCCTATTTTTTATGTTTATCACAGGAAATATTTTTTTATCGACTTTTTGAAAATACAAATTTTCAATTTCACATTTATTTACTTTTTTCTTAGGTTTGTAAAAATCTTTAATATCAAGATCTTTTTCAAAAATTGCATTAGCAAGAGGTATTATCATTGTAGTATCATGATAAATAAATTCGGTTAAACCATTTTTTAATTCTACAATTGCGTGTACAAGAGAATTTGGATGAATTAAAACATCTAATTTATTAAATGGAATATTAAATAATTTTTGAGCTTCTATTAATTCTAATAATTTGTTCATAAGAGTTGATGAGTCTATTGTAATTTTTTTACCCATTTTCCATTTAGGATGTTTAAGAGCATCTTTTGGAGAAATATTCTTGAATTGATGTAGTTTGTAATTTAAGAAAGGTCCTCCTGAGGCAGTAATATAAATCTTTTTAATTTCTCTCAATTCATGTTTTTCAAGTAATTTTTGTATCGAAAAATGTTCTGAATCAACCGGTATTATTCTAGTTTTATTTTTTAATGCAATTCTTTTTATCAATTCCCATCCGCAAATCACAGATTCTTTATTAGCTATTAAAAGTTTTTTAGTATGTTTAATTATATTAATCGTTGGTTTAAGACCTGCTATTCCTGGTATAGCAGAAATCGTTATATCCGATTTTTTTAAATTTAAGGAGTCAAAATCATTTAAGATTTGTACTTTTTTTTTTCTAAATTTTTTTTTTATTTTTTTAAAAATTTTATCATTTGTAATAACAAAATATTTTGGATCATATCTGATAATTTGTTTACAAATTAAATCAAAGTTTTTATTAGCTGACAATAAATGAATTTTAAAAAAGTTTTTTTTTTTGTTTACAATTTTAAGTGTGGATTGCCCAACGGAACCTGTTGACCCAAGAATTGATAAAATTTTTTTCATTTAATAAAATAATATTAATGTAATATAACCGAAAGGTATTCCTAAAAATATTCCGTCTAATCTATCTAAAATTCCGCCATGACCAGGTAGAAAATTACTAGTGTCTTTTATTTTCACTTTTCTTTTTAGAAAGGAAAAAAATAAGTCACCTATTTGACAAGCAACAGAGGTCGCCACCCCAACAATTATAATTTTGTAACTTAAAGTATTTGTGAAATAAAAAATTGAAATTGAGATAGCAACACAAGAAAATAATATGGAGCCAATGGCTCCCGAGAAAGTCTTATTAGGACTTACCTTTGTTAATTTTGGACCTTTAAATATTTTTCCAACAATAAAACCACCAATATCAGAAGCTATGCATCCTAGTAAAAGTGAAAATAAAATTATTTTTAATTGTATGAAATTTGAAAAAAAGAAAAATAAAAAACAATATGAAAAAATAAATATAATCCAAAAGAAATTTAAAAAAAAATTATAGTATTTATTTTTAAATAATTTTTTAATGATACCAGCAAATTCTATGATTGATAATACGCCTAATATCAAAAGGCTAAGTACTAGTATATAACTGAATTCAAAAATTAAAAAAAATATAATTAACAGTGCAATGGATGTGTAAAATCTCTTTTTTAAATTTTGTGAAATCATACTGACCCAAAATTTCTTTTACTTTTTTTGAAATTTTTTATTATTAAACTCAAATCTTTTGCGTTAAAATCTGGCCATAATTTCTTTAAAAAAAATAGTTCGGCGTATGCTAGTTGCCAAAGCATAAAATTACTTAATCTTTTGTGGCCCCCAGTACGTATCAAAATATCTGGATCTGGCATATTTTGAGTATACAGATTTTTTTCAAAATTTTTTATATTTATTTTCTTCGTTTTTTTCATAGCCATAATTATCTCATTTTTAGAGCCGTAATTGATTGCTAAATTTACAATTATTTTATTATTTTTTTTAGTAAGTTTAATACTTTTTTTTAAAGAGTTTTTTATTTGAAAATTAAATTTATTAATATCTCCTAAAATATTTATTTTAATACCTTGTTTTATTACACTTTGGATTTCTTGAGTAAAATAATTTTTGATAAGTGAAAATAAGTAAGATACTTCTGTTTTGGGTCTTTTCCAATTTTCCGATGAAAAAACATAAAATGTGACAATCGGAATTTTAAGTTTAATAGATTTTTGAACGATTTTTTTTACAGTCTCAACACCTTTAAGGTGTCCGTAATTTCTACTTTTATTTCTTTTTTTTCCCCACCTTCCATTGCCGTCCATGATAAAGGCAACATGGTTGAGTTTATTCATATTTGTATGATCTCTTTTTCTTTGTCTGACAAAATTTTTTGTATGTTTTCTATATTTAAATCTGTAAGTTTCTGTATATTTTTTTCAAAATTTTTACTTTGATCTTCTGAAATAGTCTTGTCTTTTGATTTTTTTTTTAGCTCCTCATTAGCTTCTCTTCTAATATTCCTTATAGAAACTTTTGCTTTTTCACTCATATTTTTTAATATTTTAATTAAATCTTTTCTTCTCTCCTCTGTTAAATCAGGAATTCTTAATCTTATGAGTTGGCCATCTATTTGGGGATTTATTCCAAGTTCTGATTTTTGAATAGCAGACTCAATTAGATTTACGTTTGTTTTATCCCAAACCTGAATAGAAATTAATCTTGCTTCTGGAACACTAATAGTTCCAAGCTGTTCAATTGGCATATGTTGTCCATACACATCTACCTTAATAGTATCAAGCATACTTGTATTTGCTCTACCAGTTCTTAAAGTTGAAATATCTTTTTTGAATGACTGAATAGATTTATCCATTTTCGATGAATAATTTTTTTCATTAAATTCGTTGCTCAATTTAAACTCCTTCTCCAACTTTATATCTTAAAAAGTCTAATACAATAATTTTATTTTTTGAAGAATTTTCCTTTAGTATATCTGAAACCTTTTTTTTTGGGTCCATGATCCAAATTTGGTTTAAAAGTGAGTTATCATTTAAAAATTTTGTTATTTTGCCTTTTGAAATTTTATCAGCCATTTCTGCTGGTTTACCACTGTTAGTTATTTCTGCTTTAATTATTTCCAATTCTTTGTCTACAATTTTTTTTTCTATGCCATCTTTATCTATAGCAAGAGGATTAGATGCAGCTATGTGCATTGCGATCTTTGCTCCAACTTCATTTTCTTTTGTTATACCCTCAATTTTTACTAAAGAAATTATTTTTCCAATATTTTTTTCAATAGCTGAGTGAACGTAAAAAAAATTAGAACCTTTTGAATTATCAAAAAAATTTGCTCTTCTAATTGTAATTTTTTCACCAATTTTTGCGATTAAGTTTACAAGATTATCTTTAACTAAATTCCCATTCGACATTTTGGAATTATTTAAATTTTCCAAATTACCCTTTGATAAAAAATTTAATTTTGAGAGTTCTTTGCAAAAATTAATAAAATCTGCATTTTTAGCCACAAAATCTGTTTCGCTGTTAATCTCAATTATGGAAACCTCCCCATTGACCTCGTTTACTAAGGCTAATCCTTCCGAAGCAGTTCTGCTCATTTTTTTAGAAGCTTTTGCTATTCCTTTTTTTCTTAAAAATTCGATTGATTTTTCTAAGTCACCTTTAGTTTCGTCTAAAGCTGATTTACAATCTTTAAATCCGACACCAGTCATCTCTCTAAGTTTTTTAATATTTTCTAGTAGATCTTTATTTGACATTAGAGGATTTCTTCAAAAATTATTTTTGTTTAGTAGAAGGCTTTTTAGATTTAGTGTCTTTTTCTTCTGTACCTTTTATAAATTTTTCAGCATCTTTGATTGTATTTTTAAGTAATTCACAATAAAGGTTGATCGATCTACGCGCATCGTCGTTGCCTGGTATGGGAAAATCAATACCTGTTGGATCAGAGTTGGTATCCAAAACAGCAATTATCGGAATGCCTAATTTTTTTGCTTCGGCTACTGCGAGTGACTCAATATTTGTATCAATTATAAAAATTAAATCAGGGGTTTTTTTCATTTCAACTATACCTCCGAGAGATCTTTGTAACTTTTCTCTCTCTTTGCCGAATTTAAGTATTTCTTTTTTTGTAAATCCGAGGTTTTCTTTTGAAAGCTGATCGTCTAATTTTTTTAATCTTTTAATTGAATTTTGTATGGTGTTCCAATTAGTCAACATTCCACCAAGCCATCTATAATTTACGAAATATTGACCAGTTTCTTTCGCAAGTTCACTTACCTGTTCTGATGCTTGTTTTTTTGTTGAAACAATAAGTAACTTTCCTCCATTGGAAATTACTTTATGGACTTGCACTAAAGCATTCTTCAAAAACTCAACAGTTTGAGTTAAATCAATTATATGAATAGAATTTTTTTCCCCAAAAATGAACTGTTTCATTTTAGGATTCCATCTCAAGGTTTTGTGTCCAAGATGTACGCCGGCCTCTAATAACTGTTTAATGTCTATTTTTGGTACGTTCATAAATTTTCCGGTTAATCCACCACAGTAATTCCATTTACAGGACCGGTAGGGCAGTACCCTTTTAACTGTGTGCGAAATTAATCACTGATATATACAATCGAAATAAAAAATCAATACTCAAAATGTTATTTTTTCGACATATTCCTTAGCTTTTAACGCTTTAAGATGATTTAAATTAAACTTTCTAGTATTTTGAAGAGAGTAAAATGCTTTTTTATTATTATCGTTAATTACTAAGCTTATTTTGGTATCGCCACTAGTTGATAATAATTCTTTTATTTCATCTAAATTAAAATCTTTATTAAGTTCAATAACTACCTTTGAGTAAGGTCTATTTATCATCTCCTCAAGACTAAGAATTTTTTTTACGTTAATTCTTTTCTTTTCATTTTCTATAAAATTTTTATCCTTTTGCAAAGTAATTACAAAGGACTCTGACTCTTTTAATTTATCTCTGTTAGAAATCAAAATTTCAGCAAATAAAAACAGTTCGAACTCACCTCTTTTGTCGCTAAACTTTACAATTCCATAAGGTGTGCCTTTGGCGCTTTTTTTTTCTTGAATAGACATTATTGTACCAGCTACTAAACCTTCGCTATTATTATTATTATAAAATTGATTATATGAAGTTACATTTAATTGATTAAAAATTTCTTCGTACTCATTAAGTGGGTGACTTGAAACAAAAAAACCTAGTGACTTAAATTCTTCAGCCAGAAGTTCTTTTTGAGACCAAGCTTTAGATGGAAAAAAATCAAAATCATTAAATATTTTTTCTTGTTTTTCGAAAAGACTGGATTGATTATTATCTTTTTCATCATTTATGATTTTAATTTGTTGAATGATTTTTGGTATTGAATTAAGAATTTTATTTCTATCTGGATCAAATTCATCAAAGGCGCCTGCTTTAGTTAAGCCTTCTAATTGGAGTTTGTTTACATCTTTAACATCTACTCTATAAATAAAATCATTAAACGATTTAAATATTCCATTTTTTTCTCTTTCTTTGACGATATTTGAGACAGCTTCAAAACCAACATTTTTAATTGCGCCTAACCCATAATAAATTTTTCCATTCAATGCTTTAAATTCAGCAAAACAATAATTTATTGAAGGTCTTATAATTTCGATGTTTAATCTTTTTAATTCTTCAACAAACTCTCTTAATTTAGATGTATTTGTTAGTTCTGTTGACATTGTTGCAGCTATAAAATCTTCTTTATGATATGTTTTTAAATAAGCTGTTTGATATGCAATTAAAGCGTAAGCAGCTGCATGACTTTTGTTAAAACCGTATTGCGCAAAAGGCTCGATTTTTGTAAAAACAAAATTTGCAACATCTTTTGTAATACCATTCTTAATAGCTCCATTTATGAATCTCTCTTTTTGTCGATCTAATTCAGCTTTTTTCTTCTTACCCATAGCTCTTCTTAAAATATCTGCTTCACCAGCAGTAAACCCAGCTAAAATTTGAGCTATTTGCATTACTTGTTCTTGATAAATGATTATTCCGTAAGTTGGCTTTAAAATTTTTTTCAATATAGGGTGTATATAATCAGGTTCTTTGATGCCATTTTTACAATCATTATAAATTGGAATATTGCTCATTGGTCCTGGACGATACAAAGCTACTAAAGCAATTATATCGTCAAATTTGTTAGGTTTCATTTGTTTGATTGCTTCTCTCATTCCAGCGCTTTCGAGCTGGAATAAGCCAGTGGTTTCACCTGTGGAAAGAAGTGAGAAAACATTCTTATCATTCTGATCGATTTTACTTATGTCTAATTTAATATTTTTTGCTTTTAGTCTCTTTAATGTCTTGTCGATAACTGTAAGTGTTTTAAGGCCTAATAAATCAAATTTTACTAAACCTGCATTTTCAGATGAATACATATCAAATTGAGTTGAGGGTAATATCAAATTTGAACTATGGTCTACGTAAAGTGGAAATTGTTCTGCTAGTTTATCACCAGCAATCACAACTCCTGCAGCATGTGTAGCCATATTTCTATTTAAACCCTCAAGTTTTAGAGACAGCTCTAGAAGTTTTTTTACCTTAGAATTCATTTTGATTTCTTGTTTAAATCTCGGCTCCCTATCAATTGACTCTTGAAGTGTAAGTGGTCTAGACGGATCAAAGGGGACCATTTTACAAATTTTGTCTACATGTCCGTAAGGTAAGCCCAAAACTCTTCCAACATCTCTTAAAGCCATTCTAGCTTTTAACTTTCCAAAAGTAATAATATGAGCGACACCACCCTTATATTTTGTTTTTAGATACTCAAAAACTTTATCTCTTTTTTCTTCACAGAAATCTATATCAAAATCAGGCATTGAGACTCTATCAGGATTTAAAAATCTTTCAAAAATCAGATCGTATTCCAAAGGATCAAGATCGGTGATATCTAGGCAATAAGCTACTAACGATCCAGCGCCGGATCCTCTCCCGGGACCAACAGGAATTGAGTTTTTTTTTGCCCATTTTATATAGTCAGACACAATTAGGAAATAGCTTGCATAATTCATTGAATTAATAATATTAATTTCATGTTTTAATCTATCTTTGTAAGTATTTGAAATTTGATCTTTATTTATATTTGGGTTTCTTTTTAAAACGAAATTTATAATTCTATTTTGCAAACCCTCTTCAGCTTGTTTTAATAATTCTTCCTCTGGTGAATTACTTTGTTCGTTTGCAATTGAGGGTAAAATTGGTTTTGATTTTTTTGGTTTAAAATTAAATCTTAAATGAAAATTGAAATTATTTTCTAGAGCTTCTGGAATATCTGAATATAATTTTATCAAATCTTCAGTAGTTTTTTTTAAATGATGAACATTTTTGTATTTAAATCTATTTTTATCCTCAACAAAACTCTTCCCGCCTATACATGTCAAAGCATCGTGGGCCTCGTACATATCTTGATCTATATAAAAAACCTCCTGGGTAGCAATTAATGGGATATTGTGATTTTTTGAACAATCTAATATAAAGTTTTCAAAATTTTTTTCTCCTGTTTCATTATGTCTTTGAACCTCAAAATAAATTCTATTATTAAAGTTTTTCTTCAAAAGATCTACAAGTTCATTAAGATTTTTTATTTTATTAGCCAAAAATAGTTTTCCAAAAAAATCTCTGTAGTTTCCAGTTAGTAAAATTAAATCTTTACTATTAGAAATTAAATCTTTTAATTCACATCCTGGATCCTCAGTTGCTTTACTGTTTAAATAACTTAATGAAGATAATTTTGTTAAATTTTTGTATCCTTCTTCAGATTTAGCATATAAAGTAATTTTTCCGATGGTATTATATGCTCTAAGATTTATTTGGGTTCCAATTATTGGTTGAGTCCCAACTTTTGATAACTTTTCTGAAAATTCTAAAGCTCCACACAAATTATAACTATCAGCTATGCCCAAGGATTTTATTTGATTATTTTTACAATATTCAGCTAACTCATCAATTTTAATCGCGCCCTCGCAGATTGAGTATTGAGTATGAATTTTTATATTATTAAAAGTTTTATCACTAAGTTGCATTTACTCGTTTTATAATACCGTCAGAAATAAACAACTTGTAATCAGCCCTGTTGGCAAGTTCTCTATTATGAGTTGCAAAGATAATTGTTTTTTTAAGTTTTTTTAATTTTAAGAAAATAGAAAATATTTCTTTGGAAGTTTTAAAGTCTAAATTGCCAGTAGGTTCATCTGCTAAAATTATCTTAGTTTCAGCAATTAAAGCTCTTGCTATTGCAACTCTTTGCTGTTCGCCGCCTGATAATTCGCTTGGAAAATGATTTGATCTATTTAAAAGTTTTATATTTTTTAAAATTTTTTCAGCTTTTTTTTTAATAATCTTTTTTTTCTCGCCTCTGATAATTAATGGCATCATTATATTCTCAATAGCAGAAAAATCATTTAGCAGATTATTATCTTGAAATATTATTGAAATTATTTTTCTTCTAAATTCTTCTTTTTGACTAATTGAAAGACTTTTTGTTGCCTGACTATTAATAATAATATTCCCTTTTGAGGGTTCATCTAATAAGGCTAATAAGTGGAGCAATGATGACTTACCGGAACCAGATGGTCCAATAAGCGCTACTAAATCTCCCTCTTTAATTTTTAAATTTAAGTTTTCAAAAAGAGTAATAGAACCATTGATGTGATCAAAACTTTTTTTTAAATTATTGGTTTCTAGTAAAATTTTACTCATATCTCAATGCCCTAAAAGTATTCATTTTAGTAATTTTCCTTGCTGGTAAGTATGATGCGATAGCTGATATAAATAATGAGATAATAAAAATAATTAAAATAGAATTAAAATTTATTTCGCTGGGTAGTTTGTCTAAAAAATATATATCAGATGGAAAAATTTCAAGATTGAATACATCTGACAAAAATAATCTTAGTTTTTCAATATTCAAAGAAAATATAACCCCTAGAATAATGCCACATAATGTAGCAAAAAATCCGATTGTCAAACCTGTTAGAAAAAAGGTTTTTTTTATTGATTTGTTGCTTAAGCCTAATGTTTTCAAAATTGCAATCTCTTTTGTTTTATTTTTAATTAAAATAGTCAAACCAGATATTATGTTAAAAGCAGCTACAATTACTATCAGAGAAAGAATTATAAACATTACATTTCTTTCAACTTTTAATGCACTGAACAGTGATTTGTTTAAATCTGACCATGTGTAAATAAAATAGTTTTGATTTATCTTTTGAAATTTATTTTTATAAAAATTAGCCTGTAATGGATCTTCTAGATAAATTTCAATGCTTTGATCCTTATTCTCTTTATCAAAAATTGAAAGCGCATCTTTGATGTTCAAAAATATTATATTTCTATCAAACTCAAGAAAACCAGTGTTAAAAATTCCAGCTACTTTAAAATTTTCTTGTTTTGGTAAGCTTCCTAGTGGAGTAGATACAAATGCGGAAGACATTAAATTTAAGTTGTCACCTACTTTCAAATTTAAATTATAAGCTAGTTCTGAACCAATAAAAATACTATTGGAGTTGAAATTATCTAAATTTCCTTTTGCAATAAAATTATTAAAAAATTCGATTCTATTACTTTCGCTTTTATCAATACCTTTGAACATTACTCCTTTAGCATTGTTGTTGCTTAATATAATCCCTTCTCCAACATAAGATTTGCTCAAACTAATATTTTGAAATTCATTTTTAATTTTGGAAATATAGTCATTATCGATTTTAAAATTATTGGGTTCAATTATAATATGAGGATTAAGTCCTAAAATCTTATTTGTTAAATCTGTTTTGAAACCGTTCATTACTGACATTACAATTATTAATGTGGCTACACCTAACATTATGCCTAAAAATGAAAATATAGAAATAATTTTTAAAAAACCCTCTTTCTTTTTAGGTCTCAGATTTCTTAATGAAATTAATCTCTCAGCTTGTGTAAACAAAGTATTAAGTTTTTAATTTTGATTTAATTTTATCAAGACTTAATATTTCACTTTTTGAATTTAATTCCTTAAATTCAAAACTATCACCTTCAGATTTTGAACCTATAATAATTTGATAAGGTATTCCAATTAAGTCATGCTTTTTAAATTTATTAGACATATTCTCGTCAACATCGTCTAACAATACGTCAATATTTTGTTTTTTCAGTTCTTTGTAAATTTTCTCCGCTTTTTCCAAGTTTTCTTTATTATTTTTGCTTATACTTGGAAGTATAGTTACATCAAAAGGAGAAATTGATTTTGGCCATACCATCACATTATTGTTATAATTGGCCTCAATAGTTGCTCCTACTAGCCTTGAAACTCCTATCCCGTAAGAACCCATTTTGACAGAAGTTTTTTTTCCGTCCTTGTCATCAATTAAGCAGTTCATTGGTTTAGAATATTTATCACTAAAATAAAATATATGACCTACTTCTATTCCTTTAGTGATCATTTGATTTTCTTTTTTCACATTTTTATCAAATTCTTTTTTTTCATATTTTTCATCAGTAACTGCGTATATTCCGGTAAAATCCTCTCTCATCTTTTGAAGTGACGTGTCATTAAGCTGGTAATGTTTTAGATCAAGTTCAAATATTTTTTTATCAGCGTAAATATGACTTTCACCAGTTTCAGCTAAAATTACAAATTCATGAGAGAGATCGCCTCCGATTGGTCCAGTATCAGCAGCCATAGGTATCGCCTTTAAACCTAATCTATGGAAAGTTTTTAAATAAGAATAAAACATTTTATTATAAGATTTTTTTGCCTCCTCATCTGTTAGGTCAAATGAATATGCGTCTTTCATATAAAATTCCTTGCACCTCATTACACCAAATCTCGGTCTTATTTCATCTCTAAATTTCCACTGGATATGATACAAAAGTTGAGGAAGAGACTTATAAGACTTAATACTCGATCTAAATACATCTGTTATAAGCTCTTCGTTGGTTGGGCCGTATAGCATTTCTCTACCTTGACGATCTTTAATTCTTAACATTTCTTCGCCATAATCATCGTATCTCCCGCTCTCTTTCCAGATTTCAGATGATTGAATAGTTGGCATTAACATCTCTTGCGCCCCAATAAAATTTTGTTCCTCTCTTACAATTTGTTCTATTTTCTTCATTACTTTAAAACCAAGTGGTAACCAAGAATATATCCCCGCGGAAGACTGTTTAATCATTCCAGTTCTTAACATTAATTGATGTGATTTTATTTTAGCATCTGTCGGAAGATCTTTAGTAATAGGAATAAATAGCTTAGATAAATACATTATTGTAAAAATTCTCTTAAATTAATTAAATCAATTTTAACAAGATAATATATTACTGCAAAAATTATAGTAGTAATTAATGTTGTTATTAAAAATTTTTTTGCTATTTTAGGATTTTTAGGAGCTCCTGGATCCATTCCGCCAATTTTTTCCTTAAAAACTTCTTTATTTGATTGAATGCCAATTGGTAATACTGAAAAAAATATTATCCACCAAATCATTACATAAACTATTATGGAACCTGTTATACCCATTAGATCCTAGCAATATTGATATTAGTAAAAGGTTTTTTTCCAGTTTTTTCTTTAACTATTTTTCTGCAGTTTTGTTTTAAAGTTTCAATTAAATTTTGTTGTTGTTTTTTGTTATCCATTGAGAAAGTTCTGCATATATTCATTATTTCGTCCTCCATATCAAAAATAAAAGTACTGTCTTCATTTTTTTCAGGTATGCCCTTATAAGAAATTATTGGCTTTTTAACATTTCCATTATTTGTAACAATTAATGTTATTTCTAAGTAGCCATTCACTGACAAATTTTTTCTGTCCTTTATTGATTTAGAGTCAGTTTCGACGTTAATACTTCCGTCAAGATAAATTTTTCCTGATGGAGCTTTATCAACTATTTGAGGTTGATCCCCTGGCAAAATTTTAATTATATCTCCATTTTCAATTAACAAAGTTTTTGGGACTTGCATTTCTTTTGCAAAACTTACATGCTCTGCCATATGTCTATGTTCTCCATGTACAGGTATAACACACTGTGGTTTCACCCACTTGTACATATCTTTTAAATCGTCTCTGTTTGGGTGACCTGATACATGTACAAAAGCATTTTCTTCACTGATCATTTCCATCTTATTTTTTACAATCAGGTTTTGTAAATGATATAATTTTTTTTCATTACCTGGTATAATTTTAGATGAGAAAATTACGCAATCGCCACCTTCAAGATGAACATCCGGATGGATACCATTAATTATCCTATTCATAGCTCCCATTGGTTCTCCCTGACTACCTGTAGCTAAATATAAAATTTTATTTTTTTTTACTTTTTTTGCATCTCTTGGTTCTAAAGGTTCTATCAGACCTTGAAGATAACCACATTTTTTCGCTGCTTTATAGATTCTCTGCATGGATCTTCCTACTAGACATATGTTTCTACCAATTTTTTTTGCACAGTGAAAAACGGACTCCATTCTTGCAACATTTGATGCAAAAGAAGTTACTAGAATTCTATTAGTTTTTATTTCCATAATTCTTAGAAGACTATCTCTTACCTCAGACTCCGACCCTGCTCTACCTGGACTGAAAATATTTGTAGAGTCACATATCATAGCTGAGACACCTATTTTACCAATAGCTTTAAGTTTTTGCTCATCAATTTGACTTCCAATCAAAGGATTAGGATCAATTTTCCAATCTCCAGTGTGCAAAACTGTTCCTAAGGGGGTTGTAATGCTTAAACCATTTGGCTCGAGGATAGAGTGTGTTAAAGTAACAAAATCTATTTCAAAGTTTCCAAGTTTAATTTTACTATTAAGAGCTACTACCTCTAAATAAGATGAAATATCTATTTTTTTTTCTTTAAATTTTTCAAGAATAAGAGCAGCTGTAAATGGTGTTGCGTATATTTTACATTTTAGATGTGGCCACAAATGTGCAACTGCTCCAATATGATCTTCATGAGCGTGGGTTAAAACAATACCAAGTAAATCATCCTTTTTATCAATGATAAAACCTGCGTCTGGAATAATAAGATCAACTCCAGGTACTGAGTCATCAGCAAAGGAAACGCCCATATCAACAATAATCCATTTTAGATCGTCCTCTTTTCCATAGGCATACAAATTCATATTTCCACCTATTTCGCCAGAACCACCTAAAGGACAGAAAATCAATTCTTCTTTACTCATATTAATTCCCTATAAACTTTAGAAATTCCCTTAATTGTAATATTTTGATCAACAATAGTTTTTCTTTTAATAATTTTTTTAAATAAATTAGCATATCCTCCAGTAAGTATTATTTTATAATTCATTTTCCAATTATGTGTAATCTTATTAATTATATTATTTATTAAACCATCATAACCCCAGATAAAGCCTGCATTTAAAGCGTCTTTTGTATTTTTGCCGTAACTTGTTTGCTTATTTTTTAATTCAAACATCGGAAGTAAAGCTGTTGATTGACTTAAATTCTTAATAGACAACTTTATACCAGGGGCAATTACACCACCCTCATAAGTTTGATTCTTGATAATATCAAAAGTCGTAGCAGTTCCAAAATCTATGATTAAACAATTATGAAATTTTTTACCTGCTATAGAATTTACAATTCTGTCAGAACCAAGTTGATTCTTATTTTTTATATTTAATTTTATAAGTTTTTTTAATTTAAGACTTTTTACTTCAAAAACATCGAAATTATCTTTTTTCAGAACTTTTTTAATCTTTTTATAAGCTAAAGGAACAACGCATGAAAATAATACTTCTTTTTTTAAATCTTTTTTAAAAAATTTTTTAAAAATTTTTTTTGCAAAACCCTTAAGAAATATATTTTTTGTATCAAAAATTACTGATTTTAATATTTTTGATTTTTTATTTAATAGGCAAATTCTTGTCGAAGTATTTCCGATATCACCAACAATATAATACATTTTATCTATTTGTATTTCCTTTTTAAGTCTAAAAATGAGAATTTATTTTTTTCACCTAGAAATTTTTCATAAGCATTAATAATATCTCTCAAAATTTTTTGATTACTAATTTTTTTATTTAATATATTTTTTAAACAAGTCGATTTAAAGCTTTTGTTTTGTGGAGTTACGTTGGTATTTAAACCTATTCCCACTATTAAATAATCAAAATTATTAAATCTCATCACCTCTTGCAAAATTCCACAAAATTTTTTTTTATTAAATAACAGATCATTTGGCCATTTAATGCTTATTTCTCTCGAAATTTTCTTTGAAATCACTTTTTTAAGTAAAAAAGCATTAAGTATTGCAAACTGTTTGAAATTTATTTTTTTTTGATCAAATTTAAAAAATATAGAAATAAAAAGATTTCCTTTTTTTGAAATCCATTTTTTTCCGATTCTACCTCTTCCTTTGGTTTGTTTTTCCGATGTGATCAAAGTTGGTGCTGAAATATTTTTTTTGATAAGGTTTATAGCTATATCATTTGTACTTCTTACTTTTTTAAATTTTTTTAAATTAATCTTCATTAACCTATAAAAAGAGTGTCGACTAAATTATTCAGAATTGAGGGATATAAAAAAAATGATATTAAAATAGTACAGCTTGCAAAGATTGAGATTTGCGCAATCCTGTTTTTTGTTGAGTCAAAAGTTATAAAACTATCATCAAAATAAATCGTTTTAATAATTTTAAGGTAATAAAATGCTGACATAACAGTAGTTAATAAACCTATAATTGCCAATGCATACATTTGTTGCTCCAATACAGCTACAAAAACATAAAATTTGGCAAAAAACCCTCCTAATGGTGGAATACCTGCCAAAGAAAATAAAATAATTAATAATGATATAGCTAGTAAAGGATGTTTTTTTGAAATTCCAGATAAGTCGGAAATATTTTCTTTATATATTCCATCTTTTTTCAACAAGTACAAACAAGAAAATGCTCCAATATTCATGATTACATATATTGATATATAAACTATTGCACTTTCATATCCTGATATTGCACCTGTAGCTACTCCTGCAAGAGCATAGCCAATATGTCCAATGGAGCTGTAAGCTAGAAGTCTTTTAAAATTTTTTTGGATCATTGCTGCTACAGCGCCTAGAATCATAGAGGCTATAGATATAAAAATTATAATTGTTTGCCATTCTAGTAAAATATTTGAAAAAGGGATAGACATAAATTTAATCAATAGCGCTAAACCTGCTACTTTTGGAACAACCGCAAAAAAGCTTGTTATTGATGTTGGTGCTCCTTCGTAAACATCAGGAGTCCACATGTGAAATGGTACAGCTGACACTTTGAAAGCTAGCCCAACTAATATAAACACCATCGCAAATACTGCTCCAGTATTTTCTTTATTAAGTTCACTTGCTATAAAGTCAAAGTTTGTAGACCCAGTAAATCCATATAGCAATGAACAACCATATAATAGCAAACCCGAAGATAACGCACTCAAAACAAAATACTTTATTCCAGACTCAGTTGATCTCAAGTTATCTCTATCGATTGATGCGAGAATATAAAGTGATAAGGATTGAAGCTCTAAACCTAAATAAAAAAGTATCAAATCATTGGAACTTACCATAAAAAACATTCCCAAAATTGATAATAAAATTATAATTGGGTATTCAAACTTATCTAGTCTATTGTCCATAATAAAATTCTTTGAGGAATTTAGAACAAATAGTGATGATAAAAGTATCAATATTTTAAAGTAATTTGAAAAAGCATCTCTTGTAAAACTATCTAAAAATATTTTTTCCTCATTGTTTGGACTCGTAAAAATAATTGTAATTGTTACAATTATTATTAATGATGTTAGATTAAAAATTATATTAAAACTTTTTTTAATAAAAACCCCGATCATGAGTATAGAAAAAATTGATAAAGACAAAAAAATTTCAGGTAACATTATATTTAAATTATTAATCATTTTTAGTTTGATATCGCCGTTTCATAATTATTGATTAAACTGTTAACAGATACACTAAAGGTTTCCATTAACGGTAGAGGATAAAAACCAAAAAATATGATTAAAAATGCCAGTGAAACCAACATTAAAATTTCAGATTTATTTATATCATTTAAGTTTTTAATTTCTGAATTATTTGTAACACCAAAAATGACTCTTTTAGTAAGCCAAAGCATATAGGCAGCTCCAAGGACTACCCCAAAGGTTGCTAACATAGCCGCCAAATAGCTTTTTTGAAATGTTCCAGTTAAAACAAGAAACTCACCTAAAAATCCAGAAGTTCCGGGCAGTCCAAGTGCAGCCAGAGCAAATATCAAAAATAAAAAAGAGTATTTTGGAATATAATTTACTAACCCGCCGTATGTACTAATCATTCTTGAGTGTAGTCGGTCGTATATTACTCCAACACAGAGAAATAACGCTGCAGAAATTAAACCATGACTTATCATTTGATAAATACTTCCTTCAATACCCTGTTTTGTTAGAGTAAAAATTCCCAAAGTGACATAACCCATGTGAGCGACAGAAGAATATGCAATCAATTTTTTCATATCGTCTTGCATTAGCGCGACTAAAGAAGTGTAAATTATAGCGATAATACTTAAAGTAAATATAAGTGGGGTAAAATATTCAGAGGCCACAGGAAATAATGGTATTGAAAACCTTAAAAAACCATAACCTGCCATTTTTAATAAGATTGCAGCAAGTATAACTGAGCCAGCTGTTGGTGCCTCAACGTGGGCGTCAGGTAACCAAGTGTGAACTGGCCACATTGGCATTTTAACTGCAAAAGAACTAAAAAAAGCTAGCCATAATATATTTTGATACTCTCTTGGAATTTTAATTTCATATATTTGAGTGATATCTGTAGTACCTGTTAACCAATAAATCATTATTATCGCTACAAGCATTAAAACTGAACCAAGTAAAGTAAAGAGAAAAAATTTAAAGGCTGAGTAAACTCTTCTCGGCCCACCCCAAACTCCAATAATTAAAAACATTGGTATTAATCCCGCCTCAAAAAATAGATAAAAGATCACAAGATCGAGCGAGCAAAATACACCAATCATAAATGTTTCTAATATTAAAATAGCTATTAAAAATTCTTTAACTCTTACTTTAACGCTGTTTACACATGATATAATACAAATTGGAGTGATAAAGGTTGTTAAAACAATAAAAAGTATTGATATACCGTCTACTCCTAATTTGAATTTTATAAAATTATTAATCCAGGATTTTTCTTCTACGAACTGAAATTCAGAAGTACTAATATCTAAAGAATACCACAAAAATAATGATAAAAAAAAAGTAGCAATACTGCTAAATAAAGAAATGTAGATTGAGCTGTTGTTACTTGTTTTTTCTTTAGATAATAAAATGAATAAAGAACTGATTAAAGGTAAAAAAATTAAAGTTGATAATATTGGAAAATTCATTTTATTTAAGTATTAAATAAGTTAATAGAATTGAAAGACCTAATAACATCACAAAAGCATAATCATAAATAAATCCTGTTTGTAATCGTCCTGTTTTATTAGAGATAATCTTCACAAGTTTTGAGATACCATCTGGTCCAAACTTATCTATAATACCTACATCACCTTTTTTCCAAAAAAATGAACCTATTTTTTTTGCAGGATTTACAAAAACTTTTTCATATAATTCATCAATATACCATTTATTAAGTAAAAAATTGTATAAAGGCATATTAGTATTTTTAAAATCATCTAAAATTTTTGGATTAAGTACATAAAAATAAAATGAGAGAGGTATTGATATTAAAACTAAAAATGGGGTAATTAATAAAAACCAAAAAGGTATGACATCATGTTTAATTTCATTCAAAAAAAAGATTGATGTTTGCCAAAAATCACTACTGTAGTTTCCAATAAAAGTAGTTTTAAACAAGTAACCTGAAAATACTGCCCCAGTACCTAAAAATATTAAAGGAATTAACATTACCAGTGGAGATTCGTGTGTTTCATTCATAGGAATTTTTTTATTATTGTATGGCCCATGAAAAGCTTTAAAAAATAATCTCCATGAATAAATTGAGGTTAAAAATGCAGTGAAAATACCTATAGTTGCTGCATAATTTCCTAAAGAAGAGTTTTTAAGATATGCAAATTCAATGATAGCATCTTTTGAATAAAAACCTGAGAGAAATGGAAACCCAGTTAAAGCTAATGTTCCTATTAACATGAAAAAATATGTAAAAGGAAGTTTCTTTCGCACTCCTCCCATATTTCTTATATCTTGCTCATCCTTAAATGCATGTATCACGGAACCAGCACCTAAAAATAATAGTGCTTTAAAAAATGCATGAGTAAACAAATGAAACATTGCTACATGATAAGCTCCAATACCTGCAGCAAAAAACATATAACCTAATTGACTACATGTTGAGTAAGCAACTATTTTTTTAATGTCATTTTGTACTAATGCAACAGAAGCTGCAAATAATGCAGTTATCATTCCGACTATTGTGACTAGGTTTAAAGCAACTTGAGAATATTCAAATATTGGAGAACATCTGACAACAAGAAAAACTCCTGCTGTTACCATTGTAGCTGCATGAATTAAAGCTGAAACTGGTGTTGGGCCTTCCATTGCATCAGGTAACCAAGTATGAAGTAAAAATTGAGCAGATTTTCCCATTGCTCCAATAAAAAGGAATACACATATTAAAGTTATCAAATTTAGATCAAAACCAAAAAAGAATATTTTTTTTTCGGCATACTGACCTATGGATTGAAAAACTTCTTCAAAATTAATACTACCGATAAAGAAAAAAATTAAAAATATTCCGATTGCAAGTCCGAAATCTCCTATTCTATTTACTATAAAAGCTTTAATAGCAGCATTGTTTGCAGTTTCTTTTTTGTACCAAAAACCTATCAATAAATATGAGCACAATCCAACTCCCTCCCATCCAAAAAAAAGCTGTAAAAAATTGTCTGAAACTACCAAAGCAAGCATTGAGAAAGTAAACAACGAAAGATAAGACATAAATCTTGGCTTGTGGGGATCGTGACTCATATATCCAATCGAATAAATATGCACAAGAGCTGAAACAAAAGTTACAACCAACAACATAATTGAGCTCAATGGGTCTATATTAATTGACCAATTAGCTTTAAAATTACCAGAACTTATCCATTCAATAATTATATAATTTCCGTAAATATCATTCTTAAATCCATTCCAAAAAACAAAGATTGATAGAACTGCTGAAATACTTACAAACAAACTAGTGGAAATTTCCGCGAAATATTTTGTAATTGTTCTGCCAAAATATCCTATTATAGAACCAATTAACGGTAAAAATAATATTGCGTATTCCATTTATCCTTGCATTCCGTGGATATCCTCCACTCTAATAGAACCTCTATTTCTGTAATAAACTACGATTATAGCAAGACCTATTGCTGCTTCAGCTGCGGCTACTGTTAAAATAAGCATGGTGAAAATTTGACCCACAATATCGCCTGAAAATATAGAAAATGATATTAAGTTTATATTCACTGCCAACAAAATTAATTCGATAGACATTAAGATTACTATTACATTTTTCCTGTTTAGAAAAATTCCAATTACTCCTAAGAAAAAAATTATTGCCCCAAGAGATAAGTAATGACCTAAACCTATTTCAATCATCAATCTTAACTCCTTCATTAGATTTAATGTCTTTAAGCTCTACTGCAGTTAATGGGGTCCTGGAAATTTGATTTAAATAACTTTGTTTTTTAACACCTACTCTTTCTCTAAATGTTAAAAGAATAGCTCCAATCATAGCTAAAAGAAGAACTATTCCTGCTAATTGGAAATATAAAATATAATCAGTATACATTACTAAACCTAATTGATGAGTGTTAGATATATTTGATAAAAATAAAGTGCTACTAGACATTACATTTTCCTTGTATTTCCACCCACCTACAACAACAAGTAATTCTAATAAAATTAATACGCTAACGATTAAACCAGTTGGTATATGTGTAGATTTTTTCCCAATAAACCATGATTGTTTTTGCTCAGCAACATTAAGCATCATTACTACGAATAAAAATAAAACAGCAACTGCTCCAACGTATACAATTAAGAGTATCATTCCTAAAAACTCTGCTCCAACCATTATAAATAAGCAGCCAACAGATATAAAATCTAATATTAAAAAGAATACTGAATTAATCGTGCTTCGAGAAGTAATTACCATCAAAGAAGAAAAAATTGCTATAATAGAAAAAAAATAAAAAAAAATTGAATGAACTATCATTTATCTATATGGCTTATCTAGCTTAATATTTTTCGCCAGGACTGACTCCCATCTTTCACCATTATCCAAAAGTTTTTCTTTATTGTAGTAGAGCTCTTCTCGAGTTTCTGTAGCAAATTCAAAATTTGGACCCTGGACGATTGCATCTACAGGGCATGACTCTTGACATAAGCCACAATAAATACACTTGAGCATATCGATATCATATCTAGTAGTTTTTCTGCTACCATCAGATCTTTCTGTGGACTCAATAGTTATAGCCTGAGCAGGGCAAACTGCTTCGCATAATTTACAAGCAATACATCTTTCTTCGCCATTAGGGTATCTTCTAAGTGCATGTTCACCTCTCATTCTTGGGCTAATCGGTCCTTTTTCGAAAGGATAATTAATTGTTTTTGAGCTTCTAAATAATTCTTTTATGGCCATATATAGTCCTGTGATAAACTCTATTAAAAATATAGTTTTAAAAATTCTTCCTAAATTCATTAAAAATTTCCCTTAGGCAATTTATCAAAATAAAATAAAAAACTTGCAGTCAATACCAAATATATTAATGAGAATGGTAAGAAAATTTTCCACCCTAGTCTCATAAGCTGATCATATCTATACCTTGGAACTATAGCCTTAATAAGAGCAAATAATAAAAATAAAAATAAAATTTTTAGAATCATCCAAATTGGAGCTGGTATAACATTTAATGGATACACATCCATAATTGGTAACCAACCACCAAGGAAAAGTATTGAACCCATCGCACACATTAAAAGAATATTTGCGTATTCTCCCAGCCAAAACATTGCATACATCATCCCAGAATATTCAGTTTGGTAACCTGCTACTAATTCTGCTTCTGCTTCAGGTAGATCAAAAGGTGGTCTATTAGTTTCTGCTAATGCAGAGATAAAAAAAATAACAAACATTGGAAAAAGGGGTATCACATACCACATATCTTTTTGAGCAATTATAATATCATTTAAGTTTAGTGAACCAACACATAAAAGTACGTTAATTATAATTATTCCAATAGAAACTTCATATGAAACCATTTGTGCGGCGGATCTAATTGCACCAAGAAAAGGGTATTTTGAATTTGAAGCCCAGCCGCCCATAATTATTCCATAAACACCGAGTGAGGACACAGCAAATAAATATAAAACTCCAACATTTATATTTGATAAAACTAAATCTTCGCTCATGGGAATTACAGCCCAAGCTACTAAAGCCAGAGTCATTGTTATAATAGGGGCAAGAATAAAAACTACTTTATTAGCGCTAGCAGGAATAATAATTTCTTTGAAAATATATTTTAATGCATCAGCTAATGTTTGAAAAAGACCGAAGGGACCTACAACATTTGGGCCTCTTCTTTTTTGAACTAATCCCCAAACTCTTCTATCTAACCAAACTATCATTGCTACAGATACAAGAATTGGAACCAGTAAAAAAAGTATTTTGTAAACTTCTTGGCCTAAGATTTGTAAATATTCTATCATTAATTATCCGTACCAGTTTTTTTTGAGTTTTGTTTAATTTGACGGCATTCGCTCATGGTTTTAGAAGCTCTTGAAATTGAGTTTGTATAATAATAATCCAAATCTCTAATGTAAACTTCTTCGTTCACAATATTAGAGGATAGATCTTTGACTCCACTCTCATTAAAACTTGGTAAATCGTTCAATTTTGTAAAATTAGGTATCAAATTTAAAACTTCTTTTCTCAATGACTCAAAATTTGATAAATTTTCATTTTTATCTAACTTTTTTAATATTAGATTAAATATTTTCCAATCTTCTAGTGCCTCACCGATAGGATAGGAGGCTTTTTTACATTCTTGAACTCTTCCCTCTAAATTTTCATAAAGTCCATTTTGTTCAGTAAATGCAGCGCTGGGTAGAACTAAATCAGCTATCTCAGCACCTCTATCACCGTGACTACCTTGATAAATTATAAACTCATCATTTTTTTTAATTTCTAAGTTATCTGACCCTAATAAATATAATATTTTAAAATGATTATTTTTTAATTTTTCAAAAAAGGATAAATTTTCTTCGTTCTCCTTAGATAAAATTTTTAGATCAATTAAACCAACTGTAGAGGCGTTTTGTGGTAAAAAGTTAAAAGAATTCCATTCCTTAGTGATTAAATTATTTTTTTTTAAAAAGTTTTTAAGTTCTTCTAAAATATATTTACCGCTTTTTAATTCTAATACCGACTCACCTATAATGATAATTGGTTTTTTTGAAGAAGATAGGTTTTTTGAAAATTCACCCTCTTTTTTAAGTATTTTCTTTATATCGTCTGTATTTTTTCCGATAACATTATAATTGTAAGTAAGGTCTCCAGGATCACCAATGGAAAAAATAGGAACATTTCTTTTTGCAAATACTTTTCTTATTCTCGCGTTTAGCATAGTTGCCTCATGTCTAGGATTAGTACCTATTAAAAGAATTAGGTCTGACTCTTCTATCCCTTTAATTGAAGAATTAAATATGTAATTACTTTTTTCTGAGGAATTTATATAAAATTCTCTTTCTCTAAACTCTAAATTATTACTTTTTAAAATTGAAAAAAATTTTTTAAAGCTTAGTGCATTTTCTAAATTGACCATATCTCCTATATGGCCAGCTATTTCATTTGGATTTACTAATCGAATTTTATCTACTATTAGAGAAATAGCTTCATCCCAAGTGGACCTCTCGAGTTTGTTATTTTTTTTAATATAAGGTACTTCAAGCCTTTGTTTAAGAAGCCCATCGCATGAGTATCGTGTTTTATCAGAAATCCATTCCTCATTAATATCATTATTTAGTCTAGGTAAAACTCTTTTCACTTCCCAATTGTACGTATCTACTCTAATATTTGAGCCTACAGCATCCATTACATCAATGCTCTCTGTTTTTTTTAATTCCCAGGGTCTCGCCTCAAATGCATAGGGTTTTGATGTAAGAGCTCCAACAGGACACAAATCTATAACGTTAGCTGAAAGTTCAGACTCCATTGCTTGTTCTAAATATGTTGTAATTTCCATGTTCTCTCCACGTCCAATCGCTCCAATCTCAGGCACACCAGCGACTTCTGTGGCAAACCTCACGCATCTTGTACAGTGAATGCATCTAGTCATTTGAGTTTTTATAAGTGGGCCCATGTATTTTTCTTTTACTTGTCTCTTATTTTCTACAAATCTCGATTTATCCACTCCGTAATACATTGATTGATCTTGTAAATCGCACTCTCCTCCTTGATCACAAACTGGACAATCTAAAGGATGGTTAGCTAATAAAAATTCCATTACTCCTTTTCTTGCTTTTTCGACAAATGCAGTGTTTGTTTTTATATTCATACCTTCAGCTGCAGGCATTGCACATGAGGCTATCGGTTTTTGTGATTTTTCCATCTCCACTAAACACATTCTACAATTTCCAGCTATTGATAATTTTTCATGATAACAAAATCTTGGTATTTCTACATTAGCTAGCTCGCATGCTTGGAGCACGGTCATACCTTTTTCGAATTCGATTTCTTTTCCATTAATAGTGATTTTAGGCATTCTTATTCTCCAACAAATGTTGATCTACTAAATAAGGGTTATCTATTTTTTTCTTTATTAATGGTTCATCTCTACATCTACTATCGATTTCTTTTCTAAAATGTCTTAATAAACCTTGCACCGGCCAGGCAGAACCTTCTCCAAACGCACAAATAGTATGGCCTTCAATTTGTTTTGTAACATCTGATAATAAGTTTATATCACTAAAAGTAGCTTTTCTTTTTACTACCCTATCAAGTATTCTCCACATCCAACCTGATCCTTCTCTACAAGGAGTACATTGACCGCAGCTTTCATGTTTGTAAAATCTAGCTATTCTTGCCATGCAAGCAACGATGTCTTGATCCTTATTAATAACAACTATACCTGCCGTACCTAATCCACTTTTATTTTCAATTAGAGAGTCAAAATCCATAGTAATGGTATCACAAATTTTTTTGGATAATAAAGGCATAGATGAGCCGCCAGGGATAACTGCTTGAAGATTATCCCAACCGCCAACAACACCCCCTGCATGTTTTTCAATTAATTCTTTAAGAGGAATTCCCATTTCTTCCTCAACGTTACATGGGGAGTTAACATTTCCTGAAATACAAAAAATTTTCGTGCCAGTGTTTTTAGGTTTTCCAATCGAAGCAAACCATTTTCCACCTCTTCTGAGGATCGTAGGAACCACAGCAATAGTTTCTACATTATTTACTATTGTTGGACACCCATAAAGACCTACTAGTGCTGGAAATGGCGGTTTCAATCTAGGTTGACCTTTGTTACCTTCAATACTTTCTAGTAAAGCTGTTTCTTCTCCACAAATATAGGCCCCGGCTCCGTAATGAATAAAGATATCAAATTCCCAACCAGTTCCACATGCATTTTTACCTAAATAATTTTTTTCGTATGCTTGATCGATTGCTTCTTGTAACCTTTTACCTTCGTTAATATATTCTCCTCTAATATAAATGTAACAGACATGGGCATTAACTGCGAAACCAGCTATTAAACAACCTTCAATCAACTTTTGAGGTTCAAATCTTAAAATATCTCTGTCCTTGCAAGTTCCAGGTTCTGACTCATCTGCATTAATTACTAAGTAATGTGGTCTAGATCCAACATCTTTTGGAGTAAATGACCATTTTAAACCAGTTGAAAAACCTGCTCCACCTCTTCCTCTTAATTCTGAAGTTTTAACCTCATTTATAATCCATTCCCTACCTCTAGAAATTAAATCTTTTGTATTTTTCCAATCATCTCTTTTGATTGCGTTTTCTATTTCCCAACCATGTTCATTATAAAGATTTTTAAAAATTTTATCTTCTTTTTTAAGCATGTTTTTCTCCATTTAAGACCGGTTTATTTTCTGGCGCTGTATTTTTTCTTCCTCTAAAGGAACCAGGTTTCAAGGGCTTATCATTTAAAATAGAGTCTAGTATCTTTATCGTGCTCTTTTCATCTAAATCTTCATAATAATCGTCGTTGATTTGTATCATAGGGGCGCTAACGCAAGCTCCTAAACATTCTACTTCCATCCAAGAACAGTTTCCTTTTTTTGAAATTTCGTTTTCCTTGTGAGAAATTTTTTCTTTACATAACTTTACAATTTTATCTGATCCTCTGAGAAGACATGGTGTAGTTGTACATACCTGTACAAAATATTTGCCTACTGGAGCTAAGTTATACATTGTATAAAAAGTTGCAATCTCGTAGACGGATATATAAGGCATTGATAAAAATTTTGCGATATACTTCATAGCAGCCAAAGGTATCCAGTTGTTATTCTGTCTTTGAGCGAGATATAGAAATGGCATCACTGCACTTTTTTTATTTTTCTCGGGATATCTTTTCAAAATATTTTCAGCTTTTTTTAAATTCTCATTTGAAAATTTAAATTCTTTTGGTTGATCATCATGAATTTTTTTTAAACTCATCTGTCAACCTCTCCGAATACTATATCTAAAGAACCTAAAACGGCTGGAACATCGGCTAACATGTGTCCTCTAATTAAATAATCCATAGCTTGGAGATGTGAAAAACCTGGTGCTCTAATTTTGCATCTATATGGTTTATTGCTTCCATCTGAAATTAAGTAAACTCCAAACTCACCTTTGGGAGCCTCTACAGCAGAGTAAACATCACCTTTTGGAACTCTATAACCCTCTGTAAATAATTTGAAATGATGAATTAAAGCCTCCATGGATTGTTTTAAATCTTCTCTATTAGGTGGAGATATTTTTCCATCAATTGATTTTACAGGACCTTTAGGAAGCTTCTCTATACATTGTATAATAATTTTTACACTTTCTCTCATTTCCTCAATTCTACACAGATAACGATCATAACAATCGCCGTTTTTCCCAATCGGAATTTTAAAATCTAAATCTTTATATATTTCATATGGTTGAGACCTTCTTAAATCCCAAGCCACGCCAGAGCCTCTTAACATTACTCCTGAAAAACTGTGATCCAAAGCTTCTTGTTTAGAAACTATTCCAATCTCCACATTTCGTTGTTTAAAAATTCGATTATCAGTTAGTAATCCTTCTAAGTCATCTATAATCTTGGGAAAAGATTTACAAAATTTTTCTATATCTTCGATTAATTTTAAAGGTATATCTTGATGAACTCCTCCTGTTCTAAAATAATTTGCATGTAGTCTTGATCCTGATGCTCTTTCATAAAAAGTCATCAACGTTTCTCGTTCTTCAAACCCCCATAAAGATGGTGTCAAAGCTCCTACATCTAATGCTTGTGTAGTAACGTTAAGTATATGACTGAGAATTCTCCCAATTTCACAAAAAATTACTCTTATGTATTTTGCCCTAATAGGAACTTCAATATTAAGTAACTTTTCAGCGGCAAGAGCAAAAGCATGCTCTTGATTCATTGGTGCAACATAATCTAATCTATCAAAATATGGTAGGGCCTGAGTGTATGTTTTTTGCTCAATAAGCTTTTCAGTTCCCCTATGAAGTAATCCAATATGCGGATCAGCTTTCTCAACAACCTCACCATCTAGTTCTAATATAAGTCTTAACACACCGTGCGCTGCTGGATGTTGAGGTCCAAAATTTAAATTTAATGACTTAGTTTTTTTTACCATCTTTTTCTTTTTGTTTAATTTCTTTTATATAGTCAGTTCCTTCCCAAGGACTTTCAAAATCAAAATTTCTGTAGTTTTGTTCAAGCTTAACTGGCTCGTAAATAACTTTTTTTTCTTTCTCGCTATAGCGAACCTCATTAAAACCAGTAAGTGGGAAATCTTTTCTCAAAGGATGCCCTTTGAACCCATAATCAGTTAATATTCTTCTTAAGTCAGGGTGATTTTTAAACTTTACGCCATACATATCAAAAACCTCTCTTTCCATCCAGTTAGCTGAAGGAAAAATTTTTGTTAACGAATTTATCACTTGATTGGTTTCAAAATTTATCAAAACCTTTATTCTAAAATTGTATTCATGTGAAAGAAAAAGATAAACTAATTGAAATCTCTTTTCCTCATCAGGGTAGTCTACCCCTGCAATATCTATTAATTGTCTAAACTTGCATTTTTCATTAGATTTTAAAAACTGAACAACTTCAATTAAATCATTATCATTTATTTCAATTTTTAATTCATCATTTTCAATTATTGAACTTTGAATTTTGCTTGTAAGCTCAGAATTAATTATATTTTCAAGTTTTTTTATATTTTCTATCATTATCTTTGTATGTTTCCCTCTCTTCTAATCTTTTTTTGCAATTGTAAAATTCCATATAGAAGGGCCTCTGCAGATGGTGGGCATCCAGGAATATAAATATCTACGGGAACAATTTTATCACATCCTCTTACTACGGAGTAAGAGTAATGATAATAACCACCGCCATTCGCACAGCTTCCCATTGATACCACGTATCTTGGTTCGGGCATTTGATCATAAACTTTTCTTAAAGCTGGAGCCATTTTGTTTGTTAATGTCCCAGCAACAATCATTACATCTGATTGTCTTGGTGATGCTCTTGGTGCTGCACCAAATCTCTCTAGATCGTATCTTGGCATTGATGTCTGCATCATTTCAACAGCACAACAAGCTAATCCAAAAGTCATCCAGTGTAAGGAGCCTGTTCTAGCCCAATTAACTAAATTTGCAGACGAAGTTGTTATGAAACCCTTTTCTGCAAAATCTTTTGCAAGTTCCTTGAATTCCTCTGGAATTTTCTTTTCTTTTTCTGAACTTAAATCAATTTTTACTCCCATTCTAAAGCTCCTTTTTTCCACTCATATATAAATCCAATTGTTAAGATGGATAGAAAAACCATCATAGACCAAAAACCTAATGCCCCAAGACTCCCTAAAGATATCGCCCAGGGGAAAAGAAATGCTATTTCAAGATCAAATATTATAAATAATATAGCTACCAAATAAAAACGAACATCGAACTCCATTCTAGAGTCATCAAAAGCCTCAAATCCACACTCATAGGCTGAAAGCTTTTCTGGATCTGGATTGGATGGAGATGCTAAATAATTAGCTAGGATGAATCCTATACTTAAAAATAGAGCAATAAATAAAAATATTATTATTGATAAGTATTCTGATAAAAAATTATAAATCATTTTGTTTTATTAATACCTACCCCAATACCGTAGTTTGAGGATTCTTATATTAATTATTGTTACTTATAACATTTACAGCTTAAGAGTACAGGACAGAAAGAAGCATTTATGTTGATCTATAATTGTTGATTTATATCTTTCTACATGAAAATCATTATCAATAAGTGGCGGGAGTGACGGGACTCGAACCCGCGACCTCCTGCGTGACAGGCAGGCGCTCTAACCAAGCTGAGCTACACCCCCACTATTCAATGGTGGGCGGTAAAGGACTCGAACCTATGACCCTCTCGGTGTAAACGAGATGCTCTACCAACTGAGCTAACCGCCCTTATTAAATAAAAACGAGATATACAATAAAAACTTTATAAAGTAAAAAAGTATTTAATTTCTAGTGTAATTTATATAAATAGCAGTATTATTGATATATTATGATTTTATCTTGTAACTCATGCGGAAAAAAGTTTGTGGTTCCAGACAATGCAATTACGGCAGCTGGCAGAATAGTACAATGTGGATCTTGTGGTAATAAATGGAAACAATTTCCAATAAATATTATTGGAAAAACACAATCATTTTCTTCTTCTAGAAAAACAGTTTCAAAACCTCGACCTATAAATCGAAAAATACAAAAACCAAAAAAAACTAAAAAGGTTGCTACAAAAAAAATACGAGAAATAAGTTTGTACTCACCTGAATATTTAGCAAAAAAGCATGGTATTAAAATTGGAGAACTGAAGCCGCAAAAAAATATTTTACAAAATAAAAAAGAGAAGGTTTCTTTTGGTTTTTACAATACACTAATTTTTTTAATTATTTTTTCTATTGCTTTTTCTCGAATATTATACTTTTCTCAAGACTTTATAGTTTCTACATTTCCAATTACGGAATTTTATCTAACATATTTTTTTGAAAGCATGAGGAATATTTTTGAAATTTGGAAGAATTTAATTACTAGTTATTAGCCTCTAAATCTTTTATATTTATAATTTTATCAGAAAGTTTTGAGTTACTTTTTTTTATATCATCGTAAAAATTCCATGCAAGTACGATAATTGTATTATTTTTATCTTTTACGCTTTTTTTATTTTTTATTTCAATATTTACACCTGGTATAAATTTATTATGCTTTAATTTATTATCCTCAATTACGAAATCAATTTCTTTTGATATACCAAAAAAATTTAATGCTGTCGTAGCTTTTGCTGGAGCACCATAACCAATTACTAATTTATTTTTATATTTTAAATTCTTTATATTTTTTCTTACATTATCTCTTATTCTATAAACTTTTTCACCGAATTCTTTATAAGTTTCAAATTTTTTCACTCCAAATTTTTCTTCTTCTTTGAGCATTTGACGAACACTTTTTTCAACTTTAGCTTTTTTATTATTTTTAACATAAATTCTAATAGAACCACCATGGGTGTCTACTAATTCAGATTTGACTATTTTTGCATTTAAATTGTCAAAGAAATTTACTAAAGAAGTAAGTGTCCAATAATTGTAATGTTCATGATAAATATTATCAAAAGTTAAATCTTTTAAAGTATTAATCAAATATTGTACTTCAATCACTATAGTACCTTTTTTACTTAGTAGGCTTAACATGCATTCTGCCATTTCTTTTAGTTTGTCAGAGTGAGCGAATACATTAGATGCTAAAATTAAGTCTGCATTTTTTTTTATTTTTTTTAGATTTTTTTTCTCTAAAAAACCATTAAAAGTTTTGATTTTATTTTTATTTGCAAGTTTTGCTAGATTTTTTGCAGGCTCAATACCTAAAACTTTTTTAAAACCTAAATCTAAAAATGGTTTTAAGGCTACACCATCGTTGCTGCCAATATCAATTATATAAGATTTATTTTTATTTAACTTCAACTCTGTTTGATATTTTTTTGCAGCTTGAACAAAATGATTTCTAAATACTCTAGAAGTTGAGGAAGTATATAAGTAGTTTGAGAACATTTTTTTTGGATCTACTGATACTGATAATTGACAATTGTAGCATTTTTCACAAAAATTTACTTCTAGCGGGTATAATTCACATTTATCATTTTTCTTTGTTAGTAAATTATTTGCTAAAGGCTGATAGCCTAATGAAACGACTCTCTTTAAATTCGTGTTACCGCAAGATCTACAATCAAATTTGTAACAACTTAACAACAAATTTTTTTCTTTTTCATCTACAAAAACGTGTTTTATCGTGTGAGTAATTCCATAATTTTCGTGATCTCTTTCTCCTCTAACTAAATTTAAGAATGTAGTGTCTTTTGAAAACACCATTGCATGAGCAACATTTGGTTTTATAACTGAAAGTTCACCTGCATTTACAACTTGAGTAATTTTAGGTGAATATGGATTTACAATATCCTGAAAAATTTCAATTATTTGACCTTTAGTAAACAAACATTTTTGTTCTTGTTGAGGATGATAGTGATTTGCTCTTATCGTTCCTTTTTTAGAGTCTATTAGACCAATTAAATTAATTGGCTCTGTTAGCTCATGATTGCTAATTGTACCCCGGTTATCTGAGAATAAATTTTCACCTTTCTTCACATACTCCAAATCTTGGACTATTTTCTGCTTTGACCATTTCTGTATCATCTCTTTTATGCTTTGATCTAAATTGTATAGAAATTTAAATCCTGTATTTAGTAATTTTTTATTAGATAAAGAAAATCCTAAATTTGGAACTTCATCATTTGTCTCTTTTAGTAAAATTTTAGAGTTGTGTTTTTTACAAATTTGAGCGACCTCTTTTACAGTTAAAGTATCTTTAGTTAAGTTAAAAATCTCAGAATTAATTTCAGTTTTTTCCTCCATAAATTTAAAACATCTTGCTACATCAACTAATGGCACCAAACTTTTAATTTGACGTCCGCCTGCAAACAGTTTCAAAGTTCCGTTCTGAGATGCAATTTTAGAAAACAAATTTGGCATTATATCTATACGTGTTGAGTCCGTTGAATATCCATAAACCGAACCAAGTCTTAAAATTATATAATTTTTACCTGAAGCTTTGAGTTGCTTTTCATTAAATGCTTTCGATGTTGAATAACTTAATATTGGCTTAGTTGCTTCATCCTCTTGGATATTTTTCTTAACCTCGTTCAAACCCTCAAAGACCACATGCGTGGATGGAAAAATAATTTTACAGTTTTTACCTATTGCTTCTAAAATATTTTGGGTACCAGTTTGACCTACATTAATAATTTTTTCATCTTGAAATCTATTGGCTTCACTTTTAGTCCTAGGAACATCAGTTACGCCTGCTAGGTGATGTACAACATCAACATCTTTAAAATGCATGTTAATAAAATTTTTATCCAGTATATCCCCATGAACAAAATTCATGTTCCAATTACGAATTTGATTTACTCTCTCAGATATAAATCTGTTATCTATTACTGTAATATCATGATGCCAGCTAACACCTGAATAAAGTTTACAAAGCTCTGTTCCGATATATCCAAGACCACCTGTAATGATGATTTTTTTTTTCATAAAATTTAATAAATGTTTACTTATATTATATTTTATTATAACTCAAATATCATGAATATTTATGATTGCTTTATGTATTTTGATGAGGATTTACTATTAGATTTAAGATTACATTCTTTAGATAAATTTGTAAAAAAATTCGTTATTACAGAAGCGACTTATACCCATAATGGCAGTGATAAAAAGCTCAAATTTGACATTAATAAATTTAAAAAATTCAAAGATAAAATCAATTATATAATTGTGGAGGATCAACCTAAGAATATTTTAAAATTCAATGACAGTGATAATAATGACCAAAAAGGAGAAAAATTGATTTTAAACGGTATGGCTAGAGACTATCATCAAAGAGAAAATTTAAAAAAAGGTTTAACTGAGGCATTAGATGATGATTTAATTTTGATTAGTGACCTTGATGAAATTCCAAATTTAGAAGAATTAAAATTATCAGAAATAAACAATAACATTATAATTTTTGAACAAAAAATGTTTTATTATAAACTAAATTTATTTTACAAAGATTTCGTGTGGCAGGGATCAAAAGGGACAAAATATAAAAATTTTATATCACCTCAATGGTTAAGAAATATTAAAGGAAAAAAATATGCTAAATGGAGACTAGATGTTTTTTTTTCAAAGAAAAAATATTCTAATCTGATATTTATTAAGAATGGAGGGTGGCATTTCACATGTTTAAGAACACCAGAGGAACTAGAAAAGAAACTTTTAAATTTTGCACATCATTACGAATATGAGCAAAGTGGATTGGCAATTAAAGATTTAAAAAAAATGATGGACGAAAAAAGAGTAATGTATGATCATACTATAGACCAGAAGGGTTTTAAATGGTCTGGAAAGTCAAAATTAATCAAGATTGATAATCAATTATTGCCTAAGTATATAAATTCAAATTTGAGCAAATATCAAGAATGGTTAGATTGATTAATGGGTACTTAGTTCTTCTTTGCCTTTATCTTTTTTTGTAATTTGATCAACATCAACCCATTCGACTCTTTTAAACGGTTTTGTTAAAGCTACTTTTAATACTTCATCAATATTTTTTACTGTAATTATCTCAATGTTATCTAAAATGGTCTTCGGAACTTCAATTAAGTCTTTTTTGTTTTCTATAGGTATTAAAACTTTTTTTATACCAGCTCTATGAGCTGCCAATAATTTTTCCTTCAGACCTCCTATAGGTAATACTAAACCTCTTAACGTAATTTCCCCAGTCATAGCTACATTTTTATTAACAGGAATTTCAGTTATTGCAGAAACTATAGAAGTTACCATTCCAACTCCAGCCGAAGGACCGTCTTTTGGTGTCGCTCCCTCTGGCACGTGAATATGAAAATCTTTTTTGTCAAAAACTGGAGGTATAATACCGTAGTCCAAACTTTTTGATCTAATATAAGACTTTGCGGCTTTCACTGACTCCTGCATAACATCTCCAAGTTTTCCAGTTATTTGCATTTTTCCTTTTCCTGGCATAACAGCGGATTCTATTTTTAAGATTTCGCCACCTACTTCCGTCCAAGCCAACCCTGTAACAACTCCCACTCTATTTTCTTCTTCTATTTCTCCATAATTAAACTTTTGTACGCCTAGTAAATCTTTTAAATCCTTTTCATCAATAGGATTATTGACCTTTTCTTTATTGTCTATTTTTTTTACCAATTTTCTAGCAATTTTTGAAATCTCTCTCTCAAGATTTCTTACACCTGACTCCCTTGTATAATGTCTAATTATTTTTCTATTTATCTCTTCGTTTATTTTCCACTCATCATTTTTTAAACCATTATTTTTACTTTGGTTAGGAATTAAAAATTTTTGGGAAATGTTTACTTTTTCGTCTTCTGTATAACCTGAAAGCCTAATTACTTCCATTCTATCTAATAATGGAGGCAGTATATTCAATGTGTTCGCGGTTGTAACAAACATTACATCAGAGAGATCATAATCTACCTCTAAATAGTGATCATTAAATTCTTTATTTTGCTCTGGATCTAATGCCTCTAATAAAGCCGAAGATGGATCCCCTCTATAATCATTTCCTACTTTATCTATTTCATCTAAAAGAAAAAGTGGGTTTTTGGTTCCGGCTTTCTTCATCATTTGAATAATTTTACCAGGTAAAGAGCCTATGTAAGTCCTTCTATGACCTCTAATTTCAGCTTCATCTCTTATTCCACCTAGAGAAATTCTAATAAATTTTCTATTAGTAGCTTTTGCTATTGATTTACCAAGGGAAGTTTTACCAACACCTGGTGGGCCGACTAAGCATAAAATTGGCCCTTTCATTTTCTGAATTCTTTTTTGGACTGCTAAAAATTCAATAATTCTCTCTTTAACTTTCTCTAAGCCATAATGATCTTCGTCTAATATTTTTTGCGCATTGCTCAAATCAGTGTTTATTTTTGACTTATTAGACCAAGGTAAATCTGTCATCCAGTCAAGATAATTTCTGACAACTGTAGCCTCAGCAGACATAGGACTCATAGATTTTAATTTTTTTAACTCTGATAAACATTTTTCTCTCGCCAACTTTGGCATTTTTGCATCTGAAATAGCTTTTGAGATAGATGTTAACTCATCTTTACCTTCATCTATTTCTCCAAGTTCTTTTTGAATTGCTTTCAGTTGTTCGTTTAAATAATATTCACGTTGAGTTTTTTCCATTTGATTTTTAACTCTTCCTCGAATTTTTTTCTCTACTGAAATAACGCTAGTTTCTTTTTCAATAAATGAGTGTATTTTTTCTAATCTCTTTTTTAGGTCGGTTATTTCTAGCAACTCTTGCTTTTCAAAAATTTGTATACTTAAATTTGAGGATATATTATTTGCTATTTGAATGGGATCTTTTAAATTTTTTAAATTATTAGTTCCCTCTCCTAAGTCTTTTTTGCTTAAAATCTGCAATTTTTCAAATTTTTTAACTAACCCGATCGAAAATTGTTCTAATTCTTTAGATACATTCAAATCCTCTGCTATTTCAACCTCACATGTTAAGTGATTATTTTGAGTTTCATTATACTTAAGTATCTTTACTCTTTTTTCTCCTTCAACTAAAACTTTAACTGTTCCGTCAGGAAGTTTCAAAAGTTGTAAAACTTTACTTAAACATCCAAACTGATAAAGATCTTTACCCTCGGGATCATCAACTTCTGAATTTTTTTGAGTTACCAAGACAATTGATTTGTCAGACTTCATTACCTCTTGCAGAGCTTTTATAGACTTTTCCCTTCCAACAAATAGCGGCACTACCATAGAAGGAAAAATTACTATGTCTCTTAAAGGGAGTAATGGTTTTAGATAACTTGTTTTCATTAAAGTAATAATATGGCGATTAATTTACCAATTTCAAGAAACAAATTTAGATTAAGCTACTGATGTTGATGATTTTTTACCATATGTGACAATGGGTTCTGAAGAACCTTTGACTGAAGCGCTATCCACTGTGACTTTAATTACATTTTCCATATCTGGGAGCTCGAACATAGTTTTTAATAAAATATTTTCTAATATAGATCTTAAACCTCTTGCTCCGGTCTTTTTCGAAATGGCTTTTTTTGCTATTTCAGATATTGCGTCATCTTGAAATTCGAGTTCAACGTCCTCAAATTCAAACAATCTTTTATACTGTTTTATAAGTGAATTTTTTGGCTCTTTTAAAATTTTAACTAAAGATTTTTCATCTAAATCATCCAAAGTTGCTATAATCGGCATCCGTCCAATAAATTCAGGGATTAACCCGTACTTTATTAAATCTTCAGGCTCAAGCATTTTCATTATTTCGGAAAGAGGTTGTTCCTTGAAATTTTTTACTTTAGCACCAAAGCCGATTGAACTTCCTTTTCCCCTACTATCAATAAGTTTATCTAATCCAGCAAAAGCTCCACCACAAATAAATAAAATATTTGTGGTATCAACTTGTAAAAATTCTTGTTGAGGATGTTTTCTACCGCCTTGAGGAGGAACACTGGCAATAGTGCCTTCCATAATTTTTAATAATGCTTGTTGAACTCCTTCTCCAGATACATCTCTAGTTATAGAGGGATTTTCAGATTTTCTACTAATTTTATCGACTTCATCTATATAAACAATTCCTCTTTGAGCCTTCTCAACATTGTAATCAGCAGCTTGTAAAAGTTTAAGAATTATATTTTCCACATCTTCACCCACATAACCTGCTTCAGTTAATGTAGTTGCGTCAGCCATGGTAAAAGGAACATCTAAAATTCTAGCTAAAGTTTGTGCAAGTAATGTTTTTCCACAACCAGTTGGGCCAACCATTAAAATATTTGATTTTGAAAGTTCTACATCTTTATTATTTTTTGTTTCGTGATTTAATCTTTTATAATGATTGTGCACTGCTACTGATAATATTTCTTTTGCAAATTTTTGGCCGATTACGTAGTCATCTAATACATTGCATATTTCTTTTGGTGAAGGCACACCATCTTGATGTTTTACCAAAGAGCTTTTATTCTCCTCCTTGATTATATCCATACAAAGTTCTACGCACTCATCGCATATAAATACTGTAGGTCCCGCAATTAGTTTCCTAACCTCGTGCTGACTTTTTCCGCAAAACGAGCAATAAAGAATATTTTTATTATTTTTTTCTGGCATAACGAATCAATAACTTAATATAATTCTCTATTATGTGCTTATCAAGTCGTAGTTGAAATTTAAACTATATGTAGTGCTTTATTTTCTTTTTTCCACAACAGTATCTATTAAGCCAAATTTTTTAGCTTCTTCAGCTGTCATAAAATAATCACGTTCTAAAGCTTCAGATATTTCATTTACAGATTTTCCTGTGTGTTTTGAATAAATTTTATTAAGTCTTTCTTTAAGAGATAAAATTTCTTTTGCATGAATCTGTATATCTGTTGCTTGACCTTGAAATCCTGCTGATGGCTGATGCACCATTATTCTTGAGTTTGGTAGAGAGTATCTCTTTCCTTTTTCCCCTGCAGCTAATAGAAATGAACCCATTGATGAAGCTTGGCCTATACACAATGTAGACACAGGAGAGTTAATATATTGCATTGTATCATAAATCCCTAGGCCAGCTGTCACTAAACCACCTGGACTATTAATATAAAAGTTTATTTCTTTTTTTGGATTTTCGGACTCTAAAAATAATAACTGAGCCGTAACAAGAGAAGCTACAGTATCATTAACTGGACCAACTAAAAATACAATTCTCTCTTTTAAAAGCCTAGAATAAATATCGTAAGCTCTTTCTCCTTTGCCTGTTTGCTCAACAACCATAGGAATTAAACTATTCATTTTTTCTTCAAAATCGCGACTCATGATTGATTTATACAACTATTAGTTACTTTTTACTAATTTTATTTGACTGACTTTTTTCTATTAGTGGGTTTAACTTTTACAGATGACTTATTTTCTATATTTGGTTTATTGAAATCGTTAATTATTTTTTCCGCTTCTTTTGTTTCTAACTCTTTAGTGCTCAATTTAATTTTTGATTTAATTAAATTAATTATTTTTTCCTCGTATAAAGAGCCCTTTAGACTTTGAGATGCGCTAGGGTTTTTTTGGTAATATTCTAAAACCATTTTTTCTTGTCCGGGCATAGCTTTTATCTGCTTTTGTATTTCTGCTCGAACTTCATCATCCGAAACTTTTAATTCATTTTGCTCTCCAAACTCATTTAAAAGTAGCCCAAGTTTAATCCTAGATTTAGCAATTTTTTCATTTTTTTCTTTATGTCTTTCTTTTTCATCTGGTTTTAAATTCTTTGTTATTAAAGAAATTTCTTGTTCAATTAGATTTTTGGGAAGATCTACATCATGATTTTTTTCAATTTGATCTAATATTTCTTTTTTTGTAATTGAATTTAAGGCTTGCAAATATTGACTTGAAATTTGTTTCTCAATTAAATTTCTTAAATCATTGATATCTTTTGCGCCCATCATTGTTGCAAAAGAATTATCAATTTTAGCTTCTAAAGCTTTTTTAACGCTTAAAATCTTACATTCGAAGATTGTTTTCTTATTTGCTAATTCTTTTTTTGGATGATTGGCTGGTAAAATAGCATTAACTTTTTTTACATCACCTTTTTTAACTCCTGTTAATTGATCATCAAATCCTTTCAAAAATAGATTTTTACCTAATTCTATTTGAACGCCTTTTCCCTCACTTCCATCAAATTTATTACCATCGGCTGTTGCAGAATAGTTGAAAACAATTTGATCTCCAATAACTGACTTTTCATTTTCTTTTTTATCTTCAAACTTTTTATTCTGATCAGCTAGCTCTTTTAGCTTACTATCGATAATTTTTTTTTCAATTTTTACTTTATAATCATATGCCTTAAAATTATTGAAAGGTTTTAATTTAATATTTGGTAAACAGTCAACTTGTAATTCATAATTCAGGTCTTTTCCTTCTCCGAATTGTTTTAAGTCTATTTTAGGTTGTCCAGCAACTTTTATTTTTTTTTCTGCGATAGCTTTTGAGGAAGATTCCCTTAAAACTTTATCTATTACTTCTCCATAAATTGATTTTCCAAACTGGCTTTTTATTACTGATGGAGGAACTTTACCGGGACGAAAACCTTTTAAAGCTACCTCTTTTTGTAATTCGTTAAGTCTCTCATCCAGTTTAGATTGAATTATTCTTTTATCGACCACTACTGACAAGATAGTTCTTAATCCTTTTTTTGATTGCACTTCTATTTTCATAATTTTTTGGTGGGCAAGAAGAGACTCGAACTCTTAAGCCTTGCGGCACTGGTTCCTAAGACTAACGTATTGTCTAGAACCCTGAACTACCAACACTCCTTTCTTCCTACTGCGTATCAATACATTGTTAATCGTATCACTAATCGTATCAATCGTATCAACAATGGTAGGGCGAAAAGGACTCGAACCTTCACCGATTGCTCGACCAGTTCCTAAGACTGGCGTGTCTACCAATTCCACCATCGCCCCAGATACTATTATTGGTGAACTTGTAGTAGACATCTTTTATTATTTCAACTCCTTTCTACTATTGTGACCTATCATAGAAGAAACATCAGCAGGTTTACTTCGCTTTCTTTTCTTTTCTTTGTAGGTTTCTAGTGAAGTTATTGCTTCTTCAAGCAAATCATCTGTGCTGTGAGTGTAGAAACTTAGAGTTGTTTCAATGCACTTATGACCTGCTAAATCCATCACCTGCTTTGGTTGGACTTTAGCTTCAACCAATCTAGTGACGAATGTATGTCTAGTTGCGTAAGGTTGATAGATACTTCTAATTGCGTCTCTACCTTTCCTATCTTTTACCATCTGAGTGAAGCCACACATTCTCATATACTTATTCCATGCGTGTCTGATACTACTTCTACTTACAGGAAAGAACCTATTCTCTGCGTCTTGCATTGCAACAGGTTTTCTTCTTCTAAGTATTTCATATACTCTTGGTGTTAATGGGATACTAGACCAGTTCCCAGTTTTTGGTCTTTTGAACTCTAACCTTTTTGTCTTCCAGTTAATCCACTTAGGACATAAGGCAGTAAGTTCATCTTCATGTCTTACACCAGTATCAATTGCTACTGAAAAACAATCACTCCAAAAGTCGTCATTATTATCATTACACATTTGGATTAACTTGTCCTCGTCATCAATTGTTAGAGGTGTTTTAGGTTTACTCTGGTTTCTAGGGTCGTCATAGATACCATAGTTTTTCTCATCTTCTAAACAATCAGAACGACTAAATAGTCTTTTCTTGATTGCAAACTGGGTCATCTGTCTCCAA
>CACPCL010000004.1 GCA_902632445.1 uncultured Pelagibacteraceae bacterium | reverse complement strand
ATTTATAAATCAATTAATAATTTAGCTTCAAGTGAAGCGACTTTAGAAAAATACTTTATTAAAATTACTAAAGAAATCATTAAACGGTCAAAAAATGAAATATTAATAAATTTTCATAAATTTAATGATTTTGATAAAGAAATTAAGATTAGATTGATTAACAGATCCATAAAGGTGTTGAGAAAAAATTATTACGATCCAAGGTCTAAGAAAGTCATAAATTTAATAAAAAAATTAGAAGGTAAAAAATTTAAAAGCTCAACATTAGGTGGATGTATATTTATTAGAAAAAAAGATAAAATTTCCGTAAAAATAGAGAAAAACTATAAATTCCTGTCAAATAGGTAATAATTTGTCTTATTTACAACCTATTTAATGTTAAAATATACTTGTTAATTGTAATTTAATGATTATTTAGAAATTATGAATGTTAAAAATTTAGTTATGTGGGTTATCATAGTGCTGCTTTCAGTAGGACTGTTTAATATGTTTCAAGACCCAGAAAGAATTAATTCACAACAGAGTAAACTGCCTTTTTCTAATTTTCTTAATGAAGTGGACGCAGGCAGGGTAGTTGAGGTAAAAATCCAAGGAAACAATATCTCAGGTGTTTTAGCCGATGGAAAAACATTTTCAACTTACTCCCCCAATTATCCAGAGTTAGTTGATAAGCTATCTTCTAAAGGAGTGAGTATAATCGCAACTCCCCAAGAGGATAAAATGCCATCTCTTTTAGGAATTTTATTATCTTGGTTCCCGATGCTTCTATTGATTGGAGTATGGATATTCTTTATGCGCCAAATGCAAGGAGGAAAAGGGGGAGCCATGGGATTTGGAAGATCAAAAGCAAAATTATTAAATGAGGCTCAAGGTAAAGTAACTTTCAATGACGTTGCCGGTGTAGAGGAAGCAAAAGAGGAAGTAGAGGAAATTGTTGAATTTTTAAAAGATCCAAAAAAATTTAGTAGGTTAGGTGGAAAAATTCCAAAAGGCGCTCTTTTAATTGGCCCACCAGGTACTGGTAAAACTTTATTAGCTAAAGCTATTGCTGGGGAAGCAAATGTTCCATTCTTTTCTATCTCAGGATCAGATTTCGTAGAGATGTTTGTGGGCGTAGGAGCTTCAAGAGTGAGGGATATGTTTGAACAAGGTAAAAAACACTCACCTTGTATTATATTTATTGACGAGATAGACGCAGTTGGAAGAAGTAGAGGAGCAGGATTGGGTGGAGGAAACGATGAGAGAGAGCAAACTTTAAATCAACTTCTTGTCGAAATGGATGGTTTTGATACTAATGAGGGTATTATTTTAATTGCCGCAACAAATAGACCTGACGTATTAGACCCAGCTTTATTAAGACCCGGAAGATTTGATAGGCAAGTAGTTGTTGGAAACCCAGATATTATAGGCAGAGAAGCTATTTTAAAAGTTCATGTTAAAAAGATAAATACCGGTCCGGATGTAAAATTAAGAACGATTGCAAGAGGGACACCTGGTTTTTCAGGAGCAGACTTAGCAAATTTAATCAATGAGTCAGCGCTTCTTGCAGCTAGAAAAAATAAGAGAGTTGTTACCATGTCAGACATAGAAGAGGCCAAAGATAAAGTAATGATGGGAGCAGAAAGAAGATCTATGGTTATGTCAGAAGATGAAAAAAAACTTACAGCATATCATGAAGGAGGTCATGCAATAGTTGCACTTAACGAAAAAGCATCAGACCCAATTCACAAAGCAACTATAATTCCAAGAGGAAGAGCGTTAGGTATGGTTATGAGATTACCAGAGAGAGACCAATTATCAGTAACAAGAGAAAAGATGCACTCAGATATAGCTGTAGCAATGGGAGGAAGAATAGCTGAAGAAATAATTTTTGGTCATGACAAAGTTACATCAGGAGCGTCCTCAGACATTGACATGGTTACTAAAATGGCAAAAAATATGGTAACAAAATATGGAATGAGCACTGAATTAGGTACAATTGCTTACGGGGAAAATGAAGAAGAGGTTTTTTTAGGCAGATCTGTAACAAAACAACAAAATATGTCAGAGGAAACAGCAAAAAAAATTGACGCTGAAGTTAAGAAAATTGTAGATAAAGGATACGAAAGAGCTAGAAAAGTATTAACAGAAAAGATCGACGATTTACACAAGATCGCTAAAGCTCTATTAATTTATGAAACGCTTTCAGGAGATGAAATAAGAGACTTAATATTAAAAAATATTAAACCTACGAGATCATTCAAAGAAGAGGAAAATGATGATGGAAAATCATCATCTGCACTTGGATCATTAGGATTGAAGCCTAAACCAGCGATATAAAGGAATCCATGACAAAATATTACACAAGAGCGTGTAATTTTTACTATGGTCATCAAGCTAAGTCTTTATTAAATAGAAAAAAAGCCCTACCTTTATGTGGAAATAATAAAATTGTATTTGATAAAATTGAAATATTTATTAGAAAAAATAGGACTATTAAAAGCAAGGTTATAAATATTAAAGATTTACGAAGTCTTAACTTAAATGAGAAAAAAAAAGTTGAGAAAGATTTAAAAAAGATAATTTCAAAAAGAAAAAATTTTTTAAAAAATGTAGATTTCTCCTCACCATCAATAATGGGAATATTGAACCTAACCCCTGACAGCTTCTCTGATGGAGGAAAATACAATAATGAAAAAAAATCATTTAGTCACATTAAAGAGATGATTAACTCTGGCGCAGATATTATTGATGTAGGAGGGGAGTCAACAAGACCAGGATCAAAAACCATTAATCCAAATTTAGAATTTAAAAGAATTAAATATGTTTTAAAAAGATTTAAAAAAAAATATAGAGAAGTTTGTTTGTCAATAGATACTAGAAAATCATATGTAATGAATCAGGGCATAAAATATGGAGCTGATATTATTAACGATGTCTCAGGTTTTAATTTTGATGATAATACATTAAATATATTAAAAAAATCAAAAGTTTCAAAAGTAATTCATCATATGCAAGGTATCCCAGGCACCATGCAACTAAACCCTAAATATAAAAATGTATTACTTGATATTTATGATTTTTTTGAAGAAAGTATCGAAAATAGAATTAAAGATAAGAAAATTATCTTGGATCCAGGTATAGGTTTCGGTAAAACTTTGAAACATAATTTGACTTTAATTTCGAAAATTTCTTTGTTTCATAGCTTAGGATTTCCTCTATTGATTGGTACCTCCAGAAAAAGATTTATTAATCAAATATCAGGAAAGTATGATAGCAAAGAGAGAATAGGTGGCACATTAGCCTCCGTTTTATTCTTACTATCTCAAGGGTTACAAATTTTTAGAGTACATAACGTTAAAGAGGTCAAACAAGGAATTTTAGTGTTTAAAAAAATAATAACAAATTGATGAAAAATAAATATTTTGGAACAGATGGTATAAGAGGAACTGTAAATCAGGGAAACATAACTGGAGAAAAATTTTTTAAATTCGGCTTAGCTTCAGGGACTTTTTTTAAGAATCAAAAAAAAACCAAACAGATAGCAGTAATTGCAAAAGATACTAGATTATCTGGTTACACGTTGGAACCAGCACTTGTTTCAGGTTTAGTCTCAGGGGGAATGCACGTTTTTACCCTAGGACCTCTTCCAACTAACGGTCTTGCAATGTTAACAAAATCAATGAGAGCTAATATGGGGATAATGATTACAGCATCACATAACCCTTACTATGACAATGGGCTAAAATTATTTGGACCTGACGGTATGAAACTATCTGATGTAATTGAAAAAAAAATTGAAAAATTAATAGACGCTAAAAATACAAATCAACTTACAAATCCGAAATTGTTAGGTAGAGTGAAAAGACTCGAGGATGGAAATGAAAAATATATCAAAATATTAAAAAATAATTTTCCAAAAAAGTTTCACTTAAAAGGAATAAAAATTGTTTTAGACTGTGCTAATGGAGCTTGCTATAAAGCTGCGCCAAAACTTCTTAGGGAACTAGGGGCCAAAGTTATCACGATAGGGGTAAACCCTGATGGCTTAAATATAAACGAAAAATGTGGCTCAACATACCCATCAAAAATAAAAGCTGCAGTCAAAAAGTTTAAAGCTCATATAGGAATATCATTCGACGGTGATGCAGATAGAATAATAATGTGCGATGAAAAAGGTATAATAATCGACGGTGATCAGATTATTGCAATGCTTGCAAGAAGATGGAAATCAAAGAAAATTTTAAAAGGTGGAGTTGTAGGAACACTTATGTCTAATTATGGATTAGAGAAATTTTTAAAAAAAGAAAAAATTAAGTTTTCTAGAGCTAAAGTTGGAGATAGATATGTCAAAGAAAAAATGAAAAAATTAAATTTTAATCTAGGAGGTGAACAGTCTGGTCATATCATATTGGGAAAATTTGCTACTACTGGAGACGGGCTACTTGTGGCAATGGAGGTTTTATTTTCTCTTAGAAAAAGAAAAAAAGCTAGCAAATTATTAAATGTTTTCGAGCCACTTCCCCAAGTATTAGAAAATATAAAAGTAAAAGATAAAAACATAATAGATACTTTTAAATGCACGAAAGCCATAAAAAAAGCAAAAAAATTGATGGGAAATAAGGGTAGAATATTAGTAAGAAAATCTGGAACTGAACCAAAAATCAGGATTATGGCTGAGTCAAATGATAAAGTATTAATTTCAAAATCTATTAAATTAATAAAAAAATCAATTAAATAAATTGAAACCAAAATCAAAAATTTTAATTATAGCTGGGTCAGACTCATCAGGTGGAGCAGGTATTCAAGCAGATATTAAAACCATAACAGCTCTTGGCGGATATGCTATGACTGCAATAACGGCAGTAACAGCTCAAAATACCAAGGGAGTTAAATCTGTTATTCCTATAAGTCCTAAAGAGATAGAAAAACAAATTTATTACACATGTAATGATATTAAACCTGATGCTGTTAAAATTGGAATGCTGCATTCATCAAAAGTAATATTTTCAATAATTAGAGCATTAAATAAAATTAAAATAAATAAGATAGTTTTAGACCCCGTGATGGTTGCTAAAGGTGGAGCAAAATTAATTAATAATTCTGCAGTAGGGATCTTGAAATATAAATTACTCAAAAAGGCATTTTTACTAACTCCAAATATACCTGAGACTGAAGTTTTGACTAATATTAAAATTAAAAATACAGATAATATGATAGAGGCAGCAAAAATTTTACTTGATCTTGGTGTAAAAAATATTTTGGTTAAAGGTGGTCATAAAAATTCTAAACATATAGAAGATGTACTTGTGAATGAAAAAGAGATCAAAGTTTTTAAAAGCCAAAGGATTAAAACAAAAAATACACACGGAACAGGTTGTACTTTATCGAGTGCTATAACAATGTTTTTATCATGTGGAAAACCTATAAAGAAATCTTGTGAGTTAGGAATTAAATATGTTAACCAAGCTATAAGATCTAATCTTAATTATGGGAAAGGACATGGTCCAATAAATCATTTGAACTCATTTAAAATTGATAAAATTTTTAAATTATGAAAAATGTTGTTGTAGTAGGCTCCCAGTGGGGAGATGAGGGAAAGGGTAAAATTGTTGATTGGCTTTCAAGTGAAGCCGACGTCGTAGTTCGATTTCAGGGAGGACATAACGCCGGACACACATTAGTTATAGATAAGAAAGTATTTAAATTAAGGTTATTACCCTCAGGCATTGTGAGAAACGGTAAGATCTCAATTCTTGGAAATGGTGTAGTAATAGATCCTTGGGCACTAATTAGTGAAATAGAAGAAATAAAAAAAAAAGGCATTAATGTTACCCCAGATAATTTTATGATATCTGAGACAGCATCATTAATTTTGCCATTTCATCAAGAAATGGATGAGATAAGAGAAGATACTGCCGGCAAGGGGAAAATAGGAACTACAAGAAGAGGAATTGGCCCATGTTATGAGGATAAAGTTGGAAGACGATCTATAAGAGTGATGGACCTTAGATCAGAAAGTAATCTAAATAGCAGATTAGAAAATGTTTTGCTTCATCATAATGCTATTAGAAAAGGCCTAAAAAAAAAAACTTACAAAAAAGAAGAACTCAAAAAAAAATTATTAAAAATTGCACCTCAGATTTTAAAATTTGCTAAACCTGTTTGGTTGAAACTAGATGAATTCAAAAAAGATAGAAAAAAGATTTTATTTGAAGGAGCTCAAGGAATACTACTAGATGTAGATCATGGAACATATCCTTATGTGACTTCATCTAATACTGTGCCTGCAATGGCAGCCACCGGCTCAGGTTCTGGCCCAGATAAAATTGGTTATGTTTTAGGTATTACAAAAGCTTATACCACCAGAGTGGGTAGCGGACCTTTTCCAACTGAACTTAAAGATAAAATTGGTGAAAGCTTAGGTAAGAGGGGTAAAGAATTTGGAACTGTTACTGCAAGAAAAAGGAGATGCGGATGGTTTGATGCGGTTTTAGTTCGTCAAACTATAAAAATTTCAGGTATAAATGGAATAGCATTAACTAAATTAGATGTTTTAGATGAATTGGAGGAGATTAAAATGTGTGTTGAGTACGAATTAAATGGGGAAAAAATTGACTATTTACCTGCAGCTTCTGAAGACCAGTTTAATATAAAGCCTATTTATAGATCTTTTCCTGGGTGGAAGTCGAAAACTCAAGGAATAAGGAATTTTGAAGACCTCCCTGAAAATGCAAAAAAATATATTTATGCGTTAGAAGATTTTATTGGTGCTAAGTTGTCGAGTATTTCAACAAGCCCTGAAAGAGAGGATACAATTTTAATACAGGATCCTTTTAATATTTAATTTGCCGGAAGTAAGTTTTTAGACTTGCTCGCATTAATCATTGACTTTTGAAGTTTTTCAAAGGCTTTAGTTTCTATTTGCCTAATTCTTTCTCTACTTATTTTATATTTTTTACTAAGCTCATCTAGAGTTATAGGGTTTTCAGATAATCTTCTTGCAGAAATAATTTCTTTTTCTCTATCATTAAGTATTTTCATTGCGCCATCTAATAATTCTTTTTTGTCGTCATACTCTTGTTTTTGAGAAATTATTAATTCTTGGTCTAAGCTTTCATCTACAAGCCAGTCTTGCCATTCATCAGTTTCGCCTGATTTTATTGGATCATTAAGTGACTTTTCTTGACCCATCATTCTTCTATTCATATTTACAACCTCATGAGAGTCAACATCTAATCTTTTAGAAATTTCTTTTACTTGATCGTCCTTTAAGTCTCCTTCTTGGTTTGGAGCAATTTGATTTTTAATTTTTCTTAAATTAAAAAAGAGTTTTTTTTGTGCCGTAGTCGTACCCATTTTTACTAAACTCCAAGATCTTAAAACATACTCCTGAATAGCAGCTTTAATCCACCACATCGCATATGTTGCTAATCTAAACCCTTTGTCTGGATCAAATTTTTTAACAGCTTGCATCAAACCTAAATTACCCTCAGAGATCAATTCATTTACCGGCAAGCCATAGCCTCGATAACCCATAGCTATCTTTGCTACTAACCTTAAATGACTTGTCACTAATTTATGAGCTGATTGTAAATTGCCGCTCTCCCTCCAGTTTTTTGCCAACATATATTCCTCTTCAGCATCTAGCATTGGAAATTTTTTGATTTGAGCTAAATATACTGATAGACCTCCTACAGAAGGTGTAGGTAAATTTGTTATTTGATTTTTTTTACTCATGACTAAGATTTATATATTAATAATTTTTTTTCAACCAGCAAGTTTATTGAGTAAATTAAGCATATTTTGGAAGTCTTTTGGGAAATTTGATTTAAAACTTATACGCTCATTTTTAGTTGGATGAAAAAATGATAAAGTTTGGGCATGTAAAGCTTGTCCTTTAAAGTTTTTTAAAATATTTAAAAAATCTTTATTTATTTTTTTAAATTTTACATTTTTTTTCCCATACTGATTATCTCCAATAATAGAGGTACCTTTGTATTTTAAATGCACTCTTATCTGATGAGTTCTACCAGTTTCTAAATTACACTCTACAAGACTTATTTTTGGCAAATTTAAAGCATTAAACACTTTAATGGTTTTGTAATTAGTAATAGCTTTTTTTCCATTGAAATCACTCACAGTCATTAATTGTCTATTTTTTTTGTTTCTTGTTATTAAAGTTTCAATCTTTCCATTTAGCGGCCTAAGAACACCCCAAATTAAACATTGATATTTTCTTTCAATAGTATGCTTACTAAATTGTTCCCCCAAGTTTGAGTGTGATAAATTATTTTTAGCGACAACTAATAATCCACTGGTCTCTTTATCGATTCTATGAACTATTCCAGGTCGCAAATTACCACTTATATCGGATAAATTCTTTTTATATTTGTAAGCCAAAGCATTTGCTAAAGTATTTTCATAGTTTCCTGCTCCAGGGTGAACTACCATTCCTTTTGGTTTATTTATCAAAAGAATATCTTTATCTTCAAAAACTATATTTAAATTATTTTTTTTTGGAATTAATTTACTTTCCAACCTTTTAACGATATTTATTTCTACATTATCATTTGTGCGTATTTTTGTTGAAGGTGAATTGTTTATTTTTTTGTTAATTTTGAGATTATTTTTTTCGATAATTTTTTTTAAATATGATCTTGTTAAATAATTTATTTCTTTTGACAAAAAAACATCAACTCTTTCACCATTATTTTTTTTTTTAATTAAGAATTTTATTGTTTTATTCATAAATTACTTTAAATTATCTTATATTGCGCCGGTAGCTTCAACTGGATAGAGCGCCGGATTTCGGCTCCGGAGGTTATGGGTTCGACTCCTATCCGGCGCACCAAAAATGATACCTACAAAATACTACGTATGCCGAGCTCTTTTTTAATATAATTTATTGCTCCAGAAAACTCACTCCATCTTTTATCATATTGATGAACTATAAGATAAGGTTCTCCGATTTCATTAATTAGTTTTGAGTTACTGTCAAATTTAATTTTTTTTAGATAAAATACTGTTGCTACAGGACCTTTTCCATTTGAGTAAAAATTTACATTTTCAATAATTGATTTATGTACAATATAATTTGCATGACCTTGATCACAACCTCTACCTTCTGGATCAGTTCTAAAAGTTATTAGATATTTCAATTTTTTTTTATATTTAAATGTTGAAATATTTTTACAAATTAATTTTAAATATTCAGTTATTTTTTCGTTGTTTCCTAGAACAGTTCCTGAACATAAAATAGTTTTATCTGAAATACTATCTAGTTCTTTTTGGCCATAAGTTTTGACAATCCAATTTCTGTTGTGTGGGCAGTCCTTTATCTTAAAATCTTCTAAAAAAAAATTAATTGACCCTTTGTATTCATACTCAAATGGATTTCCTTGAAAAATAATATCTCGACAGTCACATAGCAAAATTTGATTAAATCTTTTATTGCTCAAGTATTGAAGATAAATATTGTATCTTTCAAATTGAATCTCTTTCTTACTTATATCTGTAAGAATAACATCACAATTATGGGTTTCAAGTTTGTCTACTAAGGTTTGGTTGTTTTTACTAATAATTAAACAAATTTTGTCAGAATAATATTTTCTTAAACTTTTAATGAATAATTCAATTTGTTCAAATTTATATCCTACTGCTGCTGACAAAATTATATTATTAGACATAATTTTTCTTTTAAAATTTTACAAAATCCAATCTTTAAGTTGTTTCTGATTATTAACTATATAATTAGGATAAGACTTATCAATATTAATTTTTTTTAACTCAAAACCTCTACCAAAAATATCTACGTTGTCTTTTATTTTTTGTCTAATTTTGTTCTCATCTGTATTTTCTTCTAAGTTAAATTCTCCATGAGAATAAGATTTAATTTTTTTTGATATATCACTTGGGCTCTGTAGAAAAGAGAAATGCCATCCGCCCTTAATAATCTGTAAATTCAATTTATCAATCCTCCAAAATGGATATTTCTTAAATTTTAAGTCTCTTAAATTTTGTGGTTTTGGAAAATTTTTTTTTAAACAAGCTTTTGAACCTATCCAATTACTTTCATTTAAATTTTGCAAATTTAATTTATACATAAACATAGACTGAGAAAAAGCTGTGTATTTTGTATTTTTTTTAATTTCATTTAATTTAGATAGATCAGGTATTTCATCTGAGTCTGAAAGAATGATTAAATCATTTTCATTAGCGTTTATTAATCCATCAGAAATAGAATTTCTCTGATGTTGTTCAATTAAGGATTCACCTCCGATATGATTATCATACTTTTTATCTTTACTATATTCAGCTACAACATAAATAATTTTACTTTCAAATTTTTTAAATTTTTTTTTATCAAAATTTAATTTTTTTTCTTTTCCTTGGTGAGTTCTAGTTGACTCGGAGATTACAAAAAAGTCCACATATTCTGATAAAATATTCATTCTAAGATCAACCATATGATCTTCATTAAAATATTGAAAACAATCGTATATAGCCATTAAGAAATTATTTTTTAGTAAAAGTTGTTAATCCAATTTTTTTACCTTCAATTACAGAGGAAGAACAATGTAAATTAGTTCTATCAAAAATTAACATTGAGCCTATTTCCCATTCATAAACCATCTCCACTTCTAGACCTGTCAAGTTTTCGATTTTCTCATGACCTAAATATTTTTTATGCATTTCCTCATCAAAAGGTTTGCTTCCAAATAATTTTAAATGCTGAGATGAGCGTTTGTTTTGACCATATTTTAAATCTTTTTTCTCTAATTCCTTTTGATCAATCGTAAAATTAGTTGATTGACCGTAAAACCTATTTTTAAAAATTATGGTGCTTCCGACTGATGTAAGCGGGATAAGTGTCTGTTTATAAATAAGATCTTCAAAATTAAATCCCCCATCGATATGTAAACCAATTGGATTATAGCTTTCTTGAAAAAGGCCCAAAATGTCGGCTCCGTTTTCAGCTTTCAAGTTGTCATATTTAAATTCTCCAATCTCCTTTTTAAGTTTTTCATAAAATAATTTTTCCAATTCTTTACCGTATTCTTTTAACCATCTTTTTTTTATGACATTCTGCTTTTTATTGTGAACTGTGACCGGCAGCTTGTTGTATAAATCTAAAAACTGATTGATCTCTACCTTAGTAAAAAGATTTTTAAGTATTTTTGGATTCCCTTCATTTTTCTTTATTTCTTCTATGTGTTTATGCATCAGTTATTCGCCCATGTTAATTAAGGTTCCTCTTTTCTTTGCTCCAAAATAGGAAATATAAAAAATTATAACACCAAAGACAAAATATACTACTGATATAGAAATTGATTTTAAGATGTTGAATTGATTTATCTCACTATTCATCAAAATATTTCGCATTTCCTCAAAAATATGAACTAAAGGTAGTGCTTTTGCTATTATTTGGAGCAAAGGAGGTAAAATTTCAATTGGATAATATATACAACCTAAAGGAGCTAAAAAAAATAAACTCGCCCATGCAATGTTTTCAAAAGAAGGGCCAAACCTTAGCAAACCTGAAGTAACTAATAAACCTAATGTCACTCCAAATAAGTACAAAGAAAATAATAAAAATATTAGAGAGGGCCCTAATGTTAAAACCGAAACTCCAAATAATGGTACAGCTAAAATAGCTGCAGGAATTAGACCGATTAAAGTTCTTACCAATGCTGTTAAAGTTAAAGAAATAATTATTTCACTAATTTTAATAGGGGCTATAAATAAATTTGTAAAATTTCTACTCCATATCTCCTCCAAAAACATCATGTTAAAACTTATGCTTGCCCTAAACAAAAAATCATACAGAATTGCCGCTGTAAGAATAACACCTATGGTATTACTATAATATTCAGAGTTTAAGGTAAAAAATTTTGATATAAAACCCCACAAAAAAATTTGAACTGTAGGCCAATATATAAGATCTAAAATTCTAGGAAAAGAATTTGAAATTAAGTAGATATGTCTAAGTCCCAAAGCATAAATTTTATTAAGATTCATCGTTTCTCCGTGCTAATTCTAGGAAAGTCTCTTCTAAATTATTTCTGCCATGTTTTTTTATCAAACTTTCACAAGTCCCTTTATCTATAATTTTACCTTTTTTCATCATTATAACGCTGTCGCAAAGTCTTTCTACTTCATTCATATTGTGTGATGCTAGTAATATTGTAACTTTATTTTGTTTTTTATACTCTTGAATATAAGTTCTTACAAAATCTCCAATATCAGGATCCAAGCTTGCGGTTGGTTCATCTAAAAGTAAAATTTCAGGTTTATTTATTAGTGATTTTGCTAAAGAGACTCTATTTTTTTGTCCTGACGAAAGCTCACCAGTTTTTCTATCAAAAAAATTTTTAATGTCAAGGTCACTTGAAATTTCACTTAACCTTTTTGATAAATTTGAAATACCATAAAGCCTACCGTATATTTCAAGATTTTGTCTTACAGTAAGTTTCTTAGGTAACTCTACATAAGGAGAGGCAAAGTTTAATCTGGATAAAATTTCATCTCTTTTGAATGTATTTAAATTTTTATTATCAATTATTATTTCACCTGCAGTTGGAGTTATTAATCCAAGCATCATACCTATAGAAGTTGTCTTTCCACAACCATTAGGCCCCAACAAACCAATTGTTTCATTTTTTTTAATTTCAAAATTAATTTTATTTACAGCAAGATATTCTTTATAAATTTTTGTAAGATTTTTTATTTGAACGAACATTATTTAGAAGCTTTTTTTAACCGGTCATTGATAGCTACACCTGGCCCAATATTTGGTATTCTCATTACGTAAATTTTTTTATAACCACTTTTTTTTATTTTTCTCATAGTCTTGTATAAATTAGATGCGGCTTCTTTCAAGTCGGCTTTTTTACTCAGATTGAAGTAATTTGATTGCATTTTGTATTTTTTACCTAGAATTATAAAAGCATAATTAATATTATTTGGTTTCTTATTCAAAATCACAGGTATTCCAGGCGAGTAATGTTTTTTGAGTAAGCCAGGAGATTTAATTTCAAAATTTTTTCTTGTATGATTGATACTTATAAATCTTTTTAAATTTTTTGAAGTAATTATTCCTGGTCTTAATATTCTAGGTTTAGCAGTTAAATCAACCACTGTTGACTCGATTCCAACTTTTGATTTACCACCATTAATTATAATATTTATTTTATTTTTAAATTCATCAAATACATCTAACGCACTTACTGGACTTAAATTAGAAGAGATATTTGCACTTGGCATAGCTAATGGAAAATTTATCTTTTTTAATATAGACCTAATTACTTTATGATTTGGAAATCTTATTGCCACTGTTTCTAGATTAGCGTTAGCAAGGGATTTGATTTTTGATTTTCGATTTTTTTTCAAAACAAAAGTAATTGGGCCTGGACAAAATTTTTTATACAACTTAATAAAATTATCATTTAATAAGACATCATTTTTTGCCATTTTTAAATTGCAATAGTGAATGATTAGAGGATTTTTTTTAGGTCTTTTTTTTAATTTATAGATTGTTTTCAAAGCCTTTAGAGAGTAAGCATTTCCGGCCAAGCCATAAACTGTTTCTGTTGGCAATGCCACTATTTTACCTAGTCGTAAAGAATCGACTGTTTTTCTGATTATTTTTTCACATAAAGAAAATATATTTGAATAGTTTTTTTTCATAATATAATTATTATTAAATTAATGAAAATCGAAAATATTCCAGCTGATATCAAAAGTAAATCATTAAAAGAAGCTAGGGATGAAATAAATGAAATTTTAATTAGATTAGAAAGTAAAAATTTAGATTTAAATAATACACAAGTAGAATATCAGCGATTAATTTATCTAAATAAGCACGTTGAGTATCTATTTAAGAAAAAATCAAAAGAGATATTCGATAATAAAGATTAGTTAAATATGATTAAAAACCAGCTCAAATATAATGCAGATAAAATTGATAAATTTTTAATAAATTATATTAGAAAACAGAAAAAATCATTATTAGTCTCTCCAATGAAATACGGTGTAATTTCAGGAGGAAAAAAAATTAGAGCCAAAATTATGTTTGACGTGGGAAAACTATTTAATATAAGTGAAAAAAAATTAATTAATATTTGCGTTGCAGTGGAATGCATCCACTCTTATTCACTAATTCACGATGATTTACCTTGTATGGATAATGACTCAATAAGAAGAGGTAAGCCAGCAACACACAAAAAGTACGGCGAAGCTACTGCAGTTTTAGCAGGTAACTCGTTACTAACTTTAGCCTTTGAATTAATAACTGATAAAAAATATTCGATTACACATAAACAAAAAATTGAGGTTGTAAAATCTTTAGCAGAGTGCTCAGGACATACTGGTATTGCAGGTGGTCAGCAACTAGATTTAAAATTTGAAAATAAAAAAAAGAAAATCAGCCAAATAATAGATATGCAAAAGAAAAAAACTGGTAAATTGTTTAATTTTTGCTTTAAAGCTGTTGGAATAATTGCAAATAAAAGCACTAAGGAAAAAGAGAGTTTAGGCATTTTAGGAGAAAATATTGGATTGCTATTTCAGTTAGCTGATGATTTCTTAGACATAAAAGGATCTAAGAAGCTAGTCGGTAAACAAATACAAAAAGATGCAAAAAAGGGAAAATCAACTTTACTTAATCTAATGGGATATAAAAAAGCTTATAAGTATGCAAACAATTTGAAGAAAAATATATTGCTTAAAATTGAAAAACATGGAAAAAAAGCAAAGGATTTGAGTGAAACTATAGAATTTATTTTAGGAAGAAATTTTTAATGACAAAACTTATTAGGCAAATTAATTTTCCATCTGATTTAAGACGCTTCAAAAAAGAAAATCTAAAACAGATTTCAGAAGAATTAAGAGGCGAGCTAATTGATGTAGTTTCTGAAACAGGTGGACACTTGGGAGCCGGTTTAGGTGTAGTCGAGCTTACAGTTGCTTTACATTATGTGTTTGATACCCCGAAAGATAAATTAGTTTGGGATGTTAGTCATCAATGCTATCCACATAAAATTATTACTGGTAGAAGAGATCGAATAAAAACTTTAAGAAAAGGTGGCGGGTTATCTGGCTTTACAAAAAGAACAGAGAGCGAGTACGATCCATTTGGAGCAGCCCATAGTTCAACTTCTATATCTTCTACCCTAGGTATGTCAGTAGCTAAAAAATTATCAAATAATAAAAATAATGTTATAGCTGTAATTGGAGATGGAGCGATGAGTGCTGGAATGGCTTACGAAGCAATGAATAATGCAGGTGCTTTAAAATCTAATTTAATCGTGGTGCTTAATGATAACGATATGTCAATAGCCAGACCAGTAGGAGCGATGAGCAAGTATTTAGCTAATCTTTTATCTGGAAAATTATATTTTAGTTTTAGAGAGACAATTAAAATGATTATTTCTGCATTTTCAAAAAGATTTAGTCAAAAAGCAGGAAAAGCAGAGGATATTTTGAGAAACATGGTTACAGGAGGGACGTTATTTAGTGAGCTAGGATTTTATTATGTGGGACCTATTGACGGACATGATGTAGAAAACCTGGTGCAAATATTTGAAAATGTTAAAAATTCTAACCATCAAGGTCCAGTACTTATACATGTAAGAACTCAAAAAGGAAAAGGCTATAAACCAGCTGAGCAGTCAGGAGACAAGTATCACGGTGTATCTAAATTTAATATATCAACAGGGGAACAATCAAAATCTAAATCAAATACTCCGTCTTACACAAAAGTTTTTGCTGAAACTCTGATAAAACATGCAGAGCAAGATACAAAAATTGTTGGTATAACAGGAGCTATGCCGTCGGGCACTGGTCTGAATTTATTTGAAAAAAGATTTCCAGATAGAACATTTGATGTTGGTATAGCTGAACAACATGCAGTTACATTTGCAGCAGGTTTAGCAACCGAGGGATATAAACCCTATGCTGCAATTTATTCAACATTTTTACAGAGAGCTTATGATCAAGTAGTTCATGATGTTGCATTGCAATCTCTGCCTGTAAGATTTGCGATTGATAGAGCTGGATTAGTTGGAGCGGATGGACCAACACACGCCGGATCTTTTGATATAACTTACTTATCTACCTTACCAAATTTTGTGGTGATGGCTGCAAGTGATGAGTCAGAACTTGTCAAAATGATAAATACAACAGTTGGTATTAATGATAGACCTTCAGCTTTTAGATATCCAAGAGGAAATGGAATAGGAGTTCAACTACCTACAACTAAAGAAGTTCTTGAAATTGGAAAAGCAAGAGTAATAAAAGAAGGTAAAAAAGTTGCTTTGTTAAATTTTGGTACAAGACTTGAGGAATGTAGAAAAGCTGCAGAAAAACTTTATGCAAAAGGTATAGATTGCACCATAGTAGATGCTAGATTTGCAAAGCCTCTGGATGAGAAACTGATAATGGAGGTTGCAACTAATCATGAGGTATTAATTACGATCGAAGAAGGTTCGATTGGAGGTTTTGGATCTCATGTAATGCAATTGTTATCTGATAGAGGCGTCTTTGATACTGGTTTAAAATTTAGATCAATGATCCTTCCAGATATTTTTATTGATCAAGATACTCCCGAGAAAATGTATGAAATAGCTGGTTTAGACAATTCATCAATCGTTAATAAAGTCGAAGAAACTTTAAATTCAAATATCATATTGGCAAAAAATAAAAACAAATTATCTAATTAACTACATTGCGCTCTGTGCATTAAAAAGTGATCTAATAATACACAGCTAATCATTGCTTCACCGATTGGAACAGCTCTAATTCCTACGCATGGATCATGTCTTCCTTTTACAGAAATTTTAGTATTTTTACCTTTTTTATCAATTGTATTTTTAGTTGTTAAAATAGAAGATGTTGGTTTCACTGCGAATGAGGCAACAATATTTTGACCTGAAGAAATTCCTCCTAAAATTCCACCTGCTTGATTAGATCTAAATTTTACTTTACCGGAGCCTTTACTCATTTCATCTGAGTTTTCTTCTCCACTTAAAAAAGCTGCATTCATACCTGCTCCGATGTTAACACCCTTAACTGCATTAATACTCATTAAAGCTGCTGCGATATCAGTATCTAATTTTGAATAAATAGGAGCCCCTAATCCTACAGGCACCCCAGTAGCTCGTAATTCAATAATAGCCCCACAGGATGATCCTGCTTTCCTGACAGCTAAAAGATATTTCTCCCAAAGTTTTACAGAATTTTTATCAGGACAGAAAAAAGGATTTTTTCTTATTTCACTATCTTTCCAATTTGATTTGTCACAAGACATCAACCCTAGCTGAGTGACTGCTCCAATAACATTAAATTTTGAACCAATCATCTCTTTTAAAACAACTTTAGCAACAGCCCCAGCTGCCACCCTGCAAGCTGTTTCTCTGGCAGATTGTCTACCTCCTCCTCTATAATCTCTGATCCCATATTTTTTAAAATAAGTATAGTCTGCATGACCTGGTCTAAATTTATTTTTTATTGTTTCATAGTCTCTAGATCTTTTGTCTTCATTATAAATTATAATTGAAATTGGTGTCCCAGTTGTTTTTCCTTCAAAAACTCCAGATAAGATTATAGCTTTATCAGACTCTTTTCTCTGAGTTGTAAATTTTGATTGACCAGGTCTTCTTCTATTCATATCCTTTTGAATATCACTCTCTGAAAGTGGTATATTAGGCGGACACCCATCAATTACACAACCAATTGCAGGTCCATGAGACTCTCCCCATGTAGTAAACCTAAAAATTTTACCAAAAGTATTAAAAGACATAGATATTTAATGTATAGATTATTTTAAAGAAATTATGAATCAAAAAAATGGCAAAAATTCACTAGGCATAGATATTTGCTTCGAAGATTTAGACAATCCTATAGAATTGTTCAAAAAGTGGTTTTCTAAAGCAGAGGAAAGCGAAATTAATGACCCAAATGCGGTTGCGGTGGCAACTTCTGATAAAAATAATCAGCCTAATGTAAGAATGGTTTTGCTTAAAGGATTAAGCGATAAAGGATTTGTTTTTTACACAAATTTTAATAGTAAAAAAGGCAATGAACTTAAAGAAAACCAAAAAGCCTCAATGTGTTTTCATTGGAAAAGTTTAAGACGTCAGGTAAGAGCTATTGGTAGCGTTGAAGAAGTTTCATCCAAAGAAGCAGATGATTATTTTAATTCAAGACCATATAAAAATAGAATTGGCGCATGGGCATCGTCACAATCAAAAAAATTAGATAAACGAGAAACATTTTTGAAAAATATTAAAGAATATGAAAAAAAATATCCTGATGAAAAAAATGTTCCAAGACCTCCCCATTGGTCTGGTTGGAGATTATTACCAGATGAAATTGAGTTTTGGTTAGATGGTGAAGGCAGAATTCATGAGAGATTAAACTATAGAAAACGTAATGGTAAATGGGAAAGGGAACTTCTTTATCCTTAAAAAGATCTGTTAAGACTGAAGCTAGTTAAATTTTGTAAAATTCTTTTATCTTCTGTATCTGGAAAAATAGCTAATGCATCAAATGAAACATTTACAAAATATTCTGCTTTCTTAAAAGTTGCTTCAACAGCTTTATATTTGTAGATTAATGCTAGCGTCTCACTAAAGTCTTCCTCAGTTCTATTTTCTTTTTTCATGATTTCATTTAAGAAATTTTTTTCTTCCTCATTTCCTTTTTGAAAAATCGTAATTAGAGGTAGTGTTACTTTACCCTCAAAAAAATCTTTACCAACTTCTTTACCGAAAAGTTTTTCCTTTGCATAATAATCTAGAGCATCATCGGCAATTTGAAATGCCAAACCTAAATTCCTTCCATATGACTCTAAAGCCTTTTTTTCTTTCTCATTACTACCAGACAAACAAGCTCCTGTTTTAGTTGCAGCTGAGAAAAGAGATGCAGTTTTTAAGTTAATAATATCTATATATGTTTCTTCAAGTAAATCAGCTTCTCCTTTATGTTGAAGTTGCAATACCTCTCCTTGGGCAATCTTTGCTGATGTAGATGATAATAATTTTAAAATTTCTAAATCACCGTCTTCAACCATCATCTCAAAACATCTGCTTAATAAATAATCGCCAACTAAAATTGACGATTGATTACCCCAAATAGAATTTGTTGTTTTTTCTCCTCTTCTCAATTCACTTTCGTCTATAACATCATCATGTAATAAAGTTGCTGAGTGTATAAGTTCAACACAAGCTGCTAAATTAATATCTCTTTTTTCTCCTTTATAACCAGTGAGCTTTGCAGATTCTAAAGTTAATAAAGCCCTCAATCTTTTTCCACCTGAGCTTAAATGGTGATTACTCATTTTTTCGATCAGATTTACATCACTTTTTAACTTCTGATGAATTAAAGTTTCAACATTTCCAAGCTTATTGCTCAGAAGGTTTTTTAGTTCTAAGTATGCAGAATTTGCTGATTTTTTTAGCGGTACAACTGATCCCATAAATAATATTTATATTTGTTTTTATGTAATAATAAAATTTTAAATGGTAACGTGGTGACGCACCTATAATTCAACTATAAGTAGCGCAATTATTAATTAAAATTTTAATTATTACTGTTATAACAATACTTAACCATCGTAAAAATATGTTTTCATTTTTTAAAAAAAAAAAAATAGTACCACACGTTAGGCTCACTGGAATAATCGGTTCGGCTGGTAAATTTAAACAAGGTATGGAATTAGCTAACCAAAGAGATATTTTGAAAAAAGCTTTTTCAGTTAAAAAAATCACTCACGTAGCTATATCAATTAACTCCCCGGGTGGATCACCAGTTCAATCACATTTAATTTATAGTTATATAAGACAATTAGCTGAAAAAAATAAAGTTAAGGTTATTATTTTTGCAGAGGATGTAGCAGCATCTGGAGGATATTTTATTGCTTGTGCTGGAGATGAAATTTATGCAAACTCTAGCTCGATTATTGGTTCAATAGGAGTAATTTCAGCTTCGTTCGGCTTCAAAGATTTGATTCAAAAAATTGGAGTGGAAAGAAGGGTTTATACTGCAGGTAAAAATAAAAGTACTTTAGATCCTTTTAAAGAGGAAAAGGAAGAAGATATTAAAAGATTAAAAACTATTCAATTAGAGCTCCATGAGGATTTTATTAAAATTGTAGAGAAGAGTAGAGGAACAAAACTTAAAGATCCTGAAAGAAATAATATTTTCACGGGAGAATTTTGGACTGGCAAAGCATCTCTTAAGTTAGGGTTAATTGATGGAATTGGTAATGCTGATCAAGTTTTAAAAGATAAATTTGGAGACAAAGTAATAATTAAAACTTTTGAAAAACCAAAAGGATTTATTGCACGAAAACTATCCTCTTCTATTCAAGATCCTGTTGAAAAACTTGCAAATATGATTGAGGAAAAATCGATGTGGCAAAGATTTGGTTTATAAATGCCGGCTAAAAAAAAAGTCAAAAAAAAATCTAATATTTTTTCATTTCAAGATATCATTATGAGTCTTCAAAAGTTTTGGGGTAAAAATGGATGTATAATTTTACAACCTTATGATTTAGAGGTTGGCGCTGGAACTTTTCACCCTGCCACTACATTAAGATCTCTAGGTCCTCAACCATGGAAAGCCGCTTATGTACAACCATCTAGAAGGCCAACAGACGGAAGGTACGGTGATAATCCTAATCGTCTGCAACATTATTATCAGTATCAGGTGATAATAAAACCATCTCCCAAAAATATTAAGCAAACATATTTAAAAAGCTTAGCATCAATCGGAATTAATGTAAAAAATCACGACATTCGCTTTGTTGAAGATGACTGGGAAAGTCCAACTCTCGGTGCATCAGGATTAGGATGGGAAGTTTGGTGTGATGGCATGGAAATTACTCAGTTCACTTATTTTCAGCAAATGACTGGGCTTGAATGTAAGCCCGTTCCAGTTGAAATAACTTATGGGTTAGAGAGACTTTGTATGTTTGTCCAGGGTAAAAACAATGTATTTGATCTTGATTGGAATAGTGAAGGAGTCAAATATAAAGAGGTTTTTCTTCAAGCTGAAAAAGAATTTTCAGCGTATAATTTTGAATTTGCAAACACGGAAAGTCTTTTAAAAAATTTTGAAAACACCGAAAACGAATGTAAATCTTTACTTGAAAAAAAACTTTCTCTTCCGGCATATGATCAATGTTTAAAAGCAAGTCATATTTTCAATCTATTGGATGCTCGCGGTGTTATTGGCGTTGCAGAAAGAACTGGTTACATAACTCGAATTAGAGACCTCGCAAAAGGTTGCGGAGCACTGTGGTTAAGCTCACAAAGTTAAATTATGGCAGAATTTTTATTGGAATTATATAGTGAAGAAATTCCACCACAATTACAAATATCAGCAAGATCTCAAATAAAACAATTTATTGAAAAATCTTTGCAAGAAGACAACGTAAAGTATAAAGAATTATCAGTTTACTCTTCACCAACAAGATTAACACTATTCATTAAAGATCTTAATGAAAAAATCAAATTAGAAGTTAAAGAAATTAAAGGACCTAAAGTAGGCTCTCCTGATCAGGTGATTCAAGGTTTTCTTAAAGCCAAAAATGTTTCTGAGAAAGACTTAATTGAAAAAAATACCAACAAGGGAAAATTTTATTTTATTAAAACACAATCTAAATCAATCTTTGTTGAAGATATATTAATCAAAGTTATTCCAAAAGCCATAGGATCAATTAGTTGGAAAAAATCAATGAAATGGTCAGATCATAATTTGTTGTGGGGAAGACCTCTCAGATCAATCTTTGCAAAGTATAACAATAAAAGACTACCATTTAAATATGAACACCTAGTCTCAAAAGACGAGATAATTATTGAACAGGATTTAGCAACTAAAACAAAAAAAATAAGAGATTTTAAAGATTACTTATTTTTTTTAAAAAGTAATAAAATAATTGTTGATCACAATGAACGAGAAGAGATCATTCTTAAAAAGATTTATTCATTTTCTCAATCAAAACAATACAAAGAAAGCTTTAATTCAAAACTTTTAGAAGAAGTTGTTAACATAGTAGAGGATCCAAATTTATTACATGTGAGTTTTGATAAAGATTATTTAAAGATACCTCAGGAAATTATTATCTCTACTTTAGAGAAGCATCAAAGATATTTCCCAATTTTTGATAGCAGAAATCGATTAACTAATTATTTTTTTGTTGTAGCAAACAAAAAAGATGAAAAAAAATTGATAACTCAAGGAAACAAAAAAGTTGTAGAGGCAAGACTTGCAGATGCCAAATTTTTTTGGGATAAAGATAGATCTAAAAATTTGATAAAACAAATCGCTAATCTTAAATCAGTAATCTTTTATGAAAAACTAGGTACTATTTATGACAAAATACAAAGATTAAGGCAATTAGCTGGTCCATTATCAGATGATTTAAATATAAATAAAGAAAAAATTCAGGTTGCAGCGTCAATTTCTAAATCTGATTTATGCTCTGATCTTGTTGGCGAGTATCCAGAGCTTCAAGGTGTAATGGGAAAATATTTCGCGTTAGCACAAGGATTTGAAGAGGATGTAGCGAACTCAGTAAGCGATCATTATTTACCTACAGGTCTCACCTCAGTTTTACCTAAAAAACCTTTTAGCTACTCTATTTCAATAGTAGATAAAATAGATACTTTAGTTGGTTTTTTTGCAATTGATGAAAAACCGACAAGTTCAAAAGATCCATTCGCTTTAAGACGTGCAGCAATAGGATTATTAAGGATAATAATTGAAAATAAATTATCATTTAAATTAAGAGATTTGATTAGTTATGCTCTACGACTTTATCAAGAACAAGGTGTTGAGATAAAAAATGAAAAAACAGAACAACAAGTTTTAGATTTTATAAAAGAAAGAATGAGAAACATTTTGAAATTAAAAAATATAAAATCTGATATTATTGAGGCTTCAATCAGTTCTCATGCAGGAGATAATTTTTTAGCTTTATACTCGAAAACTATTTTAATGAATAAATATAAAAATAAAGGAATAGGTCTTAATGCTATTAGTTCTTATAAAAGAGCATCAAATATATTAGAAAAAGCTGGCAAGAAAATCACAGGCAGTCCTGACGCAGTATTATTTAGAAAGGATGAAGAAAAAATACTTCATGAGAAAATAAATGAGATCCGAAAAGCTTTTACAGTAAAAGATGACGATAAAGACTACGAAAGCTTGTTAATAAAGCTTTCTGATACCAAAAAGTCCACTGATAATTTTTTTGACAATGTTGTAGTAAATGATGAAAATCAAGATATTAAAAATAATCGACTTGAGTTGCTTAAAATGTTTTGTAATACTTTTGACAACTTTATTGATTTTTCAAAATTAGAGGGTCTGTAATGGCAAAAGTAGTTTTTAGTTTTGACGACAAAACCGCAAAAAAAATAAAGAATAAAAAAAATATTTTAGGCGGCAAAGGGGCCAATCTTGGTGAGATGGGAAGATTGGGCTTGCCCGTTCCTCCAGGATTTACAATTACAACTGAGGTTTGTGATCTTTTTTATAAAAATAAAAAAAAACTTCCTAAAAAGGTAATTCAAAAAATTGAGCTAGAACTTAAAAATATTGAAAAGAAAACAAAAAAGAAATTCGGTGATCTTAAAAACCCATTGCTAGTTTCAGTTAGATCAGGAGCTAGAGTTTCAATGCCTGGTATGATGGATACAATTTTAAATTTAGGTTTAAATGATAAAACTGTTGAGTCTTTGAAAAAGAAAACGTCAAACGGAAGATTTGCTAAAGATAGTTATAGAAGATTTATACAGATGTATAGCAATGTAGTGTTGGGGGTAGAGGGACATTTATTTGAAGAACTAATTGATAATTATAAGTTAACAAAAGGAGTTTTGCTAGACACAGATTTAGATGAGAGTGATTGGGACGGTTTGATTATCAATTTTAAAGATTTAGTAAAGAAAGAAAAAAAAATTAATTTTCCCCAAGAAGTTAAAGAGCAATTGTTAGGAGCAATCAATGCTGTATTTCTATCCTGGGATAGTCAAAGAGCAAAAACTTATAGAAAATTAAATCAAATTCCTGATAATTGGGGAACAGCTGTAAATGTTCAAGCTATGGTTTTTGGAAATATGGGTAATGATTGTTCAACTGGCGTAGCTTTTACCAGAAATCCTTCAACTGGAGAAAACTCTTTTTTTGGAGAATTTTTAATTAATGCACAAGGTGAAGATGTTGTAGCAGGTACAAGAACTCCACAATATATTACAAAAAAAGCAAAACAAGATTCAGGTTCAAAAGACCCCTCAATGGAGGAGGCTATGCCTAAGGTTTATAAAGAGTTAGCAAAAGTATTTTTAAAGCTAGAGAAGCATTACAAGGATATGCAGGATATTGAGTTTACAGTTGAGAACAACAAACTCTGGATGCTTCAAACAAGATCCGGAAAGAGAACTGCTAAAGCTGCGATCAAAATTGCAGTGGATATGGTCAAAGAAAAATTGATTTCAAAAAAAGAAGCAATAAAAAGAATTGACCCAAATACTTTAGATACCTTATTGCATCCAACTTTAAACGATAAAGTTAAAAAAGAAGTTATTGCCTCAGGGTTGCCTGCATCACCAGGAGCTGCAAGTGGTAAAGTTGTTTTTACTGCCGATGAAGCAGAAAAATTGAATGGGATGATGCAAGATACTATATTAGTAAGATTGGAAACTTCACCAGAAGATATACATGGAATGCATGCAGCAAAAGGTATTCTTACTGCAAGGGGAGGTATGACAAGTCATGCCGCTGTTGTTGCAAGAGGGATGGGCCGACCATGTGTTTCAGGTTCTAGTGAGATTACAATTGATTATGAACTAAAACAATTTAAAGCCGGGGACATGATTATTAAAGAGGGAGATATTATTACTATAGATGGTGGAAGTGGAAAAGTTATGAAAGGCTTAGTTCCTACTGTTCAACCGGAAATCTCTGGATACTTTTCTACAATAATGAAATGGGCTGATGAATTTAGGAAATTAAAAGTAAGAACAAACGCTGAAACTGAAGCAGATAGCAAAACAGCTAGAGAGTTTGGTGCTGAAGGCATTGGGTTATGTAGAACAGAACATATGTTTTTTGATGAAGAAAGAATTCTATCTGTTAGACAAATGATCTTGTCTAAATCAAAAGAGGACAGAAATAGTGCTTTAGATAAACTTCTACCTCATCAAAAAAAAGACTTTAAAAAAATATTTAAAGTTATGACAGGCTTACCTGTTACAGTAAGATTACTAGATCCACCACTCCATGAGTTTCTACCAAAAGCTGATAAAGACATAGAGGAAGTAGCAAGATCTTTAAATTTATCAGCGAAAGAAGTTAAAGATAGAATAGCAGAACTTCACGAAGAAAATCCTATGCTTGGACACAGGGGTTGTAGACTTGGTATTTCTTTCCCAGAAATTTATGAGATGCAATGTAGAGCAATCTTTGAAGCTATAGTTGAATTAAAAAAACAAAAAGTAAAATCAGCTTTAGTAGAAATAATGATACCTTTAGTGTCTACTGAATCTGAATTAAAAATTTTAAGAGCTTTAGTTAATAAAATTGCTAAAGAAATTGAAAAAGAAAATAAAATAAAACTTGAATATATGGTAGGTACTATGATTGAATTACCGCGTGCCGCTTTACAAGCAAAGTCTATTTCAAAACATGCTGATTTTTTTAGTTTTGGGACTAACGATTTAACACAAACGACCTTAGGAATAAGCCGAGACGACTCAGGAAAATTTTTAAACGATTATATTGATAATAAAATTTTTGATGTAGATCCATTTGTTAGTATTGATCAAAATGGAGTAGGAGAATTAGTAGAAATAGCTTCCGCAAGAGGCAGAAAAACAAATAAAAAAATTAAGTTAGGGATTTGTGGTGAGCATGGTGGTGATCCAAAGAGTATTGAATTTTGTTCTAGAACAGGACTAAACTATGTTTCTTGCTCTCCTTTCAGAGTTCCAGTTGCCAGACTAGCTGCTGCTCAAGCAGAGCTATCTAAATAATAAAGTCGTATCAAACGAATTAGCACTATGTGTAATAGTTCCAACAGAAATTCTATTTACACCCGTGTTAGATATTTTTCTTATATTTTTTAATGTGGCGTTACCCGAGTACTCTGTTTGATATCTATTTTTACAAAGCAATAAACATTTTTTTAATTGTAAATAGTTCATATTATCAAAAAGAATTCTTTTAAATTTTAGTCCCATAACTTGTTTGAGTTGATTAATATTTTCTATTTCTACTGTAATAATTTTTTTTGTTTTAATAGCTTTTTTAACCAATTCTCTAAGGTTATTGGATGCGCTAATATGATTTTCTTTTATTAAAATTTCATCACTTAAATTGTATCTATGATTATAGCCACCTCCTTTTTTTACAGCATATTTTTCAAGCGTTCTTAAATTAGGTGTTGTTTTTCTTGTACAACATATCTTTGTTTTTTTTCTAATCTTTTTTGTAAACTGATTTGTTAAAGTTGCAATTCCAGAGGCATGATTAAGAAAGTTTAAAGCAGTTCTTTCAGCACTCAGAATAGTTTTGGTCTTAGCCTTAATCTCAGCAATTACTTTATTTTTTTTAATTTTTTTTCCATCTAAAACTTTTTTAGAAAAAACAGTTTCTCTTCCAACAAACTTAAAAGCTGTTTTACAAAAATCTAATCCAGCAATTATTCCATCTTGTTTAGCTATTATTTTAGCTTTGATAATTTTATTTTTTGACTTAATTAGGCTTGTAGTAATGTCACCTCGAGGATTTAAGTCTTCTTCTAAAGCTTTCTTTACTACTGATTTTATATAAAGTTGATTTAATTTTTGCACTGATCTAACGACCAATTTCAGTCATTCTTTGAACAGATTGTCTCGCTGCTTTAGCCATTTTTTCTTCAATGAAAATTTCATTCTTTTCATTTTTCAAACAATCAAGAATTTTTTGTAAGGTAATTTTTTTCATGTAGGGACAAAGATTGCAGGGTTTAATAAATTCAACATTAGGATTGTCTGCCTGCACATTGTCACTCATTGAACACTCAGTTACTAACATTACTTTTTTTGGTTGATTTTTCTTAACATAATCAATCATGCCGCCAGTCGAACCAGCGAAATCACATGCATCTAAAACATCACTTGGGCATTCAGGGTGTCCTATAACTTTAATTCCGGGATTTGCCTCTCTAATGTCTTGAATTTCTTTTCGCGAAAACTGCTCGTGCACGATACAAGAACCTTTCCAAGAAATTATTTTTACCTTAGTTTGTTTAGCTACATAATTTGCTAAATGTTGATCAGGTAAGAATATTACTTTGTCAGTATTTAATGACTCTACAACTTTAACTGCATTAGCAGAGGTACAACATACATCAGTTTCTGCTTTCACATCTGCTGAAGTATTTACATAGGATACAACTGGAACACCTGGATATTGTTTTTTTAATAATCTTACATCTTCACCAGTTAATGAAGCAGCAAGTGAACATCCTGCACTCATATCAGGAATTAAAACTTTTTTTTCTGGACTCATTAATTTCGCTGTCTCAGCCATAAAATGAACTCCACAAAGAACTATTATATCAGCAGAAGTTTTAGCAGCTTCAACTGCAAGAGCTAGCGAGTCAGCTGCAATGTCAGAAACTCCATGGTATATTTCTGGTGTTTGATAATTATGAGCAAGAATTACAGCATTTTTCTCTTTTTTTAATTTATTAATTTTTTCTATTAAGGGCGCATGCACTTTCCACTCTATTTCAGGAACGTGTTTAGAGATCTTTTTATAAATCTCGGAAGAGCTCTTATTAAACTGTTCTTGTGCAGACATACTTATTCTAATCTATCAACTTGAACTAATATTGTCATTCATTTATTGTCGCATTATTAATGCGGTCGTGCTGAAATTGGTAGACAGGCACGCTTGAGGGGCGTGTGGGTTTCCCGTGAGAGTTCGAGTCTCTCCGACCGCACCAAAAGGGTAAAATATGATTGAATATTTGAGAAAACACAAAAGAATTGTTCTTATAATTTTAGTGATAGCTTTTATTGAATTGAGCGGATATGGAATTCTAGCTTCATTATCTAGACTACTTAACGTTTTATAAAATTTTACACTCTTTATTATTTGCAAGCAATTTCTTATTTTTAAATTCTTCAAGATCAGGGTCGATTATATTAATTAATCCAAAAGGATAAGGTGCATCTATAAGTATTTTCCCTATTTTAATATCATTATAAACAACCTCATCACCTACATTCAATTTTTCATTTGATGTTATGGGTAACAATCTTCTTCTTAACTTATTTTTTAATTTCATTCTTGCAGTATTCTCTTGCCCTATGAAACATCCTTTTTTAAAATCAATAGCTTGCAGTTTTTCAAAGTTTGCTTCTAAACCAAATAATTGATCTTTTAAATTTACCTGACCTTTTTCAGGCACTCCTAACTCATGAGCAAGAGAAAAGTATTCTGAACCATCTACAATTTTAAGGTTTAATTTTTTTATTGTTAAGTAAAGTTTCTCTAAATTTGAAAATATTCTGGCTCCTAATTTTTTACTTCTTGGATCAGAAAAAATAGGAGTGTCTCTATAATAAATAGTATTTAAATCTGATTTGACCTCTTTTTGTAACTCTTTAAATTTTTCGGGGTTTATAACTCCAATTACAAATTCTGAGGAAAGGTCTTCAATTTTAATATTAGATCTTAATTTGTACTTAGATAAATTTTTTATAAGTTCTTCAGTTGAATTTTCATTACAATCTAACAAATACCCTTTGTGATTTTTTACGATAAAAAAATCGTTTAAATATTTTCCTTGAGGTGTCAATAAAGCTGCATATATAGAATTTTTATTTGAAACTTTTTTGATATCATTTGTTATAATATTTTGGAGAAAATCATTAGCGTCATTACCACTTATTAAGATAGCGCCTCTTTTCTCTAAAATAACTACTTGATCTTTTTTCATAATTGTTACTTATACATTATAATATAAATTTAAAATATGTCTGATAATTATAGTCTCATTATTAAAAACGGCACTTGTTATATTAATGGAAAATTAACAAAAACAGACATAGGTTTATCTGGAAATAAAATAAAAAAAATAGGTAATATAGAACTTAATAGTTATAAAGTTTACGACGCTACCGAAAAATTAGTTTTACCAGGTATAATTGATACACAAGTACATTTTAGAGAACCAGGTTCTACTGATGCAGAAGATCTAGAAAGCGGCAGTAAAGCAGCAGTGCTTGGTGGAGTCACTTCTTTATTTGAAATGCCTAATACAAATCCACCTACAGCAAATTTGATCGAATTTGAAAAGAAATTACAAGCAGCTAAAAATAGGATGCACAGCAATTATGCTTTTTATTTTGGAGCCACTCCTAATAATACTGATCAACTAGCTAAATTAAAAAATGTCGAGGGATGTTGTGGTGTAAAACTTTTTGCAGGCTCTTCTACTGGAAATTTATTAGTTGATAAAGAATCTGATATTGAGAAAGTAATTTCCAGTAGCGATAGAATAGTTTCAATTCATTCTGAAGATGAAGATATAATTAAATTAAGGAAAAAGTTTATTAAAAAAGGAGATGTGCACTCGCATCCAGAATGGAGAAATGTAGAATGCGCTATGTCATCAACACGAAGAGTAGTTAAAATTGCGGAAAGATATAATAAGAAAATCCATGTATTGCATGTTACTACAAAAGAAGAGGTAGATTTTTTGGCGATGCATAAAAAAAATGTAACTTTTGAAACTACTCCTCAACATTTAACTTTATACGCACCAGACTGTTACGATAAATTAGGAACATATGCTCAAATGAATCCCCCGTTAAGATCAAAAGAACATTACGATCGATTATGGGTAGCAATAAAAAATAATATTGTTGATGTTCTTGGATCAGACCATGCCCCACATCTAAAGGTAAATAAGGATAAGGTATACCCAGAAACTCCGTCTGGTATGCCCGGTGTTCAAACAATATTTCCAGTTATGATCAATCACGTTAACAATGGAAAACTTACTCTAAACCAACTAATAAATTTAATGTGTGAAAATCCATGCAGAATTTTTGGTATTAAAAATAAAGGCTTTATTAAAGAGGGTTTTGATGCAGACCTAACAATCGTTGATATGGATAAAGAGGTGGTTATTAAAAATGAAATGATCGCTAGTAAATGCGGCTGGACACCTTTTCATAACTATAAAGTAAAGGGGTTTCCAGTAGGAACAATTGTCAATGGAATTTTAGTAATGTCTAATGGGAAAATTCTTATTGAGTCTAAAGGAAAACCTTTAGAGTTTTAATATTTTATTTTCAATTAGATCTGCTTTAATTTCATCTAAGATAGCTGGATCATCTATCGTTGCAGGCATTTTGTAGGGTTCGTTATCGGCAATTTTTCTTACAGTTCCTCTTAATACTTTACCGGATCGAGTTTTTGGCAATCTTTTTACTATAATAGCTATTTTGAATGCCGCAACAGGCCCAACTTTCTCTCTCACCATTTTTACACATTCATCAATTATTTCTTTTTTTTCTTTTGTAACTCCTGCTTTAAGGGCAAGTAATCCTATGGGTAATTGCCCTTTAAGTTTATCAGCTATTCCAATTACTGCACATTCAGCGACGTTTGGGTGTTCCGCTAACACTTCCTCTATTGCTCCAGTAGAAAGCCTATGTCCTGCAACATTGATTATATCATCCGTTCTAGACATTATCCAAACATAGCCATCCTCATCAATGTGACCAGCATCGTAGGTTTGATAATAACCAGGATAAGTTGTCATATAATTTTCTTTATATCTTTTATCAGCGCCCCATAAAGTTGGAAAAGTTCCAGGAGGCAAAGGAAGTTTTACTACGATATCACCCATTTTTCCTGCACTAACTTCCTTGCCTTCAGAATTTAAAACTTTTAAATCATAACCTGGCACTGGTTTAAAAGCTGATCCATATTTAACAGGAAACGACTCTATCCCAGTACAATCAGAAGTGATTGCCCAGCTAGTTTCAGTTTGCCACCAATGATCAATTACAGGTGAATCTGAGAGTTTTTCAAACCATTTAATAGTGTCAGGGTCTGCTCTTTCGCCAGCAAGAAAAAGCTTATCAAATCTACTTAAATCGTATTTATTAAAAAACTCTCCATTCGGATCTTCTTTTTTTATAGCCCTAATAGCTGTTGGAGCTGTAAAAAGAGATTTTACCTTATGCTCTGAAATTATTCTCCAAAAAACTCCTGCATCAGGTGTGCCAACTGGTTTACCTTCAAACAAAACTGTAGTACAGCCGTAAAATAACGGTGCGTAAACTATATAAGAATGCCCAACAATCCATCCTATGTCGCTCGCTGACCACCAAACATCATCGGGTTCAATATTATATATATTTTTCATCGTCCATTTTAATGCAACAATATGACCTCCGATATCTCTTACGATCCCCTTTGGAAGTCCTGTGGTTCCAGAAGTATAAAGTATGTATGCATAATCATTTGAATTCATCTTTTCGCATTCTGCTGGTTTTACATTTTTGTGTGCATCTTCCCATGTGATGTCAATCTTAGGATTTAGTTCAGCTTTATCTTTTTCTCTCTGAAAGATAATACATTTTTTAGGTTTGTGACTTGCTAGCTCCAAAGCCTTATTTACTAAAGGCTTGTACTGAACTGTTCTTCCTGGTTCGTAACCACATGATGCTGTAACAATAATCTTTGCCCTAGAGTCGTCTATTCGACTTGCCAATTCATTTGCAGCGAACCCACCAAATACTACAGAGTGCACAGCGCCTATTCTACCGCAAGCCAACATAGCTACTACTGCCTCAGGTATCATTGGCATATAAATTATTACTCTGTCACCCTTGCTAATACCTTGATTTTTTAGAGCACCGGCGAACAATGAAACTTTTTCTTTTAATTCATCATAAGTTATATTTTTTTTTGTCCCAGTAATCGGGCTATCGTAGATAATCGCAATTTTCTTACCTTTACCGTTATCGATATGAAGGTCCAAAGCATTATAACAAGTGTTGGTAACACCATCTTCAAACCATTTATAGAAAGGAGGGTTATCCGAATTTAAAATTTTTGATGGTTTTTTATACCAAAAGATATTATCTGAAACTTCCTTCCAGAAACTTTCTCTGTTTTTAATAGATTCTTGGTATATATCGTTATATTTTCGACTCAACTCTTCTCCCTCAAATTTCCTTAGTTTTAATGAGTATTTCATAAATATCCCCAAAAAAAAATAAAAAAACCTTTAAAAATGGGCTTTTTTGATGAAAAAAACACTTCACTGTAACTTTTTTTTTTACTATGGTTCCCGTCAAGTTATTCGGTAGTGGGTAAGATTTCCATTTGTCCGAGTAGTTTATATATAAACTAAACGAAAACTAAACAAACGAGGGAGGTTTTCATGAGAAAATTAGGTCTTTTTGCTTTAGCAGCTGTTGCCTTTTTAGGTATAACTAGCTCAGCTAATGCAGCGACTGCATTGTTACAAACAAATGATTTCGTAGGAATTTCATTTTGGCTTGTTTCAATGGGAATGATCGCAACAACTGTGTTTTTCTTTGCTGAAAGAGGAACTGTTGCTGCATCATGGAGAACATCTTTAACAGTGGCTGGACTTGTAACAGGTGTTGCATTTGTTCACTACATGTATATGAGAGAAGTTTGGGTGTCTACAGGTGACTCTCCAACGGTATACAGATATATCGATTGGTTAATCACAGTGCCACTTCAAATGATCGAATTCTATCTAATTTTGGCAGCTGTAAGAAAAGTGCCAACTTCTATATTCTGGAAGCTATTAATTGGTTCATTAGTAATGTTAATCGGTGGATACTTAGGTGAAGCTGGTTATATTCAACCATTTGTAGGTTTCGTAATTGGAATGGCTGGATGGATTTACATCTTGTTTGAAATATTCTCAGGTGAAGCTGGAACAATGGCGGCAAAAGCTGGTAACAGAGCTATGTCTACTGCGTTCAGTGCTATGAGAATTATCGTAACTATCGGTTGGGCGATTTATCCATTAGGATATATTTTCGGTTACTTGACTGGTGGTGTTGATGCAAATGCTTTAAACGTAATTTACAATTTAGCTGACTTTGTTAACAAGATCGCTTTTGGTCTAGTTATCTGGGCAGCAGCAATGCAGAACACGAGATTATCATCTAGATAATAGATAACTATCTTTAAAAGGGGCGAGTATGTCATACATACTTGCCCCTTTTTGTTTGATAAATATTATTATGGCTAAAATTATTTATAAAGATTTCGAAGGAACCTCTAGAACCATTGATGTTGAAAACGGTCTTTCAGTAATGGAAGGTGCTATTCAAAATGAGATTCCAGGAATAGATGCTGACTGTGGAGGATCAATGGCTTGTGCAACCTGCCATGTTTATGTTGACGATGCTTGGCTAGGTAAACTCCCTAAGGCAGAAGAAGCTGAAATTGATATGATAGACATGGCATTTGAGCCAAAAAAGAATAGTAGATTAAGTTGCCAGGTAATCGTATCAGATGAATTAGACGGTTTAAAAGTTACTACACCAGAGAAACAAACCTAATGATAAAAACTGATGTAATTATTGTTGGCGCTGGTCCAGTTGGTTTATTTGCAGTTCACCAACTAGGCATTAAAGGTCTTGAAGCAATAGTTATAGATAATTTAGACAAAGCAGGTGGACAATGTATAGAACTTTATCCTGACAAGCCGATTTACGATATTCCTGCTGTTCCAGAGTGCACCGGTGAAGAGTTAACTAAAAGATTATTAGAACAAATAAAACCTTTTAAAACTAAACTATTTTTAAATGAAAGAGTAGATGAAGTAAAAAAAGAAAATGATAAATGGGTAGTCAAAACAAATAATAATAATGAGTTTGTTGCACCAAATATTATGATTGCTGGTGGAGTCGGATCTTTCGAACCAAGAAAGCTTCCATTAAAGGAAGCTGAAAAGCTTGAGGGAAAATCGATATTTTATGCTGTAAAAGATAAAGAAAAATTTAAAAATAAAAAGATAGCAATTTTTGGTGGAGGAGACTCAGCATTAGACTGGGCTCTTGAGCTATCTAAATTTTCACAAATAACTTTAATACACAGAAGAAATGAATTTAGAGGGGCGCAACATACACTATCAGAAATAAAAAAATTAGAAAAAGACGGAAAAATATCTGTAAAAACTCCTTGTCAAATTGATTCTATAGATAATAGTGAAAATCTTAAATCAATCACGATCAAATTTGATGATGGCAAAACTGAAAAAATTCAAACTGATCTTGTTCTGGGTTTTTTTGGATTAATAATGAAACTAGGCCCAATTGCTGAATGGGGTTTGAATATGAATAAAAAGACAATTGAGGTAAACCCAGAAAATTTTGAGACAAATAAAAAAGGAATTTTTGCCGCTGGTGATATATGTTCTTATCCCGGCAAACTAAAATTGATTTTGTCTGGTTTTCATGAAGTTGCGCTCGCATCTGTAGAGTGTTTTAAAAGAGCAAAACCTAACGAAAAATATAGGTTTGAATTTACAACGTCATCTAAAACCATACAAGATAGACTAGGTAAAAAATGATCGAGTTACTTACCGCTAATACACCTAACGGTAAGAAAATTTCTATAATGCTCGAGGAAGTAAACTTAGAGTACAAAATCACAAAAATTAATATTAATAAAGATGAGCAATTTAAAGCTGATTTCAAAAAATTGAGCCCATTCAGCAAAATACCCGTAATCATCGATCACAAAACAAATCAAAGCCTTTTTGAGTCCGGTGCGATATTGATTTACTTAGCTGAAAAAAGTGGAAAGTTTTACAACAAAGACCAAAGAACAATTATAAATCAATGGTTAATGGGACAAATGGCATATGTAGGGCCAATGTTGGGTCAGCATCATCAATTTCATCATTACAATCCAGGTAAAAGTGAATTTGGTGAAAAAAGATATTTCAAGATTTCAGAAAGAATTTATAAAGAGTTGGACGAGAGGCTATCAGTATCAAGATATCTTGCTGGTGAAGATTATACTATAGCAGATATTGCTACTTTTCCATGGATTGCAAGGCATGAGTGGCACGATATCGGTTTAAAAAAATTTAAAAGTTTAACAAGGTGGTATATTGAAATATCTAAAAGAGAATCGGTTATAAAAGGTTATGACCTGTTAAATAAAGGAGAGGAGATACCTAAAGTTTAATCATCAATGAAGATCCTCTCATCCCTTTCGTGTCTTTCTTGAGCCTCAATTGAGAGAGTTGCTACCGGCCGCGCCATTAATCTTTTCAAACCTATAGGCTCACCTGTTTCTTCACAATAACCATATGTTCCATCTTTCAATCTTTGTAATGCAGAATTAATTTTTGATATTAATTTTCTACTTCTATTAAGCGCCTTCATTTCTACAGATTTATCTGTATAAGAGGATGCTTGATCTACAATGTCTGCCGAAGATACATTATCATCTGAGGAATTAAGTAAATTTCCTAAATTATTTGCTTTCATTATGTCCTTTTTCCAATTCAATAATTCTTCTGTAAAGAATTTTTTATGTTTTGCACACATATACTTTTCCTTAGAGTTAGGTGTATATTTTTTTTTAGCAGTAGTTTTTTTTGGCATTTTTCGAATTTGGGGAGTATATGTTTGATTTTAGTCGTGTCAATAGCTTATAAATTGTAATAATTTCAATAAATGATTACTAAAAAAAATATTAATAGATATTATTTTTTATTTCTTACATCACATTTTCTTTTATGGACATTAATTCCCTCTCTTACAAATGTGAATTTACCACTCGATACTATTGAGGCTTTAGCTTGGGGAAGTGATTTAGCTTGGGGTTTTAATAAACACCCTCCGTTCAGTGCATTTGCTGTAGAAGCCTTTTATAAAATTTTTGGAAGTCAGGATTGGGCATATTACTGTTTGAGTCAACTTTTTGTAGTATGTGCATTTATCTTAGTGTTCAATTTTTCACTGGAATTCTTCAAAGATATAAATTTAGCTTTCTTGTCAATTCTCTTATTAGAAGGAATATTTTTTTATAATTATACAACTCCAGAATTTAACGTAAATATTTCACAATTACCTTTCTGGGCTTTAAGCATCTTTCTTGTTTGGAGGTGTATTCAAAATGATAATATCAAAGATTATTTTTTTTTAGGAATTTCAATTGGCCTTGGAATTTTATCAAAATATTTATTTATATATTTAGTAATTGGAATAAAATTATTATTTCTTTATGAAATAATAAAAAATAAAAAAAAGATTAAATTACAAAATATATTTATAACTGGACTAGTATCTTTAATAGTAGTATCCCCACATTTATTTTGGTTAATAGACAATAACTTCTCAACTATTACTTACGGCCTTAAAAGAACACAGAGCGAAGGTAGTTTAAAAGATCATATTATATTTCCTTTAATTTTTGTATTCAAACAATTAGGAATTTTATTGCCGTTTTTTTTAATGGTATATTTTTTAATAAATAAATTTAAAGTTAAGCTAAATTTTAAAAATGAAAAAATTATATTTTTAAGTTTTACAACTTTAGTCCCAATACTATTAATAATTTTGACGTCGTTACTCATTGGAGCAAATATTAGAACCATGTGGATGACGCCTTTTTATCTTTTTTTTGGAGTTTTAATAGTTGAGATTTTTAAGAAAAATTTTAGTAAGTCTAACTCAAGAAAATTTTTTCTTGTTTTTTTAATTTTCTTTTTTCTTTCTCCATCAACTTACTTAGCTGTATCTTTAACTAATGATTATAAAAGAACGGACTATCCAGGAAAAGAAATAGCCAGACTTGTTCAAAATAGATGGGATGATAATTTCATAAACGAAATAAGGGTTGTAGTTGGTGATGAATGGTATGCTGGTAACTTGTCATATCATTTAATATCAAGACCTAAATGGATTATTGATTTAAAAGGTAAAATACTAAATTTAAATAGTGACGAAGGGGTTATTTATACTGGTAATCCAAAAATTTTAAAAAAGATTTGTCCTGGAGTCTATGGGACTATCAAACCTGTAGGTTATTGTATGATTGGTAAGCGATGAAAAGAATTATAATTTTAATTCCTATTTTTAATGACTGGGATTCATTAAATAAACTTTTAGCTGAGATTAATAATAATATAAAAGATATTAAAAATTTTTATTTTGAATGTTTGATTGTAAACGACGCGTCCACAATTAGTCGTCCAAAAATACTTAAACCCCCTAATATCAGATCTTTAAAGTTAATGAATATGAAGATTAATAAAGGTCACGCAAGATGCAATGCTTTTGGTATAAGATATGTCTCTCAAAAAGAGAAATTTGATTATCTAATATTAATGGATGGAGATGGAGAAGATAGGCCTTTAGAAATTCGCAGTATGATTGATAAAATATCCATATACCCCGATTACTCAGTAGTTGCAAAAAGAATTAAAAGGTCAGAGGGTTTTTTTTTCAAATTTTTGTATTCACTTCATAAAATTATCACAAAAATTTTTACTGGAAAAAAAATAAATTTTGGTAATTATAGTTGCCTAACATCCAAAGATGTGAAAATTCTTTCTGATGAAAAAAGTTTGTGGAGCAGCTTTTCTGGTTCTGTGAAAAAACATTTAAATAATTTAAATGAAATAGAGTCTATTAGAGGCTCAAGATATTTCGGTCCATCAAAAATGTCTTTGTTAAATTTAATTATTCACTCATTCGCGATAATGGCAGTATTTAAGTACCAAGTATTTCTTAGGTCTTTTATAATAATTATAATACTGTTTTTTTTAAATTCTTACTTTGATGTATTTTCATTTTTTTCATATTTTTTAATAGCTTTGTTTAACATTATAATTTTTTTGATTTCATTCAGAGAGCAAAAAAATGAATTATTTAAAAGTCAAGAAAATCTTGAAAGCATAAAAGAATTAAATCACTAAAAAGTTGATTTTAGAGTCTTAAATAGAATCATAAGAGAATCAAAAGGTGAACATTTCCATGAAATTTTGAACTATTGTGGATATAACAAAACACATGTAGTGTTAAATAACCTTAAGGTAAATAAACAATGAAAAAATTAAAGTGCCACTGCGGCCAAATAGAAGCCGAAATTATGATAAATAATTTTAAAAAAATTTTTAGATGTAACTGTTCTATTTGTAAACGAAAGGGGGCAACTATGTCTATGGTTAAAAATGAAGAGTTTAAAATAACAAAAGGGAAGAATAAACTTAAGCTTTACCAATTTCATACTAAGGTTGCAAAACACTACTTTTGTTCTGACTGTGGAATTTATACGCATCATAACCCAAGGTCAAACCCAGCTATGACTGGTTTCAATTTAGGATGTGTTGATGAAATCGATACGCTAAAATTAGAAAATGTTTTAATAAATGATGGACTAAACCATCCTTTAGATAAAAAATAATCTAATGATCTATTCTAACCTGAGTTACAAAAAATTAAAATTTAAATATTTAAAATTTATTAAGTCTCAAGAAATTTTATCAGAACCTTTTAGAGACAAAATAGGACAATTAAATAATTTTTACCTTCCATTAAGCAAAAAAATTTATAAAAATTTTTTAAAAGATAAAAAAACTAAAATTATAGGACTTACAGGTGGTCAAGGATCTGGTAAATCTACAATATCTAAGATATTGAAAATAATTTTAAAAGAGGGCTTTAATATGAATACTACAATTTTTTCGATTGATGATTTTTACAAAACACTTAAAGAAAGAAAAAAAATGTCAATTAAAATTAGCCCTCTCTTTTTAACCAGAGGTGTTCCAGGAACTCACGACACAAAATTGTTATTAAATTGTATTAAAAGTTTAAAAAGTAATAATTTTAAAAAAACATACATTCCTAAATTTGATAAATCTATTGATGATAGACTTTTAAAGAAAAATTGGCAAAAGATAAAAAAAAAACCAGATATCGTTATATTTGAGGGATGGTGCGTTGGTGTAACACCTCAAAAAAAGAAAGATTTAATTTTACCATTAAATAAATTAGAAAAAACAAAAGATAAAAAAAGAATTTGGAGAAGTAGAGTGAATAAGGAACTTGAAAACAAATATAAAGATATATTTAGACTAATAGATGAGATAATTTTTTTAAAAGTGCCAAGTTTTGAATACGTCTATAAATGGAGGTTACTACAAGAAAAAAAATTAAAAGTAATCTCAAAAGGAAAAAAAACAATGAGTAAAATTCAAATTAAAAGTTTTATTATGTTTTACGAAAGATTGACAAAACATATGTTAAAAAATTTTGGAAAATTAGCTAATATAATAATTGAAATAGACAAAAAGCATAAACTTAAATCAATAAAATTTAATTAAATGAAAAAAATAATTATAATTTCCTTCTTTTTAATCTTTTTTCAGATTTTGAGAGCTGAAGAAAATTTAAAATTTTTCATAACTAAAGCGATTGAAAATAATTTAATCTTAAATGCTGAAAGAAAAAACTTAGAGTCTGCTAAGCAAAGTAAAAAAATTTCAAGAAGTGAGTTTTTACCTAGTATTACCATTTCTGGAGAACAAACAAGCACAACTTCAAAAAATCAGACTAATCAAACCGGTGCAAGTTTGTCAGATTCGAATTTAGACTCTGAGAGCAAAACTATTTCAATCGAGCAAAAAATATTTTCTGGTTTTAAAGGATTTAATACATTTAAAAAATCAGAATTAGAAACAGAAAAAGCCAGATTAGAACTTAAAAAAGTTGAACAACAAACGATATTAGATACAGCATCAGCTTATTTTGATTTAATTTATAAATCAAAAAGTGAGGAATTTAACTTTTTAAATGTTAATCTTTTTGAAAGACAGGTAGAATCGGATAGCGCTAGATTGCAAAAAGGTGAAATTACATTAACGGATTTAGCACAGTCTGAATCTTCATTAGCAGGTGCTAACGCAAATCTTATAAAAGCAGAAACTGAGTTTCTTTCATCAAAAACAAATTTTGAGAGAGTCACAAGAGAAAAAATGCCTAACATAAATGACCTTAATAATAAAATTAGTTTAATTTTACCAAACTCTTTAAACACATCGCTTGAAATAGCAAATTTGAATAATATTGATTTATTGATTTCAAAAATAGATTATGAAATTGCTATTAAAGAATTAAATGTTGAGAGAGCTAGGCTGTCACCTTCGGCATCAATCAAAGTTTCTAAATCTGAAAGTAAGGATTTTAGCTCATCAATTGATGAAAAGGATGATGAAACTGTCAAAGCCACAATATCTTGGCCAATTATTAAGGGTGGTGAAAATATTTCTTCCATAAAAAAATTTTCATATAACAAGCAACGTAATCAACTTTTATTACAAGATACAAAAAACAAAATAACATCTACAACTTCTAATTTTTGGTCAAATTATCAATCTTCAAAAAGCGTGCTGGCTGCTACAAGCGCACAATTAAAAGCTGCAGAAATTGCTAATGAAGGAATTACCTTAGAATATGACTCTGGAAACACCAGAACAACGTTAGAGGTAATTCAGTCAAGAAGTTTACTTCTTGATGCCAGAATAGCTTATGCAAAAGCCGAGAGAGATTTTGTAATTTCTCAATTTGAATTAGCTAAACAGATTGGAACTTTGTCACTTAAATCACTTAATTAAGCTTAATTTTATTGGCATATTTAATTTCTTGATAAAAAGAACAAAATGTGTACATTTAATATATCGATTCGAACAATAAAAAAGGATAAAAAATGACAAAAAATAACTTAAAAGTCGTAAAAACGGACAATAAAAAACAGCAAGAATTAAAAGAGAAAAATAAGTCTTTAGAAGCTGCAATAAGCCAAATAGACCAGAATTTTGGAAAAGGTTCTGTAATGAGACTTGGTCAACAACAGGCCTTAGATGTAGAAGCTATTTCTACTGGCTCGCTCAGCTTAGATTTAGCCTTAGGAATTGGTGGTTTGCCAAAAGGGCGAATTATCGAGATTTATGGACCTGAGTCTTCAGGAAAAACTACATTAGCTCTACAAGTGGTGGCTGAAGCCCAAAAAGCTGGCGGAATATGCGCTTTTGTTGATGCGGAACATGCAATGGACCCAGTTTACGCAAAGAAGCTGGGTGTTAAAACCGAAGAATTACTAATTTCACAACCTGATACCGGAGAACAAGCTTTAGAAATAACTGATACATTAATAAAATCAGGTTCTGTATCTGTTTTAGTAGTGGACTCAGTAGCAGCCTTAACCCCAAAAGCGGAGTTAGAGGGTGAAATGGGAGACCATCACGTCGGATTACAATCTAGATTAATGAGTCAAGCACTACGAAAAATAACCGGCTCAGTATCCAAATCTAACACAATGGTGATATTTATTAATCAAATAAGAATGAAGATAGGTGTAATGTTTGGCAATCCAGAAACAACATCTGGCGGTAATGCTCTGAAATTTTATTCATCAGTGAGAATGGATATCAGAAGAATTGGAGCTATTAAGGAAAAAGATCAAATTATTGGAAACTCTACTAGAGTTAAAGTAATTAAAAATAAAGTTGCTCCGCCATTCAAAGTTGTCGAATTTGACTTAATGTATGGAAAAGGAATAAGCAAACTAGGTGAGCTTATTGACTTGGGTACAAAAGCAGGCGTTGTAGAAAAATCGGGTGCTTGGTATGCATATAAAGGCGAAAAAATAGGTCAAGGTAGAGAAAATGCTAAAATTTACCTTCAAAAAAACCCAAATGTTGCTGCAGAAATAGAAAAAATTATAAGAGATGAAGCTTCAGCGATCAGTAAGGAGTTAGAGGGCAACCCTTCAGCAAACGAAAAAATTAGCGACAAAAAAGAAGAAGAATAATTCTTCTGCCATCATTTCAACGGGAGGTTTTAATTAAACCTCCCGTTTCTCATGAAATAACAACTTTAAATTGACTAAATCTATATTTAGTAGTCTTAAAAAAAAGAGCAAAAATACATGTGTACAATCTAGTTCATATTGGTTTTAATTAAGAAATTGAACAAAAGGGGGAAAATGAGTACACAACAAGCATCAAGCTCGAAAGTGTCTTCATCTTTAGATACCTCTCATTTGAAGGTTAAATTTCCATTCAAAGCTAAATATGGAAACTACATTAACGGAAAATTTGTAGAACCTAAATCAGGAAAGTATTTTGATAATACTACTCCTATCACTAATGAAGTTATCTGTAAGGTGCCACGATCGAACGAAAAAGACGTTGATTTTGCTCTTGACGCAGCCCACGCAGCATTTCCTGCATGGGGAAAAACATCAATCACAGAGAGATCAAACATACTCTTAAAGATTGCTGATGTTATAGAGAAAAATCTAAACGTTTTAGCGACAGCAGAATGTTTGGACAATGGTAAGCCAATTAGAGAATGTATGGCTGCAGATTTACCTTTAGTAATCGATCATTGGAGATATTTTGCAGGAGTAATAAGAGCAGAGGAAGGTTCAGTTGCTGAAATAAGTAACAGTGAATATTCTTACCACATACCAGAACCATTAGGTGTGGTTGGTCAGATTATACCTTGGAACTTCCCATTATTAATGGCTACATGGAAGTTAGCTCCAGCATTGGCAGCAGGAAACTGTGTAGTTTTAAAACCAGCTGAGCAAACACCAGCATCAATCATGCTTTTAATGGAACTTATAGGAGATCTATTACCAGCAGGTGTTGTTAACGTTGTTAGCGGATATGGTCTTGAAGCAGGTAAACCATTAGCTTCTTCTAAAAGAATTAAGAAGATAGCTTTTACAGGTGAAACTACTACTGGACGTTTGATTATGCAGTATGCATCTCAAAACTTAATACCAATAACTTTGGAATTAGGTGGTAAATCGCCAAATATTTTCTTTGAAGATGTGATGGCAAAAGATGACGACTTCTTTGACAAATGTTTAGAGGGTTTTGCAATGTTTACGCTCAACCAAGGAGAAGTTTGCACTTGTCCAAGTAGAGCTTTAATTCAAAAATCTATCTATGACAAATTCATGGAGAAGGCGATTGCAAGAACTAAAGCTGTGAAACAAGACAATCCTTTGAAAATGGAAACTATGATTGGAGCTCAAGCTTCACTAGAACAAATGGAAAAAATTAAGTCTTACTTAGACTTAGGTAAAAAAGAAGGTGCCAAAGTTCTGTGCGGTGGAAGTGCTGCAAAAATTAATAGTGGTCTTGAAAAAGGAAACTATATCCAACCAACAATTTTTGAAGGAAAAAACAACATGCGAATATTCCAAGAAGAGATATTTGGACCAGTTGTATCAGTTACAACGTTTAAAGATGAGAAAGAAGCATTAGAGATTGCTAATGATACTCTTTACGGATTAGGAGCAGGTGTTTGGACTAGAGACGGAAACATTGCATACAGAATGGGTAGAGGTATTGAAGCAGGAAGAGTTTGGACAAATTGTTACCATGCTTACCCAGCTCATGCTGCATTTGGTGGATACAAACAATCTGGTATAGGAAGAGAAACTCACAAAATGATGTTAAATCATTATAGACAAGTTAAGAATTTACATGTGTCTTACAGTGAGAAAAAATTAGGCTTCTTTTAACCAATAATATATAATGGCCCATGATTCTAAATCATGGGCCGAAATATAGAAATGAAAGTATCATTCACATTATCAGCAAAAAAACTATTAAGTGAAATCAAACAGGTTCATGGAGACGACCTTTTATTTCACCAATCAGGCGGATGCTGCGACGGCAGCGCACCTATGTGCTTTCCAGCAAAAGAATATCAAGTAGGAAATAGCGATGTAAAACTGGGAGAGGTAGATGGAACACCTTTTTATATGAACGAAGATCAATATGAAAAATGGAAACATACAGATTTGACTATTGATGCTGTTAAAGGAATTGGAGGTATGTTTTCCCTAGATAATGGAACAGGGCAAAGATTTTTAACAAAATCTGAAATTTGCGTTGTAGTAGACAACGATAAAAAAACTACAAACTAATCTCTTTATAGACAAGTTCTAAAATATCTGTATTTAATTGAATATGGGCCAAATTTTACTTACCGATGTTAGGAAAAAATTCTTAGATTATTTTAAAAAAAACAATCATAAGATCGTAGACTCTAGCAACTTAGTTCCAAACAATGATCCTACCCTGATGTTCACCAACTCAGGCATGGTTCAATTTAAAAATGTTTTCACAGGTTTAGAAAAAAGAGATTACAAAACAGCTACGACATCTCAAAAATGTGTTAGGGCAGGAGGAAAACATAATGATTTAGAAAACGTAGGATATACACCAAGACACCATACTTTTTTTGAAATGTTGGGAAATTTTTCCTTCGGAGATTATTTTAAAGAACAAGCTATTCATCATGCTTGGAGTCTATTGACCAGAGACTTTGGTTTACCTAAAGAAAAATTATTAGTAACTGTTTTTCATGAAGATAACGATGCATTCAATCTTTGGAAAAAAATTGCTGGATTAAATGATAGCAAAATAATAAAAATTTCGACATCTGATAATTTTTGGTCTATGGGTGATACAGGACCCTGTGGTCCTTGTTCTGAAATTTTTTATGATCATGGCGATAAGTTGAAAGGCGGCCCACCTGGAGGCCTTGACGAAGACGGTGATAGATTTATAGAAATTTGGAACCTTGTATTTATGCAGTATGAGCAAATATCAAAAGCAAAAAGAATTGATCTTCCAAAACCCTCAGTCGATACAGGCATGGGGCTTGAGAGAATGACGGCTGTTTTACAAGGTACCCATGACAATTATAAAATTGATCACTTTAAAAAAATAATGGCTGCTTCGTCTGATATAACAAAGACTTCAATTAACAACAAAACAGTAGCAAGCCACAGAGTTATCGCTGATCACTTAAGAGCAAGTAGTTTTTTAATAGCTGAAGGTATATTACCTTCAAACGAGGGACGTGGATATGTTTTAAGACGAATTATGAGAAGAGGGATGAGGCATGCTTATTCTTTAGGTAGCAAAAATCCTGTTTTTTATAAACTTTTTGAAGTTTTATTAAACGAGATGAAAAACAGTTATCCAGAATTAATAAATGGTACAGAGTTGATAGTTGAAACTCTTAAAAATGAAGAAGAGAAATTTTCTTCCCTTTTAGAACGCGGTATGAAAATACTCAATGAAAATTTAAATAAAGTTCAAAATAAAACTCTCCCAGGTATAGAAGCTTTTAAATTATATGATACTTATGGCTTTCCCTTAGACCTTACTGCTGACATCCTAAGAGGTAAAGATATTAAAGTAGACAATGTTGGTTTTGAGAGGGAGATGGAAAAAAGCAAAACTTTAGCAAGAGCGAATTGGAAAGGATCAGGAGATAAGTCTGTTGAGGAAAAATGGTTTAGAATTAGAGAGGAACTAAGCCCAACTGAATTTTTAGGTTATGAATTTGATAAAGCTGAAGGTGTAATAATTAAAATTTTAAAAAAAGGTAAATTTGTAGATTCTGCTATTACTGGAGATGAAATAGAAGTTATAACAAATCAAACTCCTTTTTATGGAGAGTCTGGCGGTCAAGTAGGTGATCAGGGTTATATTTTTAACTCCAATTGTAAAATCAAAGTGAATGATACTCAAAAAAAAATGGGAGATTTATATGTTCATTATGGAAAAGTTGAAAAAGGTTCAATTTCGAATGGACAAAATGTTAATTTAGAAATAGATGTTTTAAAAAGAAATAATTCAAAAGCTAATCATTCAGCTACTCATTTATTGCATGAGTCATTAAGAAGAACTCTGGGAAAGCATGTGACACAAAAAGGATCATTAGTCTCCCCTGAAAGGCTAAGATTTGATTTTAGTCACAACAAACCTATTGAAAAAGAGGAAATGACTAAAATAAACAATATAGTTAATGACATTGTAACTGGATCCACAGACGTGCAAACAAGAATAATGACCCCAAAGGAGGCAGTTGGTATGGGTGCTCTTGCATTATTTGGAGAAAAGTATGGGGAGGAAGTAAGAGTGGTTTTTATGGGTAAGGAAAATAATGGTTTCTTCTCAACAGAATTATGTGGAGGAACACATGTAAAAAACACTAAAGAAGTTGGTAAGTTTAAAGTAATTAGTCAATCATCTATTGCATCAGGAGTTAGAAGGATTGAGGCATTGAGGGATAAACAATTAGAAGAATACGAAAAAACACAAAATGAAGATAAGTCTCTGAAAGAGTCTAATCTTAAAAAAGATATAAACTTAATTAAAAATGAACTTCAAAAATTGAAAATCGATCCTAATTATAACAAAGATTTAGATTTGTCTGAAAATTTAAAAAATTTAAATAAACAGCTTAATAAAGTAAAAATTGAAGGTATAAAGAAAGATAAAAATAAAAATATAATCAAGGATAAAAAAATCGGAAATATATTAATTCGGGAACAAATTTTAAAAGATTTTCCTCCCAAAGAACTTAGAGGAATAATTGATCAAGGAAAAAAAGATATTAAATCCGGAATTATAATTAGTATTTCAACATTTGAAGATAAGATTGGTTTGGCTGTAGGAGTTACTCAAGATTTAACAACAAAATATAATGCTGTTAATTTAGTAAAGTCAGCTGCAGTAATTTTAGGAGGCAAGGGAGGTGGCGGCAGAAAAGATTTCGCTCAAGCAGGAGGTGTGGATAAAAATAAAATTGGAGATGCCTTTAAAGAAATATCTAAAAAAATTAGTTAAGTTTTTTCTTTAAATTTCCATCAATAGCTTCTAAGAACTGATTTGTAGTAAGGTATTTTGCAGACTTATCAATTAAGATTGCTAAATCTTTTGTCATTGAGCCGTTCTCAACAGTTTTAACACATACTTCTTCAATATTAGTTGAAAATTTTATTAGTTCGTCATTTCCATCAAGCTTTCCTCTATGGGCTAAACCTCTTGTCCAGGCGAATATAGATGCAATAGGATTTGTAGAAGTTTCTTTACCCTGTTGATGCATTCTAAAATGTCTTGTAACTGTTCCATGGGCAGCTTCGGACTCTACGGTTTTACCATCTGGTGTCATTAATACACTTGTCATTAAGCCTAAAGACCCAAATCCTTGTGCCACAGTATCTGATTGCACGTCACCGTCATAATTTTTACATGCCCAAACATAACCTCCATTCCATTTCATAGCACACGCAACCATATCATCAATTAACCTGTGTTCGTAAGTAATATTAGCTTTTTTAAATTTATCTGAAAATTCTTTTTCAAAAACTTCTTTAAAAAGATCTTTAAATCTTCCATCGTAAGCTTTGAGAATTGTATTTTTAGTTGATAAATACACTGGCCATTTTCTACCAAGCCCATAATTCATACAAGCTCTAGCAAAATTTTTAATAGATTCATCTAAATTATACATAGTTAAAGCAGTACCAGATCCAGGAAAATCAAACACTTTAAATTCTTTTTTATCTTTTCCATCTTTAGAAGTCCATTTGACTTCTAGATTTCCTTCGCCAGGTATCAAAAAGTCAGTGGCTCTGTATTGATCACCATATGCATGTCTGCCGATTACAATCGGTTTCGTCCAACCGGGAACTAACTTTGGAACATTTTTACAAATAATTGGTTCTCTGAATACTGTTCCACCTAAAATGTTTCTTATTGTTCCATTAGGTGATCTCCACATTTTCTTTAATTTGAATTCATCAACTCTTGCTTCATCAGGGGTAATTGTTGCGCATTTAACACCAACACCAATTTTTTTAATTGCATTTGCCGCATCTACCGTAATCTGATCATCAGTTTTGTCACGGTTTTGCATACCAAGGTCATAATATCTTAAATCTACCTCCAAATAGGGTTTAATTAACTTATCTTTGATAAATGACCATATTATTCTCGTCATTTCATCGCCATCTAACTCAACCACTGGATTTTTAACTTTTATTTTCGCCATAAAATATTGATTGATAAACTGTGATTTTTATACATATTAAGAAAAATTTAGCAAACTTAAAATTATGTTTAATACAATATTTCCTAAGATACATAAAGAAGGCTACAAATTCTTAGCTATTTCTATTTTAATAACCTTTGTAGTTTTGTTTTTCTCAAAGTCATTGGGTATAATTTTAGCGATTGTTACCATTTGGGTTTATTACTTCTTTAGAGATCCAGAAAGGCATTCAATAAATGATGACGCATATTTGGTAAGTCCTGCAGATGGGTTAATCACTGATATATCTGAAAGGTCTGGGCCAGAGGAGTTAAGACTTGAAAACAAGACATTTACAAAAGTGAGCATTTTTATGAATGTTTTTAATTGTCATGTAAATAGAATTCCAATATCTGGTAAAATTGAAGAGATTTATTATAAGCCAGGAAAATTTTTAAATGCGTCTTTGGATAAAGCAAGCGAAGAAAATGAGAGAAATTATTTTAAAATAAAATCTTTAGAAGATGGTGAAGAAATAATTATTGTTCAAATAGCAGGATTGATCGCAAGAAGAATTGTTTGTGAAGTTGAGCAAGGACAAGATTTAAAACAAGGCGACAGAGTTGGCATGATAAGATTTGGAAGTAGAGTTGATATCTATTTTAAAAATAAAAAATTATTAGCTAAACTTGGACAGAATGTAGTAGCAGGAGAAAGTTTAATTGCATCAAAATAATGGATCAAAATAAAAAATTTAAGTTAGTTTCTTCAAAAAAAACAAGATATCTCTTGCCAAATATTCTCACGCTAGGAGGAGTTTGTCTTGGAATTAGTTCAATTAAATTTTCTATTGATGGAAATTTTAGTTTAGCTGTTACTTTAATTTTGCTAGCTGCAATACTTGATGCCTTAGATGGTAGAATTGCAAGATTGATAAAAGGAACTTCAGAATTTGGAAAAGAATTAGACTCCCTTACTGATTTTGTAAGTTTTGGAATAGCCCCAGTATTTATTTTATATTTTTGGGAACTAAATAATTATGGAAAACTTGGTTGGGCAATTGCTTTAATATATTCTGTATGTTGTGTTTTAAGATTAGCAAGATTTAATTTGACAAAAAATAATAATCAAGATGAGTGGAAAAATAATTTTTTTGAAGGAATACCATCTCCTGCTGGTGGACTTTTAATTTTAATGCCACTTATCTACGATTTAACTAACTTCAATTTTAATATAGACGTAAAAAATTTAACGCCTTATTTAACAATTTTTATAGCTTTACTTTTGGTTAGTAAAACTCCAACACTTTCGCTAAAAAAAATTTCAATTTCACCTAAAATGACTATATTCTTATTGCTTATAGTGGGAATAATTTTCATCGCATTGTTGTTCTATACTTTTGAAACTCTTTTAGTTTTCAGCCTATTTTATTTATTTTCAATACCAGCAAGTATTTTTATTTATAAAAACCATCAAAAAAAGAATAAACAAAAAATATCTGACGAAGAGCATGAAGATATTTTATAATGAAAAAGTCAAAAAGAACTAAAAAAAGTAATTCATGGAAAATAAAACAACATAGAGATCAATTTTTTAAAAAATCCAAAATTTTAGGTTATAGATCGAGAGCTTCTTTTAAATTAATTGAATTGAACGAGAAGTTTAAATTTATCAAAAATAATTCAAAATTATTAGATTTAGGCTCTTCTCCCGGAGGATGGTCTCAGGTTGCCAGTAAAATAATTACAAAAGGTAAAATAATTGCTCTGGATATTAAATCAATGAAACCAATAAAAAACGTTAATTTTATTAAAAGAGATATTTTTGAGGAGGAAACAAAGCGAATAATATTAAATTTTTTTCAAGGTAAGTTAGATATTGTAATTTCAGACATGGCTGCTGACACTACTGGAAACAAATCTTTAGACTCGATAAGAACAAACCAATTATGCTCAGAGGCTATCGAGTTTTCCACAAAAATACTTAAACCTACGGGAGTATTTGTCACAAAGCTGTTTATGGGCGACGATTTTGTAGAGATTAAGGATTTAGCCAAAAAAACATTTAAAGTAGTAAATTTCTTTAAACCTGATTCAAGCAGGGTAGAATCAAAAGAGACTTATTTACATTGTAAGATTTTAAAGACTTTATAAATTTTAATAATTGTATATAAGTTTATATGGAAACAATTAAAGAAGCTTTAACCTTTGATGATGTTCTTTTAGTTCCGCAATATTCAAATGTGCTTCCATCAGAAACAGATATTTCAACAACCTTAACAGACCGCATCACTTTAAAAGTTCCTTTTCTATCTTCTGCGATGGATACAGTCACCGAGTCAAAAATGGCAATAGCTATGGCAAATTCTGGAGGAATTGGTGTAATTCATAGAAATTTAAAAATTAGGGATCAGTCGAAAGAGATATTAAAAGTCAAAAACAAAAGACTTTTAGTGGGAGCAGCTATTGGAACAAATAGCGAGGATATAGATAGGGCAAAATCATTAATTGAAAATGGATGTGATTTAATTGTTATAGATACTGCCCACGGCCATAGCTCAAAAGTATTAAAAATACTTTCTAAATTAAAAAAAATTAAAATCAAAGTTCCAATTTGTGTAGGTAACGTTGCTACAGGTGAGGCCGCAAAAAAACTTTATAATAATGGAGCAGATATAATTAAAGTAGGTATAGGCCCGGGGTCAATTTGCACAACAAGGATGGTAGCAGGAATAGGAGTGCCTCAGATATCAGCTATTATGAATGTAAAAAAAGCTTTGAAGGGAAAAAAAGTAAAAATTATTTCAGATGGAGGAATTAAGTTTTCAGGAGACATAGCTAAAGCTTTAGCAGCTGGAGCTGATGCAATTATGATGGGTTCAATATTTGCAGGGACTGATGAAAGTCCAGGAAAAAAGTTTAAAGTTAAAGGAAAAATTTACAAGCAATATAGAGGTATGGGTTCGATAGGGGCTATGTCTTCAGGGTCAGCAAACAGGTATTTTCAAAAAAATTTTAAAGATAAGTCAAAATTTGTTCCAGAAGGCGTGGAAGGTAGAGTGGAGTATAAAGGTAATGTTTCTAAGATTATTTATCAGCTAAAAGGTGGATTGAAATCTTCTATGGGGTATATTGGCGCTAAAAACGTAAATCAAATATCAAAAAATGCTAAATTTATTAAAATTACTAAAGCTGGTTTCTATGAAAGTATGGTGCATAGTGTTGAAATGACACAAAAAACAATAAATTATAAATTATGAGTAAAAGAATATTCAAAATAATTGTCTTTGCAATTTTTTTTCCAACCTTCTTATTAGCAAATAATCAATATTTTGAGGAAGGAGTAAATCTTTATAATAATAATAAATTTTACGAAGCAAAATTTAAGTTTGAGCAAGACATTGTTTATAATCCAAAAAGTGAGATGTCATATCTATATTTATCAAAAATTTTTAAAAATTTAGAAAAAAAGGAATTAGAAGAACAAAATTTAAAGACTGTTATTCTGCTTAACCCAACGAATGAGGAAGCTATTTATAACTTGGCGAAATTAAAATTAAATGAATCAGATTATAAAAAGAGTAAAGAGTTAAATGATAGGTTATCAAATTTATGTAATAAGTTTTGTATTAAAAGTAAAAAACTAAAGATTGAAATTGAGAATTTATCTAAAAAATAAATGCAATTCCAAAATAATAAGGATAAAATATTAATTATTGATTTTGGTTCTCAAGTCACTAAATTAATTGCAAGGCGTATTAGAGACTTAGGGGTTTACACTGAGATTATTACCCCTAAAGAAAATTTAAGTTTACAAAGCTACAAACATATAAAAGGCATAATACTATCCGGCGGACCATCCACAGTTACAAACAAAAAATTTCCATCTATCCCTAAAAAAATTTTAATGAAAGAAATACCAATTTTGGGAATTTGTTATGGTTTACAATTAATTGCGAAAATTTTCGGTGGAGGAATAAAATCTGCAAAAAGAAAAAGAGAATTTGGAAGAGCATTTATTTTTGAAAAGAAAAAATCACTTTTGACAAAAAATTTTTTTAAAAAAAATAAGTCTGTATGGATGAGTCATGAAGATGCAGTAGTTAAACTTCCAAAAAATTTCAAAATTATAGCATCAACAAAAGACTCAAAACTAACTATTATTGAAAATAAAAAAAAAAAAATTTATGGTGTTCAATTTCACCCGGAAGTTACTCATACGGATAACGGTAATCAGATATTTAAAAATTTTATATTTTCGATTTGTAAGGCAAATAAATCATGGAATATTATCTCACAGAAAAAAATGTTAATAGAAGAAATAAAAAAGATAGTCAAAAGAGATAAGGTAATATGTGCGTTGTCAGGCGGTGTTGATAGTAGCGTAGTTGCTTTACTAGTAAATAAAGCTATAAAAAGAAATTTGGTATGTATTATGGTAGATACAGGTTTAATGAGAAAAGATGAATTTAAATATACTTATAATCTGTTCAAAATTAAGCATAATTTAAATGTAAAACTCATTGATGCTTCAAAGATTTTTTTAAAAAGTTTAAAAAATAAAACTAACCCTGAAATAAAAAGAAAAATAATTGGAAAATTGTTTATTAAAATATTTGAAAAAGAATCAAAAAAAATTAGTAAAGTAAAATATCTTGCACAAGGAACTCTTTATCCAGATATTATCGAAAGTAGATCTTCAACAGGAAGTAAATCATCTAAAATTAAATCCCATCATAATGTTGGTGGGCTCCCAAAAAAAATGAACTTAAAATTAATTGAACCGTTAAGGGATTTTTTCAAAGACGAAGTAAGAATTTTAGGGAAATCTTTGGGTTTAGCTCATGTTATAAGCCGAAGACATCCTTTTCCTGGCCCAGGCTTAGCAATTAGAATAATTGGGAAAATAACTCCCGAAAAAATAAGAATTCTTCAAGAAGCCGATCATATTTATATTACTGAATTAATTAAAAACAATCTTTATGATAAGATCTGGCAAGCTTATGCAGCTTTACTCCCAGTAAAAACAGTAGGGGTAATGGGAGACTCAAGAACATATGAATATACTTGTTTAATAAGGGCTGTAACTTCAGAAGATGGTATGACTGCAGATTATTTTAATTTTCCAAAAAGTTTTTTAGATAAAATTTCAAACAAAATTATAAATAAAGTAAAAGGAATAAATAGAGTTGTGTATGATATTACATCAAAACCACCTAGCACTATTGAATTAGAATAATCCAAAATGAATAAAAAAATAAAAAAAATTATTAAAAAAAAAAACAAGTCCAAAATTGTTAGTTTAACTGCTTACTCCAAAAATATTGCTAAAATTTTAGATAAATATTGTGATATTGTTTTAGTAGGAGACTCTTTAGCAAACGTTTTATATGGTTTTAAAAACACTCATCAAATAACTTTAAGAAATATGATACTACATGCAGCTAGTGTAAAAAGAGGTATTAAAAAGTCATTAATGGTTGTAGATATGCCAAAAAATTCTTATATTAGTTCAAGTAAGGCTTTGAAAAATGCAAAATTAATTATGAGCCAAACAAGATGCGATGCAGTCAAAATAGAGAGTAATAAAAAAAATTATTTTATCATAAAAAAATTAGTTGACTCAAAAATACCAGTTATGGGCCATATCGGTTTTACTCCACAATTCAAAAAAAAATTTAAAATTCAGGGAGATACATCAGCAAAAACAAAGCAGTTGATTAAAGAGGCTATATCAATCGAAAAAGCTGGAGCTTTTTCTATAGTGCTTGAATGTATTACTCCTCAATCCTCAAAAGCTATTACAAAGAAACTTAAGATTCCAACTATCGGTATCGGTTCCTCAAAATATTGTGACGGTCAAATTCTTGTTACAGACGACATGATTGGTTTAAGTGGTTTTTATCCAAAATTTGTAAAAAAATACCTCAATTTAACCAGATTAATTGAAAAAGCTGTAAAAAAATATACTACAGATGTTAAGTTAAAAAAGTTTCCCGATACAAAATACTTTTTAAATGGAAGATAATTCTGAAAATAAAATAGATACAAAAGATAGAGTAATTTATTTTTTAAAAAAAAATAAAAAAAAATCTTTATTCATTTTACTACTCTTAATAGTTTCAGCATCCTCAATCGTAGGATTTCAAACTTATAAGTTTAAACAGAATAGCAAAATCGCAGAGAAATATATTACTGCTGGTATTTATTTTAATTCAGATGAAAAAGAAAAGTCAAAAAGAATTTATGAGGAAATATTGTATAGCAAAAATAAATTTTATTCAATTTTAGCTTTAAATACAATTTTAGAAAAAGATCTTGAAAACAACAAAGAAAAAATCTTAAATTATTTTTATTTATTGGAAAATATAAATTATACGAAAGAGCAAAAAGACTTAATAAAATTTAAAAAAGCTTTATATTTATTAAAATTAGATAGCCCCAAAGAGGCAAACAAAATATTAGAAAACCTTTTAAGTTCAGGTTCAAATATAGATTATTTAGCAAGAGAAGTATTAGGCAAATAATGAATTATTAAAAAAGATGAAGAAAATTTTTTCTATCTTAATTATCTTAATATTTTGTCAAAACTGTTCATTTGACCAAAAATCTGGAATTTGGAAAAATGAAAATGTAGTATTTGACAATAATGAAAATGACATTTTTAGCGAATTTAAAACATTATCTTCTTCAAATGATTATTTTAAGGAAATAATTAAAATAAGAAAAAATTTCAAATTTAGAGATTTTACAGTATCAAAAAATTCTGAATGGAGTGATATATTTTATAAAAACACAAATAATTTTGAAAATTTTGAATATAATGAACTTAACCAAACTTTTTTAAAGGGTAAAAAAATTTCAAAATATAAAATTAATGATAAAATATTATTCAAAAATGACAAAGCGATTATCACAGATCTTAAAGGAAATATCATTGTTTATTCTATTACTGAAAATAGAATAGTTAATAAATTCAATTTTTATAGAAAAAAGCTTAAAAAAATAAATATATCTTTGAACATAATTTTAGAAAATAGCATTGTCTATGTTTCTGATAATATTGGATTTTTGTATGCCTACAATATCGATAATAATAAGGTAATTTGGGCAAAAAACTACAAAGTTCCTTTTCGTTCAAACCTAAAAATATCAAAGAATAACTTAATCGCAGCAAATCAAAATAACAATTTGTATTTTTTTAATAAATTTGACGGAGAAGTAATCACTTTGATTCCAACTGAAGACACGCCAGTAAAAAATGAATTTATCAATAACTTAGCTCTAAATTCTCGAAATCTATTTTTTTTAAACACTTATGGCTCTTTATACTCTATTGATAAAAGTAAAATGAAAATTAAGTGGTTTTCAAATTTAAATCAGTCTTTAGATATTAATCCAAGTAACTTATTTTTTGGAAATCAAATAATAAGCTATAAAGACAAATTAGTAATTTCATCAAGAAATCAACTATATATAATTAATGAAAATAATGGATCAATAATTTTTAAAAAAAATTTTTTTTCATCAATTAAACCATTAGTAGTAAACGATTATATTTTTTTAATTACTAATAATGATTTGATTATTGCGATGGATCTCATTGATGGAAAAATTATTTACTCATACGACCTAAATAGCATGATAAGTGAATTTCTTAATTCAAAAAAAAAGAAGGCAAAATTTAGAAGTTTAATAATGGCAAATAGTAAAATTTACGTATTTTTAAATAACTCCTATTATTTAAAAATGGATTTAAATGGAGATATTGAAACAATTAAAAAAATACCTTCAAAATTAAATAGTGATCCAATTTTGATAAACGGTTCCTTGTTCTTTCTAGATCGTAAAAAACGATTAAATATTCTTAATTAATTGTTTGATTTTCCACTCAGCAAAGATAATTGTTTAACTTGTAAACCTTCTAAATTATCTGATGGTCGTATAGGGTAATCTCCAGTAAAGTAATGATCACTAAATTGTGGATAGCTATTATTTCTCTTTTCGCCAGTTAAAGCTTTATATAAACCATCTAAACTAAGAAATTTCAAACTGTTAGCATTAATATACTCACACATTTCTTTATTATTTTTATTGTAAGCCAATAATTCCTCGTTTGTTGGCATGTCAACACCATAAAAATCAGGAAATTTTATCTCAGGACACGCTATTCTTACATGAACTTCCTTAGCTTCAGCCTCATATAGCATTTTTACTATCTTATGACACGTAGTGCCTCTAACCAAAGAGTCATCTATTAATATAATTGATTTGTTTTTGACCATTGTTTTTGTTGAGTTTAATTTTAATTTTACACCCAAGCTCCTGATGTTTTGTGTGGGTTCAATAAAAGTTCTACCTACATAATGATTTCTAATTAAGCCTAATTCAAATTTTTTGTTCGATTTTTCAGCATATCCTAACGCAGCCGCAACACCCGAGTCAGGAACAGGAACTACTAAATCAGCTTTAATATCAGTTTCTTTGGCAAGTTCTGCGCCGAGACTTTTTCTATATTCATAAGCACATTTACCATTTATTAAACTGTCTGGTCTTGCGAAATATATATATTCAAAAATGCATGGTCGAGATTTTTGTTTCGGGAAAGGTTTTATACTTTTAAGTTTATTATTTTCAATAATTACAATTTCTCCATTATCTACCTCACGAATAAAAGATGCACCTACAATATCTAAAGCACAAGTTTCTGAAGCAAATATATATGAACTTTTTAACTTCCCAATTACTAAAGGCCTAATACCAAAAGGATCCCTTACTCCCACAAGTTTTTTATTAGTCATCATTACGAGAGAAAATCCCCCCTGAATTTGAAAAAGTGCATCAATCAATTTATCTTTAAATTTTTCTCTTTTAGATTTAGCAATAAGCTGCACAATTGTTTCGGTATCACTTGTAGTCCGAAATATTGCACCTTCTTTTACTAATGTTTCTCTAAGTAATAATGCATTAGTAAGATTACCATTATGAGCAACACTCAAACCACCCATGTGTAAGTCAGCAAAAAATGGTTGAATATTTCTTAAAGAAGTCTCCCCAGTTGTTGAATACCTATTGTGCCCTATAGCAAAATATCCTGGTAATTTTTTAAGAGTTTCAGGGTCAGTAAAATGGTCACCTATAAGGCCTTGTCTTTTTTCTGAGTGATAATTTTTTCCATCAAAAGATACTATACCACAACCCTCTTGACCTCGATGTTGCAATGCATGCAGTCCTAAAGCGACCAAAGCTGATGCATCATTATGATTTGATATTCCAAAGATACCACATTCTTCTTTTAGTTTATCTAAATCAGATTTTTTCAATTTTTTCTTTCGTATCAATTAAGTCTTCACTAGAGGGAAATTCTTCAATTAGTATTTCACTACCTTTGTTAATTAAGTTAAAAGAAAGCGCACCCTCAGCCGATATACCCCAATTTTTGTAAGGATAAAACCAATTTAATATAGAAAATATACACACTGATACTACATAACCCTTAAAAACTCCAAATAAAAGCCCAAATATCTTGTCAATAGAACCAACACCTGTCCAAGTTACCGCTCTACTCAAAGCTTTGCCTATAACAATTGTCAAAAATAATGTGAAAACGAAAATTGTAACACCCAACCCAATATTATTTATAAATTCAGATTCTATATAGTCACTTACTGTAGGTTGAAGTTTTGGAACTAAAATTATAGTTACAACTGTTGAAAGGACCCACTTCATGAAAGAAATTAAACTTAAAGAAAAACCTTTTAAAAAACATTGAATTATACAGTAAATAAAAATAAATAATACAATACCATCGAATAAATTAAGATTGTCTATTAGATTTTGAAAAAAATTACCGGCCATCATTCTAGTTTTCTGAGCCAAAAGGTTTATAAATAAGTATTAATTTCGGAAGTAGAGTCAGCACAGAAATCATAGCTAATAACATTGCAATACCAGTGAAAATACCAAAATATATAGTTGGGATAAAATTTGATAGAACTAGTATTGAAAAACCAAAAACAATTGTTATAGAGGTATTTAATATTGCTATTCCAACTGTACTATGGCACCGATCTAATGTTTTATTATAGTTTTTAAACTTTTGAAATTCCTCCTTAAATCTATAAATATAATGTATGCTATTATCAACTGCTATTCCTATTGTTATCGCAGCAATTGTGATTGTCATCATATCCAGAGGAATACTCACTAAACCAAATATTCCTAAAATAAAAAAAGCAGCAATAAAATTTGGAACTATACCAATTAAAGATAAAGTAACATTTCTAAATAAAACTAAAAACATCGCAAAAATCCCTAAAATTACTATTCCAAGCGTTAAAATTTGAGATTTAAATAAACTTTGTAATAAATTGTTAAATAAGATCAATACACCAGTTAATTTATATTCTTTTTCGTCAAGCCCTAATTTAGTATTAAGTTCAAGGTTAATTTTCTTTATCAAATCATTTCTTCTTAAATTTTCCAAAGAGTCCTTTACTCTCACTGAGACTCTAGCTTCGTCTTTATCAACAGAAATATAAGGAGAAATTATTTCTTTCTTAATTTCTTCAGGTATTTTGCTGTATAAAACTGCAATTTCTAAACTTTGCAATTCCTTTTTATTTAAATCTTCAGCTACTCTTAAAATTGATCCAAAAGATAATACTTTTCCTATTTCTGGTAAAGACTCTAAATAATCATGAACTTTCAAAATTTTATCCATCTTATCTCTTGTAAACCAATATTTAGATTTTTCTTCATTACTTTCAGTATCTTCATCCCACTCTGAAAATTCATCATCTGACTTCTCAATTTTTTTAGTAGGAAATTTCAAAATTATATTAAGAGGAGTTGTTCCACCTAGATCATCATCAATTTTTTTCATACCTTTGTAAATTTCTGTTTCTTCGTCAAAATAATTGATAAAACTATTTTCTACTTCAAGCTTTGTTATTCCTAAAATACTTGCTATTACAATTATTGAAGTAATACTAAAAATTAAAACTCCTGCTTTTTTTGCAACCCACCCAAGCATTGAAGTGATAAATGATTTTTCAGTGTCTTTTACATTAATTTCATTTTCAGAGGAAAAAATATTTAACAATGATGGTAAAAGAAGAAAAGTAATAGATAAAGAGACAACTAATCCCAAAGTCATCATCCAACCAAAATCAATAATAGGTTTAATACCGCTAAAGATTAATGATAAAAATGCACAAATAGTTGTTAAGACAGTATAAAGAATAGGTAACATCATTTTTTTACTTGCCTTTAGCACAACCTCATTCTTTGATAAATTAGGATACTCTTTTTTTAATTGTAAAAATCTTACAGTAACGTGAATATTCATTGCCATATTTAAAATAAGCATTAATGCAATAAAATTTGAGGAAATCACGGTTACTTTCCATCCGATTAAACCTAGTAAACCAATCATAATTATTACTGAGGTAGCGCATCCTAATAAAGGCATAATTACCCATTTTAGATTCCTAAAAATAAACCATAGCGTTAAAATTATAAAAATAAAAACTCCTATTCCAAAAACTATAATATCGCTTTTTATAAAACTCATCATATCGTCAGCAATCATTGGGATTCCTCCTAAGTGAATTTTTGCGTTCTCACCGTATTTATTTATTACGTCTCTTATTTCTGAAATGTTTTGATGATTTCTTTTATTATATAAGTTTTTATAATCCTCATATTCCTTTAAAAATTTCTTATAATTTTTTTTCTCGTCACTAGTTAAACCTATATCTTTTGATTGATTATAATACTTATCTTTTACCTTAATAAATTCTGTTAATCTCTCATCTTTTTTAAGATAAACGACTATTCCCGAAGTCTTTCCATCCTCACTAATTACATAATTTTTATAAATTGGACTATTTACAATTTCCTCAAAACCTCTTTTTCTGTCAATTTCAGGATAAGCTAAAGTTTTGTAATTTTTCAATCTATCCATTAATCCTTCGTCTGTACTTTTTAAAAGAGGGACGTCTATGATAGTTATCACGCTATCCACCCATGTTAATTTTTCTATTTTCGATTTTAATAATTGTAAATTAAGAATTGTCTCTTTTTCAGTAAAACTTGAAATTGGAGCGTAAGTTAGAACTAAAAAATCTTTTGAACCATATCTTTCGTTTATTTCTCTCAAATATTTTAAGTCTTTGTCACCCTCTAGAAGTAGAGCATCAGATGAAGCATCTAAATTAAAATTTTTAGCTTGATATAAGGAAAAAACGACAATTACTGACAACAACAAAAGTGTAAACTTTGGAAAATCTATAACTATTTTTTTATAAATATACGACCACATTGAGATATTTCAGATATATCTTAATTTTATTATAACTAAAGAAAAATTTAGTGCTAATTTTTGCTTAAATCTTTAAATTTTGTGTAAATTCCCTCAAACTCAACTTTAATAGTTCCAGTTGGACCATGTCTTTGTTTGCCTAAAATTATATCCGCGAGTCCGTTAACATCATTCATTTTTGATTGCCACTCGGCATGCTCAATCGAACCTAATTTAGGTTGTTTTCGTTCCAGATAATAGGCCTCTCTATAAACAAACATAACAACATCAGCATCTTGCTCAATAGAACCAGACTCTCTTAGATCAGCTAATTGAGGCTGTTTATCATCTCTTTGTTCTACTGCTCTTGAAAGCTGTGATAAGGCTAAAACTGGTACCGAGAGTTCTTTTGCTAATGCTTTAAGACCTTGTGTTATTTCAGAAATTTCTTGCACACGTCCCTCATTTTTACTTAAGCTAGATCTCATTAACTGAATATAGTCAACTACAATTAAACTAAGACCAAATAATCTTTTAATTCTCCTTGCTCGATTACTTAGAGTTGCTATTGTAATAGCGGGAGTTTCATCAATATATAAAGGAAGATTATAAATATTTCTTGATGTTTCAATATATCGATTAATTTCTTCTTCTGTAACTTTTCCCCTCCTTATATCATCGGACCTTATTTTTGCCTGTTCAGATAAAATTCTAGTTGAAAGCTGTTCAGAAGACATTTCCAATGAAAAAAAAGCTACTGAAGATTTTTCTTGACGTTTTAAAATATGTTGTGAGGCATTGTAAGCAATATTTGTAGCTAAAGCCGTTTTACCCATAGAAGGTCTTCCAGCTAAAATAATTAAATCCGATTTATGTAAACCGCCAAGCTTTTCATCTAAATCAGTTAGCCCTGTAGGTATACCAACTATACCTTGATCATTCTGCATAGCTAATGTTGCCATTTCAATTGTTTGATCTAATGCTTGATTAAATTTCAAAAAAGATTGAGAAAAACTTCCTCTTTCAGCCAAATCAAATAAAGATTTTTCTGTATTTTCAATTATACTTTCTGCATTTTCCTCTTGAGTGTTTGCATTAATCGTATCACTCGATAACTTATCCGATATTAAAACTAACTGTCTTCTTAAATACATCTCATGAATGATTTTTGCATAATCAATAGCCTGCTTTGACGAGCTTGAGAATCTAGTTAATTTTACTAAATATTCAGTGCCACCAACTTCACTTAACATATTGTCCTTCTCAAAAAAATTTTTTAAAGTTATTGGATTTGCAATCATTCCTTTATTATTGAGACTTTCTATTACTTCATAAATTTTTATATGGGCAGGATCATAAAATATTGATGGATTTATAATGGTAGATATTTCATCGATAATATCATTGTTTACAAGAACCGAGCCTAATAAAGCTTGCTCAGCTTCAATGTTCGAAGGTTGTTTGTTATCTATTTTTTTTTGAACAGGTCTAATTTCTTCCACACTTAGATATTAGTTGGAGACCTAGCTTAATAAAGGAAAAAGTTACACACTTTTTCTCAAACATTGTGGAAAAGTTATTTTGATTGTATTTTGTCAATCTTAATAGAAATACTAGCTTTCACCTCAGAATGGAAATTTATTTCCGCTTTGAAAACACCAATTTTGTTAAGATCGTTTTTTAATATTATTTGCGATGGGCTTACATCAGCATTGACACTTGTTTTAATAAGATTGGTGATTTCTTTAGGTTTTATTGAACCATACAGATCTCCATTTTCTTTACTTTCCTTATTGAAGATGAAAGTTTTCTTATTTACTAATTTTGCTATTTCTTTAAATTTATTTTTTAATTCTGTGTTTTTCTTATTCAGTACGTCTTTTTTCTTATTTACGAACTCCTCATTTTCTTTATTAAATCTTAAAGCTTTACCTTGTTTTAAAAGAAAATTTCTTCCGTACCCGTTTTTCACAGTTACTTTATCTCCAATATTTCCTAAATTTATAATGTTTTCTAGTAAAATTATTTCCATTATTAATTATAATAATCCTAATATTTTAGCTTTTTTAATCTCTCTCGTTAATCTTTTTTGCTTATTAAAAGATACAGATGTGATTTTTGATGATACGATCTTACCATTTTCTGAAATATATTTTCTTAATAAACTCAAATTTTTGTAGTCAATAATAGGCGCATTTTTTATGGAAAGGGGGCATTTTTTTGAAAACTTAACGTCGCTTTTTTGAAATAAACTAAGTTTGTTTAGGGAGCTAGTTCCTTTCTTTTGAAATTTTTTATTTTTTCTTTTCATTATTTATTTATCTTTTTTTTTAAAAAATTCGTTCTCAGTATCCAATTTTTTATATTTGACTGTTAGGTACCTTATTATTGAGTTATCAACTTTAATTTTTTTTTCTATTTCAGTTAAGGTGTCTTTATTACCTTCAAATTTATAATGAATATAAAAGCCTTTTCTATAATTCTTAATTTTATTAGCCAAATTTAACAATCCCCATTCTTCAATTTTAATAACTTTACCAGACGAGTCATTTATAATTTTATTATACTTGTCCTTTATAACTTTTAATTCTTTTTCAGCTAAATCTTGCTTAGCAACTATAGTATTTTCGTAAAAAGCCATTATTTCTAGTTAATTTAGTTTAATTAATTATTTTTAAAAACTGGTTTATACTATAATGATGAATTATAGCAATACTAATTATTATATATATAACTAATAAAATATGAGCTCTTTATTGTTTCCAGGACAAGGATCACAAGTTGTTGGGATGGGAAATGAATTTTATAATAATTTTGAATTGGTAAAAAAAATCTTTAATGATGCAGATGAAAAATTAAATTATTCTTTATCAAAAATCATACTAAATGGTCCCGAAGATGATTTACAACTAACTAAAAATACTCAACCAGCAATATTGACCGTCAGTTATGCTATTTTTAAAGTTCTTAAAGATGAATTTAACTTTGATTTGAAATTATTTAAATTTTTTGCCGGTCACTCTTTAGGGGAATACAGTGCTTTAGTTTGTTCGGGAGCATTAAAATTTGAAGACGCTTTGTACTTGTTGCACGAAAGAGGAAAAGCTATGCAAAATGCTGTACCGGTCGGAAAAGGAAGTATGGTGGCAGTATTAGGTTCTGATATAAATGAGATTATTAAAATGATCGACTCCAGAAAAGAAAAAGACGGTATTTGTGAAATAGCGAATGATAATGCTGTTGGTCAAGTAATTGTTAGCGGAGATAAAAAAAGCGTTGAGTCATTCCAAGAAACATTGAAATCAAACAAAATTAAATCTATTCCTCTCAAAGTTAGCGCTCCATTTCATTGTAGTCTAATGAATAATGCAGCAGAGGCTATGAGAGTAAAAATAAATAATACAAAATTTGAAAATCCTAGTTTTAATATTATAAGTAATGTTACAGCTCAGGTAGAAAATAACTCAAACAATATTAAAGAACTGTTAATTAAACAAATTTTTTCAACTGTTAAATGGAGAGAAAGCTTAATTTATATGGCAAATAATGGAAGTAAGAATTTTATTGAAATAGGACCAGGAAAGGTTTTATCTGGAATGGTAAAAAGAACAATAAAAAATGTAAATTGCTTTGCAATTAACTCCATTACTGATATTAAAAATTTAAATGATAAATTTAAAAAATAAAAAAGTATTGATAACTGGAGCTACTGGAGGAATAGGAAATAGTTTAGTAAAAAAATTCTATGAACTAGAGTCTGACATTGTGGCTACCGGAACAAATGAGACTAAACTTGAAAATTTAAAAAAAAATTTTACAAAAATTCAAACCGAAAGATTTAAGTTAGACGATCATGATAAAATTGAAGATTTTATAGAAACAGTTAATAAAAAAAACGATGGAATTGATATATTAATAAATAATGCAGGAATTACACTTGATAATTTATCAATAAGACTTAATGATGAAAATTGGAAAAAAGTTCTTGATATTAATCTGACTTCCACTTTTTTACTATGTAAGTATACCATAAAAAAAATGCTTAAAAAAAAATATGGAAAAATCATAAACATTACTTCAATCGTAGGCCATACTGGAAATTTAGGACAATCAAATTATGCAGCATCAAAAGCTGGAATTATAGGTTTTTCAAAAAGCTTAGCAATAGAATTTGCTAGAAAAAATATAAATGTTAATTGTGTATCTCCGGGATTTATAAAAACTGAAATGACAGATAAAATTAATGAAGAGTTTAAGAAAAACTTAATCAATAAAATCCCATCCGGAAGTCTTGGGACAGGAGAAGATGTTTCAAATTGTGTAGCTTTTTTAGCTTCTGATTTAGCAAACTATATAAATGGCGAAACCATTCATGTTAATGGTGGAATGTATATGGCTTGACAATTCTGTTTAATAATCTATTAAGAAATTAAATAAACACGAAAGGATTTCATGTCAGAGGATATTAAAGGAAAAATAAAGAAAATAGTTGCTGATCACTTAGGGATTGAAGAAGAAAAAGTTACTGAAGAGGCAAGTTTTATCGATGATTTAGGTGCAGATAGCTTAGACACAGTTGAGCTAGTAATGGCATTCGAAGAAGAATTTGGTTCTGAAATTTCTGATAGTGAAGCAGAAAAGATTTTAACTGTCGGTGACGCAATTAAATTTATTGAAAGTAAAGCAAGTTAGTTTTTTTTAAATTTAAAAATGCCTGGTGAAGAAAATATTATGGTTATACTGTCTTCTCCATCCGGCGTTGGCAAAACTACCCTAACTAAGAAAATTCAACAAAAATACCATTCATTTAAAATCTCAGTGTCTCATACTACAAGATCTCCTAGATCCAACGAAGTTAATGGGGTTGATTATCATTTTATTTCTAAAGAAAAATTCGAAAAGTTTATAAAGGAAAAAAAATTTTATGAGTACGCTAAAATATTCGAAAATTATTATGGCACTTTAAAGAAAACTGTTGATGAAACAATTCCGAAAAATGACATAATTTTTGATATAGATTGGCAGGGCACAAAACAATTATCAAAATTTAAAAATCTAAATTTAATAAAAATATATTTAATCACAGATAATAAAGAAGAATTAAAAAAAAGATTAATTAAAAGAAATCAAAATACTCAAGAAGAAATAGAAAAAAGGTTTAATTCTTTTGATAAAGATATAAAGCATTGGAGTGATTATGATTATGTAATAATTAACAAAAATTTGGATGTTTGCTTTAAACAAATAGAAAGCATAATTAAGCTAAGTAAAAAAAAATTGTCTATTTTCGCTCATACACCTCAGTAATCTTATAATAAAGATTTTCACTTATCTCTGTTGGTCTTGAATTAAGATTTAATTCATTCAGATTTCTTAAATTTTTTGCATTAAGTATTTTTTTAATATTCTTATTAATCATTTTTCTTTTATTTGAGAAAAGAATATTTGTTACCTTTTCTAAATTATTAATTTTCTTTATTTTAAATCCCTTAAATAATTTGGGCTGAAAATGTATTACCATAGAATTTATTTTTGGCTTAGGAAAAAAACAGTTAGGAGATATTAAAAATTTATTAATTGATTTAAGTCTAAAGTTAACCAAAATTGACAATCTTCCATAATTAGAAGATAAAAATTTTCCTAAAATTTTTTCGCCCAATTCTTTTTGAAACATGAAAATAATATCGTTAAAATTTGGTGGCCATTTTTTGAATTTTAAAATTTTTACTAGAATTTGAGAAGATATATTATAGGGTAAATTCCCAAAAATTACTGAGTCTTTTAAAATAACTTTTTCAATATTAAAATTTAAAATATCTTCACAAAAAATTTTAATTTTTTTATTTTTTGAATATTTAGATTTTAGCTCTTTCGAAAGATTAATATCTTTCTCGATAAGCAATAAAGACTTAGGTTTTTTTTTTATTATTTCATTTGTTAATGCACCTGTTCCCGGTCCTATCTCAACTACATTTTTATTTTTAATTTCAGTTAAACTTACTATTTTTCTAACAATATTTTTATCAATTAAAAAATTCTGCCCTAATGATTTCTTTGCAAAATTCATTTTTTAAGAGTGTTTACGAACTCAATACATCTCATCAAACTCGTTTCTTTTGCTTTTTTTTTGCCAATCAAATTTTCACTTGTTCCATGATCTGGTGAAAGTCTTAAATACCTAAGACCCAAAGTTACATTAATCGCATCGAATTTATACAAGGATTTGAAAGGAGCAAGAACCTGATCATGGTACATTCCAACGATAACATCAAATTTTTTATAATCATTTATGAATAAAGTATCTGTAACTAGCGGTCCTTTAACACGAATATTTAGTTTTTTTAGTTTTTTTATCGCTGGTATAATGATTTTAACTTCCTCTGAATTTTTTCTCAATTCAGCATTATGAGGATTTAATCCAGTAACTCCAATTTTAGGTTTTATATTGAAACTTTTTTTATACCAATAATGAATCGTTTTTATCTTATCAATAATAATTTTAGCACTTAAATTTTTGGAAACTCTTTTTATATCAGCATGAGTAGTTAATGGGCTTACTGAAAAACTTTTATTTCTTATCAACATTACTTCGGAATTTTTTTTTATCTTATTTTTTGCCGCCAAATACTCTGTAACACCGAAATTATCTTTTTTTAGAAGGTTTTTATTAATTGGACAATTAATAATACCAAGGACATCTTTTCTGAGAGCATATTTATGAGCTCTGTCGAGTGATTCAAGTACATATTCTGATGATAAATTGATTGGTATTTTGAATGGATCTTTAAACTTTAAATTTATATTTATTATTTTTAATTTATTCGTTTTTGTTATCTGATTAATGTTATCAATTTTAGTTAAATTAATTTTATAATTTAAAATTTTAAACTGTTTTTTTATCAAATCATAATTAGAAATAATATAAAGTTTTTTTCTTATTGAATTATTAAGTTTTTTCCAACATTTATAAATTATTTCGGAGTTAATACTTCGAGGATCACCACTACAAATTATAATTTTTTGACTCATTTATATTCTATAAAACTTGTATTTTTCAATTTAGACAAATAGCTATTTGAGTATAAATTAAAAAGTTCATTTTTTTTCTTATTTATTAACCTTTCTCTTAATTTTGTTATATTAACCTTTTCAGGTTTTAAATTTCTTAAGTCGTAAAGTTTTAAAATTAAAGTACTATTTTGTCTTTTTATTGGCTTTGTAATTTCCCCAGGCCGAATATTGTTAAGTACGTTCAAAATTTCTTTTGACAATGATTTAGCACTAATCCAACCTAGATCACCTTTGTTGGATGCAGAAGAAGACATACTATATTTCTCAGCCGTCGTTTCAAATCCATTTTTTTCTATTTGATCTAAAATTTTAGATACTTTTTGATCATCTGATTGATTACTGTTAGTAAAAATCTCTATTTCAGATATCTTAAATTCTTTTATATTAGTTTGATTGTTTATGATTTTATTAATTTCCTTATCAATATTTTTTTTATCAATCTCAATTTTGTTTGAGTAAATCTTATAAATGAGTTCTTGCCACATTAATGACGTTTCTACCTCATTTAGGAATAATTTATAATCTAAGTTATTATCCTTAAATTTTTTTTTTAAATTATTTATATCGTTTGATGATATTGAATTGAGGTAAGAATTAACCTGGTTATAGTTTGTTTTAATTTGATATTTTTCTAATTCAATTTTTTTTAATTTAAGTTGAATTAACGCGTCAAGAGAATTTTTCTTTAGTTTGTCTATATTATCTTGATTTATATCTTCACCAGCTAAAAATAATGTTACTAAAATTTTATTTTTAATTTCATAATTTGTAATTATTTCATTTTCGACTTTAAGCACAATCTTATTTTCAATTTTAGCGGATAAAAAATTTGGAAATAAAATTAAAATTAAAAAAAAAAAAATTATATTAGATATTTTGTTCATTACTTGAAGTTTGGTGAATCTATATTCCCAAATGGAGTAAGTGTGATTTTAAACATTAATGAATTTTCTGGCTCAAGTTCTGAATCAGTATAAAACTCTCTTCTGTAAACTAAGCCCGCTCTTAAACAATCATTAAAGTATTCATAACTCAAATTATAAAATTCAGAGGAATTAGTAATCAAATTACGTTTAGTCTCAAAAGAAAGTAATGATTTGTCGGTCTGATTAAAGTTTACTTTTGTTCTAAAATAATCTTGATCACCTATATGTTTTTGCTCTAATAAATAATTGAAATCGAGATCAAATGGTCCGTATTTTGTTGTTGCACCAATTTCACTAAAATTCATATCATTATAATTTTGATCAAGCGCAAAATTATAATTTAAACTAAATTTATTATTAAAATCTAGAGAAGCAGAACCCACTAAATCAGATAACTTCTCGTCCATACTAGTTTTGCTATTCATTTTTTTATTTTCTTTTTGATTTATTACTTGTGCTACTGAAAAATCAAAATCTCTATTAGGGCTATCTATTTTGTACTCGAAACCTAACGTGCTACTTGTACCAGTTTCGTAATTATAAGAATTTACTAATCTATTTAAACTAAATGCCTTTAAAGGATCTAATCTTTTGCTAACTTCCTCTTTTCTCATATTTCCAGGAGAATGCCTGAATAAAAGTTTTGGTTTTAATATATGCTTAGAATTTCCATTGTATTTTTGAAGGTTCATTTCAGTAGCTAAACCAAATGCTCCAAACAGCTCGTTTGTAGTATCGTCTTTATAAATATCTACATTTTTAGCTTCATAATTAATGTTTTTTAAATTTCCCAAAAATTGAGTCTTTAATCCTGAGTCTAAAAAGATATCTTTAGAGCTCCAATTAAAATCGTTAACGACAAAACTAGTCAATCTATTTGTATCATAATTATGTACTTTGAAATTAGACTCGAGATCTAAGTTTCCAAAAGTATCATTATTAAATAAATTTTTATTAAATACTATTTCAGGAAGAATATATTCGTATTTATCATTGTAACCCTCTTTCATAGTTTCATAAACACTTGCATTTATTTTAAAAAATAGATCATCTTTTTCATGAGTAAAATCAACTGAGTTTTCAAGTGTATCTCTGTTATGGTTCACTAGGTTAGACTCAATTTTATAAAGTTTGAGATATTTATCATTAGTTACATTCTGAAGATTTAAAGTTAAATTATTATTTGAATTATTTTTACCTATAAAATTTTTTTCAAATTTACCGAAAAAATGTGATTTATTACCCTTCTTTTTTTTTGAAGTTGTTTTCTTGTAACCTTCCGTATAACCAAAGTCTGCAAAAAGATTAGCATTATTCAATGCCTGATGAAACTCCCCTAAAAATAATGGATGCTCTGAGGCATATATCCGATTTGTGATAACTAAATTTTTATCCAAACCAAGGTCAAAAAAGTAAGGGACAAAAACTCCTGAACCTAAGTCTTTAGAATTAGATGATGTTGGTGGTAGAAAACCTGATCTCCTATCAACTGTTGGATCAGGATGTGATAATTTCGGAAAGTAAAATATTGGAATATCAAATATCTTTACGATTGCATTGTTGTAATAAATCGTTTTCTTTTTATTATCATGTAACATTTTTTTAGCTTGAATTGTCCATGGAGGACATTTGTCATTTTCCCTATAGTCACAAATTGTGAAAATACTTTTATTAAATTCGCTACGTTCTTTCTTTAAAGATAAAGAATTTGCAAAAATTCTAGGCTTATTTTGTTCATTTATTTTAAAACCCTCCTGATTAATAAAGGCTTTAATATCTGTACCTAAAATTTCTTTTTTTTTAGTATCAATATATATTTGTGAAAATTCATAAACATTTCCTAATACATCTTCCACTTTAACAAAGCCTATAGACTTAAAAATATTTTCATTTACCAAATATTCAAAATTTTCCAAATAAATCTTATTTTTATCATTATCAGTAAGTGTTGCGTTATTTTTTGAATTGATAAATTTTTTATTATTATCAAAAATGATATCCTCACCTTCTATTATAAAATTTTCTGAAGTTATGACCTCTGTAGGACCGATACTTTTAAAAATTTTTTTATTTTCAAAATACTCAGCATTTTCAGTTTTAATAATATTATTTTTACTATCTCGTGCCTCAATATTTTTTTTTAGTTTTAAAAATCCAGTTGACTTGTTGTATTCTAAATAATCACTTTTAATTGTTTTTTTATCCTCAGTTTTAATAAATACTTCATCTTCAAAAATTGATATGCTTTTTTTTTTATCAATTGAAATATTCTTTGCTTCAATAAATAAGTTCTCTGCAAATAAATTCGTATTTAATAAGATTAAAAACAAAATACTTAAAAATTTATTTTTCATTAATTTGTAATACTCCTACAAAAGTAAATAAGCTTAATGCAATTACTGGAGCCCACACAGCTAAAATAAGCGGAATTCTATCAGTTTGCCCTAATGCTAAAGATAAATCTTTAAAATAAAAAATAAAAACACTTGTAATCAAGCCAATTACTATAAATTTAACATTATCTGATCTCTTTAATGTATTTAAAGTCAGTATAGCAGCTATAGCCGTCATCATTAGCAAGAAAAAGGGAAGCGACAGCAAATTATGTAAACTTTGATCTAAGAATCTTTGATTATATCCATTATCAATTAGGGATTTATAATTTATGATTAAGTCTAAAAATGACATTGTGTCAAAATTTTTAAATAATGTTGTTATTTTTTCGTAATTATAAATAGACTCAATTTGATAACTATCAAATAACTCTTTCTCTAGAACCCCATTTTCAGGCTTGAAAATTTCTACATCTTTAAGTTTCCATGTATTTTCTTTTATATTTACTTTTTTGGAAATAATCTTTTCATGTAAATTATATTCTTTGTCTAAATGAAAAATTGTTACATCTATTAAATTTAATCCATCTGGCCTATTAGCTGTAATAATTCTATTTCCATTTTTTAGATTTTCTTTAATCCAAAGCCCATTCTTATTAAATGTAACAAGGTGATCAATATCTCTCGCGTAATTGGATTTTGTTTTCTCATAGTATTTTGACATAGAAGACGTAATAGGATTTGCAACTAACAAAATTAGCCAACCTAAAATAAACGACGTAAAAGCTAAAATAAAAAATATTTTCATATTTGAGTATCCAAATACTTTCATTGTAAGAAGATCTCTATTATTTCTTATTTTCAACATGAACCACATACTTGAAACAAAAATTATGAAAGGTAAAAGCTGTATAATCATACTTGGAATAAAAATACTAGTGAGAATTAATGGAGTAAAAATACTTACATCAATATTTTTAAAAAATTCTATTTCCTCAAACAAATTCAAAATTAGGCCGAAACAATAAAAAATTGCTATCCACATAAATATTGTTTTTAGAAAATTTTTTAGAAGATAATTTAAGATAACTTTATTCATTTAGAAATTGACTCTTTAGCAAATTTTAACCTTAATAGAGAATATAATAATACAATTAAGATAACTGGCATTATTAGAAATAAAGCCCTTATAAAATTATTGATGCCTGTATATCTAACAGTCATTTCAGTAAATATAAGTAAAATAAAACTATAAATAAAAATACTAATTTTATTTGAATAGTTTTTTTTAGTATTTATAAGAAGCAAGGAACATATCATTGCAACTACAGGAATATAAAACGGCAAAGCTAATCGTCTGTTTAAAAGAGGTATCATTTCTCTCTTTGCATTTAAATTACAAATATCTGAATCCGGATTTTGATTTAAAAAACACTTCAAAATAGTAACCGTCGAGGTTTCCTGTAATTTTGGTTTTTTAATTGTAGATGTACTTAGGTTACCCATATCAATACTTAATTGTTCAAATTTTATTATTTCATTTTCAGTATTATCTTTTTTAGATGATATTATTTGGCCATTAAATAAATAAAATTTTCTTTTTTCTACTAATCCTTTTTCTGCTATAATTGTAGTACTAAATGTATCTTTAATATTAGATGATAAATTTTTTAGATTATTACCTTTGTCATATAAAAAAATGTTTTTAAGTTCATTATCAATTTTCTTTTCAACAATTACAGTGAATCCTTTAAATGTGTCACTAAATTGCTGTGATTTCACAGTTGGTAAAAATGAATTAAATTGTTCTTTGCTTAAAAGTAATCTTGATTTGTTCAAAGTATAGGGCGTTAAAAAAACAGAGAATACTAAATAAAAAATCAAAATTAAAATTGATGTAAAAAAGAATAGATTAACTAACTGCATCTTTTTAACACCAGACGTCCAAAGAATTACAAATTCGCTATCTTGAATATGTTTTACTATAAATATCATTAATGCTAACAGAAATGAAAATGGAATAAATTTAGGTGCAATACCGAAAATATTTAGAAAGGAATATTGAAAATAAATACCTATAGGGTATCCGCTATCGACAACTAAATCTAGAAAGCTCACCGCCCTTACGGTGAGAGCTATTATTGATAAACCAAATAATACAACAAAAAATGTTTTTATTATCTCTATAAAAAAGTTTTGATAAATTTTGTTTTGAAGCATTTGTTTATTTTGTATATAAGTAATTCATCCGTTAAATAAATTCAACTTTAGAGTGAACAATAGTAAATTTAACGTTGAAATCTGATATATTTGGACTTATATACCATTCAAATTTGTTAGAAATTTATTAAAATTTATGTCTTTAAAAATTAATTATTCGAATAATTCAATTAGCAAGGTTCCGGCTAATACAGTTTTATTTACAGATGAAAAATTCAATATTAATAATTTAAAAAAATATATATCAAATACAGAGTTTTCTTATATAAATGATTTACTTAAAACTAACGATACAAAAAAAAATATACTAGTTTTTGAAGTAAATTCAAAAAAAAAAATAATTTTAATTTCAATAAAAAAAAATCTTAAGAATTTTGATATTGAAAATCTTGGAGCAGAATTTTTTGGACGTATTAATTATGGAAAAAACAGTGAGTATTTTTTAAGCTCTGATAGTTTACCAAATAAAAATGAAAACTTCATAGGATATTTCCTTCATGGACTAAAATTAAAATCATATAAATTTAATAAATATAAAACTAAAAATAAATCAAGAGTGTTGTCTGTAACTATATTGGGAAATAAAAATAAACCATCAAATCAAAAAAAATTAAAATTTAAAGCTATAGAGGAAGGAACTTTTTTTGCCAGAGATTTAGTTTCTGAACCAGGAAATGTCTTACATCCTGACGAGTATGCTAAAAGAATAAATTCTCTTAAGAGGGATGGATTAAAAATAAGTATTTATGATGAAAAAAAATTAAAAAAATTAGGTATGAACGCTTTGCTTGGTGTAGGTCAAGGAAGTATAAGAGGATCTTATCTTGTGATCATGGAGTGGAATGGAGCAAAAAAAAATTCTAAGCCTTTAGCGTTCGTAGGAAAAGGAGTTTGTTTTGATACTGGTGGTTATTCATTGAAACCTGCAAAATTTATGGAAGACATGACTTATGATATGGCTGGTTCCGCTGCTGTAGTCGGATTGATGAAAAGTCTCGCATTAAGAAAAGCAAAAATCAATGCTGTAGGAGTTGTAGGGCTAGTAGAAAACATGGTAAGTGGAAACGCTCAAAGACCTGGAGATATCGTTAAATCATATAGCGGAAAGACTATAGAAGTTTTAAATACAGATGCAGAAGGAAGACTTGTTTTAGCAGACGCTTTAACTTTTACTGAAAAAAAATATCAACCTAAATTTATAATTGATTTAGCAACTCTCACAGGAGCAATAATAGTTTCACTAGGTTCAGAGTATGCTGGTCTTTTTTCAAATGATGACAAACTATCCAAGCAAATTTTTAATGCAGGAGAAAATGTTGAAGAAAAAGTATGGAGAATGCCGCTTCATAAAAATTATGATAAATTGATGAATTCAAAAAACGCAGATATTCAAAACATAAATTACGTTGGTGGCGCTGGTTCGACTACTGCTGCACAATTTTTACAGAGATTTATTTTAAATAAAACACCTTGGGCACATTTAGATATTGCTGGTATGGCTTTTTCGAAATATGGAGGGGCATTAAATTCAGGAGGTGCTACCGGATTCGGAGTGAGGTTACTTAATCAATTAATTGAAGAAAATTATGAGTGACGTGGAAAGAACTTTATCAATAATTAAACCAGATGCAGTTGAAAGAAATTTAGTTGAAGATATAAAAAAAATTTTAATTGAGAATAATTTAATTATTAAAGATAGTAAAAAAATACAAATTACTAAGGAAGAAGCATCAGAATTTTATAAAGTTCATCAATCCAAACCCTTTTTTAATGATTTATGTTCGTATTTATCATCTGGGCCAATAGTAGTTTTGATTTTAGAAGGCGCAAACGCAGTAACCGCATACAGAAAACTTATGGGAGCAACTAATCCAAAAGATGCTGATGAGAATACAATTAGAAAATTATATGGAATTTCAATAGATAAAAATTCTGTGCATGGATCAGACTCGCTTAAAAACGCAAAATCTGAAATTAAATTCTTTTTTAAAAATTAAATATTTCTAAATATTTTAATTATAGCTTCTGGAAAAACTTGATATTCTAATTTTTGGGTTTTTTGTTTTAACGTACTTATATTATCATTCTGACTTATATTAAAACTTTTTTTTGAAATAATTGTTCCGCTATCT
>CACPCL010000003.1 GCA_902632445.1 uncultured Pelagibacteraceae bacterium | reverse complement strand
GAGAAATATAATGAATATCAACCATAAAAACCTAACACCTATTGCTCTAGTATCAATATTTTTACTTATGCTAGGTTTATCTTTTGCAGCGGTTCCATTATATGATTTATTTTGTAGAGTAACAGGATTCGGTGGAACTACTCAAAACGCAACTAACAAAGAAATTCCAAAAATTATAGTAAATCAAGACTATAAAATGAGATTTGATACAAACATTAATAGTACTTTAGATTGGAAATTTTATCCTGAGATGAATACTTTAAACTTAAAACCCGGTGAAGTTCATACAGTAAAATTTAACGTTGAAAATCCCAGTAATGAAATTTCTTCAGGGTCAGCAACTTTTAATGTGTCTCCATCACCATTTGGTATTTATCTAAATAAGATAGGCTGTTTTTGTTTTGAAAAACAAACTTTGCAACCAGGTGAAAAAAAAGAGTTTGTATTAACTTTTTTCTTGGATCCCAAAGTAGTTGATGATAATAAAACTAAAAATATGTCTGATGTAACTTTGTCTTTTACTTTTTTTTCATCAGGCTATTACGAGAAGAGCAACACATAATGTCAGCAGGAAAACCAAAACACGATTACCATTTAGTTGACCCAAGTCCCTGGCCGATCTATGTTTCATTCGCTACTTTGATCTTAGCTTTTGGAGCAGTTTATTATTTTCATTCCAAAGCCCTTTGGTTATTATTGATTGGTTTTGCATTAGTGGTTTATGGTGCATTTATGTGGTGGAGGGATGTTATAGAAGAAGCAGAACATCAAGGCCATCATACTCCTGTAGTTCAAATTGGACATAGGTACGGCATGACGTTATTTATTGCTTCTGAAGTAATGTTTTTTGTTGCATGGTTCTGGGCTTTCTTTAACGCAAGTTTATTTCCCCCAGACTCTATAGGAGGTATATGGCCGCCAGCAGATATTAAAACTTTTGATCCTTGGGATATTCCATTAATTAATACTCTAATTTTATTGTTATCAGGAACTACAGTCACGTGGGCACATCATGCAATGTTAGAAAATGACAGAAAAGGTTTAGTAAATGGTTTGATAGCAACAGTATTTTTAGGATTTATATTTTCTTGTTTTCAAGCTTATGAGTATCATCATGCAACATTTACTTTAGATGGTGGAATTTATGGTTCTACATTTTATATGTCGACTGGTTTTCATGGCTTTCATGTAATTGTCGGAACAGTTTTTCTTGCAGTTTGTTTGTTTAGATCAATGAGAGGCCATTCGACACCTCAACACCATTTTGGATTTGAAGCAGCGGCCTGGTACTGGCATTTTGTTGACGTAGTTTGGTTATTCTTATTTGCTGCGATCTATATTTGGGGAAGTTAATCTCAAATTGAAAAGAGCATTTTTATTTCAACTATTCGTTATTTTATTTGTAACAATATTTTGTGCTTTAGGAACTTGGCAACTTTATAGGTTGCAATGGAAGCTAGAGCTTATAAGCGAAATAACTTTTGGATTAGACTCTAAACCAATAGAATACTCAAATTCAATTAAAAAAAATTATCAGAGAGTAAGCGTTAAAGGAAAATTTAATTTCGATAAGCAAATTTACCTTTATAGCTTAAATGATAGTGGAAAACCTGGATACGATGTTGTAACTCCTTTTAGAACAGATAAAAGTCAAAATGTTTTAATTAATAGAGGATGGATTAAAAAAGAACTTAAAGGTAGTTCAATTATAAACTTAAAAGCAGAAACTGATAGAGAGGTAATTGGCCTTTTACGAGAAATATATAAACCAAGCATATTTAAACCAGACAATGATATTTCAAATAATATTTGGTTTTCATTGAATTTAGAGGATTTAAAAGAAGCTACGGGAGAGCAATTTAATGAATTTGTAATTTTTTTAGAAGATAATAAGACCAAGACACCACTTCCTAAAAAGATTAGTATAGACGTGCCAAATAATCACCTTAAATATGCTATAACGTGGTATGCAATATCAATCTCTATAATTTTTTATTATTTATATTTTAGAAGAAAAAAATGAAATACTTTAGCACTAGGGATAAATCTTTAGAATTTAGTTTTAAAGATATTTTCTTAAGAGGACTTGCACCAGGCGGAGGGTTATTTTTGCCTGCTGAAATAAAGAAGTATAGTCAAGAAGAACTTAATAATTTAAGTCAATTAAATTATAACAAACTTGCTACAGAAATTATCTTTAATTTCTGTACAGGTGAAATTAAAAAGGAAGAACTTAGCTCACTGATACAAAAATCGTATAGTAGTTTTAAAGATAAAGAAGTCGTAAATATAAAAAAAATTGGAAATATAAACCTTCTCGAACTTTATAACGGGCCCACTTTAGCTTTTAAGGATATTGCAATGCAGGTAATCGGTAATATGTATGACTATTTAGAAGTTGCTAAAGACAAAACTGTAAATGTCCTAGTTGCTACATCAGGAGATACTGGTTCAGCGGCTATAGCTGCATTAAGCAATAGAAAAAATATAAATCTTTTTGTACTGCATCCGCATAATAAGATTTCAAATATTCAAAGAAAAATAATGACAACAACTGGTGGAGCTAATATTTATAATTTAGCTATTGAGGGTTCATTTGATGATTGTCAAAAAATTGTTAAAGAGCTTTTTAATGAAGATAGTTTTAGATCAAAAATAAATATGTCAGGCGTAAATTCTATCAATTGGGCAAGGATTGTTTGTCAGATTGTTTATTATTTTTATTCTTTTTTTAAATTAAAAAAAAACAATATTAGCTTTTCTGTACCAACTGGTAATTTTGGAGATATCTATGCTGGATACGTTGCAAAAAAAATGGGTTTACCAATTAATAAACTTATAGTTGCTACAAATAAAAATGATATTTTACAAAGAGTTATTAATACAGGTGAATATAAACCTGATACAGTGAAAGCAACTATCACACCAAGTATGGATATACAAGTTGCCAGTAATTTTGAGAGGCTGCTTTATTATATATTAGATGAAAGCGATAGTAAGGTAGGGTCATTAATGAGCCATCTGTCATCAAAAAATATATTTAATTTAGAAAAAAAAGAAATCGATAAAATAAAAAAAGATTTCGAAGCAGTAAAAGTTACAGATGAAGAGATAGTAACTATAATCGGTGAAATATATAAAAAACATCAATTTATAATTGATCCCCATACTGCTACTGGCGTATGTGCAGCAAAAAGTTTTACAAACTTAGGAGATATAGTCGTTCTTGGTACAGCTCATCCTTACAAATTCAGCGATACAATCAAAAAAGCTATAGGAAAAAATTTAGATTCACCTAAGCATTTAAAGTTGAATATAGATAAAAAGGAAACATTTGATATTATTGAAAATTCAATTTCAGAAGTTAAAAATTATATTTTAGGCAAAATACAATGAGAATAAAAATAGGAGACAAACTACCTAATTCTGAATTATTCTATCTTGATCAAAATAATGATGTAAAAAAAATTAATATATTGGATCTTTGTAAAGGTAAGACTATTATTTTAGGTATGCCTGGTGCTTTTACAAAAACTTGCTCAGCTCTTCATCTACCTGGGTATATAAAAAATTACGAGCTAGCTAATAAAAAAGGAATTTCTAAAATTGTTTGTGTTGCTGTGAATGATCCCAATGTAATGAAGGCCTGGGGTGAAAATCAAAATGCTGGAAGTAAAATTTTCATGGCTGGTGATCCTTTTCTAAAATTTACAAAAGCTATCGGAGCAGAAGTAGATAAATCTGAAAAAGGATTAGGAATTAGATCTAATCGTTACACAATGTTGGTGGAGAATGGTGAAGTTAAAAAAGTAGAGGAAGAAAAAGAAACAGCTACTTGTGAATTATCTTCAGCTGAAAGCTTTTTAAAATCTATTTAGTTTCCGAAACTGCCAACTCATCAACAAGATTATTATATTTGTTGCCAGCGTGTGCCTTAACCCATTTCCAAGTAACTTTATGTTTTAGACAAGCATTATCCAATTTAATCCAGAGATCTTTATTTTTAACTGATTTTTTGTTTGAACTCTTCCAATTATTAACTTTCCACTTTTTAATCCAATCAGTTATTCCATCTTTCACATATTTTGAGTCAGTAATAATTGTAATTTCTGATTTCTTTTTTATTTTTTTTAATGCCATAATTGGAGCCATTAACTCCATCCTATTATTAGTTGTATTACTTTCACTTCCAGAAATACTTGATTGATTAGTGTCATCTAATATTATTGCTGCCCAACCGCCTTTCCCAGGATTTCCAGAGCAAGCTCCATCAGTATAAATTTTTAATTTCATTAAAAGAAATAATCCTCATGATTTTTTGCATTCTTGTGAAATTCTAATCTTTTTAAATACTCCATTGGATCTTTAATTTTAACAATTGCTCCCTCTACTTTATTTAATGCATCGAATACTCGGGTTAGCAAGAATCTCAAAGCAGCGCCCTGAGATAAAACCTTAATATTTTTCAATTCTTCATCAGTTAATTTTCTTATAGAAGTATAACCGTCTATAAAGTTTTTTGCTTTAGTAACGTTAAAACTTAAATTACTTTTTAGACCGTCAAAACACAAAGCGTTAAAGCAAATAGCGATTTCAAACGCAAAAAAATCTTCACATGAAAAATAAAAGTCAATCACACCACTAAATTTATCTTGAATAAAAAAAATATTGTCGTGAAATAAATCTGCATGAATTATACCTCTTGGCAGATTTTTTGGCCAATTTTTTTCAACATCATTAAGATTTTCCTCAATTAATCTTGGCAGATCTTTATGTATACTTTCACACTTATCTTTGACTGAATTAAATAATTTTCTCCATGAATTTACGGATAGGTCATTTTGTCGTTTTAGTTTTAAATTCTTTGTGAGCTCATGCATGCTAGCTATTTCAGATCCGATTGATTTACAATTGGCTGGAGATAAATTTTTTTTTGCCTCGCCCTCAAGAAATGACACAATCATTAATTTTTTCCCCTCAAAATTTGTAATAGTTTCATTATTATTGTTGGAAATAGGGGCAGGGCATTTAAAGCCAGCTTTATTTAAAGATGACATTAGATACGAAAAAAAAGGAAGATCAGAAGATTTAACTCTTTTTTCGTAAATAGTTAATATAAATTTTTTTTTATTAACCGATAAAAAATAGTTTGTATTTTCAATACCCTCTTCAATTCCTTTGAATGAGTCCAACTTACCTAAACTATAATTAGATAAAATTTCCTCAATTTTATTTTGATTTAACTTTGTATAGACAGCCATTAATTGAGTTCTTTCGGCAATTTAAATACAACTTTTTCCTCTGCAACTATTACTTCTTCAATAGAAACCTTTCTATCTTTTCTTAAATTATCCAATAAATTTTGAACAAGCTTTTCTGGTGCAGACGCTCCAGAAGATATCCCAATAATTTCAGAATTATCTATTTCATTAAAAGGAATTTCTTTTTCAGAATGCATTAAATGAGAATTATTACAACCAGCTTTTTTTGCAACTTCAACTAATCTTACAGAATTAGACGAGTTACGACTACCCACTACAAAAAACATATCACACTTGGAAGCTATCTCTTTAACAGCAGACTGTCTGTTAGTAGTTGCGTAACATATATCCTCTTTAATAGGGCCTTTAATTTTTGGAAACTTGTTTTTAAGAGCTTCAATTATTTCAGCTGTATCATCTACGGACAGGGTTGTTTGAGTAATATATGCAAGAGGTTTTTTAAAATCGTTTTCTTTTAGCAGATCAACATCATTTTTTGTCTCGATTAGTTTAATTGATCCTTTTGGAAGCTGACCCATTGTGCCAATAACTTCAGGGTGATTTTTATGTCCAATTAATAATATTTCGAAACCATTTTTATTTAATTGTTCAGACTCTCTATGAACTTTTGAAACTAATGGACAAGTTGCATCTACAAAGGATAAATTTTTTAATTTAGCCTCTTCCGGAACTGACTTTGGTACTCCATGAGCTGAGAAAATTACAGGTCTACTTGCGTCATCTACGTCAGATAATTCATCAACAAAAATTGCACCTTTTTCTTTTAACTCTTCAACAACCTGCTTATTATGCACTATTTCATGACGAACATATACTGGAGCCCCAAATTTGCTAATAGATTTTTCAACAATTTCAATTGCTCTTTTAACTCCCGCGCAAAATCCTCTTGGTGACGCTAAATAAATTTTAAGTTCTTTTTTCATTTTTTTCTAAAAGATATTCTAACAATATATGCGGAAAAGTAAGTGACGCCAAACCAATAAATACTACCTTATAAATAGCCTCATCAAGCATATAAAAATTATTTAAAAAATATATTGCAAATAAAAAAATTACTGCAGTTATAAAAGTTAAAGGGATAGCTTTAATTATAAATTTTTTAAGCCCCGGCTTGAAAGATCTATCCAACTCAAAAATAAGAGTAATCGAATGCCTAATTGAGTGAAGAAAACAAAAATAAAGAGTGAAAGCTAAAATAGGCGATAAAAAAAGATTTAGTATGATTAAAGAAAAGAAGTCCATGATCATGACACCTTTTAGATTTGTGTTTTCTTTTTTTGAAATGTACATAGATGATAAAAAACCAAGACATAACATTCCAATTAAAAATCCATTACTAAAAAATCCTGCTTCAAAAACTTTAAAATTTAGAATCCTAAATATTTCATTAGTTTCTTCTCTCTTTAATAATAACGGAGCCATAATTACAGTTGATCCTTTTAAGAAAAATAAAAACTCAGATATGAAAAAATTTTTTCTAAAAAAAAATACTGTATCTTCTTTTCCAAAATGATAGGCGGCCACAATCAAAAATAGTAATAAAATTGTATTAGGAAATATCAACCAAAATATTATTATCAAAGATGAAATTAATACATAGGCAAGATAAAAAGATACAGTTTGTTTGTATCCATATAATTTTAAAAGCTTTTTTCCTTTGAGATTATCTAATGCACCGTGAGAAATTCCCAAAATTAAAATTAAAAATAAGCAAAATATAACTGGTTCAAAATTAAACATTAGATAAAGAGGGCTTATTAAAATACAAAAATTAAAAAATATAATTGAGTGCTTAAAGTTAATATTTTCCATTAATTAAACAATGCTTTTAAAAAAATTAATTTTGGCATTTTGCTTATAATATTTATGTCTTCAATAATATTACTTTTATTTGATAAAAATTTTATAATCGTATTTGATGAAGATTTAAACATATTAAAAAAAATTTTAGGCATCTTTTCGGGATGTTTTTCTAATACCTTTAGAAATACTTTATCTAAAAATTGATATTTTTTTCCTATAGAGAATATTTTTACTTTATTAATATTGTCAATATTTTTTACAATATAACGGCTATGTTCTTGAATATTCAAAAAGGTGTAACCTGTGCTTAATCGAGTCATCCCCCCGGCTGAACCAATATTAATTATTTTATTATTATTACTTAATGATGGAGAAAAGAGTGGTATAGCTCCTTTTTCAGTAAAATTTATTTTATAGTTTTTTATACCCAGATTATTCTTAATATAATTTTCTAACTGAAGGTCATAATCCCTGAGGCTCTGATCTTCTAAATCTGATAACCAAGTAGTTTCAATCAAAGCTTTATTTTTGCTGAATGGCAATGTGTAGAAAAAATGTACATCTTTTCTCTGATCACAATTAAAGTCCATTAAGTTTATTATTTCCTCATCAAAAATGTTCTTAGGTGTCTCTATCTCTATACCTTGAAAATGTTGCCATAACTCAGATTTATCAAGTTCTTTTTCAAAAATACTATTAAAAATTATTGAATTTTCTGAATTGACTTCGTTTAGATTTTTAAAAAAACTAATATTAGAATTTAGGGAGAGTTTAGAATTTATCTTTTTGTAAAATTTTCCACTATCGATACTTTGGTAAGGAAATTTATTATTTGTTAATTCATTAGAGTTCTCAGCAGTATTAATTGTAAAATTATTCCAACTTTTAATTACACAATCTTCAAAATTATGATCAAATATTTTCCAGAATGACCAAGTTTTGTCTCTCTTATACTCTTCACGGGATTCTATTATTGCTAAAGTTTTCTCCTTTAACTTATCATTAATTTCAAGCTCATAGGCCAAAGATAAACCCGCGCACCCACCTCCAATGATAATATAATCAAATTCTTTCATTCAAATTAATCTCTTGTTCTAAAATATTATGATTTAATTGATTGTCGTAATTTAAATTTTTTATGAACAATAATTTAATAAAGTCAATAATAGCTAAAAAAGTCTGAATTACCTTTTCAAATACTGGGACATAGATTTTGCCCGCTTTATTATAATTATCTATATTATTTTGTTTGAGAATGTAGTCACCTATTTTCCTGTAAACTCGTCTTGCAACAATTACTGAAAATCTAGATTTAATTGGTATACTACTAATAGATGTAAATGATTTTTCGTAAAATGCTTGAGACTCATTTATAATAGTTCGAATTGATGAAAAATCGTGTTCAATATACTTTCTACTACGCGCTTTATCCTCACAAACATCTCTGGCAATATTAGTAAGTTGCATGGCTATACCAAGATCAATCGCACCTTTTAGGGCCTCTTTATTTTTTACTTTCATTATTTTTGACATCATTAATCCAACTGTTCCGGCAACTCTGTATGAATAAACAAGTAATTCTTTTTTCGAATTAATCACTACTTTTTCCTCTAAGTCTGTTTCTACTCCATCAAATAAATCTAATACTATTCGATAAGAAATACCTTCATTATCAATGAGTGACCACATATCTTTTATAATTTGATTATCTAGATTTTTATTCTCAAAATCTTTTTTAAATTTTGAGAAAATTCCTTTCTTCACACTCAGATTATTATCATCATCAACTATGTCGTCTAATGTTCTACAGAAATTATATAAAGATGAACATTTGACCAATGTATTACTCGAAAGAAAAAAACTTGCCCAATAAAAAGATTTAGCATGTTTTTTTAATAAATTACTTTTCATTAAAATAAATTGTCTAAAACTTTTGCCGATGATAGAACTCCAGGCATTCCAGCGCCTGGATGTGTGCCAGCACCCACAAAGTATAAATTTTTATATATTTCAGATTGATTATGAAATCTAAAATAAGCCGACTGAGAAAATTTTGGTTGAATTGAAAATCCAGATCCATAAAGAGTTGCAAGATCTATTTCGAAGTAGTCAGGTGTTAAATAAAAATCACTTACCACATTTTCTTTAATACCAGGTAAAACAGTTTTATCCATTTTATCTAAAACTAAATCTTTAAATTTATCACCTTCCTCGATCCAATTAACTTTAGATAAATTATTTGGCACTGGCACTAATACATAAAAAGCGTCTTGGCCTTCTGGGGCCATATTAGGATCTGTTGCAGATGGTCGATGTAAATAATAGCTTATGTCATCAGAAAGTATTTTCTTTTCAAAGATTTTATCAAGATGTTTTTCATAAGCTTCTCCAAAATAAATTGTATGATGAGCAACATCCATATATTTCTTTTTAGAGCCAAAATAATAAACAAATAATCCCATTGAATAATCCATTCTTTTCATTTTTTGTTTAAACAAAAAATCATAATCCTCTTTTGATTTTATCAAGTTGTTATAAACATTTGGGGGATCGGAGTTACAAATTACATAGTCACTATTTATTATTTTTGAATTATTAATTTTGACACCTTTAATCTTTTTGTTTTCAGTAAGTATTTCTGTAACTTCAGCGTTTTTAATAATTTTGATATTTTCCTCAATCATAAGTTTTTCTAAAGCCTTAACAACACTTCCTGTTCCGCCCATTGAATAGTGAATGCCCCATTTTTTCTCTAAAAATAAAATCAATGTATATATTGAAGTAGTGCTAAAAGGATTCCCACCTACTAAAAGAGGATGCATACTAAATACTCTTCTTAATTTTTCATTGGATATATAATTAGAAACCAAACTATAGACTGATTTATAACTTTTTAATTTTAATAAAGATGGAATTTGTTTCATCATAAAAAGTAAATTATTAAAGGGTTTGTCAGATAAATCTGTAAAACCTTTATCAAAGATCTTTTCGGTAAAATTTACTAAATTTTTATATCCCTCAAAATCAGAAGAGTTAAACTTCTTAACTTGTTCTTCCATAGATTTATCATCACCATTGTAGTCGAATGTATCGCCATTACTAAATACAAATCTGTACCACAAATCTAAAGGCACTATTTCAACATAGTCAGAAATATTTTTATTAAATAAAGAAAATAATTCTTCAAATAGATATGGCGCAGTTATTACTGTCGGACCACCGTCGTAAATAAACTGACCTTTTTTAAAAACTCTTGCTCGACCCCCTAGATCAGGATGCTTTTCTACCAAAGTAACTTTATGACCTTTAGCTTTTAATCTGAGTGCAGCAGCTAGCCCTCCAAAACCTGAACCAATAATAGTTGTTTTTTTTGCCATATGTTTATGGCCTATTCTAACTAGATTTCTTCTTAAGTGCTAATTTTGTTTCTTCTATACTAGAGCTGTAAATTTTATCTAATTTGCTTTTATCAAGAGAGTTTTTAAACAATTTTTCGACTGCTTCTAAGGCTATTTTGACTGATGCATTTTTAATATCCTTTTCGGCTTGATTTTTAAGCTGTCTAATCCTCTCTTCTGCACTTTTTTTTCTATTTTCCATCATACTATGAAATTCTTCGTTAACTCTAATTACGTTTTTTTCTGCTTCGTCACTAGCTTTACTTATCAACTCCTTTACTTCATTTTTAGAGTTACTAATCTTTTTCTCATGCTCTGCTAAAATATTTTTTGCATCTTCTTTAAGCTTTTCAGCCTCTTCTATTTGATCTTTAATACTTGAAATATTTTGTTCAAGGATATTCTTAATTTTTTGAGGAATCTTGAAATAGACCAATATTCCAAGAAAAATAAAGAATGAAATTGTTACCCAGAAAGTTGCATCTAGTGTCATAAATATTTTCCAATTTTTTGTTTAGAAATATCATTTACAGTAGCCTTTATACTGCTTTCATTAAGTTTATCACCTGATATTTTTTCAATTATATTTGAAGCAATATTTTCTGAAATACTTTGAATTGAGGTAACAGAATTTTTTTTAATTTCAGCTATTTCTTTTTGAGCTTTTTGAATTTCTTCTTCAATTTCTTTTTCTATTATTTTTTTTTTTGATTGAATATCTTTATCTAAAATATTTTTTGACTCAAAATGTATCTTGGAGACTTCCTTTTTAGCATTTTCTAAGATACTTTCATATTCTTTAAGTTTCGCATCTGACTGTTCTTTAAATTTATTGGCATTTTCTAAATCTTCTTTGATTTTATTTTCTCGATCATCTAAATTGTTTTTGATTTTGGGTAAGTAAAATTTCGATATTGAAATATATAGAATTGTAAAAACTAAAATTAACCAAAATGCTTGAGACGCCCAGTAGGTTGGATCCAGCTGAGGCATACCAGCCTCAGCCGCAAACAAATCAGTATTCATAACTATAAGCGTTATTAACAAGCCTAAATATTTTCTCATATTTAATTTATTAAAACGCAAATAAAATAATTAAAGCTACTACAAGACCGAATAGTCCCGTTGCCTCTGCTAAAGCAAATCCCAATAACAAGTTAGGGAATTGTTTTTGAGCAGCAGACGGATTTCTCATAGCTCCAGACAAGTAGTTACCGAATATTATTCCGATTCCTACTCCAGCTCCAGCTAGTGCGATTGCAGCAAGACCTGCTCCAATCATTTTTGCCGCTTCTAACTCCATTTTTCCTCCTTTTTTAATTAATGGTGTAAATTTAATGCATCATTTAAGTAGATGCAGGTTAATATTGCAAAAACATATGCTTGTAAAAATGCAACTAAAATCTCCAAGCCTGTTAGTGCCACTGAAAAACTAAGCGGTAACCATCCACCTAATAATCCTAAACTTACTACAAAACCTCCAAAAACTTTTAACATTGTGTGACCTGCCATCATATTTGCAAACAAACGAACTGATAAACTAACTGGCCTACTTAAATATGAAATTATCTCGATGATAGTAATTAATGGCAGAAGAATAGCTGGAACCCCACTTGGTACGAAAATACTTAGATATTTAAAACCGTGTTTTATAAAACCAATTACCGTCACAGCTATAAAAATAAATAATGCCAAAATAAGTGTAACAATTATATGACTTGTTACAGTGAAAGAATAAGGGAGCATTCCAATCATGTTACAAGAAAGTACAAACATAAATAAACTGAAAATAAACGGAAAAAAAGGTTTGGCTTTCGAACCAGCGGTATCGCTAATCATTTTAGCGACAAAAGTATAGAACATTTCTGCTATCAATTGGATTTTATTCGGAATTATCTTTTTTTCTTTAGAACCTAAAAATAAAAAAAATAAGATGACCGATGTACTTATAACCATAAACAAACTCGCGTTTGTAAAAGATAAATCTAATCCTCCAATTTTAATCTCAGGTCCAATTTTATGGACTGTAAATTGTTGCATTGGATTGCTTGCCATATAAACTTTCTACTCTCTTTTCTGCATTTTATTAGCAGCCCGTATTACATTTAACATGCCGGCTGCCGCTCCCAAAAAAAAGAAAATTATTATAAACCAAGGTTTAGTATCAAACCAGCTATCTAAAATAAACCCAATTATTGTCCCAACTGCCACTGCTGCCACAAGTTCTGTACCTAATTTAAAGGCATTACCCATGAATGATCCTCGTTTTTCACTATCGTCGGTTAATTGATTTTTAATTTTTGATTTTGCAATTTTTAGGCGAGTTTTAAAATCATCTGGGATAGTCATAGTATTTTTATGCAACTAATTCTTCGGCTCTTTGAAGATCAACAGAAACTAATTGACTTACACCTTGCTCAGCCATTGTAACACCATAAAGTCTATCCATTCTAGACATTGTAAGAGCATGATGCGTTATTATTATAAATTTGGTATTAGTTATTTTTGTAAGCTCGTCTAGCAACGCACAAAATCTAGTAACGTTTGCATCATCTAACGGAGCATCAACTTCATCTAAAACACAAATAGGAGATGGATTGACTAAAAAAACTGCAAATATTAGAGACAACGCCGTTAGAGCTTGTTCACCTCCAGAAAGCAAGGTAATTGATTGTAATCTTTTTCCAGGGGGAGAAACAAACATTTCTAAACCTGCTTCTAAAGGATCATCAGAGTCAACTAATTCAATTTTAGCAGTTCCGCCATTAAATAATTTTGTGTATACTTCATTAAATTTTCTGTTCACTTTTGAATAGGCTTCAAGCAATCGCTCTCTACCTTTTTGGTTTAATTCGTCTATACTTGTTTTCAATTTTACTATCGCTGAATATAAATCAGCTCTATCATCCTCCATTCTTTTAATTTCTGTTTCGTATTTTTTAGTCTCTTCATCAGCTCTTAAATTAACTGAACCTAAAGAGTCTCTTTGTTTTTTTGTTTTTTCAATTTTTTCTGACTGTTCTTCAATAGTTGGAAATTTTTCCGCTTGAATATCGTTCAAATCTGATTGCGGTAAAATTGATGACTCATTTTCAATATTTAGTTCATTTTTTACGGAATAAAGTAAATCTTTCTTTCTATTTTCAATTCCTTCTATTGTTGCTTCATTCCTGGCTTTATTCTCTTTTAAGTCAGAAAGTTTTAATTGAATCTCTCTTAAATTTTCATTTATTAAATTGTATTTTTTTTCAGCCTGAATTAATTCACTTTCAATTTCTTCATTTCTTTTTTTAATATTTTCAAGATTTTGCAAATTTTGCCCTTTTGAAGTAGCTATTCTTTCTGGATTTTTTTGATTTTCACTCAGTTCTAATTGAATTTTATTTTTACGATCATTAAGTTCAGAAATCATTTTTTCTGAATTCGTTTTTAGGTTTCTCCAATTTTCTAATTCGACATCAATATTCTTAATTCTCTCTTTTCTTTTAATTGAGTCACTTTCTATTGATTTATTTTTTCCATATTTCTCTGCATATTCTTCTTGAGATATTGTAATTTTTTTAACTAGTTTTTTTAATTCTTTAAAAGTTTCTTTGGAAAGCCTTTTATCTTGATCTATATCTTCTTCAATTTGGTCTAATAAGGCATCTAAATGATTTTGTAAAATTTCTAGCTGCTTTTTTGATGATTGAAGCTCCTTAGAAGAATTATTTTCAACATCTAATAACTTGTTTTCAGTGTTTAGTAAGTCCTCTTTTTCTTTTGATATACGTTTCTCATTTAGATCTGCATCTAAAGAAATACTTTTTTCTCTATCAAGATCTGAGTTTACTGTTTTAATTGATTTTTCAAGTTTTTCTTGAAGGGATTTAACTCTTGCTTCTTCGTCAACAAGGTTATTCATATCTAGATTTAATTTTTGTAGGGTGGCAGCACTTTCCATTTTTTTATCCCTCAAGGGAGCAAGTTTTTTATTTTCCTCTTCTAACAAAGTATTATTATGATTATAATCAATATTAATTGCGCTTATTTCATCGTCAAGTTCACTAAGTTTCTCTAAAATTTGTTTTTTATCTTTTTCGATTTCCTTTATTTTTAAAAAATATAATCCTGCCTCAATTTTTTTAATATCTCTTGATATTTCTTTGTATCGCGTTGCCTCTTCTGCTTGTTTTTTTAAATTATCGAGTTGTTTTTGTTGTTGTCTTTTCAGTTCGTCGGCCCGCTTAAGATTATTTTCAGCTGCATTTAATCTTGTTTCTGCCTCTTGTCTCCTTGCATGAATGCCCGAAATTCCTGCCGCTTCCTCAAGGATAGCTTTTCTTTCAATAGGTTTTGCTGTAACAAGTTGACCAATTCTTCCTTGGCTTATTAAAGAGGGTGAATGTGCGCCAGTGGATAGATCAGCAAAAAAGGTTTGAACATCTCGAGCTCTTACTTCTTTGTCATTTATAAAATACTTTGATCCTTTATCTTTCTCAATTTTTCTTTTCACAGTTATTTCATCAAACTCTTTATATTGCGATGGACCATCTTTTTCTAAGTTATCCATTAACAAAGCTACCTCAGAAATATTTTTTGACGGACGATTAGATGTACCAGAAAAAATCACGTCTTCCATTCCAGAGCCCCTCATACTTTTGGCGGAGTTTTCTCCCATACACCATCTTAAAGCTTCGACTATATTAGATTTTCCACAACCGTTTGGTCCTACTATTCCTGTAAGACCTTTTTCAATTAACACAGTTGTTTTTTCAGAAAAAGATTTGAAACCTGTCATTTCTAAATTTTTAAATTTCATTTACAGATTTCTTTCTATCACTTTTTTAAATTGTTTATAATCAACTTTGCCGGTATATTTTTTCTCATTAATTATGATTGTTGGGGTAGACTCAATTTTGTATTTTTTTTGAGCTGCTATTCTCTGATTTAAAATATCATCTTGAGCTTGATCATTTTTTAAACATTTATCCATGTCTTCATTTTTTAAGTTGTGCTTTGATGCAACTTTTTTTATCAAATCATTAATTTTATCTATATCTGTTCCAACTGCCCATACTTTTTGCTTTTCATAAATCTCGTTTAGTAGATTAAATTTTTTATCTTTATCAATGTGACATCTCACAATTATTTCGGCGTTAAGGGCAGCTAGATCTAGTGGAAAAGCGTGATGCTCAAATTTGACAAGTCCCTTATCGATAAAATCTTTTTTTAAATTTTCAAAAATAGTTTGATGAAAATCTGCACAGTGAGGGCAAGTCAAAGAAGAAAAAACCTTAACTATAACTTTGGCATTTGAGTTGCCTATACTTAAAATTTTACTATTTGCTTGAGCTGAAAATAAGAAAAAAAGTAAAAATAGCGTTTTAAAAAAAATTTTATTCATTTCTCTCATTGTATGCTTTTAAAAAACTTTTTAGGGAACTTTTTAGTTGTATGTCTTTAACTTCATTCATTTTTTCTTTGATCTTATTAAAATTTCTTATTTTTGGAAAAATCTTATTTTTGTCATTTAATTTATCTTGAACTATCTTTAAAGTTACATTACTAATGCAATTATATCCGAAAAAACTATTAATTTTATCAATTATTTCATTTTTTTTATATTCCACTTCTATTTCTTTTCCATGAATTACATTTAAGACTAAAGTTCCATTTTTCATCTCTTTCCCCATTTTTATTGAAGCAGGATAACATGCGTCAGAAATTTTTTTATTTACCATTTTGGTCCAATTATCAATAATGTTAGAATAATTATAGCCACCTTTTTTTAAATGTTTCTTTAAAGTTTTTGGAATTGAGCTTGAAAAAGGACGCAGCCCTTGTATGAAAGTCTTACTTTTATTATTATTTTTGTTATGCATTTAAATCCAACTTTATCAAAAAATATTCTCGCTTGGTATGATAATAGCAAGCGCGATTTACCTTGGCGTGTTAGCAAAAAATCACCAAAAAAGCTTTATTACAGACTATTAAGCGAGTTTATGTTGCAACAAACTCAGGTAAAAACAGTTATTCCTTATTTCAAAAAATTTATAAAAAAATATAAGACACTTAAATCTCTTTCAAAAGCTAATGAAAATCAAATTCTCAAGTTATGGGAAGGCTTAGGTTATTATAGAAGAGCAAGGAATTTACTAGCATCAACAAAACTTTTAGTAAAAAAATTAAACTGCAAACTTCCGAAAACTTTAAAAGAAATAAAAAAATTACCAGGAGTTGGAGATTATACAGCTAGTGCGCTGATGGGTTTTATTCATAATTATCCAACAATAGCTTTAGATGGTAATGTAAAAAGAGTATTCGCAAGATATTTAAATCAAAAAGAGTCAAAGATAGATTTCGGAAAGTTAATTGATTCTAATAAAAAAAATCTTTTTATTACAAATAGAAACTCTGATTTAGTTGAGGCATTAATGGAATTTGGTGCTCTAATTTGCATGCCAAAAGACCCAAAATGTAGTCAATGTTGTTTGAATAAAAGTTGTAGGTATTTAAAATCGTCAAATAAGATTGAAACTTATAAAAGAAAAAAAATAAAAATTATGAATTATAATATTTTTTGTTATGTGAGTAAAAAAAAACAAATAGCTTTGACAAAAGACAACGAAATAAAATTTCTCAAAAATTTTAATTTACCATTAATAAAAGAAATGAAAAATAATTCTATTAATAAAAATTGGAAATTTTTAAAAAATTATAAAAATTCTATTTCAAACTTAAGTCTTAATATAAATTTGTATTATAAATTTTCAAAAAAAATTCCAAAATCATATAATTGGTACTCTTTAAATAACAATAAAGAATTTATTCCTAGTTTTACTAAAAAAATATTTAATCAAGTTTCAACTTTATTCTAATGAAAAAGAAAATTGCAATAATTGGCGCAGGTATAGCAGGATTAACTTTAGCAAACTTAATTAAAAAATATACAGATGATGAATTTATGGTTTATGAAAGAGAAGAAAGTTTGTCTCTAGAAGAAGGCTACGGTATTCAATTAGCGACAAATAGTATAAAGATTTTAAACCAAATAAATTTTGATAAAATTAATAACGAAAAAATTTTTCACCCAAAAACAATAGATTTTTATAATATACAAAATAAAAAAATATGTGATTTAAATTTGTCTAAGTTTAATAGCCCTGAAGCAAAATACACAACGCTTCAAAGATCTACTTTAATAGAATTTTTGAAAGAAGAAATTTATACACAGCATTTAAGATTTGGAAAAAAAATAAAAGAGGTCTCTGAGCTTAAAGACAAAGTTCTTATCAAATTTGATGACAATACAAATGATTTAGTAGATTTCGTTGTTGCTGCTGATGGAATATTTTCAAACACCAGATCATTTTTTGAAATGAAAAAAGTTGAGCCAAGATTTAAAAAAGCTATTGCAGCGAGAGTAATATTAAATTCAAAATCTGAATTAGATATAAATGAAGAAAATATTAGTTTAATGCTTGGAAGTAACTGTCATGTTGTTCTTTATCCAATAAATAAAAAAAAAGAACTTAATATGGTTTGTATAATTAGATGTAAAAAATATGAACCTGATGATGTCAAAAAGTTAGTTCAAGAAGTAGTCTTAAAACAAAACCCAAAATTAAAGAATATATTTGAGAATGAAATAAAAACATGGCCTTTATATTTTACTCCAAAAATTATTCCTTCTTCTAATAAAAAAGTATTTTATATTGGAGATGCCTTTAATGGGTTTTTGCCTACACTAGCACAAGGTGCCGGGCAGTCTATAGAAAGCGCTTCTGAAATATTTAATTTATTGACAAAAGATAAGCTTGATAAAGAAAATAATTATTTTGAAATTAGATCAAAAAGGGCAAAGATAATAAGAAGTAGATCAAATTTTAATTTCTTTGTATTTCACTTTTCAAGCAAAATTATGCAAAATATAAGAAATCTGTTTTTGAAGTTTTTGGTAAAACGTAAATTTTTTGTAAAAAGATACTTAGGTAAAGTTTATAAAAATTAGGCTTTAGTTTCAGTGATAAATTTTTGTCTTAAACTATCAATTACAACAGTGGATCCATTAATATTGCAATGCCAATAAGTCCAACCATTATAGCTTTCCGCTCCCATAATTGTTGCTGCCACTTTATGAATAGAACCTTCTGACTCTTTATATTTAATACTACCATCGGCCATAATTTTAGCGTTAATCTTCTTCTTTGGATCAAATAGTATAGTACCAGGCTTTAATATTCCTAGTTCCACAAGAGAACCAAAAGGAATTCTTGGTTTTGATTTATTGTTTTCAATAGTATCTAAGTATTCATCCTCAATTACCTTAGTTTTTTTTAATCTTTCACTTGCAGCTTTAAAATACTTTTTATCTCTTTCTATACCAAAGTATCTTCTTCCTAATTTTTTAGCTACAACTGCTGTTGTTCCAGTACCTAAAAAAGGATCAAAGATTGTATCACCTTTGTTTGTAGTAGCTAAAATGATTCTATGTAAAAGCGCCTCTGGTTTTTGTGTAGAATGTATTTTTTTTCCGTTTTTCTTTAGTCTCTCTTTTCCGTTGCAAATAGGTAATGTCCAGTCCGATCTCATCTGTAAGTCATCATTTAAGCATTTTAACGATTGATAATTAAAGGTATATTTTGATTTCTTATTTTTTGAAGCCCATATAAGAGTTTCATGTGCATTAGTAAATCGTGTTCCTCTAAAATTTGGCATGGGATTATTTTTTCTCCAGATGACATCGTTAAGCAGCCAGTAATCTAAATTTTGCAAGTGATAACCTAGACGAAAAATATTATGATAAGATCCTATTACCCAAATACTTCCATTATCTTTTAGAATTCTTTTACACTCGTTCAGCCAAGCAATACAGAATTCATCGTAATGTTTGAAACTATTAAATTGATCCCACTTATCATTTACACCATTCACTTTGCTTGCATCAGGTCGAGTTAATTTTTCACCAATCTGCATATTGTAAGGAGGGTCAGCAAAAACTAAATCAAAAGACTTATCAGGAATTTTTTTTATTTCTTTTAAACAATCTCCATTAACGATTTGATCAGAAAATTTTAACATTTTTAGATTCAACCCTAAATTGAATCTTGGGTCAAACGTTTTTGATGAAAAAATGAGTCTTCTTGTGTTAGAGATTCTTAGTTAGACAATATCTTGTGTACGGGTTTAAAACCTTTTCTGTGATGGGAGGTAACACCAAATTTTTTTAAACCCTCTAAATGTGCTTTAGTTCCATAACCAAAATTACTTTCCCAGGCATAATTAGAAAATTCTTGTGAAAGTTTAATCATTAAATTGTCTCTATAAACTTTTGCTATTATTGAAGCCGCGCTAATTACCTTTATTTTTTCATCACCGTTAACGATAGTTTTATAATTTTTTAGTTCACTTGGTGCGAAATTTCCATCTATCAAAGTCAAATCAGGTTTTATAGTCAGTTGTTTTAAAGCTCTTTTCATCGATAGCAATGAAGCTTGAAGAATATTTAAATCTAAAATCTCCTCAACAGAAGCTAGACCGATTGCGTAATGTGAGTGAGATTTAATATGATCTGATATCTCTCGTCTTTTATTAAAGCTAATTTTTTTGGAGTCTTTTAGAAGGCTAAGATTAATACCCTGTTTTAGTATTACAGCTGCTGAAACTACTGGACCAGCAAGACACCCTCTACCAACTTCATCAACACCAGCAGTAATAATTTTTTTTTTCAATTTAATTAGATTTTTTTATCTCTTATCATTTTTAAATCAACCCAAGCCATCTTCTTTTGTGCAGGCTGCCTCATTAAAAAAGCAGGGTGAAATGTAATAATCACCGATGTTTTGCAATTTCCAAATTTTTTTTCTATCCATTTGCCTCTCATTTTTGAAATAACTTCATCTTTGCCAATAAGCGCATTCATTGCAGTGCTTCCAAGTAATACTAGTATTTTTGGATTAATTATTTCAATATGCTTTAAGATAAAAGGCAAATATCTTTTAATCTCTTCATCCGTTGGTCTTCGATTTTCAGGTGGCCTATAATTTATAATATTTGATATATATACTTTCTTTCTGTCTAAATTTATTGCCGCCAACATTTTATCAAGTAACAACCCGGCTCTACCTACAAATGGTAAACCTTCTTGATCCTCGTTAGCACCTGGAGCTTCTCCAATAAGCATTATTTTTGATTTAGGGTTACCATCACAAAAAACTATATTTTTTGCTCGCTTTTTAAGATTACAGTTTTTTAAATCAATAATTGACTTTTTTAATAATTCAAGTTTTTTTGATTTTTCCTCCGAAATTTCAAAATTGTCCTTTTTATATCTATTGATTGCCTTATCATTGTAAATTAAATTATGATTTATATAGTTATAATATTTAATTAGTTTAAGCGAGCTGAAATTGTTTTTTTTAAAAATCATATGATTAATATTAAAGTTCTATTACAGATTACAGGACAAATTATTTTTGTCATTATTTTTATTTTTTTTTCCACACTTCATGCAAAAAATTCAGATAGATTTGAAAGAGGAGGTAATATATCTGATTATTTTGCTGGAGTACTTCTTTTAAATCAAAATCAATATAATGAGTCCTATAAATTTTTAAAAAGATTGGACGGTTTAGAAGCCAGTCATAATAACTATTCCTCTAAATATTTATATTCTTTAGTGAATTCTGAAAATTTTAAACAAGCATTTAACTACTCAAAAAAATTAGAAAAAGATGGACTTGAAAGCTTTGAAACTGACTTAATAATTGGCATTTATTATTTAAAAAATTTAAAACATAATTTAGCTAATAAATACTTTTTAAAAGCAAAACAAAGGAATTCTAGAAGCGTTTTAGATGATTATATTGTTCATTCCTTATCTATTTGGTCTAGTTTGAACAATTATAAATTGAATAAGGCCACGGAGAATTTAGAAAAGTTAGATAATAGATTTCAAAATTTAAAAAAAATACAGAAAGTATTTTTAAATTGTTTTTATAATAGTAGTAAAACAGAGTTTCTTTTCGACGAACTTATATCAAACAAAAAAACAGACTTTTCAAGATATAATTATTTTTACGCAAATTATTTGGAAAGTTTAAATAAAAATGAAAAATCGATGAAAATAATAAACCAGTCTTTAAAATTATATCCAAGAAATTTACTTCTCAACAAATATAAAGCTGATTTAAAGAATCAAAATGGTAAACTAAATTTTAATTGCAAAAGAGAGGACCATGTAGCTGCAGAAATAATATATATAGCTGCTAATGCTTTATCATCGCAATCTATTTTTTCAATTTCAAATTTTTATCTAAATTTAGCAAAGTATCTTAATAAAGAATTCTACACATTTGATACTTTATTAGCTGAAAATTTTTTTAAAATTGAAGATTATTCTACCTCAAAAAAAATTTATAAAAGATTAAGTAAAAATGGGAGTGCTTTAGAGTGGTATTCACAAAAACAGATCTCTAGAATTTTAATTATTGAAGAAAATGTAAATCAATCAATTAAATTATTTAGAAAAGCATATAATAATTTAGAAATAAAAAGTATATACGAGACTTTTGATTACGCAGAATTTTTAAAAAACAATGAACAGTTTAAGGATGCAATTATTTATTATACAAAAATTCTAAATCAGATAAATAAAAATCACCCTCTTTACCCTGATGTAAAAGATGGGAGAGGTATTGCTTATGAGAGAACTGATCAGTGGGAAAAAGCTGAAAAAGATTTACTCGACTCACTCGATGTAAGTCCAAATCAAGCATATGTAATTAATTACTTAGCTTATTCATGGATCGAGCAAGGTGTCAAAATTGAAGAGTCGCTTAAAATGTTAGAGAAAGCCAATGATTTAAAATCCAACGATCCTTACATAATAGACTCACTAGGTTGGGCTTTATACAAATTAAAGAGATATAAAGAGTCAAAAGACTATTTAAGACGTGCTGTAAAACTTATGCCAGCAGATCCAATTGTAAATGATCATTATGGGGATGCACTTTGGAAAAATGGAGATAAACTACAAGCTAGATATTACTGGGAGTATGTTTTAAATCTTAAAAAGACCGAAAAAGACCTTAAAGAAAAAATTGAAAAAAAACTTATTAAAGGCCTTTGAGGATGGTTTTAAAATCCTACGCAAAAATAAATTTAACATTATCTGTTAATAAAAAACTTTCAAGTGGATTGCATGATATTCAATCTATGTTTTGTTTGATAAATTTATTTGACAATATAACTGTAAAAAAAAATAATAATAGTAAGTTTGATAAAATATCTTTTAAAGGACCTCACTCCAAATTTGTAAAAAAATCAAACAACTCTATAAAAAAAATTTTGAATTTACTTAGAAAGAATAAGTTAGTATCTGGCTATTATTCAGTAAAAGTTTTTAAAAGAATTCCGGTTTTTGCAGGATTTGGTGGGGGTACAAGCAACGCTATGACGGTTTTAAAATTTATTTTAGGGAAAAAAATAAAAAAAGAAATGATAGAAAATGTATCAAGCGAAATAGGATCTGACTCTAAACTCTTTTTATACAATTATGGTTTTTTAAAAAACCTTGAAACAGTAATAAATATTGACAAAACGTTTTCTCTAAATTTTCTAATAATTTATCCAAAAATTAAGAATTCAACAAAAAAGGTTTATTCTAAAGTCAAAAATTTTTCTAAAAAAAAATCATTTTCTCTCAGACAAATAGATAAAAAAAATAAATTAATAAATTATTTATCTAATTCAAAAAACGATTTACAATCAATTGTTGAAAAGAAAAATCCAATAATTCAAAAGTTATTATCAGACCTCAAACATCAAAAAGGTTGCCACTTATCAAGACTTACTGGCTCAGGATCTGGCTGTTATGGTTTATTTAAGGATATAAATTGTTCAAAAGCCGCACTCAAAATATTAAGAAAAAAATACCCTAAATTTTGGTTTTCAATCGCAAAAACTATTTAAATTCAATTATTTATGATATATCAAATTTCAGTATTTGGGGCATAGCCAAGCGGTAAGGCAGCGGTTTTTGATACCGCCATCCTAGGTTCGAATCCTAGTGCCCCAGCCAAAGATTTATGTTTAATCTTAACTTTAATTTTTTACAAAGCATAAAAAGAAAAATTTTTCCTTTTTATAGAGATAAAGAATTAAAATTTATTTTCAAAAAATTACAGGATGGTATTCCTGACGATAAAATAGTTGCAAGATTTGTAGGCGGATGTGTAAGGAAATATCTCTCAAATGAAAAAATTGATGATATTGATATAGCAACAACTTTAAAAACAGATCAGATCAAAGAAAAATTTAAAGATACAAATCTTAAAGTTATTGATACAGGATTGAAACATGGAACTGTAACCATATTGTCCGAAAACCACAAAGTCGAATTAACAACCTTGAGAAAAGATATTAAAACAGACGGAAGGCATGCCGAAGTAGAGTATACTGATGACTGGAAACAAGACTCTGAGAGAAGAGATTTTACTATAAATGCTATTTATATGGATATTAATGGAAAACTTTTTGACCCACAAATGGGAACGGTTGATCTTAAAAATAAAAATATCAAGTTTATTGGAGATCCACAAAAAAGAATAGAGGAGGATTATTTAAGAATTATCAGATTTATAAGATTTAAAGTTATGTATGATATTGTAGTTGAACCAACAACAAGTGATGCAATTAAACAAAATTTGAATGGTATTAAAAATATTTCTAAAGAGAGAATCTTAATTGAATTACTTAAAATTTTAGATCTAAAAAATTTTTTATCAATCAATCAAAGTAGTAATTTAAGAGAAATATTTTCAATGATATTTCCCGAATTCATATATTTAAACAGATTAGAAAGACTTAAAAAAGTATATCAATACTCAGAAGTAAACGTAGATATATTGCTAGCTTTGCTGTTAATTGATGAAAAAGATAATCATGATTATTTCATTCATAAATATAATGCTTCCAATAAGACCAAGGAGACTTTGAGAAAATTTAACAAAAATTTGATAAAACTTAAGAATGATAAAGAATTTTTTGAAAAAGATTTAATCAAGAATGTTTACTTAAATGGAAAAAATCATTTAATAGCTCTAAATCTTATTAATTTTTCAATAAATTCAAAAGTGAAACGTAATGATTTTTCAAAAACTCTTAATAAAATTTTTAGGATAAAAACTCCAATATTCCCAATAGATGGTGAAATCTTAAAAAAAAAAGGTATGCAAGAGGGACAGTCTTTAGGAAATGTTTTAAAAACTTTAGAGAAAGAATGGATAAATAATAATTTTAAAATTTCAAATGAAAGGGTTGAAGAAGTTATTAAAGTAAATTCAAATTAAATGTATTCAACGTCTAGTATTTCAAAGTTTCTCTCTCCTGAAGGAGTGGCTACACTTACCATTTCACCTTTATTCTTTCCTATTAGAGCTTTACCTATTGGACTTTTAAAAAAAATTAAATTCATTTTTAAATCGGCTTCATCCTGGCCCACTAATTTATATGAAATTTTTTTATCTGTTTCTAAGTCTTGAACTTTTACGGTTGACCCAAAAATTACTTTTCCATTATTTTCTATTTTAGTGACATCAATTACATTTGCTCGCGCAATTATATCATTAATAGCAATTACACGGCTTTCGATTAAAGCTTGTTGTTCTTTTGCAGCATGATATTCTGCGTTCTCTTTTAAATCTCCATGAGATCTTGCTTCAGCTATTGCTTCTACAATTTTTGGTCTTTGAATATTTTTTAGATCTTCTAACTCTGATTTTAAATTTTGAAGACCGCTTACTGTAATTGGTTCTTTTTCCATATCTATTTCCATTTTGCCTCAGGAGGTAGTGACATTAATATCGAGTCAATATTTCCTCCCGAGTTTAATCCAAACCTTGTACCTCTATCATGTAAAAGATTGAACTCTACATATCTCCCTCGTTTAAAAAACTGTTTTTCCTTATCTTTTTTCGTCCACTTTAACTTTTTTTTCCTCATTATAATTTTTTTTGAAATATCTATAAAGGAGAGGCCAAGTTCTCTTACAAATTTAAAGTTTTTAATCCAATCTTTAGTTTCATAATCAAAAAAAATTCCACCAATACCTCTAGCTTCTTTTCTGTGTGGTAAATAAAAATATTCATCGCACCACTTTTTGTATTTTTTAAAATTTTTTTTATTTTGAACACATACCTTTTTTAATTCGTCATGTATCATTTTTTTTTCTTTAATATCTTCAAAACTTGGAGTTGCATCCATTCCTCCTCCAAACCACTCTTTAGAAGTAACTATAAACCTGGTATTGAAATGTATTGCAGGCATTTTAGGATTTCTCATATGAGCAACCACAGAAATACCTGATGCCCAATATTTACCTTTTCTTTCTGCTCCTAATATTTTTTTTCTGAATTGTTTAGGAAAAATTCCTGAAACGGTAGACTTATTTACTCCAACTTTATCAAATATTTTTCCTTTTGATAGTAGAAATGAAGTTCCGCCTCCCTCATTTTTTTTATTTTTATTCCAATCTCTTTTTGAGAATTTTACTTTATTCTTTTCAAGAATTTCAAATTCTTTACAAATTTGACTTTGTAAATATGAAAACCAACTATCAGTCATTTTTTTTCTAAAATCGGATGTAATCATTTAAGTAAATTATTTTGCCTTAAAGCTTCAGCAGCTACTATCGCAACACTCATTGCTACATTAAGAGATCTAGTTTTTTTGTTCATAGGAATCTTTATTTTACTCTTACATATTTGATGCAATTCCTTTGGTACTCCAGCACTTTCTCTTCCAAATAAAAGCATATCATTTTTTTTAAATTTAAACTTATGATATATTTTTTTTGCCTTAGTTGTCATTAAAACTATTCTAGATTTTTTATTTTTTTTTAAAAAAGTTTCAAAGTCATTGTGTCGAATAATCTCACATAAGCCCTTATAATCCATAACAACTCTTTTAAACCTGCTATCGTTTAGATTAAAACCGCATGGCTCTATTAAGTGAATTTTTAGATTTAGGCAGGCACCCAGTCTAATTATTGCAGCTGTATTTTGTGGGATATCTGGCTTGTATAAGACTATGTGCATTATTTGAGCTTAATTTATGTGTCATTCTGACCCTAGAAATTTTTAAAATATGGTTTTATTTAATAATTACATTATAAGCACTTACATAAATGAGCAAAGAAGAAAAAAAAGTTAATAGAAGAGATTTTTTATTTACAGCTAGTTATACAGTTGGAGCTGTTGGGATAGGCGCAGTAATTTGGCCGATGATAGACCAAATGAATCCTGACAAAGCCCAACAAGCCTTAGCAACGACAGAAGTCGATATTAGTAATATAGAACCTGGCAAATCTATCACTGTTCTGTGGAGAGGAAAGCCAGTATTCTTAAAAAGAAGAACTTCAGAGGAAATAGCAGAGGCCAGATCAGTAAACTTGGACGATTTGCCTGATCCTCAAAAAGATGAAGATAGAGTAAAAGAAGGCAAGGATGAATGGTTAGTCATGTTAGGAGTTTGTACACATCTTGGATGTGTGCCTTTGAAAGATAAAGGTGATTTTAACGGTTGGTTTTGCCCTTGCCATGGTTCACATTACGATGTATCAGGCAGGATAAGAAAAGGACCAGCACCAACGAACATGGAAATACCAAAGTTTGAATTTGTTGATAGTAATACAATTAAAATTGGATAAATAATTATGAGTGAACACGAATACGTGCCGAAATCTAAAGCAGGAAAATGGTTTAACGACCGTTTGCCATTGCTTACTCTTGGAGCACATCTTACAGATTATCCAACTCCAAAAAATTTAAATTATTGGTGGACTTTTGGAGGAATTTTAACTTTTTGTTTGATTACTCAAATTGTTACTGGAATTGTTTTAGCAATGCATTACGTAGCTCATGCAGATTTAGCTTTTGCGAGTGTAGAACACATAATGAGAGACGTTAATTACGGATGGCTAATAAGATACATTCACAGCAATGGTGCTTCAATGTTTTTCTTAGCGGTTTATATTCATATTTTCAGATCTTTGTTTTATGGATCTTACAAATCACCAAGAGAGGTTATTTGGATAATTGGTCTTATGATTTACTTGTTAATGATGGCTGCAGCTTTCATGGGCTACGTGCTACCTTGGGGTCAAATGAGTTTTTGGGGAGCAACTGTAATAACAAATTTATTTAGCGCAATTCCATTAGTTGGAGACAGTATTACAACTTGGCTCTGGGGAGCTTATTCTGTAGATAATCCTACATTGAATAGGTTCTTTAGCTTACATTACTTAATTCCATTTTTAATCTTAGGATTAGTAGTTTTACACATCTGGGCTTTACACGTTCCTGGTAATAATAATCCTGTTGGTATAGATATAAAGAAACCATCTAAAGATACAGTTCCATTTCACCCGTACATTACAATTAAAGACGCATTTGCTCTTTTGGTTTTCATGATTATATTTGCTGGGTTTGTTTTCTTCACTCCAAATGTTTTAGGACACTCAGATAATTATATTCCAGCAAACCCATTAGTTACTCCTGCACATATAGTGCCTGAATGGTATTTATTACCTTTCTATGCAATTTTAAGGTCGGTGCCTGACAAACTTGGAGGTGTAATTTTAATGTTTAGTGCGATCTTTATTTTATTTGTGCTACCTTGGTTAGACACATCAAAAGTGAGATCTGCAGTTTTCAGACCTATATACAGACAATTTTTCTGGATATTAGTTATAGACGTTTTAATGCTTGGTTATGTTGGTGCGATGCCAGCTGAAGGAATTTACTTGGTTTTAGCTAGAGTAGGAACTATTTATTACTTCTTACATTTCATAGTTGTTATGCCTGTTGTCGGTTATTTGGAAAAAACAGATCCGATACCTATGAGCATCTCCGAGCCAGTTTTAACTGGGGGAGCAGAACCATCTATAGCCAGGAAGGTTAATGACAAAGTCTAATATAAAACTACTCGTTTTATCTTTTTTGTTACTTATCTTACTTAGACCACTACAAAGCGCTGAAATGGCTGATCCAATTAAAGTGAATTGGAGCTTTAAAGGTTTGACCGGAACTTTTGATAGAGCATCATTACAAAGAGGTTTTCAAGTTTATAAAGAAGTCTGTGCTTCTTGCCACTCAATGCAATATCTTAGCTATAGAAATCTAGGAGAACCTGGCGGACCTGAGTTTTCAGAACAGGAAGTAAAAGCTATCGCTGCTAGTTTTGAAATAGAGGATGGCCCAGACTCTCAAGGAGAAATGTTTACTCGACCAGGAAAACCTTCAGATAAATTTAAAAGTCCATACCCAAATGTTCAGGCAGCAACAGCTGCCAATGGTGGGGCATATCCGCCTGACATGTCAGTTTTAGTGAAAGCAAGAAAAGGAGGAGCTAATTACATTTATTCAGTTCTTGTCGGATATGAAGATCCTCCTCCAGGCGTTAATCTTGATGACGGTGTTTATTACAATAAATACATGGCCGGCAACAAAATTAAAATGCCAAATAATTTAATGGATGGCCTAGTGGAATATGCAGATGGCACTGAATCCACTGTTGATCAAATGGCTAAAGATGTAACGACTTTTTTAGCTTGGGCTGCAGAGCCAGAATTAGAGGAAAGACACAGAACTGGTGTAAAAGTAATTATATATCTTATCTTACTAACGATCCTTGTTTACTTAAGCATGAAAAAAATATGGTCAAGGATTGACACGGAAGTGTAATACATCTCCATCTTTAACCACATAGTCCTTTCCTTCAATTCTTAATTTTCCATTTTCCTTACATTTTTCAGCACTACCAAATTTAATAAAATCCTCACAAGTTACCGCTTCCGCTCTTATAAAATTTTTTTCAAAATCTGTGTGAATTACACTAGCCGCTTTAGGGGCGAGAGTATTTTTTTTAATAGTCCAAGCCCTACTTTCCTCAGGGCCTGATGTAAAAAACGTATCTAACTTTAAAAGATCATATCCTTCTTTAATAAGTTGATTTAAACCTGTTTTGTTTAGACCAATATCTTGCATAAAAGATGCCCTTTCACTTTTGTCTAATCCGGAAAGTTGATCTTCAATATCAGCACAAATATTAATAATTTTTTCATTTTTATATTTATCTTTTACTTGTTCAGTATACTTATTTCCCTTTGACAAATTTTCTTCATCAACATTACAAACAATAATTTTTGGTTTAATACTTAATAAACCTATATTAGATAGAAATTTTTCCTCGTCTTCACTATTTATTTTAACTTCTTCTCCATTATTAAGCTGTTTAAGTTTTTCTTCTAATATCTTTAATTCTTTATCACTTAAAGATTTTTTTTTTCCTTTTTCCATTTTTTTTTGAACTATATCTAAATCTGATAGAATAATTTCAGTTTTAATAGTCTCAAGATCTTCAGCTGGATTTATTTTTGAATTAACATGAGTAATTTTCTCAGAGTCAAAACACCTCACCAGATGAATAATTGCATCAACTTCTCTTATATGTGAGAGAAACTTATTGCCTAAACCCTCACCTTTTGAAGCTCCTTTAACTAATCCTGCTATATCAACAAAAGTAATATTAGTATAAATTTTTTTTTTTGAATTTGATAATTTTGATAAAGCATCTAGTCTTTCATCAACTACATCAACCACTCCTATATTTGGATCAATTGTGCAAAAAGGAAAATTTGCTGCCTCTGCATTTTTGGAAGCAGTTAAAGCGTTGAATAAAGTCGACTTACCGACGTTCGGCAGTCCAACAATTCCGCATTTAAATCCCATTAAGGTTTTGATTTACTTTACTAGAAAATAGGTCTATTTTTTTATCTATAAGAGTTGGAATTTGCTTCACAATATTTTCAGTTATTTCTTTAATTCTTTCCTCTTCATCCTCTTTAAAATCCTCCAAAACATGGTTGTTAACCTTTTTCTTTTTTTTTGGATGACCAATTCCAATTCTTACTCTTGAGTAGTCCTTTCCAATAAACTTATCAATAGACTCAATTCCATTGTGGCCAGCACTACTACCTCCGAATTTTGCTTTTATTTTTCCAAAATCAATATCCATATCATCATGAAAAACTATTACATCTTTTGCATCTATCTTAAAATAATCAATTAATTCTTTTATAGCAGTTCCGGAGTTATTCATGAAAGTTAAGGGCTTAATAGCATAAATTTTTTTTTCATCTATATTTCCAGTTGTGAGCAATCCCTTAAATTTTGGTTTTTGTTTTGATAGTTTAAAATGTACATTGATCGCATCAATGATTTTGAAACCAATGTTATGTCTAGTATTTGTATAAGTAGAGCCTGGATTTCCTAATCCGACAAGTAAAAGCATATCAATTATTTTTTCTCAGGAGGTTTTTTTTCAGCAGATTTTTTATCTTCAGGTTTCTTTTCCGTGGAACCTTCTTTAGCTTTATCATCTTTCTTAGGAGCTTCTCCATCTTTAGCAGTTACCTCAGCACCTTCTGCCGGCTGTTCTCCTTCTGCGCCTTCTGCTGTAGCCTCTTCAGCAGGTTTTTCAGGTTCTTTAATTACCGTTGGAGCAGCTACAGTTGCTACGACAAAATCACGGTCAGTGATCGTTGGAATAACATTCTCAGGAAGTTTAACAGAGGAAATTTTAATACTTGTTCCTATATCTGTTCCCGCAAGATCTACAACAATTTCATTAGGAATGTTTTCAGCAGGACATTTAAGTTCAACTTTTCTTCTCACGATATTCAATACTCCACCCCTTTTTAAACCTGGCGACTCAGGATGATTTATAAATTTAACAGGAATTTCTAAAATGATTTTTTTACCTGTTACAATTCTCATGAAATCTATATGAATGGGTTCTTCTGAAACAACGTGGAAAGCTACATCTCTAGGAATAACTTTTTCTTTTTTACCATCTATTTCTAATTCTAAAACTTTTGACATAAAAGTTTCTGAGTAGATAATATTTGATATATCTTTTTTACTTACCGAAATATTTTTATTTGGATCTTTGCCTCCATACAATATGGCTGGTATTAACCCTTCAGAACGTAATTTGCTATTAGAACCAGAGGAAATATTTTCTCTTTTTGTTGCTTTTAAGTCACTCATAATATTATTGGAAAAGGTATATAACCTATGATCTCAATCAAAACAAGTATTAATTAAATAGATCAGACACCGAGTTAGAGTTAGCTATTCTTTTTATTGCCTCTGACATCAATGAAGATATTGATAAAACCTCAATTTTATTGTTATTTTTAATTTTTTGAGAATTATCAATTGTATCTGTAATTATTAGTTTTTTTATTTTTGAACTTTTGATTTTTTTTGCCGCATCCCCACTTAGAACAGCATGAGTAATAAACACGTATACATCTATAGCTCCCGCTTTTTTTAAGGCAGTCGCTGCATTAATTATGGTACCGCCGCTATCAATTATATCATCAACTATTATACAAGTTTTTCCTTTTACATTTCCTATAATATTCATTACTTGTGATTGGCCAGCTTTAGGTCTTCTTTTGTCAATTATAGCTAGGTCAGCTTTAATTTTTGTAGCTAGCCCTCTAGTTCTTTGAACTCCACCAACGTCAGGAGAAACACAAATTAATTTTTTGTTATTAAATTTTTTTTTTATATATTTTGCAAAAAGTGGAGTAGTGTATAAATTATCTACAGGCATATCAAAAAACCCTTGGATCTGCCCAGCATGTAAATCAACTGTTAACACTCTACTTGCCCCAGCATTTGTAATTAAATTTGCAACTACCTTTGCCGATATAGAAGTTCTGGGAGCCACTTTCCTATCTTGTCTTGCATAACCGTAATAGGGAATTACTGCAGTAATATTTTTTGCAGAAGATCTTTTTAATGCGTCTATCACAAGCAAAAGTTCCATTAAATTATCATTGGCAGGATTCGAGGTTGATTGAACAACAAAGACGCTGTTGCCTCTTATATTTTCGTTTATCTCAATAAATATTTCTCCATCTGCAAATCTTTTAATATTCGAGTTGATTAACTTCAATTTTAATTTTTTCGCTATTTCCTTGCTTAGTTTAAGGTTACTTGTTCCAGATAGAATTTTCATGAAGTGTAATTATTTATACAATTATTTATTGATGTTTTCAAATTAAAACATATTAAATTAAACTTATTACAGATATACACCTCCCGTAATCATTTTCTTGTAATTTTTGAGATCTTCTGTAGCTAAAAAAGTTATTTCTATCATTAAAAGTATCATAATTTACGTGATCAACGACCACTTTATGCTCTAAAAGTTTATCTTTAACGAATCTTCTTAAGTCAAATATTTTTTTAACTAAATTTTTATTTTGAAAATATCTTTTATTTTTCTGCGATTTAGATACAAATTTGTTAAAAAAATTAATATCAACCTCATAATTTTTTTTTCCAATACAAGGACCAATACTCGCATATATCTTGTTTCCTGAATTAAGTTTTCTTATTTTATTAATTGTATTTTTTATTATATTTGAAAAAGCACCTTTCCACCCTGCATGAATACAACCAACTATATCGTTTTTATTATCATATATTAAAATCGGAACACAATCTGCAGTAACAACACCTAAAGCGATACCCCTCACTTTTGTTATCATTGCGTCAGATTTAATTACTTTTTTTAAATTCTTTTTATCTACTATAATTACCTTATTGCTATGAGTTTGATACATGAGTAAAAGCCTGTTGTTTTTTACACCCATTTTTTTTGAAACATAATTTAGATTTTTATTAATATTTTTTCTCTTGTCTTTAGATCCCCTCCCACAATTTAAACTTTTGTAAATCCCGTTAGAGAACCCTTTTTTCCTTGAAAAAAAGCAATGTTTAATTTTTTTAAATTTTTTAAGTTTTCTTGAGTAATACATTAATTAAAACCTAAAAATTTAACAGGCTTAAATTTATAACCGAGCACAACTTTAAATAATTCTCCCATTTGGTCTGGATCTATCAGCCTTTTTAACCTTAAAAATAAGTTTGATTGACTTCTGAAATTCATTTTTTTGCTTAATAGATTTGCTCTATTAATAATTCCCATTCTCTCTAAAAAAAATTTTTGTGAAACAACTTTTTGGACTTTCAAGTTTTTTTTTTTAAAAAATTCATTTAATAAACCAAAGTTTACATGAGATGTTATATCTGCTTTTCCTAAATTATTTAATAAATCATTTCTTTTATGCTTCATCACTGATTGAAGAGTACTTCGTGATGCAGGCCTCAAATATCCATAATCTATTAGAAGAATACATCCAGATACAGAAGAAATTTTTTCAATAATTTTTTCCATTTCTTTGAATCCAAGTTCAGGGAACTCAAAAAATTTCAAATTTTTTAAAGATTTATATGACTTGATAAGATTAAGACTTTTTTTATTAGCTTTTTTATATATCTCAACAATGTTGTTTCTTCTATCTATAGAGTAAAATTTTTCATATAAGTTTTTACCCTTACGTTTAAATTGTTTAATCGGTATTGCATCAAAAAATTCATTTCCAAAGAAAATAACCGGACCTTTTTTTATTTTTTTGAAACTATCAATCCATTTAATTTTTTTCCCTACAATATTTTTTTTTTGTATTTTTTTTAGAAAATTACTTTTTTCGTACAAGTATAGATTTATTGAAGAATTTGCCTCGGGAAAGTTTTTTAAGACATCTATTAAAATCTTCATCAAGCTCCCATCACCAGGTCCAAGTTCAATTATGTTTAAGTTTTTTGGTTTGCCAAATTTTTCCCATGTTGAGACTATCCATATAGATATCATTTCTGAAAAAAGTTTTGAGATCTTTGGAGCAGTTATAAAATCTCCCTTTTTTCCGAATGGTAATTTCGTTGAGTAATAACCAAATGATTTATCATATAAAACATTTTTAAAAAAAATATCTGTGGGTAAGGTTTTTGACTTATTAAAAAACTTTAAATTAGAATGCATTTTTTTTTCTTAAATTACTAAAAATAACTATACCTGAGATTATCATTATAATACTCAAAAATGTTCCCATACTTAAAAAGTTAAATAAATAACCAATCTGTATATCAGGTTCTCTAAAATTTTCTGAAATTGTTCTAAGGAGGCCATAACAAATTAAAAACATATATGAACAAGTTCCTGTTTTGTAATTTTTTCTAAAAATAATAATTATCATTATTAAAAATAAAATAATTCCCTCAAAAAATGCTTGATACAATTGAGAGGGATGTCTAGGCATCATGTCTATATTTGGAAATATTACTCCCCATGAACTACTTGTAATTTTTCCCACAAGTTCACCATTTATAAAATTTGCAATTCTTCCTAAAAATATTCCTATTGGAGAAACACAAGCAATTATATCAAGCAAAAAAAAGGTTGAAATTTTTTTTTTAATAGAAAAAAGATAAGTTCCAAATATTATTCCAATCAAAGCGCCATGAAAGGACATGCCTCCCTCCCAAATTTTAAAAATATCAACAGGATTTGAGATATAATATTCAATGTTGTAAAAAAAAACGTAACCAATTCTTCCTCCTAATATCATTGATATAATTAGATAGGTAATTAAATTATCAAATTCTATCAGGTTAAATTTTTGACCAATTTTATCAAAACGTTTGACTATTATCTTTTTTCCTAGCCACCAACCTATAATAATGCCAAAAATATAGGCGAGTGAATACCATCTTACCTCTAAAAAGCCCAAGCTTAAAAGTACAGGATCTAAATTATGGGTATACATATTTTCTTATAACATAATTGAAATTAATAATTCTATCAAATATGATTATATTCATGAGTAATTCAGATAAGATAATTAAAACAATATCTTCAATTCTAGAAAATGGAATATTAACCTCAAAAGATATTCAAAAAGAAATTTCTACAGATTTAAAATTTAAAAAAGATAAAATAATAGGTAAGTTAGACTTAGTTACTCGTGAAGAATTTGAAGTGTTAAAAAAGCTGGTTCAAAAGCAAGATTTAAGAATTAAAGAGTTAACAAAAAAAAAATCTAAAAAGGTAAAGAAATCTTAACTTGCAACCCGTTTAATCTACTCTTTCCTAATTGAACATTCCCACCGTGGGAATTTATTATATCTTCAACTATGGCGAGTCCCAAACCTACCCCTGATTGATTGAGGCTTCTACTTTTATCTAATCTAAAAAAAGGCCTAAATACATTTTTATACTGATCTTCAGGTATCCCAGGCCCATCGTCTTCAAAAATAATTAGAGCTCGATTTGAACTTTTTTGAACATTAATTAATACTTTATTTCCATATGTAAGACCATTATTTATAATATTTTCAAAAGATCTTTTAAGTGAAGAAACTCTGCCTTGAAGGTTAATTTTTTCTGAATTAGAAATTTCCAAATTTTTTTCAGAAAAATCGTTTTTTATTTCTTTTAAAAGATCAGCTAAATTTATATTAGTAGTCGTCTCTTGAGATTGAGTTTTAGCAAATTGCAGATAATCATTAAGCATATCTTCCATTTCATCTATGTCTTTTGACATTTTTGTAGATAATTCTTTTTGATTTATCATAGCAAGCTGAAGTTTGAGTCTAGTTAATGGAGTTCTCAAATCATGACTTATACCAGAAAGCATTTCAGATCTTTGATTTAGATGTCTATTTATTCTTTTTACCATTCTATCGAATTCGTATGCTGCTTTTCTTATTTCTAACGCACCCGATGGTCTAAAATCATTAACGTAATCTCCTTTTCCAAATCTCTCAGCTGCTTTGGCTAATCTTACTAGTGGTTTGGTTTGGTTTTTAAGAAATATTAATGCAATTATAATTAACAACAACGAGGGTAAAGTAGTCCACAAAACAAATAATCTTACAGAGGAGGTTGAAACCATCTCTTTTGGAACAAGGAACTCTAACACCTCTTCTTCTGATTTAATTTTTATTTCAACTGCATTTTTAAATTTGACTGTACTAAACCAGTAATTATTATTTCCAAAAGTAGATTTTAGTTCTCTTCTTAACGATCTATCCATAGGACTAAATCTTCGTTCTCCTGAAATTTCTGGGAATTCATTTTGAGTTATACCTATTTCGAAATTAAAATTATTTTTATAACTATCGGTAAAAAAATCTAAATTATTTTTATCATTCTGATAAACTTCTTGAATAGCCTTCAATTGAGCTACTAAGGATCTTGTTATATTTTTATTAGCTTTAATCCATATACTGTCGTAAAAAACAATTGTTATTATTATTTGTAATAAAATTGTTGGTGCAGCTACAATAATTAAAGCTCTATAAAAAAGTCTTTTTGGCAAAATAATTTTTAACAACCTATTCAATCCAGAGAACATAGCCTGAGCCCCTTATTGTTTGTAAAAATTTAGGATTTTTCGGATTTTCTTCTAATTTTTGTCTCAAACGAGTAATCATAACGTCAATAGAACGTTCTTGCGATATTCCAGAAATTTTTCCGATTTCGCTTCTTGAATAAGTTTTTCCAGGATTAGAAAGCATTTCAATTAAAACTTTTTTTTCTGAATTATTAATTTTTTTTTCTTTATTATTTAAATTAATTACCATTTTATTTAAATTAATCTTTGCATTTCCTACAAAATGCTTGGAGCTCAAATCAACCTTATTAGTTTTTTTTAAAATATTTTTTATTCTTAGTAATAATTCTTTTGGTTCAAAAGGTTTTCCAATGTAGTCATCGGCTCCTAATTCTAAACCTTTTATTCTAAATTCTACTTCACCTTTAGCTGTAAGTAAAATAATTGGAATATTAATTTTTTTTCTAATGTCTTTTGTTAATTCATATCCATTTTGTCCTGGCATCATAACATCCAAAATAATAATATCGAATTTAAAATAATTTAATTTTTCTTTTGCTTGATCAGCATTCTCAGCTGTTGAAATAATATAATTATTATTAAATAGGAAATCCTTTAATAGATTTCTAATTCTATCATCATCATCAACTATCAAAATATGTAATTTTTTATTTTCCATCTATTATCTTTTTTAAAACATTTTTAAATTTTATAACTGAGTCAGAGCTTGAATTTTTTAAAGCATTAAAAATTCTTTTTTTTTGTGAATTATATACAGATTCAAAAAAAATTTTGCCTTCTTTATCTAAAAATAAATTTTTTTTTCTAGTATCATTATCATCTTGTATTTGTTTAATCATTTTTGATTTTATTAAATCTCGTAAAACTCTATTTAAGCTTTGTTTTGTAACCTTAAGTTTAAATATTAATTCTCCAAGATTAATACCAGGATTTCGCTCAATCAAATTTAAAGCTCTTAGATGAGCCGGTCCAAAATATTTTTTTGCCAAGACATCCTTTGGGTCAGCAAACGTTTCTCTGTAAGCATAATAAAGTAATTGAATAAATTCTTTTATTTGATCATCTTTTAAATAAAGCAAATCTTTCATAATGGTAAGTTATATTGACTTATCCTCTCAATGAATATACTTTTTTATAATTAAAAAATCTATATATTTACAACAAATGGAAAGCATACCTTACGATAAGAGATCAGGAAAAATTTGGTACAACGGAAAAGAAGTTGATTGGAAAGATGCAAATATTCATATCTTAAATCACGGATTACATTATGCCAGTTGTGTATTTGAAGGAGAAAGAGTTTATGAGGGTGAAATTTTTAAGCTAGAGGAGCATACAGATAGATTATTTTATTCTGCTAAAAGAATGGGAATAGAAGTACCTTACACTCAAAATGAAATAAACGAGGCTTGTAAAAAAATTGTGAACATCCAAAAAGTTCAGAACGGTTACGTTAGGCCTCTAATTTGGAGAGGTAGTGAAATGATGGCAATATCAGCTCAGAAAAATAAAATTCATGTTGCTATTGCTACTTGGGAGTGGGGATCTTATTTTGATCCCAAACTAAAATTAAATGGTATCAAATTAAATATTTCAAGCTGGAGAAGACCCGCTCCAAATACAATTCCATGGGACACTAAAGCTGCAGGGCTTTATATGATTTGCACTTTATCGAAACATGAAGCTGAGGCTAAAGGATATACCGACTCATTAATGCTTGATCACGAGGGCAATATAGCTGAAGCCACTGGAGCAAATGTATTTTTTAAAACTGTCAATGGAGAATTACATACTCCTATACCTGACTCTTTTCTTGATGGTATAACTAGAAGGGAAGTAATCAAAATTGCTAAAGTTAAAGGAATTCAAGTAGTCGAAAGAAAAATTAAACCACAAGAGATGCAAGATTTTGTTGGATGTTTTTTAACTGGAACTGCAGCTGAAGTAACACCAGTTTCGCAAATAAATGATTATAAGTTTAAAGTTTGTAGCGTTATTTCAGAATTAAATAATGCATACCAAAATCTTGTTAGAAAAGAATCAGCTGCTTAATCTTTACTATCTTCATTTATAGCATGATCAATACCTTTTCTCAGATAATCATAGCCCGTATACAAAGTTAGAAATGCAGATAACCATAAAAGAATAATACCTACTGTTTGAGCATTATAATCTTGAAAGTTGATTATTCGGTTTCCTATATCACCTGTGAGAAGGATAGCTATTGATGCCATTTGTATGAAAGCTTTTAGCTTTGACAAGCTTGTTACATGCATAGTTATTCTTCCTTTTGCTAGAAATTCGCGTAATCCTGAAATTAAAATTTCCCTTGTTAGAATAATTACTGCTGCAATTACTTCGTAGTTTTTAATTGTACCATTCATAACAAGCAAAATAAGAGCGGCAGAAACCAAAATTTTATCAGCTATAGGATCTAATAATTCACCTAACTTAGACTCCTCTTTAAATAATCTGGCTAATAAACCATCAAGGTAATCAGTAAAACTTGCTAAGACAAATAAAAAGAAAGGTATTAGATCACCAAAAAAACCAGGTATAAAAAAAGTAACAACAAAAATTGGCACTATAATAATTCTTCCTATAGTAAGTATATTTGGGATCTTTAATTTCATTTATTCGTGGAAATAATCATATATTTTCTTTGCTATATTGTCTTCTATTCCTTCGACTGATTTTAAATCGTCGAAGCTCGCAGACTCAACAGCACGTGCAGACCCAAAATGATTTAATAAGGCCCTCTTTCTTTGTTTCCCGATTCCTTGGATTTGATCTAATAAAGATTTACTTAGGTTTTTCTTTCTTTTAGCTCTATGGGTGCTTATAGCAAATCGATGAGCCTCATCTCTAAGTCTTTGAATAAAAAATAATAATGGATCATTTTTTTCTAAAATATACTCTTTACTTTCATGATATATCTTTTCTTCTCCAGCATTTCTCTTTTTACCCTTCGCTACTGCTAAAATTGGCAAGTCATGTAATCCCAATTCATTTAGAACTTCTCTAGATACAGAGTATTGTCCTTTTCCACCGTCTATCATTATTAAATCAGGTAATGATAATGAACCAGATTTTTCCTTAATTGCTTTGGAAAATCTTCTAAATAAAACCTCTTTCATCATCCCATAGTCATCATTTTTTACTTTTTCATCTTTAATGTTGAATTTCCTGTATCTTTTCTTAACAAAACCCTCATTACTGAAACAAATTAATGATCCGATTGAGTCAGTTCCTTGAATGTGGCTATTATCGTAAACCTCTATCAAATCAATATTGTTATTAATTTTGAATTTAGATGCTAATTCTTCGATAAGATTATTGTTAGTATCAGATTGAATGAGTTTTTGTTTCAAAGATTGCCTTGCATTTTTCTCTGCAAGACTAGAGATACTTACCTCATTTTTACTTTTTGCTAGCTTGATAATAATATCTTTTTTATCCTTCTCAGAGAATGTTTTCTCGATAAGTTTTTTGTCTTTCACCTCACAGTTAGTCAATATAAGTCTTGGAATAGTTTTGTTTTCATAAAATTGGGATATAAAAGAACTTATTATATCTTCTACACTATCATCTGGATCATGTTTGGGATAGAAAGCCTGATTACCCCAGTTTTGTTTTGACCTGAAAAAAAACACTTGAACACATGTTTTTCCTGTCTCTTTATAAATACTGATAACATCAGCTTCTGTTAAATTCGTCTGGTTTATTTTTTGAGAGGTTTGTATTTGAGTCAAAGCTTTTATCCTATCCCTAGCTACAGCAGCTTTTTCATAATCCAATTCTTTACTAGCTTTTTCCATTTCTTTAGATAGATTTTTCTGAATTCTTCTAGATTTACCCGAAATAAAATCAATAGCATCGGCCACACTAGACTCGTAATCTTTTTCATTTATATGTCCAACACATGGAGCAGAGCATCTTTTAATTTGATACAGGATACATGGTCTTTCTCTATTCTTAAAAACAGTGTCGTCACAGACTCTTAAAAGAAAAATTTTTTGTAAAATTTTTATCGTCCAATTAGCAGATCCAATCGATGCAAAGGGACCAAAATAGTATCCAGTTTTTGATTTTTTTCCTCTTAATTTCGTAAGTTGTGGCCACTTATCTTTATTACCAATATAAATGTAAGGAAAAGATTTATCATCCCGCAAAAGGATGTTGTAACGAGGTTTATGTTTTTTTATTAAATTTGCTTCCAATAGCAAAGCTTCACTTTCATTACTTGTAGTAGTGGTTTCAAGGTTATGTGTGAGTGAGAGCATTCTTTCAGTTCTTATAGGAAGGTTTGACTCTGTGACATAACTTTTAAGTCTGTTTGGGATATTTTTAGCTTTACCGATATAAAGAATTTCACCAGTGGAACTAATCATTTTGTAAATACCAGGGTTTTTTGATATTAGCGGTATTTTTTCTTTTATTACTTTTTTTCCTAACTCTAAACTATTAATCATACTTTCGATTTTGATACCTCGATCCCAACAGATTTAGTTTTCTTTAAAATATCTAACTTTTCTATCTTAAGATTTATTTTTTTAACAAGTTTATTTTTAAATATCATATTAAAAATATTTTCAGCTAAATCTTCAAGTAATTCGTGATGTTTTGAATGAGTAATTTTTTCAATTTTACTAACAATTTTTTCATAATTTATTATTGAATTTAAATCTTTATTATTTGGAAGTACATATGGATTAGTCAAAATTTCAATATTAAATTTTACTCTTTGTCTCTCTTTTTTTTCAAAACTATGTATTCCTATAAAAATATTTAAAATTAAATCTTTTATAATTACTTTTCTTTTATATTTAAATTTTTCTTTTTTCTTAAATTTAATTATCTTCATTCTTTTGTATTAACAATATCTGGTGTTTGCCAAGCAAGTCTTTGTCCGCTATCGATATTTATTATTTCTCCCGTTATACTCTTATTTTCAATTAAAAACCTTACTCCATTACATACATTATCTAAGTCTACCTTTCTCCTTAAGAGCGTAGATTTCCATTGTCTTTTGAAATGCTTCTCAGATTGTCTTTTGTTTTTTAAAGTTGGCCCAGGTGATATGCCATTCACTCTTATATGAGGTGCTAATTTCATAGCTGATGTTTTTGTAAAAGTGGCCAATGAGGACTTACTTAAAGTGTAAGAGAAAAAAAAAGGAGTTAATTTTTCTACTCTTTGATCAATAATATTGATGATACATCCTTCTTTGTTTTTAACTAACTTTTTAAAACTTTGTGTTAATATTGCTGGTGCTTTTAAATTAATATTTATATGTTTTGTAAAGGATTTTTCAGAAAAATTTTCAAGATTATCGTTTTCAAATATAGAAGCATTATTAATCAAACAATCTAATCCTTTCATAGTTTTATAGGCTTTTTTTATTAAAACTTGTGTTTGCTTTAAATTATTTAAATCAGCTTTAAATAAGTAAGTTTCAGCCCCAAGTTCCTCTAATTCTTTTTTTAATTTTAAAGCGCTACTTTTAGATTTGTTAAAGTGGATACCTATTTTTGTTTCAAAGCTAACTAAACTTTTAGCGATTGCAGATCCTATTCTAGTAGCTCCACCAGTGATAATTATTTTTTTGGCTTCCATTTTTTTATCGCTTTTCTTGGTTTTGTGCCAGGCATACCCATAGTCGATCTTCCTTTTGGATAAACCTTACTTTTCAAATTATATTGAGATATCTTAGGATTTAAAGTAATTTCAAGCTCACTAGCTTCTAGTTTTCTCATTTCATCTCTTAGTTTAGCAGCCTCCTCAAATTCTAAATTAGATGCAGCTTCCTTCATTTTTCTGTTTAAAGCTTTGAGATGTTTTTTTAAATTTCCACCTACGTTTGAGCCTTCACTAATTTTAACGTAATCTTTTTCATAAACAGACTCTAAAATATCACTTATCTCTTTTTTTACCGACTCAGCCGTTATTCCATTTTTTTTATTATATTCTAATTGTTTATTTCTTCTTCTATCTGTTTCCTTAATGGCTTTTTGAATACTCTTCGTGACTTTATCAGCATATAAAATTACTTTACCATCAACATTTCGCGCTGCTCTACCAATCGTTTGAATTAAAGATGTCTCTGATCTTAAAAATCCTTCTTTGTCTGCATCTAATATTGCTACTAAAGCACACTCAGGAATATCGAGTCCCTCTCTTAATAAGTTTATTCCGACGAGAATATCGAAAACACCCATTCTTAAATCTCTTATAATTTCAATCCTTTCAAGAGTATCTATGTCTGAGTGCATGTATCTTACTTTAAGACCATTTTCGTGGAGGTACTCAGTAAGATCTTCAGCCATTTTTTTTGTTAGTGTTGTAGCAAGTATTCTATATCCTTTTTTTACAATTTCTTTTGCCTCATGCATTAGATCATCTACCTGAGTTTTAGCTGGTCTTATCTCGACCGGGGGATCTATTAAACCTGTCGGCCTAATTATTTGGTCAATATATTTATTACTTGTCTGCTTCAGCTCCCAAGGTCCTGGAGTAGCAGAGACAAAAACAGTTTGTGTTCTCATTAAATCCCACTCCTCAAATTTTAAAGGTCTATTATCCATACATGACGGGAGTCTAAACCCATATTCGGCTAACGTGCTTTTTCTTGTCCGGTCACCTTTATACATTCCATTTAATTGAGGGACTGTTACGTGACTTTCGTCTACAAATATAATTGCATTATCTGGAAAATATTCAAAAAGAGTAGGAGGTGGTTCACCAGCTTTTCTTCCTGATAAAAATCTTGAATAATTTTCTATCCCTGCGCAAGTTCCGGTAGCTTCAATCATCTCTAAATCAAACTTAGTTCGTTCTCTTAATCTCTGTTCCTCTAGAAGTTTATTATTTTCTCTATGTTTTTTTAAAGTCTCGGCTAACTCAGATTTTATTTGTTTGATTGCTTGCTCGATAGTCGGCTTCGGGGTTATGTAATGACTATTGGCGTAAATTTTTATAATTGAGTAATCATTTGTCTTATCTCCAGTAAGTGGGTCGAATTCTTCAATTTTTTCTAATTTATTTAAATTAAAACTTATTCTCCAAGCTCTATCTTCTAAGTGTGAGGGAAAGATCTCTAAATTTTCTCCTCTTACTCTAAAGGTTCCTCTAAAAAAATTTTGATCATTTCTTTTATACTGTAAGTTTATAAATGCCCTAATTAAATCATCTCGTTCGTACTCATAATTTTTTTTTAAAGTAATTGTCATTTTTGAGTATGCCTCTACAGAACCTAAACCATAAATACATGATACACTCGCAACAATAATTACATCATCTCTTTCCAATAAAGATCTTGTTGCCGAGTGTCTCATACGATCAATTTGCTCATTTATTGAAGCTTCTTTTTCTATATAAGTATCGGATCTAGGAACGTATGCTTCTGGAGTGTAGTAATCATAATATGATACAAAATATTCCACTGCGTTATCCGGGAAAAAACTTTTAAACTCTCCGTACAATTGAGCAGCTAAAGTTTTGTTTGGTGCTAAAATTAAAGCTGGCCTATTAGCCTTTTCTATGACTTTAGCCATTGTAAAAGTTTTACCCGATCCTGTAACCCCCAAAAGTACTTGTTCTTGTTTGTTATCTTTTAAGTTTTTTAATATTTTCTTTATAGCCTCTGGTTGGTCACCGCTAGGTTGAAAATCACTTTTGATTTTAAAGTTAATACCTCCCTCTAACTTCTTAATTTTTTTTGAGTTATTAACTTCTAGATCAGCTAATTTTTCTTGATAAGTATTTTGCATTTTGTGTTAATAATAAATTAATTATATTATAAATTTCAATGAGCATAGTTTCCAATAGTTTAAAACGTATAAAACCGTCGCCTACAATAGCAGTTACCTCAAAAGCTAGGGAAATGAGAGCTGCTGGAAAGGATGTTATAGGTTTAGGGGCTGGAGAACCTGATTTTGATACTCCAAATAATATTAAAGAAGCTGCCATCGAGGCGATCAGAAAAGGCGACACAAAATATACTGCAGTGGATGGAACCCCAGCATTAAAAAAAGCTATCCAAGCAAAATTTTCTAGAGAAAATGATTTATCATATGAGCTCGATCAAATTTCAGTCGGTACCGGGGGAAAGCAAGTTTTATATAACGCTTTTATGGCAACTATAAACAAGGGTGACGAGGTAATTATTCCAGCTCCTTATTGGGTTTCTTATCCCGACATCGTTTTGCTAGCTGGGGGAAAACCCAAAATAATTAAGTGTGATGAAAAAAATAATTTTAAATTAACACCGGAAAAACTAGCAAAAACAGTTTCAAAGAAAACGAAGTGGATAATTATAAACTCCCCATCTAACCCTACAGGTTCTGGTTACACTAAAGATGAGATAATAGCTTTATCAAAGATTTTAATAAAATTTAAAAATTTATATATTTTGAGCGATGATATTTATGAGCATATTACTTATGACGGTTTTAAATTTTTTACAATTGCACAAATTGAAAAATTAAAAGGTAGAACCTTAACCATGAATGGAGTAAGTAAATCTTACTCAATGACTGGCTGGAGAATAGGTTATGCTGCGGGCCCAAAAGAAATTATTAAAGCGATGGCTAAGATTCAATCACAGTCAACAAGCAACCCTACATCCATTAGTCAGGCAGCTGCTGTGGAAGCACTAAATGGAACACAAGACTTTATATTGGAGAGATCGAATTCTTTCAAAGAAAGAAGGAATTTTGTTGTTAATAGTTTAAATAATATTAAAGGCATAAGTTGTTTGAGTCCCGAGGGAGCATTCTATGTTTTTCCTAATTGCAAGAAATTACTAAATAAAAAAACAAAACTTAAAACAGATAAAGATTTCGTAGAAAAATTATTAGAAAAAGCCGAGGTGGCGGTGGTGCAGGGCTCAGCTTTTGGATTAGATGGATATTTTAGAATTTCTTATGCCACCTCTATGGAAAATTTAAAAAAAGCAATGGAAAGAATTAAATCTTTTTGTGATAATCTTAGTTAGTCTCAGATAAATATTTTTCAGCTTCAAGTGCTGACATGCATCCCATTCCAGCAGCAGTAACAGCTTGTCTAAAAATTTTGTCCTTCACATCCCCTGCAGCAAAAACTCCTGGAATATTTGTTTCAGTAGAGTCAGGTTTTGTAATTAAATACCCTTCTTTGTCCATTTTAAGTTGATCTTTAAATAAAGATGTAGCTGGATCATGACCTATGGCAATAAATAACCCATCAACTTTAAGATCTTTAACTTTATTATCCTTCACATTTTTTATTTTCAATGCATTAACAGTTTTAGGTTCTTTTGTACCAATAACATCTTCGACTACCGTATCCCAAATAATTTCTATTTTCTTGTTGGATTTTAATTTTGCTTGAAGCATTTTCTCTGCTCTCAATTCATTTCTTCTATGAATTAGATAAACTTTTGAAGCAAATTTTGTTAAGAACATTGCTTCTTCAACAGCAGCATTTCCTCCACCAACTACAGCTACTTCTTTTTCTTTAAAGAAAAATCCATCACAAGTAGCACAGGCGGAAACTCCAAACCCTCTAAACTCTTGCTCAGACTTTAAATTTAGCCATCTTGCTTGTGCACCTGTTGAAATTATGAAACTATCTGCAGTATAAACCTGACCACTATCACCTGTTGCTGTAAAAGGTTTTTTTGTTAAGTCAACTTTACTTATATGATCCTGTATCATCTCTGTGCCCACTGCTTCTGCTTGACCTTTCATTTCATCCATTAGCCATGGCCCCTGAATCACTTTTGAGTATCCAGGGTAATTTTCAACATCAGTAGTGGTTGTTAATTGTCCCCCAGGTTGAGAACCATGGACAAGTATTGGTTTAAGCATTGCTCTGGCCGCATAAATAGCTGCTGTATAGCCAGCAGGACCAGATCCAAGAATTAACACTTTTGTATGTTTAGTTGATTTATTATTCATTCTGTAAAGGTATATAATAACTAATGTTGGAATTAAAAGCACTTCTTTTAACGCAAGGTATGCACGGCATGGTTAGTCAAGTGGAGGGATTAGCTAAAGCTTTGGGCCTTAATTATAAACACCAAAAAATTGAACTAAAATCTTTTTGGAATTTCATTCCACCAAAAATTAGCCCAATATCAGAAAATTTGGTAAAAAATAAATTCGTATGTGATTGTAAAGTCATTATATCCTGTGGAAGAAAAAGTGTAATACCATCAATAGCTTTAAAAAAAAGATTTGGTAATCAAATTTTCAATATCCATATACAAGATCCAAAAGTCTCTTTCGAACATTTTAATCTCATAGTAAGTCCAGAGCATGATAATTTAAAGGGAGAAAATATAATCAACACAACAGGAGCTATTCATTATCTTAATAAAAAAGAAATTAATGAAAATTCAAATTATCTTGGAATAGATAAAGATAAGAGAAGAGAACTAGTTGCATTTATAATCGGAGGACCGAATAAATATTACAATTATTCAGAAAATCGAATTCATGAACTTTTTAATAAAGTTAAGACTTTATTTACCCCCGATAAATTTAAAATTATTGTAATTCCCTCTTATAGAACACCTGAAAATATTTTGAAAATAGCATTTAATACCTTTAGCATTAATCATCATGTTGTAAAAAATGTTGATAAAAAAGCTTATCTATCTGCATTAGCTATTTCAAATTATATAGTTGTAACATGCGACTCCACGTCAATGATTTCAGAAGCTGCTATGACTGGAAAACCTGTTTATATTGCAATGATGAAGTCTTTCAAGCCTACAGGAAGGTTTAAAAAATTTTATTCACAATTGAAAGATTTAGGTATAACAAGAGTACTAGAAGACAGAGTTGAAAGTTGGAGTTATAATAGTTTGAATGAGGTAAACAGAATCGCTCCAATTGTAAAAGCAAAAATGAAAAAATATGGAATTATTTAAATCATTAGAAAAAAGGACAAAGTTATTTAGCGATCCTTTTAAACATTTCGAGATCAACCAGCCGCTTACGCAGAATGCTATCGATGAGATCTGTAGTGCAGAGATAGCTGATCCTAGAAAACAAAATTTAAATTATGATGGAACAAGAGCTCTTGATGGAGGAGAAGGAGCTTTCCGAGCTGGAATTAAAGATGGTGGAAAAGCAAAAAAACTAAGATGTTATGTTACTAAAAAAAATTCTAATCAATTTCCAAACTTAACAAAATTTATTGAAGAATTAAGATCACCAGAAGTTTATAAAAAAATTGGATCATTAATTGGAAAAGACTTAAGTAATTCTTATGTAAGACTAGAGGTAATTTGTGATCGAGAAGGTTTTTGGCTGAAACCTCATTGTGACATAGAAGAGAAATTAATGTCTTCAATAGTTTTTGTGAACCTTCATAACGAGTCAGAAAATTTAGGAACTGATTTTTATGATGCAAAATTAAATAAAGTTAAAACAGTTCCTTACAAACATAATTATGGATATTTCTTCACAAGCGGACCAAACACTTGGCATGGAATGGAAAAAAAAGAAATTAAAAAAGAGAGAAGATGTATCCAAATAAACTATGTTACTTTCGAGACTGACTGGAAAGTAAAAAATTAGATATCTTGCAAAGAAGTCACATTAATATCTATTAATTTCAGAGATTTTATACCTTCCAAACAAACTTTGGCCGTGGACATATTAGTACAATAAGGAACTTTATTAGCTAGAGTGGCTCTTCTTAATGCAACAGCATCGCTCAACTGAGACTCACTATTTCCACCTCCGGTATTAATAACCAAAGCTATTTTTTTAGCATTCAAAACATCTACTATATGTGGGGAACCCTGATTTACTTTATTTATTTTTTTACACTTAATTCCATGCTGGCTTATATAATCAGCTGTACCTGCTGTTCCACACAGCTTAAAATTTAATTTAATTAATTGTTTTGCTAATTGTACACCCTCTTCTTTATGACTATTTTTTAACGAGATAAAAGCCAAACCTTTTTTAGGAAGAGAGTTTGAAGCTGCAATTTGACTTTTAGCAAACGCCATTCCAAAATTTTTATCAAAACCCATTACTTCACCTGTAGATTTCATTTCTGGGCCAAGTAATAGATCGCTATTAGGAAATTTATTAAATGGAAACACCGATTCCTTTACCGCAAACATGTCTTTGGTTTTACTTTTTAAGTTGAACTTAGATAATTTCTCTCCTGCCATAACTCTAGAGGCTATCTTAGCTAGAGGTAAATTTTTAGCTTTAGAAACAAATGGAACGGTTCTACTTGCTCTAGGATTTACCTCAATTACAAAAATTTCATCCCTTTTAATTGCATATTGAACATTCATAAAGCCTTTTACTTTAAGAGCTAAAGCCAATTTTTTTGTTTGATTTTCAATTTCTTTTATTAAGAAAGGTTTTATTGATACAGGAGGCAAACTACATGCTGAGTCACCAGAGTGTATTCCTGCTTCTTCAATGTGCTGCATGATACCTGCCACAAAAACATTATTACCATCCGAAATTGCATCAACATCAACTTCCATTGCATTATCAATAAACTTATCAATTAAGATTGGATTTTTTTCAGCCACTTTAAATGCCTCTTTTACAAAGTCTTTAAGTTGACTCTTCTCATGCACAATTTCCATTGCTCTTCCACCTAATACATAAGATGGTCTTACCATCAAAGGCAAACCAATCTTATCTGCAATTTTAATAGCTTGAGAAAAAGTCCTTGCAATGCCGCTTTTAGCTTGTTTTAAGTTAAGTTTATTTAAAAGATTTCTAAATCTATCTCTATCTTCAGCAAGATCAATTGATGAATATTGAGTTCCCAAAATTGGAAGCTTGTTTTCGTGCAAAAATTTTGCAAGTTTAATTGGAGTTTGTCCTCCAAATTGGGTAATGACACCCTTTAAATTACCTTTCGATTTCTCTCTTTTTATAATATTAAAAACATATTCATCTATTAAGGGCTCAAAATATAATCTGTCACTCGTGTCATAATCTGTTGATACGGTTTCAGGATTACAATTAACCATGATTGTTTCATATTTAGCTTCTTTAAGAGCAAAACTAGCTTGGCAACAGCAGTAATCAAATTCTATTCCTTGGCCTATTCTATTAGGGCCTCCTCCAAGTATTATAATTTTATTTTTACTAGACGGATCGGCTTCACATTCTGAATTATAAGAGAAATTTCTTTGATAAGTAGAATACATATACGGAGTGAAAGACCTAAATTCTGCAGCACAAGTATCGACTTTTTTATAAACTGGTAAAACTTTTAAAGCAGTTCTTTTCTTTCTAATTAACGATTCTGAAATATTTGTAAGTTCAGATAATTTTTTATCAGAAAACCCTATCGACTTTATATAATTAAATTCATTGAAATTTTTAGGGAGACCTTTTTTCTTTATTTTAATCTCATTATCTATAATTTCTTTTATTTGATCTAAAAACCAAGGATCGATTTTTGAAAGTTTATTTATAACTTTTAAATTTATTTTTTTTCTTATAGCCTCTCCAACAAGTAAAATTTTATTTGGAATATTTTCTTTAAGTTTTTTTCTAATTTGTTTCGTATTTAAATTAAATATTTGGTCTAATCCCGAGAAACCTGTCTCTAAAGATACCAAAGCTTTTTGGAGAGACTCTTTAAAATTTCTACCAATTGCCATTGCCTCTCCCACTGATTTCATTGATGTACCCAAAACAGCAGCCGAAGAGGAGAATTTTTCAAAAGTAAATCTTGGTATTTTAGTAACCACATAGTCAATCGTAGGCTCAAAAGATGCAGGCGTTACTTTTGTAATTTCATTTTTTAACTCGTCTAAAGTATAACCTACAGCTAACTTCGCTGCTACTTTTGCTATTGGAAACCCAGTAGCTTTAGAAGCTAATGCTGATGATCTTGAAACCCTAGGGTTCATCTCAATAATTACCATCCTTCCATTTTTCGGATTTATCGCAAATTGAACATTTGAACCGCCAGTTTCAACACCAATTTTTCTTAAGCAAGCTATAGAGGCATTCCTCATAACTTGATACTCTTTGTCAGTTAAAGTGAGTGCTGGGGCAATAGTAACCGAGTCCCCTGTATGAATACCCATAGGATCTAAATTTTCTATTGAGCAAATAATAATACAATTATCATTTTTATCTCTTACAACTTCCATCTCAAATTCTTTCCAACCCTCTAAACACTCTTCTACCAATACCTGTTTAACCGGTGACTCATGAAGACCGTTTTTTATTATCTTGTAAAAATCTTTTTTATTTTTGGCGATACCACCACCTAAACCACCAAGAGTAAAAGCTGGTCTAATAATTGCTGGCAATCCAATTTGTTTTAAGACTTTAGATGATTGATTAGCGTTATTTACTATTTTTGATTTAGGAAGATCTAATCCAATTTCAATCATATTTTTTCTAAATTTTTTTCTGTCTTCCGCATTGGATATTGCTTTTGAATTAGCACCTATTAGTTCAATTTTATATTTTTTAAGAATTCCTTTTTTTTCAGCCTCCATTGCTAAATTTAATGCAGTTTGACCCCCCATAGTTGGCAAAATTGCATCAGGCTTTTCTTTGATAAGAATTTTTTCAAGAACTTCTATTGTAATCGGTTCAATATAAGTTTTATCTGCAACATTCGGATCCGTCATGATAGTAGCTGGATTTGAATTTATAAGAATTACTTTGAATCCCTCATCTTTTAATGCTTTGCAAGCTTGAGTGCCTGAATAATCAAATTCACAAGCCTGCCCAATAATAATTGGTCCAGCTCCAACAACTAAAATTTTTTTAATATCTTTTCTTTTTGGCATATTTTTTCATACTATTTATAAATTCTTTAAATAAATAAACACTATCCTGTGGGCCTGGGTTAGACTCAGGATGGTATTGCACAGAATAAATAGGTTTATTTTTTAATTTTATTCCCTCAATACTGTTATCAAAAAGAGATTGATGAGTAATTTGTATGTTTTTTTTTAAACTACTTTTCACTACTTCAAACCCGTGATTTTGACTTGTAATTTCTACGTTCCCATTAATTAAATTTTTGACTGGATGATTTGCACCTCTGTGACCAAGACTCATTTTTTTTGTTTTGGCACCCAAAGCTAAAGCAAGAATTTGATGGCCTAAACAAATGCCGAATATAGGCAAATTGTTTTTGATTAATTCTTTTATTATTGGTATTGCATATTTACCTGTTGCAGCTGGATCACCTGGTCCATTAGATAGAAAAATTCCGTTTGGTTTTAACTTAATTATTTCAGAAGCTAATGTTTTGCATGAAACTACTGTAACTTTACAATTAAAATCTGAAAAATATCTTAAAATGTTTTTTTTTATTCCATAATCTATTGCAACAACGTGGAAGTTTTTTTTATTATTTTTTACAAAACCAGCTTTTTTTTTCCATGTTTTTAAACCTTTCCAAGTATAATTTTTTTTAGTAGAAACTTTTTGGGCTAAATCTAAATTTTTAAGTCCACTCCATTTTTGTGTTTGTCTTAGAAGCTTTTTAATATTTAGTTTATTATTTTTTAAGAATGATATAGTTCCTTTAGGGGCTCCTTTGTCTCTTATGAAATTTGTAAGATTTCTTGTGTCGATACCAGTAATGCCAACGATTTTATTTTTCTTTAACCAATCATCTAGGTGTTTAAGTGCTCTGTAGTTAGAAGGACTTGTTATCTCAGAGTTTATAATAACTCCCTTTGTCCAGATTTTATCAGACTCATGATCTTCCAGATTAGTACCTACATTTCCAACGTGTGGGAATGTGAAATTTATAATTTGTCCAGCGTACGATGGGTCTGATATAATTTCTTGGTATCCAGTAATAGAGGTATTAAAGCATACTTCACCTGTAGCGGTGCCTTGATAACCTAATCCTAGGCCTCTAAAAAATTTACCGTTCTGAAGAACTAAAATAGCAGTGGAATCGATCTTATTAAGATTTTTAATTGAGTTTATATTTTGAATAAAAGTTTTCAAATACAACTCATGAGTTAAAGTAAAAAACTTATAAACATGATTTTGCGCAACATATGAAATAGTAATAAAATCGTCAAGAAAGTTCTTTTTATTTTGGATAAGAATTGTGATTAAAATAATTTTAATCATGTCTTTAAAAAAGCAAATTGAACAAAAACTTAACGAAGCACTCAAGGCAAAGGACAAGAACATTTATCCAACTCTTAGGTTAGTAGTATCAGCCATAAAAGACGCTGAAATAGCAAGCCGAACCAAAGATCGAAAGGAAATGTCTGATAGCGATTTGACCGCTATTTTAAAAAAGATGATTAAACAGAGAAATGAGTCGTGTGAGGTCTATAAAAAGGCTGGACGGAATGAACTTTTAGAAAATGAAACTAAAGAAATAGAGGTCATAAGTGCTTTTTTACCAAAACAACTTAGCGAAGAAGAGACAAAAAAAATATGTGAGGAAGCTATAAAATCTTCTGGTGCATCTTCTATGAAAGATATGGGAAAAGTTATGGGGGTTTTGAAAGCAAAACATGCAGACACTCTTGATTTTTCAAAAGTAAGCTTAATTATAAAAAAACTTTTAAACTAAATGAAGTATCCAAAAGAATATCTTGATGAAATTAAATTAAGATTAAAAGTATCTCAAGTTGTAGGAAAAACAGTTCAATTAAAAAAAAGAGGAAAAGAGTTTATTGGCCTTTCGCCTTTTAAGAATGAAAAAAGTCCGTCCTTTACTGTAAACGATGAAAAAGAATTTTACCATTGTTTTAGCAGTGGTGAGCATGGAAATATTTTTGACTTTTTAATGAAAACAAAATCAATTGGATTTGGAGAAGCTGTAAGATCTTTGGCAGCTGAAGCAGGGATGCAACCATATAGGTTTTCTAATTTTGATCAAAAAAAAGATTTGAGATTCCAAACTTATAAAAATATTTTTAAAGATTATTCCAATTATTATCATCAGCAATTATTTAATTCAGATAATAAAGAAGCAATAGAATATCTTATTAAAAGAGGATTACAGAAAAAAATTATAGAGGAGTTTAAATTAGGTTATGTGCCTTGGCAAAACAACTTTTATGACGAATTGAAAAATAAATACTCTGAGGAAGATATTAATTTAACGGGCCTATATTATAAAAGCGATAAAACTGGAAAGTTTATAGATAGATTTAATTCTAGAGTAATATTTCCTGTAAACAATATTACAGGAGACCCAGTTGCTTTTGGAGGAAGAATTATTCGTGAAGGTAAACTAGCTAAATATATCAATTCACCAGAAACAGAATTTTATAAAAAAGGAAATATGATTTTTAACTTAGATAAAGCTAAAGACTTAAGATCAGAGACGGATGAGGTTTTAATTGTAGAGGGATATATGGATGTTGTTAGCGTTTACTCATCAGGTATTAAAAATGTAATTGCAAATTCAGGAACTGCTCTGACGGAGAGACAAATTAGTTTAATATGGAAGTTTTTTTCCAATCCCGTTATTTGTTTAGACGGAGATGACAGTGGGCAAAAAGCTGCTTTGAGAATTGCTGAAAAACTATTCCCATTAATAAATGAAAAAAATAAAATTTATTTTTCTATAATGCCTGGTGGAAAAGATCCGGATGATTACATCAAGCAAAAAGGGAAAGACGCGTTAATAAATTTGTTAAAAGAAAAAGAAATAATTCAATCTTTTATTTGGAACCATCATCTAAGTAAGATAGATCAAAATAATCCTTATGAGATTTCAAAATTTGAAAAAGAAATAAAAAAAATTGCCTATTCAATACAAGACGAAATTTTAAAAAAATATGTGTTAGAGGATTTTCTTGAAAAAATAAAAAAATTAACGCCTATTCAAACTTCAAAACAAAATTATAACAATTTCCCATTCAAAAAGAAAAAAGATTATAAAATTCTTAAGGAAACAAAAATTTTACATCAAAAAAGAAAGGATTTATCAAAAATTCAAATAATTGAATATTCTATTCTGTTTATAATTTTAAATTATTTTGAGATAGCATCAAAAAAATTAGAAGAATTATTAAAGTTACACTTTATTGATGAAATAAATGAAAGTTTAAAGAACTTAATTATAAACAATTTATCTGAAGGTAAAGATAAAGAAAATATTAATTCTAAAATAAATTCTGATTTTAATAAATTAATAAAGGAAATAAACGAAAATTCAAATATTCGAATTATAACTAAAACTAAAACAAATAAAGATGTTTTAGAACTACTAGAAGAACTTATTCATGACCACAAGGACCAAAGTAATTTAAAAAAAATAGAATCTCTCGAACAAAAACTAATCAACAACTTAGATGAAAGCTCATACTCCGAATTAATTAAGCTTAAAAGCCAATTAAATGGGGAATAATTAAATATAGATTTTTTTTCTTCAGTGATTATATATATTTGACTATTCAATTATGGCTGAAAAACTAATTACAAAATCATTCGAAAGACTTCTTGGTAAAGGAAAGCATAGAGGATTCATAACCTATGATGAACTGGGAAAATCACTAGGGAAAAGAAACAGCACAAACGAAAATATTGAAAAAGCATTTTTAATTTTAGTCGATGAAAAAATAACTTTAGTAGAAAAAAAATCACAATATCAATCAAATAAAAAGAAAGAGACAACCAGCGCTGCTGAAGAAAAAACGTCAGATAAAAGTGATGATCCAATAAGAATGTACTTAAGAGAGATGGGAGGAGTTGAACTTTTATCTAGAGAAGGAGAAATAGCTATCGCAAAGAGAATTGAAGCAGGAAAAGATGTAATGATAAATGCTTTAACCCAGAGCCCAATTGTAGGTAAAAAAATTAATGAATGGAAAGAACAAATCGAAAATCAACAACTTTTAGTCAGAGATATTATTGATATAGACTCAACATATGAGGACTTTGAGGCTTCAGAAGACGAGGATGAATTAAAGGTAAGTAAAAAAATAAAACTAAAAAAAGATAAAGAAGATGAAAAATCTGAAGATAAAAAAGGAGAGGAGAGCTCCACAAATGATGACGATGAATTTAACGTTTCATTGGCAAAGATGGAAGAAGAAATAAAACCAAAAATAATTAATATATTAGAATCTTTAAGTAAAAATTATTCTAAACTACAAAAGTATCAGGTTGAAAAATTGGAGTGTATGCTAAACTCAAAAGAACTTTCAGTATCAAAAAATAAAAATTTTAAAAAAATTCAGGAAATATTAGTCGATAATTTTAAAAATCTTCAATTGGCACCTCACGTAGTAGAAGAATTAGTTCAGTCACACTATAAAGAAAATAAAAAAATAGTTTCACTCGAGGGAGTTCTTTTACGTCTAGCTATGGATAATAAAATTTCACGAGAAGAATTTCTTAAATATTATGTAGGAAATGAAATTAATCCTAAATTTGAAACATTCTTAAAAGAAAACGCAACATGGAAATCTTTTTTTAAAAAATACAAAAAAGATTTCTCAGAAATAAAAGATAGGCTGGTTGAATTTAGTAAAAAAATTGGTTTATCAGTTGGTGAATTTAAAAAACTTGTAAGTAGAATTCAAAAAGGTGAAAGAGAATCAAGAATTGCTAAAAAAGAAATGGTAGAAGCCAACCTTAGGTTGGTTATTTCTATAGCAAAAAAATATACTAATAGAGGTTTACAATTTTTAGATCTTATTCAAGAAGGAAACATCGGCTTGATGAAAGCAGTTGATAAATTTGAATACAGACGTGGTTATAAATTTTCAACTTATGCCACTTGGTGGATTAGACAGGCTATAACAAGATCGATAGCTGACCAAGCTCGAACTATAAGAATTCCAGTTCATATGATTGAAACAATTAATAAGATCGTTAGAACACAAAGACAAATTATGAGTGAATTTGGTAGAGAGCCCACTCCTGAAGAATTGGCAAAAAAATTAGCAATGCCTTTAGAAAAAGTCAGAAAAGTTTTAAAAATTGCTAAAGAGCCTGTTTCACTTGAAACACCAGTGGGAGATGAGGAGGATAGTAGTTTGGGAGACTTTATTGAAGACAAAAATGCACTTCAACCTTTAGATACAGCAATTCAATCAAATTTAAGTGAGTCAACGACTAAAATTTTAGCATCACTGACACCTCGTGAAGAAAGAGTGCTAAGAATGCGTTTTGGAATTGGAATGAATACTGATCATACATTGGAAGAAGTAGGACTTCAATTTTCTGTCACTCGTGAGAGAATTAGGCAGATCGAGGCTAAAGCTTTAAGAAAATTAAAGCACCCTAGTAGATCAAAACAACTAAAAAGTTTCTTAGAAAAATAACAAACTGTGATATAAAAGAATTAATTTGGGCCTGTAGCTCAGTTGGTTAGAGCAGTACACTCATAATGTATTGGTCCCAGGTTCGAGTCCTGGCGGGCCCACCAAAATAATTAGTTTTTTAAAAACTCTTCTAACTTGTCAATTAAGATATTAATATCATTATTGTTTGAACTTAAAATTGATGCGAATTCTTCTTTTTGTGTTCTTGCTAAACTTAATCCCTCAACAATTAGATCTCTGATCAATGGTTTTTCAGGATTTTTTGTATAAATTCTCCAATCAATTTTAATTTCTGGTGATCCATCAGTAGGAATTATCTTTGATTTTACTATAGTGTAATTTGAACTTTTTTTATCTGCCTCCACAACTTCAAATTTACTAGTTGAATAGTCAGTTAACCTTGAAGTTAAACTTTTCAAAAAGTATTTTTGAAATGTTGTTTGATATTTAAATAAATCACTTTTTTCTGATGATTTCCTTAATTCACCTAGTGTGTACAAACCTAGAGCTTTTATATCTACGTTCTCCAATGCAACCTTTTCTATAAATTCTGCTTTTTCCTCATTGTTAAGATTTTTATCAGAAAGTTTCAGTATAGCTTCATTAACTAATTCCTCTATAAATGTTTTTGGATCTGAACTATAAGCCTGTAATTTCGTATTGAAAATTAATATAAAAGTTATGAGAAAAATACTAATTTTTTTCATTTATAAAAATTTTAGTTATCTAAACTTCCCCAATCGTCTTGGGTATCAGATGAGTTCCTAATTTTATTTTCTCTATCCTGAAGGTAAATACTTTTAAATGAGGAATATAAATCTATTGAGTTTTTTTCTATACTATTAAAATTTGTTATATTTTCAGATCTAAAGTTTACTGCGGTTGTCCCTCTTACCGAATAGTAATCAATATCATTACCGGAAATACCAAATAATTCTTTTTCTCTAATAGTTATATGAGCAAAAGGATCTATATAGCTATCAGCAATTAAACCAATGGCATCACGAGCTGTAGAAGGACCTAAAACTGGAATCACTAAATAACATCCAGGTCCAATACCATATGACCCCAAAGTTTGACCAACATCTTCTTTATGTGGTTTTAAACCCATTTTTTCTGCAGGGTTAAATATTCCAAGTATACCTACTGATGTGTTTATTAAAAAACTTCCTGTAGCATTTCCTACTCCACTAATATCTCCTTGTAAAAGAGAATTTGGAATTGATAGTAATGTTGCAATATTAGAAGTAAAATTACTTGTGCCATCTTTAATAGGATCTGGAAGTTTACTATAACCTTTTGCAATCGGTTCTAAAATAGCGTTATCAAATGCCATGTTAAACTTGAAAATAGACCTACTTAATCCCTCAAAGCACTCGTCAGCAGCCTTTATTCCAGAGTTCATTAAAAGAGAAAAAATTGCAATTGAAGTTAGTAAAGATGTAATTTTTTTTGAATACATTATATTATGCTATATATATAATTTTAATATTTATACTATACATAAATTAACTATAAAAAGTTCAATATTTGTCACATTTTTGGTAAAAATGGGGAACTTATGAAAATAATAATGGATTTATCACCTAATGTTTCCTCAAAAAAGCGTTTAAAATCTAAAATAAAATTTGTGGTAATACACTATACAGGAATGCAATCAGAAATTGAATCTTTAAAAAGACTAAAAAACCCTAAATCTAAAGTTAGCTGTCATTTTTTAATTAATAAAAAAGGAGCTGTCACCCAAATGGCGGAAGTAAATAAAACTGCGTGGCATGCAGGTAAATCCAAATGGAAGAGATATGTTAATTTAAATAGTTCCTCCATAGGAATTGAGCTTGAAAACAAGGGTCATAAAAATGGATATGAGAGTTTCTCTTATTTACAAATCAAGAGTTTAATTAATTTAAGCATTGTTATTAAAAAAAAATATAAAATAAAAAGAGAGAATTTTTTAGGTCACTCCGATATTTCTCCATTAAGAAAAATTGATCCTGGAGAAAAATTTCCTTGGCAAAAACTCAGTAAATTCAATTTAGGATATTGGTATACTTCAAATTTGAAAAAATTTTTTTTTGAAAATAATAAAAATCACAGAAAAATGTTTTTTAGAAATTTATTTAAAATTGGATATCGATATTTTCAAATCAACAAAAAAAACGGTAAAAACGACAGATTAGTGATCAAAGCATTTCAACAAAGATATAACCCAACGAAAGTTACAGGCAAAATTGATAAAAAAACCCTTCAAATTAGCCATTTTTTAGCTAATTTGTAAAGATTCTCTTGATATAATTACTTTAATTTTATAAGAACTCACTGCTAGATAATTGGATTGTCGCTATTGGTATAGCTAATAGAGGAAAGTCCGGGCTCCGTAAAGACACAGTGCCAGTTAATGACTGGCGAGGGTGACTTCAGGGACAGTGCCACAGAAAATAAACCGCCTTATCAAGGCAAGGGTGAAACGGCGAGGTAAGAGCTCACCGGTTTTTTGGTAACAAAAAACGCAAGGCAAACCCCACTGGGAGCAAGGTTAAATAGAGAGGACGCAGCATTTTGCTAAAAACAGTCTTTAGTTAGTCTTCTGGGTTAACCGCTTGAGCTTAAATGTGAATTTAAGCCTAGAGAAATGACATCTTAAATGACAGAACCCGGCTTATAGATTGTCTAGCAAAAAACTCACCTAAAATTGTTCTTCTTTTGTACTATTTAAGCAGACACAAACTTATTGACTATTTTTTAAAAACCCATACTATCCCAGATAATCCCATAATGGAGGGTGATTTGAATTTATTTGCAAACAAAAGGTCATTAACTAATAATGTTTTTATCGAATTACGAGAACAGAATAGACAAAAAAGGAAGGGTTTCAGTGCCAGCTACTTTTAGATCGCACTTGAACTCAATGGGATATAACGGCTTTATAACTTATCCTTCTTTCAATCACGTTGCTTTAGAAGCTTGTTCGCAAGACAGAATCGAAAAATTATCAAACACGATCGATACTCTTAATCCTTTTGAAGAAAAAAGAGACTATTTTGCAACGTCAGTGTTATCTGAAAGCATAAACCTTCAGTTTGATACTGAGGGAAGAGTCTCTTTGACTGAAAAACTATTAAATCATGCCAAAATTACAAATAACGTTTTGTTTGTAGGACTTGGTAAAACATTTCAAATCTGGGAGCCGAAAAATTTTGAAAAATTTAAATTTTTAGCTAGAAAAAAAGCTTTTCAAAATAGATCAAGTTTAAAATGGGAAAATAAACAGAAAGGGGAGCAGTAAAATGAGTATAAATGTTGGTGGCGGAGAGTTAAGAGAATTAAAACCTAGAATTCTTGTTTTGGGTGTCGGAGGGGCAGGCGGTAATGCTATTAATGCAATGATCGAAGCAGGAATGCAAGGAGTTGAATTTGTAGCAGTAAATACAGATGCTCAAGATCTCAAAATGAGTAAAGCAGATGCTAAAATACAAATTGGAATGAATTTAACTAAAGGATTAGGTGCAGGTGCCAAACATGATATCGGTCAAGCTGCAGCTGATGAGTCAATAAACGAAATAGTAAATTATATTCAAGGTAGTAATATGGTTTTCATTGCATCAGGAATGGGCGGTGGAACAGGAACAGGTGCTTCACATGTTATTGCTAGGGCTGCGAGAGAGATGAATATCTTAACAGTAGGTGTAACAACTTTACCTTTTACCTATGAAGGTCCAAAAAGAATGAGACGTGCTATTGCTGGATTAGAGGAATTAAAAAAACACTTAGACACAACAATAGTTGTTCCAAATCAAAATCTTTTTAAAATTGCAAATGAGACGACTGGATTTGAGGAATCTTTTAATTTGTCAAATGATGTTTTAAAACACGGAGTCCAAAGTATCACTGACTTAATGGTAAGACCGGGTATGATTAATTTAGATTTCGCTGACGTTGAAACTGTCATGAGTTCAAGCGGTAAAGCTATGATGGGAACAGGAGAAGCAGATGGAGACAACAGAGCTATGGTTGCAACTGAACTAGCTTTAAATAATCCATTAATCGACGAATATACTTTACAGGGAGCAAAAGGATTGCTGGTTAATATTACCGGTGGTAGTGACATTAAATTATTTGAAGTAGATCAAGCTGTCAATAAGATTAGAGCAGAGGTAGATCCAGAGGCAGAATTAATATTTGGAGCTATAAAAGATGAAAATATGAATGGCAAGATAAGAGTATCGATTGTTGCAACAGCTCTACATGGAAGTGAAGCAAAACCATATTTAAATTTAGTAAACAATAATTCAACTGTAGGCAGTTCTTCAGCAAGCAGAAGCTATAAAAACGAAAATGATAGTTTATTTAACAATAATAATGTTGAAAAAAATGTTTTAAATTCTATAGACGGAGCTACAGCTTTAAAACTTGATGAAAGCTATGAGGTAAAAAATATCGAAGAGCAAAATTCCCTGATAGACAGTTTTGAAAATACGGAGGAAAATTTTATTGCTGAGAATAATCTATTAAATCAAAATAGCACGAGTGAAATACCCTCAGGTGTTTCTATAGAAAGTGCGTCTTATATAGAAAACAATAACAATATTGATGAAACCATATCCCAAGAAAGAAGTTTTGATAGGGAAAGTCTATTAGAAGAAAATACTCCCAAACTTTTTTCAGAGGAGCAAGAGAAATTAGACTCTGAACCAAATAATTTAAAAGAGGATAATGATACCCAGCAATTATTTGATCAGGAACCAATTGAAGAAGAGGATTTTGAAATTCCTGCATTTTTAAGAAGACAAAAGTTTTAATGATAAAATTTTTTATTAATGAAAACTCAATTTCCATCGTTGGAATCGACCCATCTTCCAGTGATGTTGAACGAAGTAATCAAAATATCTTCACCTTCTGAGGGAGGAGTTTTTATAGATTGTACTTTTGGAGGAGGCGGTTACTCAAAAGCTTTACTAAAATTTCCAAATACTAGATTAGTAGGATTAGATCGCGATAGCTCAGTTTCTTCAATTGCAAAAAAAATTGAAAAAAAGTTTTTTAGCAGATTTAAATTTTTTAATATAAAATTCAGCGATATCAATACTACACAAGAAGATAATGTTGACGTAATTATTTTTGACTTAGGGCTTTCGTCCATTCAACTAAATAATTTAAATAGAGGTTTCTCGTTTAAATCCAAAAAAAAATTGGATATGACAATGGGACTATCAAAGATATCTGCACAAGAAACAATTAATAATTTAAGTGAGACACAATTAAAACTAATAATAAAAATTTTAGGGGAAGAAAATGAGGCATCAAAAATTGCAAGAAACATTGTTAAAGCTAGATCTAAGAGTCAAATCACAACAGTAGATCAATTAGTACAAATTATTGAAAAGAGTAAAAAAAAAAATTATTCTTCTAAAATAAATCCAAGCACAAAAACTTTTCAAGCTTTAAGAATATTTGTCAACAAAGAAATAACGGAACTAATCAATGGAATAGTGAACGCTACTAAAATTTTAAAACCAGGTGGTAAAATTTTAGTGGTAAGTTTTCATTCCATAGAGGATAAGATAATTAAGTATTTTTTTAGTAATTATTCTGAAAATAGACCAAGACCATCAAGATACTTTCCTGAGAATAAAAAAGACTCCTCAAATTTTCTTTTCGAAAGATATATTAATAAAACTATTAAACCATCAAAAGAAGAAATTAATCGAAACAATCGATCAAGATCTGCTAAATTAAGATTTGCAATTCGAAGTAAAAACAAATTTTTCCATCCTTTTAATTTATTTAAAAAATTTGAAAAATATTTAAGAGTAGAGGAGTATAATGTTTAAAATTAAAGTAATTTCATTTATTTTTATTTTTTCAATTCTTTTGATTGTAACTTCGATAATTAAAAACCAAACAAGAGAAATAGAAAAAAAGATTTACGAATTAAATAAAAAAATTTCTTTACAAGAAAAAGATATTAACGAGACACAATTAGATTTTTCATATTTAACTTCACCGTCAGTTGTAGAAGAAAAAATAAATCATTTAGGAAATATTCATTATATACCGATGGAATATTCTAAAATATTTTTAAATTTATCTAGTTTTTTGGGGCTCAAAAACAAATTTGTTACTAAACACAATAATGAGAAAAAAAAACAAAAATAAAAATTTTAATATAAATCAAAAAAGCTTTTTTTTTGAAGATTATTTAGAAACAAATAAAAAAAGTAAATTTTCACAAAAAAAAAATTTATTTCAGGATAGAATATATCTATTATTTTTTTTATTTTTTTCATTAATCTTTATTTTTAGCATTAAAATTATTCATGTTTCTTTGAGTAAATACCAACTTTTTAATAACGAAAAATCTCAACAAAGATTTAATTTATTAAGAAGGGATATAGTTGACAGGAATGGAATTTTGATATCAAGAAATGTAAAATCCTTTCATGCAGCTGTAAATCCAAACCTAGTAAAAAATAAGGATAATTTTCTCCTCAAAATAAGGTTAAACTTTCCAGAATTATCTATTGAAAAAATTAAAAATAAACTTAATGCAAAAAAATATTTTTATTTAAAAAAACGTATAGATCAAATAGATAAGGAAAAACTTTGGAAACTGGGGGAAAAAGGAATTATTTTTGAACCGTTTCAATCAAGAATATATACTCATGGAAATTTATTTAGTCATATAGTTGGCCAAGTTGATTACGATAATTATGGCGTATCAGGAGTCGAAAAGTTTTTTGATAAAGAATTAAAAGATAAAAATCTTACCAATAAACCATTTGAACTAACTTTAGACACTAATATCCAGCATATTATAAATCAAGAACTTAGCAAATCTTTAGAAACTTTTAATGCTAATGGTGGTAGCGCATTATTATTAAATGTAAATAACGGTGAAATTTTATCTCTAGTTTCTCTTCCAAACTTTGACATTAACCTAAGAATGAATTTGAAAGATAAAAAATATATCAATAAAGTGACTAAAGGTGTTTATGAGCTTGGGTCAATTTTTAAAACTTTTACAGTTGCATTAGCTTTAGATAATAATTTAGTTAACCCAGATACTATTATAGAAAATATTCCAAGATCAATTAAGTGCTCAAGATATGAAATTTCTGATATCAAAAAGTTTCCTGATAATTTATCAGTTGAAGATATTCTAATAAGATCTTCTAACATTGGAACTTTGCTTCTGGCTAGAAAAATTGGGGAAGAGAAATATAAGCAATTCATTGAAACTAGTAATTTATTAAAAAGCCCTGACTTACAGCTTGAGGAAGTCGGAAATCCAATTGATTTTGATTGGAACAAATGCAAACTTGAAACGGTATCTTTTGGACATGGAATTACAACAACTCCAATACAAGCAACAAGTATTTATGCTGCATTAGTAAATGGAGGAAAACTTATCAAACCAAGTTTAATAAAAAAAACATCAAATATTGAATTTAAAAGACTGATAGCAGAGGAGACCAGCAAAGATATAAAAAATATCCTAAGAAAAGTTGTAACTGAAAAACATGGCACAGCTAGTCTTGCTGATATAAATGGTTATGAAGTTGGGGGAAAAACAGGGACATCCCAGCAATACAAAAATAAAGATCAAAACTTAAATACATTTATTTCTATTTTTCCAGCTCAAAAACCCAAATATGCGCTACTTGTTATGCTAGAGAACCCTCAGGTTGCAAAAGATTTAATTTATAATTTTAGAGGTTTAAAGATTAAAGGTACAAGAAATGAAGCTGGTTGGAATTCAGTTTTCGTTGCTGGCAAAATTATAGAAAAAATTGGACCAATTTTAGCCATAAAGAATAAAGAGTTTAATTATCATTATGTTGCTGAAAAAACTAATTAAAAATTTCTACACCAGAAAAAAAATTAAGGTTACTGGTTTAGCAACTAATAGCAAAAAAGTAAAAAGAGGGTATATTTTTTTTGCAATCAAAGGCAAAAAAAATAATGGTGAAAAATTTATAAACGAAGCAATTAAAAATGGAGCAGTTTTAATAGTATGTTCTAAAAAAAGTAAATATAATAATAATAAAATACCAACGTTGAAGATTAATAACATAAGAGAGTTTTTAAGTAGAATTTCTTCAAAGTTTTATAATTTAAAACCCAAAAATATTATCGCTGTTACTGGCACTAATGGCAAAACTTCCGTCGCAGATTTATTTTATCAAATTTTGAATTTAAACAATGTATCTGTAGCATCTGTTGGCACTTTAGGAATAAAGTATAAAAATAAATTGATTAAATCTGATCTTACATCTCCAGATACAATTTCCACCCATAGAATACTTAAAGATATTAAATTAAAAAAAATTGATAATGTTATTATTGAAGCTTCAAGTCATGGCTTAGATCAAAAAAGGCTAAACGATTTAAAATTTAAAGCAGGAATTTTTACCAATTTTAGTCAAGATCATCTTGATTATCATAAAAATATGAAATCATATTTAACTTCTAAACTCCTCCTTTTTAAAAAAATTCTTACTAAAAAAAGTTACATTATCTCTGATTCTGCAATCAAAGAATTTAAAATTTTAAAAAAAATAGCAAAAAAAAGAAAATTAAAATTAATCGACATATGTAATATTGAAAAGAAGCTTAAAAAATTAAAAAATTTGAAGATGAATGATTTTCAATTAAAAAATTTATCTATGGCAATAGCAGCAGCAAAAATATGTAAAGTAAATGAAAATAAAATTTTTAAATCTTTAAATAAAATTAAAGGTGTTGATGGAAGATTGGAACTTATTAAAACATTTCCGAATAATATTAAAGTATTTATAGACTATGCGCATACACCTGATGCTCTATTAAAATCTATTAGTGCTATCAAAAATTTATATGGAGAAAATATTTCTTTAGTATTCGGATGTGGAGGAGATAGGGACCAAAAAAAAAGACCTTTAATGGCTAAGATAGCAAGTTTAAATTGCAAAAAAATTTATGTCACTGACGATAATCCAAGACAAGAAGATCCCAAAAAAATAAGAAATGTTATTTTAAAAAATATTAAAAATAAAAATAAATTTAATATCGGAAATAGAGCCGGGGCAATCAGGTTTGCAATTTCAAATGCTAGCCAAAATGAGATAATTTTGGTCTCTGGGAAAGGTCATGAAGATCAACAAATATATAAGAAAAGAATTTTCAGTATTTCCGATAAGCAAATCATTAAGAAATTAAATTTTAAAGCAAAGAAAATTTCTAAAATAGAACAAAATTATTTAGAAAACGCAAAAATTTTAGAAGAAATAATAAAAAAACGTAAAATAAAAAAATTTCATGGATTAGCTATAGACTCAAGGCAGGTTAAAAAAAATAATTTATTTTTAACAATAAAAGGGAAAAATAATGATGGTGTAAAATTTGTTGGCAAAGCTCTTAAAAGAGGAGCAAAATATATTGTCTCATCAAAAAAGATAAAAAATTTTGAAAACAAAACTTTTAAAGTTTCAAGTGAAATTAATTTTTTAAAAAAATTTTCTTTATTAAAAAGAAAAAACTCATTAGCAAAAATAATTGCTGTAACTGGTAGTGCAGGTAAAACTTCATTAAAAAACTTAATTCAAGAATTACTGCAAAATTTCGGAAAAACATGTTCTTCACCGAAGTCTTATAATAATCAATTTGGTGTACCTTTAAGTTTATCAAATTTAAAAGTAGTTCATAGATTCGGTGTATTTGAAGTCGGCATGAGTAAATCAGGCGAAATAAATAATCTTTCAAAATTAATAAAACCCGACATAGGTATAATAACCAATATAGGTGAAGCCCATATAGAAAATTTCAAAAGTATAAAAGGTATAGCAGACGCAAAAGGAGAAATAATTAACAATATTCAAAAAGATGGTTCTATAATACTTAATCGTGATGATAAATTTTTTCATTATTTGGAAAAAAAAGCAAAATTTAAAAAAATTAAAATAGTATCTTTTGGAAAAAATAAAAAATCGGACATTGTTTTAGTAAAATTTTTAAAAAATGAAAATTTTTCTAAATTAGTTGTGAGAGTTAAAAATGAAATTTTTAAATTCAAGTTAAAGGATATAAATGTTCATAACGTACTTTCATCGCTTGCATTATTGAAAGTGTTAAATCTAGATATAAACAAGATCATAAAAAATTTTAAAAATTATCGTCCAACTGAGGGAAGGGGAAAAATTCATTTAGTCAAAAGATATAAGAAAAATTTTAGATTAATTGACGAAAGTTATAATGCAAATCCACTATCAGTTAAAAATGCAATTAGTAATTTCAAATCTTTAAAAAAACATGATTGTAAGAAGTATTTACTCCTTGGAGATATGCTAGAATTAGGTAAAAATTCCACTAAGTACCATACGGATTTATCTCAAGTTATTAACAACTCAGATATTGATAAAGTCTTTGTAAAAGGTAATAAAACACTAGCTACTTATAGGTATATTAATAAAAACAAGCGAGGCAATATTTTTCAACATGATGAAGATGTAGATTTTATTTTAAAAAATATTATAGCTAATAATGATTATCTGATGATTAAGGGTTCAAACGCAACCGGCTTAAATAATTTGAGTAAAAAAATAATTAAAGGTTATTAAATGTTATTCCATTTTTTTACATCTCTGATTGAGCAGTATTCTTTTTTTAATGTATTCAAGTATTTAACTTTCAGAACAGGGTTATCTGTAATGACATCATTAGTAGTAGTATTTTTAATTGGAGGACCCTTAATAAAAATGTTTTCTGAGAAAATGATTTCAGGACCTATCAGGCAGGATGGACCTATAGATCATATCGTAAAAAAATCAGGAACTCCTACAATGGGGGGTGTAATAATTATTATAGGAATCATTTCTAGCACGCTCTTATGGGCAGATCTTGAAAATATTTATGTATGGACATTAATTTTTGTGTCCTTAAGTTTAGGAGGTTTAGGTCTTCTTGATGATATTTTAAAAATTAAATTTAAAAACTCGAGCGGTCTTAAATCAAAATACAAATTTACTGGTCAATTAATAATTGCTGTTTTGACATTATATATACTTATTAATTTTTCTAATCATGAATACTTATTTGATTTGTACTTTCCATTTTTTAAAAATCTCATTTGGCATATGGGTATGTTTTTTCTACCATTTGCACTTTTCGTAATTATTGGTGCTTCTAATGCAGTTAATCTAACTGATGGTCTAGATGGTTTAGCAACGGTTCCTGTGATGCTAGTTGCTTTGTCTTTTACGTTAATTTCTTATGTTGTTGGAAATACGATTTTCTCGGAGTATCTACAAATACAATACATTCCTGATGTAGGTGAGCTCTCAATCTTTTGTGGTTCTATAGTTGGGTCTTGTTTAGGTTTTCTTTGGTATAATGCGCCTCCAGCAAAGATTTTTATGGGTGATACTGGCTCTTTATCTTTAGGAGGATCATTAGCTGCGATAGCCATAATCGTAAAACATGAAATTGTTTTAGCTATTATCGGAGGATTATTTGTTCTAGAAACTGTGTCGGTAATTATTCAAGTTATTTCTTTTAAACTTACCGGAAAAAGAATTTTTAAGATGGCTCCAATACACCATCATTTTGAAAAAAAAGGCTGGGCAGAGTCAACGATCGTTATAAGATTTTGGATTATAGCTATAATTTTAGCATTGATAGGATTGGCAACATTAAAACTTAGGTAAAAGATGGTTTTTAACTCTAATTTAAAAGAACTATCTTTCTTAGTTTACGGATTAGGTATTACCGGAAAATCAGTAGTTAATTTTTTTAAAAAAAAAAAAATTCAAAAGTATCAAGTTTGGGATGATAAAAATAAAAAATTATTTGCAAATAAAAGACCGCATAATTTAAAAGAGGCTTTAAAAAGAGTAAATTATATTATTTTAAGTCCAGGGATAAGTTTAAATAAATCAAAACATAAAAAAAAATTAATTAAATATAAAAGCAAAATAATCACAGATATCGATTTAATTTATTTATTTTATAAGAATTTCAAAAGTATTGTGGTTACAGGTACGAATGGAAAATCTACCACTTGCAAAATAATAAATCATTTATTAAAAAAAAATAAAATTCAATCTCTTCTAGGTGGAAACATTGGAACTCCAATTCTAAATTTAAAAGTTAAAAAAAATATTTTTTTAATAATCGAAGCATCTTCCTTTCAACTCGCTTATTCACAATTTATTCGACCAAATTACGCATTTTTATTAAATATTAGCAATGATCATTTAGATTGGCATGGTAGCAAAAATCATTACAAAAATTCAAAATTCAAAATCTTTAATTTACAGAAAAAAAATGACTATGCTTTTGTAAATATTTATCTAAAAGAAAATTTTAAGAGAAAAAATTTTTTAAGTAAACTTATTATTCCAAAAACTAATAATTACAAAAAATTAAAAAAAAAAATCAAAAACATTTACGTAAAGTCTAATATAAACGATGAAAATATGAGTAATGTATTATCATTATCAAAACTTTTAAAGATAAGCGATAAGTCATTTATAAAATCAATGAAAACTTTCGTTGGTCTACCGCATAGATATGAAACTTTTTTGAAAAAAAAGCAAATTACATTTATTAATGATTCAAAAGCAACATCTTTCCAGGCGACAAAATTTGCATTAGAAAATTCAAGAAATATTTTTTGGATTTTAGGAGGTCTTCCAAAGAAAAATGATAAAATTATAATCAATGATTTAAAAAAAAATATAACTAAAGTCTACATAATTGGAAAACATAGTAAATTTTTTGAGAAACAAATTAAAGGAAAGATAAATTATTCTGTGACAAAAAATTTAAGAAATTCAATCATTAGAGTTTTAAAGGATATTAAAAAATTTAATATTAAAAAAAATACAATTTTACTAAGCCCTTCAGCAGCTTCGTATGATCAATATTTGAATTTTGAAAAAAGAGGTGAAGATTTTAAAAAGTTAAGTAAATTTTATGCAAGAAAATTCATTTAAATTTAAAATAATTAATTATTGGCGAAATATAGATAAAAAAATCTTTATAAGTTTTTTAATTTTATTTTTTCTTGGGCTATTTTTTTCTTTCTCTTCAACATCATTTTTGGCAGGTGAAAGGCTAAACAAAGATTATTATTTTTTTTTCTCTAAACACTTATTTTTTACTATTTTTGCATTACTTATCATGATCGTTCTCTCAGCCGTTGAAACTTCCTTTTTAAAAAAAATCGTTGTTCCTTTATTTGTAGTTTCATTCATTTTTCTCGCTCTAGTTCCATTAATTGGAGTTGAGGTAAAAGGTGCAAAAAGATGGCTTGATCTTTATTTTTTTAGGTTACAACCTATTGAGGTACTCAAACCTTTTTTCATACTTGCGACTGTAAAAATATTAACTTTAGAAAAATTAAGGAATTCTCAAATTAAATATATTTTTAGTTTTTTATTATTAATCTCGGTAATTATTCTACTGATTGACCAACCAGATCTAGGACAATCTATCTTATTAATTGGAAGCTGGGTCGCTACAGTTTTCATCGCAGGAGTAAGCATGTTCTATATTTTCGGTTTTTTTTCAATTTTTTTAATATCTTTAAGTTTATTATTATTTTTAATGCCTGAAAAGTTTGGATACATAATTAGTCGCCTAATATCATTTGTAGATCCGACAAAAGGAGATAAATTTCAATCTTCATCAGCATTAGATGCTATAAAACTTGGTGGTATAAAAGGTCAGGGAATGGGAGAGGGGATACTTAAAGATAATGTTCCTGAGGCTCATACTGACTATATAATTGCAATTATTTCCGAAGAATATGGCTCAGTAATTTCAATAATGATTATTTTAATTTTTTTGTACATTTCTTTCAGAATTATTAAAAACTGTATCAATCAAGATGACCAGTTAATAAAAATTTCTCTTTGTGGTTTATCAGCACTGCTGATTTTTCAAACTTTTATTCATATAGGTGTTAATACAAGTTTGATTCCTACTACTGGAATGACCTTGCCATTTTTAAGTTATGGAGGCTCCTCTTTAATGGGAAGCGCTATTTTAGCAGGAGTAATATTAAACTATACTAAAAATAGGACTCATCTTTATGAATAAAAAAATTAAAATTTTAATAGCAGCTGGCGGCACTGGAGGTCACGTCATACCAGGACACAATTTGGCTATAGATTTAGTAGAAAAAAATTATGAAGTAAAATTAATTACAGATAGTAGAGGTTATAAATTTTTAAAAGAAAAAAAAAAGATAGATATAATGATCTTACCATCGTTTCCGTTTAAAAGTGATAATCTTTTTAAAAAGGTGTTTTCATTAATTCTAATTTTTTTTTCATCTTTAAGATCTCTCTCTTTTTTATTTTTCAATAGACCAACAATTATTTTTGGTATGGGTGGATATGCCTCATTCCCAATTTGCATTTCAGCAAAAATATTAAATATAAAATTTATTATTTACGAAAATAATTTAATTATTGGAAAAGCAAATAGATATTTATTGCCTTTTGCATCAAAAATTTTTGTTTCAAATAAATCTCTTAATGGTATCAATAGTAAATATAGAGATAAAATTTGTGAAATAGGTAATATTCTTAATAAACAAATTATAAATTTTCCTGATAATAATATTGATAATAAAATTACTGAAAAAATAAACATTCTTGTATTAGGAGGAAGCCAAGCTGCAAAAGTTTTTGCAGAAAAACTACCATTTATATTTAGAAAATGCAAAAGACAAAAAATTCCTTTAAAAATTTTTCAGCATTGTTTGCCCAAACAGAATGAGGAACTTACTTTATTTTATAAAAAAAATAAGATTGATTTTGAAATTTTTAATTTTAATTATGATTTAATAAATTATTTTTCTAGAGTAAATATAGCGATAACAAGATCTGGCTCATCAGTATTAGCAGAGCTTACTAATGCAAATATACCTTTCATAGCAATTCCTCTGCCAACATCATCAGATAATCACCAACTTAAAAATGCCATTTTCTACGAAAATAAAGAATATGGTTTATTAGTTGAAGAAAAAGATTTAAACAACAAGCTTTATACCATAATAAAAAAGATTTACGAGGATAAATCTATATTCAAAAAAATTAAGTTTAATCAAAGTCAACATTCTGACAAAAATGTCTACAACAATATTAGCAAAGAATTAAAAAAAACTATCGATGAAAAAAATTAGTTTGGGACGAAAAGAAATTATCCATTTTGTAGGTATTGGCGGTATAGGCATGAGTGGCTTAGCACTTGTGATGAGAAACATGGGTTTCAATATTCAAGGTAGTGATCAAAATAAAAATAAAAATACTGTTAGTTGCACAAAATCTGGAATAAAAGTATTCATAGGTCACTCAAGAAATAATGTTAAAAGTGCAACAATATTAGTTAGGTCCTCCGCAATTAAAAATAATAATATTGAAATAAAATATGCTATACAAAAAAAAATACCTATTTATTCAAGAGCTGAAGTTCTTTCAGATGTAGTTTCCTTAAAAAAAAACATTATAATTACTGGATCACACGGAAAAACTACAACCACTTCTCTAGTATCAAAAATTTTGTCTGACCAAAAACTTGATCCAACTATTATTAACGGCGGTGTAATAAACTCTTTTAATACTAATGCAAAGCTTGGTAAGGGTGAGTGGGCGATACTCGAGGCAGACGAGTCAGATGGGAGTTTTCTTAAGTTACCAATTAATTATTCAATTGTTACAAATATTGATTATGAACATATTGATTTTTATAAAAATTTTAAAAACTTAGAAAATTCATTTATAAAATTTATTGAAAAAACTCCTCCAACTGGAAAATCTATTGTGTGTCTTGAGGGCAAAAGTATTAAAAAAATACTTAGGAAACTAAAAAATAAAAATATTTTAACTTATGGAGTTAGCAGAAAAGCAAACTTTCAAATTTCAAATATAAGATATAAAAATGATTATTCGTTATTTGATTTAAGTTATAGAAATATTAAAAGAAAAAATAAAACTATAAAAAATATTAATTTAAAATTATTAGGGAAACACAATGTTTTAAACGCAACTGCTGCTATTACTGTATGTTTAAATTTAGGCGTAAACGAAAAGATAATTAAAAAATCTCTTAAAAACTTTTCTGGAGTTCAGCGTAGAATGACAAAAATATTTTCAAGAAACGGAAATGACTTTTTTGATGATTATGCTCATCATCCAACAGAAATAAAATCTATATTAGATGGAATAAAAAATGTAAATAGTAGCAGAAAAATAATTTCAGTTTTTGAACCACATCGCTATTCAAGAGTGATTTCTTTGAAAAACGAATTTGCAAAATCCTTCTTGAAATCAGACTCAGTTATCCTTTGTCCGATATATGCCGCTGGAGAGAGGAAAAATAAAAAATTTAATCATTTAAATTTTGCTAATTTGATCTCTAAAATGTCTAAAGTTCAAGTTATAGTGATTAAAAATCAGGATGAGCTAAAAAAATATTTACAAAGAAATTTAATAAGTAATGAACTTATTATTGGAATGGGAGCAGGATATATTTCAAAATGGATGAGGGAGTTAAAATAAATAATATGAACACAAATTTAAATTTGATTAAAAAATTTGGTGATAATATTTCTAAGAACATTAAGTTATCCAATTATAATTGGTTTAATCTTGGTGGACCTGCAGAGTATTTTTTTAAGCCAAAAAATATTAACCAGTTAATTGAGTTTTTTGAAGAAAATAAAAAAAATAAACTTAAAATCACAATTATTGGTGCTGGTTCAAACACATTAGTTAGAGACAATGGCATCAAAGGAGTTGTGATTAAACTTGGAGCGAGTTTTTCATCTATAAGTCTATTTAATGAAAATATTATTGAAGTAGGCGCTGCAACTCTTGACCGAAAAATTGCAAATTTTGCTAAAGAAAATGAACTTTCAGGTCTTGAGTTTTTATCCTGCATCCCCGGTTCTATTGGCGGAGCAGTAATTATGAACAGCGGTTGTTATGGAGATGATATTTCCAAAATATTAGTTTCAATAACAGCAATCGACATAAATAATTGTACTACTAAAGAAATAAAAAGCGAGGAGATAAAATTTGTTTATAGAAGTGCAAATTTACCTAAAAACCTTATTATTACATCAGTAAAACTTAAAGGTAAAAAAACTGTTAAAGATATAATTGAAAAAAAACAAAAATTTTTAATTAATAAAAAAAAATTATCTCAACCTAGTCAAGTAAAAACCTGTGGAAGTACTTTTAAAAATTTAAGTGGGGAAAAAAAGGCTTGGCAGTTAATCAAAAAAAGTGGATGTGAAAAATTTAGCGTAGGAGATGCCATAATTTCAAATAAACACTGTAATTTTTTTGTAAATAATGGAAATGCAAAGTCGTCTGACATTGAGAAACTTATTAAAAAAGTAAAGCAAACTGTTAAACAAAAAATGGGAATTAATCTTGAATTAGAGATTAAAATTATAGGTGAATAAAAAAAAATTTAAAAAAGTTTTAGTTGTTTTAGGAGGCACATCAGGTGAAAGAGCCGTTAGTTTAGAAAGCGGGAAAGCTTGCATAAGTGCTTTAAAAAGTAAGAAATACCAAGTATCAACTTTCGATCCAAAATTTAAAAGTTTAAATCTTATAGATAAAAAAAAAACTGATGTAATTTTTAATGCCTTACACGGTAAAGATGGGGAAGATGGTGTAGCTCAAAGTTATTTTGAATATTTAAGAATTCCATATACTCATTCAGGAGTAATAAGTTCTTATAATTCAATGAATAAAGCTATTTCCAAAGAAATATTTATAAAAAACAAAATATTAACTCCAAATTATTTTATCTTGGATAAAAATAATTTAAATATTAAAAAATTAAAAATACATTTAAAAAAAAAAAATATTTGTTTTCCAGTAATATTAAAACCAATTAATGAAGGGTCAAGTCTAGGAGTAAAAATCGCTAAAGATTTTAAAAATTTAATTAGTTCGTCAAAATCACTTTTTAAAAAATATAGTCAAATTATTTTGGAACAGTACATTGGAGGCCAGGAAGTTCAGGTTGCAGTAATAAAAAAAAAATCTCTTGGGGCAATAGAGCTAATTCCAAAGAGATCTTTTTACGATTACAAAGCCAAGTATACAAAATCAGCAAAAACAAAACATATAATGCCAGCCAGGCTAAATAAATCAAATTATAAAAAAGTTTTAAAAATAGCAAAAAAGGCACACAATGCTCTTGATTGTAAAGGAGTGACAAGAACAGACTTCAAATTTTATAAAAATAAATTTTATCTTTTAGAAATTAATACTCAACCAGGTATGACAGGACTTTCGCTTGTGCCAGAAATCGCGAATTTTTGTGGCATAAAATTTTCAAATTTAGTTGAAAAAATTTTACTAGATGCAAGCATTAATAGATGAAAAAACGTTTTTTTTTTGCTCTAGCCCTATTTCTCTTACTAAGTACTTATAATAATAATATAAATCTAAAAATAAATTTGAAATATAAAATAGAGAAAGTAATTTTCGAAAATTACCAAATCATAGATATTTCAGAACTTAAAAATGCCACTGATTTTTTGTATGATAAAAATCTTTTCTTATTGCAAAATAACCACATAAAAAAAGAATTAAAGAAGATTAGTTTTATTGAAAGTTTTGAAATAAAAAAAATTTACCCTAATCAAGTCAAAATAAAAATTTTTGAAAAAAAGCCAATCGTTATTTTACAAGATAAAAAAGATAAATATTATTTTACTGATAAATACGATTTAATTAATTTTATACCCTTAAAAGATTATGAAGGCTTACCAACAGTTTTTAGCAATAAAGAAAATTTCGAAATATTTTATAAAAATTTAAAAAAAAATAATTTTCCTTTCGGTATCATCAAAAAAATTTATTACTTTGAGTCAAAAAGATGGGATATAGTTACTGAAAAGAATCAAACTATAAAATTACCAATAAAAAATTATACAAAAAGTTTAAAAAATTTTTTAGGCGTAAAAGATCAACAAAATTTTGAAAAATATAAAATTTTTGATTATAGAATTAATGATCAACTTATTTTAAAATAAGGAATGATCACTAATTCACCTAAACTTTTTGTTGAAATTAATACCACCGATTTTATTTTTACAGTCGGAGAAAAACAAAATAATAATTTTAAATTACTTTTTTCAGACACAGTCCCAATCCAAGGTATTTTAAATAATCAAATATCAGATTTAAATTTAGTGTGTAGTATTTTAAAAAAGAATATTTTTAATATTGAACAAAAATTAAATATAGTGTTCAAGGAAGCAATCCTTATATTAAATAATTTTAATTGTTATTTAATCAATTTTAGTGGATATAAAAAGTTAAATGGATCTCAATTAGTTAAAGAAAATATTACTTATATTATCAATTCTTTAAAGTCAAAGATAAATGAAATTGAAGAACACAAAACCATACTTCATATTTTTAATTCTAAATATAATCTTGATAAAAAAAATATTGAAAATTTACCCATTGGGTTATTCGGAGAATTCTATTCACATGAGTTATCTTTTTTTTTAATTAATAATAACGATTATAAAAATATTAGAAATATTTTTAACAAGTGTAACTTAAGAATCAAAAAAATTATTTCGAAAAATTTTATCGAAGGAGTAAATTTAATCAATGAAAATTCAAAATTAGAAACATTTTTTAAGATTGATATTAACAAGAATAAATCTCAAATAATATTTTTTGAAAATTCAGCTCTTAAATTTACGCAAAATTTCGACTTTGGCTCTGACATTATAATAAAAGATATATCTAAGATTGTTCCCTTAAAAAAAGAAATAATTCAAAATATTTTAAAAAAAATAAATTTTTCTTCAAATGATTTAGAAAATGAATTAATAGAAAACAAATTTTTTCAAGATCAAAGCTTCAGAAAAATAAAGAAGAAATTACTTTATGATATAGCTTTAGCAAGAATTAAAGAATTAGTTGAAATTATTTTATTTAAAAATATAAATGTCGTAAGCTTTTATAACAAAAATATACCAATCTTTTTAAAAATTGAAGATAAGATTAACATTGATTGTTTTCAAAAAATCTTCATCGAATCTTTTTCACAAAATAAAGGAGACATGACAAAATTGATTGATCCACCGACAGAAGAAATTTTCTATAATGATATAAATAAGCTTGTTCAATATGGGTGGAAAAAAGAGGCAGTCCCAATAATTCATGAAAAAAAATCAATAATATCGAGATTCTTTGAATATATTTTTAAATAAAATTTATTGTTTTTTTTCGAAACATTTGTTGTTTTAATTGATTTTTCCACATCTTGTATAAAACTCTATGTCAAAAATTAATCAAAAAACCCTGAGAGAAAAAATAAATCTTAAGGGTATTGGGCTTCATAACGGTAAAGAAGTAAATTTAACAATAAAACCTTCTAAACAAAATTCTGGTATAGTTTTTAAAAGAGTTGATGTTAAAAATAATAACATTATTCACGCGAACTTTAAAAATGTTGTTGAACCAGTTTTGTGCACTAAATTAATAAATGATAATGGAGTTAGTGTTTCAACAGTAGAACATTTAATGGCGGCTTTTTATGGTGAGGGTGTCGACAATGTATTAGTAGAAGTTGATGCTCCAGAAATACCAATCATGGATGGATCAGCTGTTGATTTTGTTGATGCAATTAGATCTGTGGGAGTAGAAGAACAAAATGAACCAAGAAAATTTATTAAGGTATTAAAAAAAGTTGAAGTATTTGATGGAAAAAAATTTATTTCAATAGAACCTCTTAGTCAGGATTTAATTATAGATTTTGAATTAATCTTCAATAATCCTTTAATCAGAACTAGAAGAAAAGAATTCAAACTTAGCAATGATGATTTAACTCCAATTTACAACTCTAGAACTTTTTGTCTATATGAAGATATAGATAGCATAAAAAGGATGGGTTTAGCTAAGGGAGGATCTCTTGATAATGCAATAGTTGTGCAAGGTAATAAAATTTTAAATGATGACGGTTTAAGGAACAGACATGAATTTGTTTATCATAAAATTCTTGATTGTTTAGGCGATATTATGCTTTCCGGAAACCGAATTTTTGGTCTTATAAAAACATCTCAAGGTGGGCACGCTTTAACTAATAAACTCTTGAAAAAGTTTTTTTCTGATAAAGCCAATTGGAGTATTGTAAATTTTGAAAATATAGAAAATCAAAATCAAAATTCTTATGAAAATCCAGTTGCTATAGGTGCTTAAAGTCTTAAAAATTTACGATTCAATTATAATCTGTTATTAGTCATATAATGATCATAAGGATTTTAATAGTTTTTGGGTTACTTATTTTTCTAAACGCTTGTTCTAAAGATAAACCTCTTTATGAGCCACAAAAATTAATTGATCCATACAAATCTTACAAAGAAGCTTTTGAGGCATTTGAACAAAATGATTTCTTTTTTGCTAATAAAAAATTTACAGAAGCAGAAATGAACTTTGATTTTCCAGATTTAGCCGCTAAGTCAGCGATAATGTCTTCGTATTCATTATATGGAATGAATTTATATGGGGAGGCAGAGGAAAGTTTGATAAGATATTTAAAAAATTATCCAGCAGACAAAAACGTAATGTACGCTCATTATCTTACTGCAATTATTTTTTTTGAACAAATTGGTGAAGAAAAATACGATCTAAAACCACTTTTGAAAGCGAAAGAAAAAATTGATTTTTTTTTAGAAAAATACCCAAACAGTGAATATGCTATAGATTTAAATTTTAAAAGGAATCTCGTTCAAAACCAGTTTGCTGCTAAAGAATTATATATTGCTAAATATTATATTTCAGTTCAAAAGTGGGTGCCAGCAATAAAAAGACTAAAATTAGTAGTCAAAGATTATGATGATACAATTTTTATCGAAGAAGCTTTACACAGATTAGTGGAAATACATTTTCATCTAGGATTAAAAGATGAAGCTCAAAAATATGCTAGTATTTTAGGATATAATTACAATTCTAGTGAATGGTTTGAGCAATCTTATAAAATATTAAATAAAGAATATAAATCTTTTACAAAAAAAGAAACAAGAGATGAAAAAAATTTATTCAATAAAATTATTAAAATGATCAAATAATTTAATGAGCGGAAAAAAAGTTTATATAACTACTTTTAAAAAAAAAATTAAAGAATTAAAGAGGCATAACGATCTTTATTTTAATAAGGATCGTCCAATAATTTCAGACGGAGATTACGATCGACTAAAAAGAGAAATTTTACAATTACAAGAACAACATAAATTTTTAAAATCTTTAAATTTATTTGATAATTTTGTCGGATCCCCTCCTACAAATAAATTTAAAAAAATAAAACATCTTCGACCAATGCTTTCATTGTCAAATGCCTTCGATAAAAAAGATATGATTGATTTTATTAAAAAAATAAAAAATTTTTTAAATACTAATAACTATAACATTGAATTATTTTGCGAACCAAAGATCGATGGTATCTCAGCAACATTGATTTATGAGAAAGGAATCTTAACAAGAGGTCTTTCTAGAGGGGATGGAGTTACAGGTGAAGATATATTAGAAAATTTAAAAACTATTTCAAGTATTCCAAAAAAAATAAATGGAGATAATATTCCTGAATTATTAGAAATTCGAAGTGAGATTTTTATTAGCAAAGGAGACTTCGATAAAATCAAAAAAGATTTTGCTAATCCAAGGAATGCAGCTGGGGGTTCGTTGAGACAAAAAGATCCAAAAGAGACCTCAAAAATTCCTCTACAATATTTTGCCTATGGGTTTGGAGCAATAGAACCAATGCAATTTTCAAAACAATCTGAATTTTTATCAAAAATAGGTAAATGGGGTTTTCTTATTAATCCATTATCTCAAATTGTTTCTAGCATAGATGAAATTGAAAAAAAGCACTCTGAAATTGACAAAAAAAGATCTTCTTTAAACTATGATATCGATGGATTGGTTTTTAAAGTAAACGATCTTAACTTACAAAAAAGATTAGGTAATACTTCAAGTTCACCTAGGTGGGCAATAGCATATAAATTTTCTGCGGAAAAAGCCGTTACAAAAATTAAAGATATTATAATTCAAGTTGGAAGAACGGGTGCTATCACACCCGTAGCAAAAGTTGAACCAGTAACGGTTGGTGGAGTTGTAGTATCGAATGCAACTTTACACAATGAGGATGAAATTTATAGGAAAGATATTAGAATTGGTGACGTTATACAAATTCAGAGAGCAGGCGATGTGATTCCACAAGTTTTATCAGTAGATATTAATAAAAGAAATAACAAAAGTAAAAGATTTGTATTTCCAAATAAATGTTTGTGCGGCGCAATTACTAAAAAAGAGATAAACAAAAATACTAAAAAAGAGGACGCAGTAAGAAGATGTACTAAAGGCTACGAATGTCGGTTTATTGCGAGAGAAAAATTAAAACACATTGTTTCTAAGGAAGCATTAAATATAGATGGCTTGGGAAAAAAAGTAGTAGATCAATTTTGGGATTTAAATCTAATTAAAGAACCTTCCGATATATTTAAATTGGACTATAAAAAAATAAAAGGACTTGAGGGATGGGGAAATTTATCAATAGAAAATTTAAAAAAAGCAATACATAATTCAAAAATAATTAGTTTAGATAAATTTATTTATTCCATAGGAATAAGACACATTGGGCAAGAAAATGCGAAAATTTTAGCAGCCTTTTTTATTTCTATAGATGAGTTTTCAAAATTATCAGACTTAAAAAAAAGAGAAAAAATTTTGAGTAATTTGATAGAATTAGATGGTATTGGTGAAACTCAAATAGATTCTATAAATAATTTTTTCTCAAATGGTAAGAATATAAAAATAACTGAAAATTTAATTAATCAATTGAATATTTCAAAGTTTTTATCAACTAGCAAAAGTGGAAAATTTTCAAATAAGAAAATAATGTTTACTGGTGGTTTTAAAAATATGAGCAGATCGGAGGCTAAGTCTATTACTGAAAATAATGGAGGAAAAGTTCTTGGCTCAATTTCTAAAAAGTTAGATTTTTTAGTTGTTGGAAATTCTAAACCTACAAAAAAGAAAATTGATCAAGCTAATACTCTTGGCATAAAAATAATTACAGAGAATGAATGGGAAAAAATCTTAAATAGCTGAACACGCTTTTTTTAACTCAATAATTTCACTTTTATTCATTGATCCCTTCAGATTTCTAAAAACTTCTCTGTGATAATTATTAAGCCATTTTTTTTCACTTTTGTTTAAAATTTTTTTGTCTATTAAATCTTTATCAATAGGAGCCATAGTCAAATTTTTAAAAAATGTATTATTTTTTTTCTTATTCACATAAATAAGATTTTCAATTCTTATACCAAATTTATTTTTTTCGTAGTACCCAGGTTCATTAGATACTATCATTCCCTCTCTTAAATTTATTCTATTATTTTTTGAAATTGCATGAGGGCCTTCATGAACATTAAGAAAATATCCAACTCCGTGCCCAGTTCCATGAGAATAATTTAAACCAATACTTTTTAAATATTTTCTTGCTTCTAAATCAATTTTTGAACCTGGCGTATTCTTCGTTAATTTGAAATCAGCTACAGCAATATGTCCCTTAAGAACTCTTGTAAAAATGTTTTTAATTCTTTTATTTGAACTATTTAAAGAAATAGTTCGTGTTACATCTGTAGTTCCGAATTCATATTGTCCTCCAGAGTCAACTAGATAAATTTCTCCACATTTTAATGTCCTATTTGTTTTTCTTGTTGCCTTGTAATGAATTATCGCTCCATTAGGTCCTGTACCTGATATAGTTGGGAAACTTAAAGATTTAAATTTATTATTTTTTTTTCTTAATTTATGCAACTTTTCAGATCCACTAATTTCAGTTATTTTTTTCTTTTGGAAACTTTTTTTAATCCAAATTAAATATTTTGTAAGTGCCGCTCCATCGTAAATATGGGCAAGCTTAGTATTTCTTATTTCATTTTTACTTTTAATTGCTTTTAAAAAATAGATTGGGTCTTGATAATCTAATATTTTATTTTTTTTTGAAATAATATTTTCTAAATAAATAGAACAGGAATTTTTATCGATTATAAATTTTTTATTTTTTATTTTTGATAATATTTTTTCAACTAAATTTATTTCTACAAATTCAACTTTTTTCAAATGCCTTCTTAATGGTAAAGATATTTTGTTCAAATCACAAAAAAGTTTAATATTATTTTTTTTATCAATCAAAATATAACTATGCGGAGTAGGAGTATATTTTGCATCTGACCCTCTGATATTAAGCAACCAGGCATTGTTTTCACTAGCAGTTATAAATTGAAAATCAGCCCCTCTTTTTTTTAGAAATGAAATAATTTTATTTATTTTTGATTTATAGCTTTTGCCTATGGAAAATTTTGGAAGACTATAGAATTTACCCTTATTTTTATTTATTTTTCTTTTCCAAATTTTATCTATTAGATTACTTTTAAGTGCCTTAAATTTACAATCGTTTTTTCCAAAATAAATATCTATAGTCTTTTTAGTAAAGAGCTTTGGATCGAAACCAATCGATAATTTTTTATTCTTTAAAATATCTTTAGGCATTTTATCTGGAATAGTAATCACCTTAAAATATTTACCACTTTGATTATTTGCCTGAAGTGTATACCTTCCATCAACAAATAAAAAATTTTTATTTTTTAATATTAAGGAAAAACCATAAGATCCGGAAAAATTAGAAATAAAATTTAATCTATCATTGTAATCAGGTGTATACTCTTCAAAATATTCATCATTTTTTGGTATCAAATAACCATCAATCTTTTCTTTGTTGAAAATTTTGATTAATTTTTTTATTTTTTTCATTTCAGTAATTTATTTTTTTTGTACCTATCCCAACCGGGGCTTCTGTAACCCTCATCAAATTCAATTGAATTATCCTGATTGAATTCAAAATCATCATTTTCTGTAAAACCAATATCGTTTTTTTCTACACTCTCATCAGGAATCTCGTTAATAAATCTTGAAGGTAAAGCATCTATCCAATCACCATGATAAGCCCTTTTCATCGCAAACGATAAATAAGCTTCTTTTCTTGCTCTTGTAATTCCCACGTATGCTAATCTTCTCTCTTCTTCTAAAGCAAAGTCTCCTTTTTCCTCTAGGGACTTTTGGTGAGGAAATAAACCTTCCTCCCAACCAGGAAGAAAAACAACATCGAATTCTAGGCCCTTAGCAGCATGCATCGTCATCAAATTTATTTTTGCACCTTGCCACTCTTGATCAATTGATGTTGCCAAAGCAACATGCTCTAAAAAACTTTGTAAATTGTCATAGTCCTGCATAGCTCTTAATAGCTCTTTCAAATTTTCTAATCTATTTTCATTTTCTAAATCTTTTTTATTTTTAAGCATTGAGGAATATCCTGATTCATCTAGCACTATCTTTAATAAATCAAAGTGCTTGATGACAAAGGAATCTTTCCTCCATTTTTGAATCATATTTATTAACTGACTTAATGAAGTTTTTATTTTCGGTTTAAATTCCCCTTTTTCCAACATTTTTATAATTGAGTCTTCAAGGCATAATTTTTCGTTTTTACCAAAAGTATAAATTTGATTGAGGGTACTTTCTCCAATCCCTCTTTTCGGAGAACTTATTACTCTTTCTAAAGCAAGATCGTCAAATTTTTGATTAATGATTCTTAAATATGAAACGGCATCTTTTATTTCGGCTCTTTCATAAAATTTAATACCACCAAGAACTCTATAGCCTATACCGACTTGAAGAAATCTTTCTTCAAATTCTCTTGTTTGATAAATCGCTCTAACAAGTATTGAAACATTGTTTAAAGAATAATTCTTTTTAATTTTCTTCTCTATAATATCACTTATACCTTGAGCTTCTTCTTTACCAGTTCTGTAACAATTTAATTTTACTAACTCACCTTGACTAGCTGACGACCATAATTTTTTACCAACTCTATTTGAATTATTTGAAATTAAATTTGATGCGGTCTCAAGTATATTTTTTGTGGATCTGTAGTTTTGTTCTAGTTTAAAAACTTTACAATTTTTGTAAATTTTATCAAAAGTAAGAAAATTTTTAATTTCTGCTCCTCGCCAACTATAAA
>CACPCL010000002.1 GCA_902632445.1 uncultured Pelagibacteraceae bacterium | reverse complement strand
ATTACAAGACCATTAAAAGACTCAGTAAAGGAAAATATTTTTAATATCTTAACTCATTCAAAAGAAATTAAATTACAAATAGAAAACACAAATGTACTTGATCTTTATTCTGGAATAGGATCTTTTGGTTTAGAATGTATTTCGAGAGGTGCAAAAAGAGTAACTTTTGTTGAAAAAGACAAAATCGCTTTTAAAAAACTGAAAGAAAATTTGATTGGGTTATCTATTTTAGATAAAGCAAAAATGATAAACAAAAATATTAAAGATGCTTTATATAAATTGAATAAGGAAAAATATAATATTTTATTCTTAGACCCTCCATTTAAAGATAAAGAATACACAAAAGATTTAGAAATATTAAAAAAAAATAGTAATTTATACAAAAATCATATCATTATAATTCATAGAGAAAAAAGGACTTCTGAAAATTTAGATGATAAATTAAATATTAAATCTATAAGGCAATATGGTCGATCAAAAATAATTTTTGGGAAATTTAAGTAAGAAGAAATTTTGTAGAAATTTTTACTTGCTCAACCGCTGGCTGATTAAAAGGATTTAAACCAAGTAATTTTCCAATTATTGAAATTTCTAGCATATAATATGAAAATAATTCTCCAATTGCCTCTTCATCGATTTTTTTTATCTTAAATTCTCTAAAAGGAATTTCTTTTTTTTTAAGTGACAAAATAAGCGCATCTTTTTGAGCAAGTTTTACGCTATTTAAACTTTTATTATGAATAAAATTAATTTTGTTAGTGAACTTCTTAGTTTTAATTTCGTAAGTATCTTCCGGATAACTAAATATATGGAATATCTTATCTTTAGGTCCGTCTAAATAAAGTTGAAGTAAACTATGATGATCTTTTGGAGCGCTGGAAATAATAGGCAAAAAACCTTTACCACTTTTTCCAAGACTTTCTGCAATAAGTTGTTGACACCAAAAAAGAAATTTTTCTAATCTTGGAGAATAATTTAATAATATCAAATTTGTAAATTTTTTTTGGTAAAGAATATTGGCTAGTTTAGTAGAACTTTCTTTTAAAAAAAATTTTTCTTTATTAATTAAATATTTTTTTAAATTTTTTCTCAATTTAAAAATATTTAGACCCATTAAATAAGCTGGAACCATACCAACCTCAGAAAGAACAGAATATCGACCACCTATGTAGCTTTTGTGTTCTATAAAAAATAAATTAAATTTTTTTGACAGATTAAATAAAATACTATTTTTTTTTTGTGAAATAATAATTACATTATTAGCATTCTTTTTTAAAATCTTGAGAATAAATATATTTGATAAAGTTTCAATTGTATTACCTGACTTTGATACAATCAAAAAAAGAGTTCTAGACATTTTAACTTTTTTTCTAAAATTTTTTATTTTCTCATTATCTAAATCATTAAAGAAAAATATTTCTTTTTTTATTTTTTTTTTAAAAAATTGATAGATTGCTTCTGATCCTAGTATAGAACCTCCCATTCCAATAATGGCGATAGAGTTGAATTTTTTAAATTTTTTTAAATCATTTTTTTTGAAATTAAACTTAAAATTCTTACTTAGAGTGTTATAAATATTTAGAGAACTACTGGAAGATTCTATAATTTCACTTTGAATTTCAAAAAAAGCTTTATTAAATTTTTTGTTCAAACTTTCTTTTAAATATTTTTTTGGAATATTATTTTCTGCTAATAAGTTTTTATTTATCACTTTCTTATTCTATCAATTATAGAGTCTTCAATGGAAGATGCTCCTTTATTTAGTTTGTTATTATTTTTTGGAGCTTTTAAAATTTTTTTAATTTTTTCACTTTCTGTTTCTTTATTTTTAGATAAAGAACCAGGTTCAGGTATTTTGTTATAATCTGGCGGTAAAACTAAAGGTTCTTTTTTTTTTACAAGAAATTCATCAGTTGTTTTGATTTTTTCGTTTCTAAGAACTTGCCCGGCTTCTTTTAATCCTCCACAAGATACTAGTAAAACTAATACTATAAGTAATAAGTTAAAATTAATCATTTTTCATATTTTATAAAAAAACCTTTTAATAAAAAAGCGATAATACCAATTGTGATAAAAATATCAGCAATATTAAAAGTAAACCAATGAAAATCATTAAAATGTAGGTCGATGAAGTCTGGAACTGCACTTAACGTTAATCTATCATAAAAATTTCCTAGAGCTCCTCCAATTATGACAGAGAAAATTAAACTTTCATATTTATCAGCTTTTAGAACAACATAGAAAAGTGATAGGATAACGATACCAATTAAAATTGTTATTAAATTATATATTAGTGCTGAACTAGAACTTAACAAACCAAATCCTATACCAGTGTTCCACACAAGATTAAAATTAACATAATCATTTATATACAAAATATTTTCACTAGTGCTATTAATTATTTGAATTTTTGAAAACCTGTCTAATAAGAAAATAATGAAGATAACGATAAGGTAAAAAAGGTTTTCTCTTTTAACAATTTCATTTTTAATATCTTTTAAATTAATTAACATTTAATTTATGCTAAGTTAGAGCATCTTTTGCATTTGACTTCTGATATTTTCCAACATCTCTCACATTTTTCACCTTTAGCTTTATTTACTTCAATTATAATTTCCCCATTATTTGAAATTGTTTTTTCGGCTTTGGAAACTATAAAATATTCAGCTAAATCTAATCCATCGAGTAATTCAAATTTTTCTTTTTTTAAAGATAGCTTGATTTCAGCTTCTAGGCTTGAGCCTATCTCTTTACTTATTCTTTTTTCCTCTATCGCAATATTAGCTTCTTGTTTAATTTTAAATAAGTCTGACCATTTTTGGTCCAATAAATCATTTTTCCAATTCCGAGGAATTTTTACAAAGTAATTTTCATGAATACTCTCATTATTATTTACTAAGCTATATATTTCTTCTGTTGTAAAAACCAAGATTGGAGCAAACCACTTTAATAAACTTTCAAGAATAATATTTAATACTTTTACACAGTTTTTTCTTTTTTTTGAATTTAAACTATCGCAATAAAGTACATCTTTTCTTATATCAAAGTAAAAGGAAGATAAATCTAATGCACAGAAATTTAGTAATTCCTTATAAAGTTTGTGAAAATTATAATTTTTTAAATTTTCTTCTACTGACTTACTGATTACAAATAGTTTATGTAAAATATATTGCTCTAATTCATCAAATTCATTTAACTTAATTTTTTCAAAATTTTGTTTCTCAAATTTATCTTTTAAATTTCCAAGCATAAATCTAAAAGTATTCCTAATTTTTCTGTAAGACTCTGCATGCTGAATTAAAATATTTTTATCTATTCTTAAATCTTCTGCATAATCTGACGCTGATGCCCAAACTCTTAAAATATCTGCACCATAATTTTTTAAAATATCTTCAGGAGAAATTACATTACCCATTGATTTGGACATTTTCATACCCTTTCCATCAACTACAAAACCATGTGAAAGGATGCTTTTAAAAGGTGCTTTACCTCTAGTGCCACAGGACTCAAGTAAAGAAGAGTGAAACCACCCCCTGTGTTGATCAGATCCCTCTAGATACATATCAGCAGGCCACTTCAAATCTTTTCTTTTTTCTAAAACAAAGCTATGCGTCGAGCCACTATCAAACCAAACTTCTACTATGTCGTTTAGTTTTTCATAATCTTTAGTCTCATAGCTATCCCCTAAAAAAACCTTAGGGTCATCTGTAAACCAGCAGTCAGAACCTTGTTTTTCATAAATTGAAGCTATTCTATCTATCACTTTTTGATCTTTAAGTGGTTCTTTTGTTTTTTTATTAATAAAAATTGGTAAAGGCACTCCCCACACTCTTTGTCTTGACACACACCAATCGGGTCTTCCTTCAATCATTGATAATAATCTCTCTTTTCCTTTTTTTGGATAAAAGTTAGTTTCATTTATTGATTTGATTGCTTTTTTTCTAAGATCGTTTTTTTGCATCGAAATAAACCATTGAGGTGTAGCTCTATAAATAAGTGGTGCCTTAGACCTCCATGAATGTGGGTAAGTGTGATTTAATTTATCGTTCTTTAATAATTTTTTTTGTTCTTTAAGTTTTTCTATAACAATATTATCGGCTTTAAAAATGTGCGTGTTTTCAAAATAAGGAATTTCTTTTGTATATAGTCCAGAGTCGTCCACAGTATAAAGTGAGGGAATATTATTTTTTAAACACAGATTAAAATCATCTGGTCCATGACTAGGAGCGCAGTGAACAATTCCTGTGCCTTGCTCAAGATTAACAAATTGAGCGTCAAGCATAGGCACATCATAATCGAATTTCATTTTAGAAAATGGATGGCTGCATATTGTTTTTTGAAATTCTGAACCTTTAAATGTTTTTAATTCTTTATAGCTTTTAATTTCACAAGCTTTAACAATCTCGTTTATTAATTTTTTTGCAACTACGATTTTTTTAGTATCGAAATTCTCTAAATTATTCACTTCTAAAATTGAATATTCGATGCTGCTATTAAACGCTAAAGCTTTGTTAGCTGGTATTGTCCATGGTGTTGTTGTCCAGATAATTATACTCGTATCTTTTAAAAAATCTTTATCTGTTTTTTTTACTTTAAAGCCAACATAAATTGTATTAGATGTATGATCTAAATATTCTACTTCTGCATCGGCTAAAGCAGTTTTTTCGACTGTAGACCAAAGAACTGGTTTGAAACCTTGATACAAACTTCCGTCCATAAGAAATTTACCTAGTTCTCTAACTATTTGAGCCTCAGCTTCAAAACTCATTGTTGAATAATAATTATCGAAGTCACCAACTACGCCCAATCTCTTAAACTCTTTAATATGAACATCGATCCAACTTTTAGCAAATTCCCTACATTCTTGTCTAAAATCTTTAATAGGTACTTGATCTTTATTTTTTTTCTTTTTTTTGTACTGCTCCTCAATTTTCCATTCAATTGGAAGACCATGGCAGTCCCAGCCAGGAACATATACTGAGTCTTTCCCGTTCATTTGATGAAAACGAGTAATTATATCTTTTAAAATTTTATTTAGTGCAGTCCCCATGTGTATATGACCATTAGCGTATGGTGGTCCATCATGAAGAATAAATTTTTCTTTTCCTTTTGATTTTTTTCTTAATTTTTGAAAAATTTTATTTTTTTCCCAATTTTTCAAAATTTCAGGCTCTTTAGTCGGCAAACTTGCTTTCATCGAAAAAGCGGTCTTTGGGAGTTGCAGTGTATCTTTAGACATTATTTTTTGCCCTTTTTATATCAATTTTAATTTGTTTTTTTAAATATTCTAAATTCTTAAATTTTTTTTCAGGTCTTATAAATTTTTTAAAACTCACGCTTATTACTTTATTATATAAATTTTTATTAATTCCAAAGATATTTGTTTCTAATAATAAATTTTGTCCATTAAAAGTAGGTCTGTAACCGATATTGGCTATACCATTTTTGTTAAAACCATTAATTTTCACTTTTACTGCATAGACACCGTGTCTTGGAATTACATAACTTCCCATTTTAAGATTACAAGTTGGAAAACCAATTTTTCTTCCCCTCTTTCGTCCTGTGATCACCTTGCCATTTACAACCCATTTTCTGTTTAACAATTTATTTGCCTCAACAATTTTTCCTTCTTTTATTTTTTTTCTAATTAAGGTTGAGGATATTACTTTGTTTTTCTTTTGAAAAGGCTTAGTAATTAAATTTTTATAATTGAATTTTTTTTCAAATTTTTTGAGTGTCTTTATGTTTCCTTTTCTTTTATTACCGAATTTAAAATTTTTACTAACATATAAATATTTACATTTTGTTTTTTTAAAAATTATTTTTTCAATAAATTTTTCAGCGCTAAGTCTAGAAAATTTTTTGTTAAATTTAATTATTATTAAGAAATCAAGTTTTAATTTTTTAAATTGATCTATTTTTTGATCCAGACTATTAATTCTATGATTTTTAATTTTTTTATCAAAAAACATTACAGGAACTGGCTCAAAAGTCATTATGCCAAATGGCAATTTATTTTTTATGGCTTTTTTTTTTACATCTGCGATAACTTTCTGATGACCCAAATGTAAACCATCAAAGTTTCCTATTGCGAGCACACCTTGATGATGTTTTCTTTTTAGATTTGCGTTATAATAAATCTTCATATTACCAGGTCAATTCTTTTTGAAAGAAATCTATCTTAACATTATATGTCTTTGAAAGTTCATTAAGATTAGAGATTTTATTTAATTCATCCCTGTGAACCCCATCTGTAATAAAAATACAATCTAAGTTTAAGTTGTTAGCACCTTTAATGTCTGTTCTTAAATTATCTCCTATAGCCAAAACTTTTTCATTTTTTTTAAAACATAAATTGTAAACTTCGGGGTACGGTTTACCAAAATAAGAAACTTTTCCTCCGAGTTCTTCGAAGACTTTTGCTAAAGAGCCGGCACATAATTCTTCTATATTTCCTCTGTGAACAGTTAAATCAGGATTAGTACAGATTAATTGTTTTGAAATATATTTTTTTAAAAAATTTTTATAATAATCCAAATCGTTTTCGTAATCATCAAATAAACCAGTGCATAAGATAAAATCACATTGCTCTATATTTGTCTTATGTTGTTTTACTTTATCAAAAACTGACGTATCCCTTGGTGGTCCTAAATGAAAAAAAGTTTTTCCAAATTTGTTTTGATTAATTGCATGCATAGCAGCTTCACCGGAGGTCATCACATTCGATAGATATTTTTTGTTCATTCCCATTTTTAATAAGAAGTTTATAACTTTTATACTGGGCCTTGGGGCATTAGACAGAAAAACTATTTTTTTCGAATTTTTTTCTAAATTTTCTATTGCCTCAATAGCTTTAGAATTTAACTTTATTCCGTTGTGCATTACACCCCATAAATCAATTATGAATGTGTCGTAGTTATTTGATATCTCTGACAGGTGATTAAGCTCTCTCAATTTTTTTACTCTTTCTATTCTCTCGATAATCACAAAATATAGTATTTTCGAGGTTTTTTAATGATTTTTGCCCCTTGAAATCTCGCTTAAAACACACCATATCAGCACTACAATAAAATTTATAGGAGAAAATACATATGAAATTTAGACCTTTGCATGATCGCGTGCTTATTAAAGTATTAGACAGTGAAGAAAAAACAGCAGGTGGAATTATTATACCTGATACTGCAAAAGAAAAACCGCAAGAGGGTGAAGTGGTTGCAGTAGGACCCGGTTCGAAAAATGAAAATGGAAAAGTTGCTCCGATGGATGTGAAAATCGGAGATATTGTTTTATTTGGAAAATGGTCAGGAACTGAGGTGAAAATTGACGGTAAAGAATACAGCATTATGAAAGAGTCTGACATAATGGGAATTTCAAAAAGTAAAAAATAACATTTAGGAGAATAAAATGGCAAAAATTATAAAATTTGACACAGAAGCAAGATCAAAAATGCTTACAGGAGTGAATACTTTAGCTAACGCTGTTAAAGTTACCTTGGGACCAAAAGGTCGTAACGTTGTTATGGACAAATCTTATGGTGCTCCAAGAACTACTAAAGATGGTGTTTCTGTTGCTAAAGAAATTGAATTAGATGATAAATTTGAAAATATGGGCGCACAAATGGTCAAAGAAGTTGCTAGCAAAACTAATGATAATGCCGGTGATGGGACTACGACTGCAACAATACTTACTCAGGCAATTGTTAACGAAGGGTTGAAATATGTTACTGCTGGTATGAACCCTATGGATATCAAGCGAGGAATTGATAAAGCGGTAGAAAACGTTATCAATAAATTAAAAACATCATCTAAAAAGGTCAAAGCTAATGAGGAAGTTGCTCAAGTTGGAACTATATCAGCAAATGGCGAGAAATCGATTGGCGATATGATTTCAAAAGCAATGCAGAAGGTTGGTAATGAAGGAGTAATCACTGTTGAAGAAGCTAAAGGTGTTGAAACAGAACTAGATGTAGTTGAAGGAATGCAATTCGATAGAGGATATCTATCTCCTTACTTTGTAACAAATACTGAAAAGATGACAACTGAGTTAGAAAATCCCTTAGTTCTTTTAGTTGAAAAAAAACTAACTAATTTACAACCGATGGTTCCGCTTTTAGAGTCCGTAGTTCAAGCTAATAGACCTTTAATGATTATTTCTGAAGATGTTGAAGGTGAAGCTTTAGCAACTTTAGTTGTAAACAAATTACGTGGTGGTCTTAAAGTTGTAGCTGTTAAAGCTCCAGGTTTTGGAGATAGAAGAAAAGCGATGTTAGAAGATATTGCTATTTTGACTGGAGGACAAGTTATTTCAGAAGATCTTGGAATTAAATTAGAAAATGTGAAAATTAATGATCTTGGTTCTTGTAAGAAAGTGAAAATAGATAAAGAGAATAGTACAATTGTTGCTGGTGAGGGTAAGAAATCTGATATTGAAGCAAGATGCAATCAAATTAGATCTGAAATTAATGAAACTACATCTGATTATGATAAAGAGAAACTTCAAGAAAGATTAGCTAAACTTGCTGGTGGTGTTGCTGTCATTAAAGTTGGCGGTGCTACTGAAGTTGAAGTTAAAGAAAGAAAAGACAGAGTTGAGGATGCTCTTAATGCAACTAGAGCTGCCGTTGAAGAAGGAGTGGTGATTGGTGGTGGTTGTGCGTTACTTTACGCTGCACAAGATTTAGATGGTGTTAAGGTAAAAGGTGATGATCAAAAAGCTGGTGTCGAAATAGTTAAAAAAGCTCTTCAAGCTCCAATTAGACAAATTACTGCTAATGCAGGTGTTGATGGTTCTGTAGTTGTAGGTAAACTTTTAGAGGGTAAAAAACCTTCCCAAGGTTACGATGCTCAGAATGAGGACTACGTAGATATGTTTGCCAAAGGAATTATTGATCCAACTAAAGTTGTGAGATCAGCGCTACAAGATGCTGCTTCAATAGCCGGACTATTAATTACAACAGAAGCTATGATCGCAGACAAACCTGAAGAAAAAGATGCTAGTCCTGCAATGCCTCCAATGGGTGGTGGCATGGGTGGCATGGGTGGCATGGGTGGAATGGGAATGTAATTTCACTTACCAAAAGATTTTAAAAAAGGCTGCAATTTTGCAGCCTTTTTTTTTGCAATAAATAAACATGCGTTTGAACTTAGTATCAATCCATCTTTGAGAACTCTTAAATTATTATCAGCCAAAGTTTTCCCTGTAGAAGTAATATCTGTAATGATTTCGGAAGAGCCTATAAATGGATATGTTTCAGTAGCACCGAGACTGATTATCAATTTATATTGTGTAACTCCTTTGGAAATCAAAAAATCATTAGTTAAATTTGGATATTTAGTTGCCACTCTCAATCTAGAATTTCTTTTAGTTCTAATATCAAATGATACCTCTTCAAGATCAGCAATTGTCTGTACATCTATCCAATCATCGGGCACTGCTATAACTAAGTTTGCATTACCAAAATCAAGTTTTTTTTGAATATTTATTTTACTCTGCAAGTTTTTATCAGACTCTTTTAAGAGATCTAACCCGGATACACCTATATCAAGGGTTCCGTCTCCTAATCTTTGAATAATTTCTTTAGCGTGAAGAAAAATAATCTTAATGTTATTTTCATTTTCAATTGTCCCAAAATAATTTCTTTCTTTTTCACTTTGTAAAATCTTAAATCCTCTATCATTAAAAAATGATATTGCATTATCTTTTAATCGTCCTTTACTTGGTAGACCTATGGTAATTAGATCTTTCATATATTTTTTAAGTTAATTGCAGCACCAACCGCCGGAGTATTCTTTTTAGCTCCAAGACTTTTAAGTAAGTCATCATAACGGCCTCCCCTAGCAATTTCCTTATTACTCGAGAATACTTCAAATACAATTCCAGTATAATATTCTACGTCTCTACCAAAATTTGCAATGAAATTGATATCTTGATTAAGTTTTTTCAAATTTAGAATGGATTTAAAGTCTTTAAATATATCTTTTTTGAGATTATTTTTTTTAGCAAAATCTAACAATTTTTCATCAAGTTCTGAGAGCTTACAATTTATTTTTAAAAAAGATTTAATAATTTTTACAATTTTTTTTCCATCAACAAAAGATCTTGGATCTTTAATCTTTTTGTTAAATCTTTTTAATATTTCTGATATCGACCTTCCCGCTACCACTTTGTCTTGGTCTTTTTTTTTCATTTCATAAAATCTTTTTTTATCTGTATCAAAAGTAATTGCATCAATATCAGTATTTTTTTCCAATCTTTTTAAAAGCTCCTCGAAATAGCTTGGTCTCCAAAAATGTCTTATTAGTCTAAGCTTCCATCTTTCGGGCATATCCAGAGCATTAATTAAACTTTTAAATAAACCAATATCTCCAACTTTAATTAAAATTTTTTTTCTCTTTATTTTTTTTGCGGAACTTAAAATTGTACTTATAATTTTAAAATCATCTTGAATTTGATTTTTTGAGCCTAGAATTTCAATCCCCAACTGATCATTGATGAAATTAGTTCCTTTATTACCTGATCTTCTATATGCTTGACCAGAATAATAAATTTTTGAAGGTGATTTTTTTTGTAAAAAACCAATGCATGATGCTACTGTTAAATCTGGTCTTAAGCACATTGTTTTTCCATCTTCTCTTTCAAAGGTAAGCATTGAACTTTTAAATTTTTCCCCTGATCTCTCAATAATATAATCTGACTCCAGAAGTACATCGGGCTCTGATAAAACAAAGCCATTGCTCTTAAAATTTTTGATTATGATTTCAGATAATTTTTTTGATTTCATTAACTAATTCTTTAATTTCGATTGATTGCTCTTTACCTGTACTTAAATTTCTTAAAGTAATCTTTCCTGATTTTATTTCATTCTCACCATATAAAATTACAGCTGGAGATCTTATTTTATTTGCATACTCCATTTGTTTTTTTAATTTACTTACTCCAGGATAAATTTCTACGCTAATGCCTTCTTTTCTTAATATCGTTTGTAAATTAATGTACTCTCTCATTGAATTTTTATCAAAAACACAAATTACTATAGGTTTAGTTTGTTTTACTTTAAATTCTTTTTTTTGCATCAAAGCATAAACCAATCGATCTAAACCTATAGATATGCCTGTAGCAGGAGCATCGAAGTTACCAAATTTGTTTACTAAGTTGTCATATCTTCCTCCACCTCCTATGGAACCAAATTGAATTACCTGTCCTTTATTATTTTTTACATCAAATTTTAAATTTACCTCAAAAATTGCGCCAGTATAATATTCTAAACCTCTAATGATTGATGGATCAAATTCAAAATTATTAAAATTATAATCTTTAAAAATTTTTATCATCTCAACTAGATCTTCCGTTTTGGGTAATTTTTTTTTTAGAGTTTCTTCTATTTTATCAATATCTTTGGATTTTAAATTTGCACCTTTAGTAAAATCTCCGGATTTATCTTTTCTACCAGCACCCAGTAGCTCTTTAACTCCACTCCAACCAAGTCTATCAATTTTGTCTAAAGCCCTTAAGACAGTAAGTTTTTGCTTACTATCAATTAAGTTTATCTTTTTAAATAATTCTTCAGTTATTTTTCTTGATGATATCTTAATTATATAATCTGATTTGGCTAAACCACTTCTTTCTAGGATTTCTGAAATCATCACACATAATTCTACATCTGCCTGTAAACTTGTAGTACCAACAAAGTCAGCATCAAACTGTAAAAATTCTCTAAATCTCCCTGGTCCAGGTTTTTCATTTCGCCAGACTGTTCCTAGTTGATATCTTTTAAATGGTTTTGGAATTTCTAAATAATTTTTTGCAACATATCTTGCAAGTGGAGCTGTAAGATCATACCTCAAAGATAACCACTTATTTTCATCCTTAAATGAAAATACGCCTTCATCAGGTCTATCTTTGTCAGGTAAAAACTTTCCAATACTATCTGAATACTCAAAACTTGGGGTTTCGAGATATTGAAAACCGTATTTAATCATAACTTCTTTAATATTAGAAATTATAAAATCACGTACGAGTAATTCTTTTTCTTGTCTGTCTACAAACCCTAATGGAAGTTCCTTGGAAGGTTTGCTCTTTTTTTCATTTGTCATTTTTTGGTACAGCAGGGTGGATTCGAACCACCGACCCCTAGTTCCACAAACTAGTGCTCTAACCAACTGAGCTACTGCTGCATCCCTTTTATTTTTATCTTAATTTTAATTAAATTTATATATTTTTGATTATAAGCTAAGCAATAGCCTAGCGTGCATTCTGTGCGAATGTGATCTAATTGTTGAATTGATTCTCTTTTTTATAATCATGATAGTTATTTAGAAAATAATTATGTCTTTTTCAAGATGAAATTAGCGGGACAAAAAAATAGTTACAACTAAAGTTAATGTCCCGATAATCAGTGATTTTGGAAATTTAGATTAAGATGTTTTCTGCAGTTTTACTGCTGAAGGACCTTTTTCTGTGCTCTCCACTTCAAACGTTAACTCATCACCCTCGTTTAAATATTTTAAACCAGCTTCTCTTACAGCAGAAGAATGGACGAACACGTCTTTTTCTTTGTCTTCTCTTTCAATGAAACCATATCCTTTAGTACCATTGAACCACTTTACTTTACCTTTTAGTGTACTCATATTTATTGTTTATCCTTATTTATATTAACTTTAACTAACTAAAAGTTAGCTAAGAACACCTTAAACAGATTTGCTTAATAAAAGTCAATAGAAGATTAACATTATTTGACGCAATTGTTTTTTTGCAACAATACTATGATAAAATGGCAATTAAGCTTGCTAATAAAACTAGTGCAAATCCGCCATAAACATATTTGTTTTTATTTATATGCGATTTTAGTTTATCTATTGTTGTATATTTGTAGCTTAATCCTCTATCACTAATATTCGATGACTTACTAAAACCTTGATCTCTTCCAATTTGAAGAAATTTTGACTTTCTGTGATCATAGATTTCATCTTTACTGTAATTTTCAAAATTCTTTAAATTCTTTATTATAGAATGCTTAATATCTGCTGCAATAGTTTCTGGATCACGATGAGCTCCTCCAAGCGGTTCAGGAATTATTTCATCTATGATTTTTAATCTTAATAAATCTTTGGCAGTTAGTTTCATTGCTTCTGCTGCTTGTAAAGCTTTGCTTGGATCCCGCCAAAGTATCGAAGCACATCCTTCAGGAGATATGACAGAATAAATAGAATTCTCTAACATAATAACTTTATTTGAAGAGGCTAAAGCAATAGCTCCACCAGATCCGCCCTCGCCTATTATAATAGAAATATTAGGAACTGTTAGTGACATGCAGCACTCAATTGAATTGGCTATAGCTGAAGCTTGGCCTCTCTGCTCAGCTCCTAAACCTGGATAAGCTCCAGGTGTATCAATGAAACTTATTACTGGTATCTGGAATCTATCAGCAAGCTTCATTAATCTGATACATTTTCTATATCCCTCTGGGCGCATCATTCCGAAATTTCTTTCTATTCTGCTATTTAGATCTTCTCCTTTTTCCTGCCCAATAATTAGAACCGATTTATTTTCTATCAATCCAAAACCTGCAATCACAGATTTATCATCACCAAAATATCTATCTCCAGAAAGAAGTGTAAACTGAGAAAATATTTTTTTTATATAATAATTAGCTTTTGGACGATCCTCATGCCTAGCGACTTGAGTCTTTTGCCAGCTATTAAGATTGGAATATACTTCTTCTAATTTCAGATTAATTTCTTGCTGAGTATTTTTAATTTTATTAGTATCTACTTCAGATATACCTTCAGATCCAAAAGGACTTTTTAAGCTATCAACTTCTTCTTCTAATGCTTTGATCTCTTTTTCAAAATCTAAATAATTTTTCATATAAAATGATACAATTATGCTAGTATTATTATATTCTAAAATATTGTAAAGATCAGTTCATAATGAAAATGATAGATAAAAATGGCTTAAAAATTAGTTCAACTCTGTTTGAATTTATAAATAATGAGGCTGTTCCAAATACTGGTATAAAAATTGATGATTTTTGGAATAAATTTTCAAATATAGTTCATGAACTAGCGCCAATTAATAAAGAATTAATTCAAAAAAGAGAAAATATACAAAAAAAGATTGATGACTGGCACATGTCTAGAAAAGGTAAAGATTTCAATAAAGTTGAATATATTAATTTTTTAAAATCTATTGGATATCTGGTTGATGAAAAAAGTAATTTTTTTATAGAAACATCTGGAGTTGATGAAGAAATTTCATCAATAGCAGGACCTCAACTTGTTGTTCCGGTTGACAATGCTAGATATGCTCTTAACGCTGCTAATGCACGTTGGGGAAGTTTGTATGACGCTTTGTATGGTACTGATGTTATACAAGGTAAAATTGGAAAGGACTGGGATAAAGAGCGAGCTTTAAAAGTTATTAATTTTGTAAAAGATTTTTTAGATGAAAGATTTCCTCTATCTAATACAAGTTGGAGAGAAATTACAAAAATTCAAATTGAAGAAAATAAGTTAGTTTTATTTTCTGAGTCTGACAAAAATTATTTAAAAAAAGATGACCAGTTTATAGGTTTTAATGGTGATAAAAAAAACCCTAATTCAATCTTAATTAAAAATAACAATCTGCATATAGATATTTTAATCGACCCCAACACTATGGTTGGTAAAATTGACAAAGCAGGTATCTCTGAAGTGATTACAGAGTCAGCTTTATCTACGATAGTAGATAATGAAGACTCAGTTGCAGCGGTCGATGCAGATGACAAAGTAAAATGCTATCGAAATTGGTTAGGTCTCATGAAAGGTGATTTAACATCCTCTTTTGAAAAAAATGGAAAAAAAATTACTAGAAAACTTAATTCTGATAGAACTTATATCTCTAGAAATGGAGACAAAATTAAACTTCATGGAAGAGCTTTATTGTTAAACAGAAACGTAGGTCATTTAATGACAAATCCATCTATAATATTAAAAGATGGATCTGAAATACCAGAGGGCATCATGGATGCATTTGTATCTACATTATGCGCCCTACATGATTTTAAAAACAAAAATAATTCTAGAACTAGCTCAGTTTACATTGTTAAACCAAAGATGCATGGACCAGAGGAAGTTGCATTTACAAATACATTATTTGAGAAAGTTGAAGAAACCTTAAATATTAAAAAATATTCTATCAAAGTAGGAATTATGGATGAAGAAAGAAGAACTACCGTCAATCTAAAAGAATGTATCAGACAAGTAAAAAATAGAATTGTTTTTATTAATACTGGTTTTTTAGATAGAACAGGTGATGAAATGCATACATCTTTTGAAGCAGGACCGATGATATTTAAAGGTGAAATGAAAAAATCAACATGGTTAAACACTTATGAAAATTGGAATGTTGATATTGGTTTAAGTTGTGGTTTTTCAGGAAAAGCTCAAATTGGAAAAGGAATGTGGGCAATGCCAGATCAGATGGCAAATATGATGGATCAAAAAATTGGTCACCCAAAATCTGGGGCAAACTGTGCTTGGGTACCATCACCGACTGCAGCAACTTTACACTCTTTACACTATCATAAAGTCAATGTGTTTAAAGAACAGGAAAAGATTAAATCTAGAGAAAAGGCTAAAGTAGAAAATATTTTAGATATTCCAAAAGCTGATAGACCTAATTGGTCAACAGAAGATATAGTTCGAGAAGTAGAAAACAATGCTCAAGGGATTTTGGGTTATGTAGTAAGATGGGTTGATCAAGGTGTTGGGTGTTCTAAAGTACCAGATGTCAATAATGTTGGGTTAATGGAAGATAGAGCTACTTTAAGGATATCATCTCAGCATATTGCCAATTGGCTTCATCATGGAATTTGTAATGAAGTGCAGGTAATGGAAATTATGAAAAAGATGGCAAAAATAGTTGATAAACAGAATGAAAATGATGCAAATTATAAAAAAATGTCAGAGGATTTTGAAAACTCCATTGCTTTTTCGGCTGCATGCGATCTAGTTTTTAAAGGTAGAGTCCAGCCCTCAGGATACACAGAGCCATTATTACACGAAAAAAGATTGCTGAAAAAAACATCTATCTAATTATCAGTGACTGGAACTCTATTTTTAAAAGCAGACAATAAAGTTCCGTCGTCTAATTGTTCAATTTCACCACCTACAGGCAGACCTTGGGCTAATTTGGTGATTTTAATTTTATCATTTTTGATAGTATCTTCGATATAATGTGCAGTAGTTTGGCCTTCTACAGTCGCACTAGTTGCAATAATTACTTCTTTCAAATTATTTTTCTTAATTCTTTTTATTAAAGATTCTACTAACAAGTTTTTTTGCTCATAATTTTCATTAGAATTTAATGTACCTCCTAAAATGTGATAATGACCTTTATAGATATTAGCAGAGTCAATTACCCACATATCTGCTAGATTTTCTACAACACAAATTTTGTCGTAGGAATTATCCTTCTGACATATACAAACTTTATCAATCAATTTTAAATTTCCGCAGTCAATACAACGAACTACATTTTTATAAACCTGAGCTAAAGATTTTGCTAAGGGTTTTACCATTGTATCTTTATTATTAATTAATTTTAAAATAATTCTCTTTGCTGACTTAGGCCCTAAGCCTGGTAGTTTAGAGAACTGTCTTATAAGTTCATTGATTTCAGGAATATTATTGTCCATTAAAAAGGAAGTTTGAAATCTAAAGGTAGATTTAGACCGCCAGTAACCTTAGATAGTTCTTCTGCTGATTTTTTTTTTAAGTTTTCTTTAGCATTATTATATGCTGCAATGATTAAGTCATTGATTATTTCTTGACTTTCTTTGCTAGCGGCCTCAGTGATTTCAATTGAAATTATTTCATAATCTCCGGTTAGTTTTACTTTAACCAAATTTCCTCCCGACAAACCCTCGACTTGGATTTTTTTAATTTGATCCTGTGCCTCTTTCATTTTTTCTTGCATTGCTTTAGCCTTGGATAACATTTCAGAAAAATTGGTCATTTAATCTCCATTTTTTAAGTCAATGAGTACTGCATCGGGAAAGGCGGACTTAATTTCTTTTGAAATTTTACTTTTATCAAAATCTTGAATCTGATTTTTCTTGCTCTCTAAATTTTTTTCAAAAATACTCTTTGCCCCTGGATTTTTACTTAAAGAAATAATCCATCTTTCGTTGGTCCATTCAAGAAGTTTCTCTGTCAAGTTTTTAATAAAATTTTTATTTAATTTTTCATTAAAACTAATATCGATTTTTCCTTTGTTAAAGCTTACCAATTTAACATTTCTCTCCAAATCATATTTAAGTTCTATTTCTTTTTCATTGCTTGCCTGATTAATCAAGTCTTGAAAACTTGTAATTTCTAATTTTGACTTTTCATTTTGATTATTTAAATTTTTTATTGGACTTGTCTTAATTTGATTAGTATTTTTAAGCTGATCTTTAATTCCATTCGGTGTATTTGTATCTAAAACAGTATCTGAAATTTTTTTACCAGTTAAATTTTCTTGATTATTTGTAGGCCTTGTCGTTTCATTAAATTCATCTTTATTTTCGGTAAAATTCTTTAAGTGAACTAATTGCATTATATACATTTCAAGTGTTAAATTTTCATTTCCAACTATTCTTAGATCATCAATCGTTTTTATTGTAAGCTGCCAAAATAATCCTATATCCTGCATGTCAATTTTTTCTGAATATTCATTAATCATCTTGATTTCTGTCTCAGAAATTGACATGTCTTTTTCTATTGGGCCTAGATTAACTCTTCTTCCAAAAAGATATAAAACTTCAAGAATATCATTTAGAAAATTCTTGGCATCTAAGCCGCTGTCTATAAGTTCTCTGAGAAATTTAAGAGCCTCTTTTTCTTTTCCATTTAGAACTTCTTTAAATAAAGTAATCACTTTGCTTTTATCTGCTAAGCCAAGCATATTTCTTATATCCTGCTCTTCTAAAGTTTTATCCTTATTTATTGTTTGAGAAACAAGAGCCCTATCTAATAATGAAATTGCGTCTCTTACAGATCCCTCAGAAGATCTAGCAATTAACTTAATTGCATCATCTGAAATATTTCCGTTCTCTTTGTTTGCAATATTTTTTATATGTAATGTAAGCTCGTTCACATTAACTCTTTTTAAATCAAATCTTTGACATCTAGATAAAATTGTAACAGGTATCTTTCTTACTTCAGTCGTAGCAAGTATAAATTTTAAACTAGGTGGTGGCTCCTCTAAGGTTTTTAATAAGCCATTAAAAGCTTGTTTGGAAAGCATGTGAACTTCATCAATAATAAATATTTTAAACTTTGCGCTAGTAGGGCTATACCTGGCGTTTTCGATTATTTCTCTCACATCGTCAATTCCTGTTTTTGAAGCTGCATCCATTTCTAAAACATCCATATGATTTGAACTAACAATTTCATTGCAATGGCAATTTTCTCCAGCCTCACAGTTTTTACCTTGAGAAAAATTTTTACAGTTTAATGCTCTAGCAATAAGTCTGGCGGTAGTAGTTTTGCCCACACCTCGTATCCCCGTTAAAAGATATGCGTTTGGAGTTTTACCTAGTTTAATCGCATTGGTAATAGTTTTAGCCATTAATTCTTGACCAATTAAATCCTTAAATTCTTGGGGCCTGTATTTAAGTGCTAAAATTTTGTTTGTCATTTTATAAAGAGGCAGGCAACAACCTGAATAATTTTCACTACGGCTGCTTCTTTTCAGACCTGACCGGGTTTATGAAACATCCACCTGATGCCAACCTCAATATGAGTATATCAAGATCAATTTAAATACTACAAGAGTAGAATTGAATTTTGTGGACTATTTTTGCCGAAATGCTGAGGATTCGTAGACTCCCAGAATATCTAAAGTTTCAGTATGAAAACCAAGTTCTTCCAGAGCCTTTTTTACCCCAGGTTGTTCTAAATGGCCCTCGAGATCTAAATAAAAGTTTGCTTGATCGAAAGTATTCTTTACAGAAAAACTTTCTAATTTAGTAAGATTAACTTGATTAGTTGCAAAACCCCCAAGACACTTGTAAAGAGCTGATGGTTCACTTTTAACTCTAAAAATGCAGCTAGTAATAAATTTTTTTTTATCTACGAATTCAGGTTGTTCAATATTTTTTCCCATTACTAAAAATCGAGTAACATTACCTTTTTCATCTTCGATATTCTTTTCTAAAATTTTTAAGTTATAAATTTTTGCCGAAAGCTCTGACGCAATTGCTGCAATAGATTTATCATTTCCCTCAGCAAGATCTTTGGCTGATCCTGCTGTATCCGCAGAAATTATTGGTTTAAATTTTCGTTTATGAATAAGATTTTGACATTGTCCAATTGCTTGTGCGTGACTTCTTACATATTTAATATCCTCTATTTTAGCTTCAGGTTTACATAATAAATTATGTTCGACGGCTTGAAAGTGTTCTCCATGAATTTGTAATTTATACTTTGGAAGTAAGTAGTGAATGTCGGCAACTCTACCTGCTAAAGAATTTTCAATTGGAATGACAATTTTATAATTTGAGTCGTTATAAGCATGCTTAAATGTTTCTTCAAAGGTCGCGCAAGTTTTAATTTCAGCATCTTCATAAAGACTAACAGCTGCAATATGAGAGTAAGCTCCTAGCTCACCTTGTATAGCAATTTTTTTTTTAGTCATTTTTTTTCATCAATTTTTTAACTTTAATTAAATCTTCTTCAGTATCTACACTTAAAGGCGATGAATTTATATAGCCAACATGTATAGACATTCCGTTTTCCATAGCCCTGAGCTGTTCAAGTTTTCTCTTTAACTCAAGTTTTGATCGTTTTAAGCTTACATACCTTAATAAAGCTTTATTAGTAAAGGCATAAATACCGATATGATGATACACCTGGTTTTTTGTAATTGGATTATTCCTTAAAAAATCTAAAGCTTTATCAAACGATCCTGGTTTCATTTTTTTTTCAACTTGAACCTTTACAATATTTTTATCTTCTAGTTCAGCCTTTGAGTTAAAATTGCTTGCTAAAGTTCCTATTTCACATTTTCCTTGTTTCATATATTCAATTAAACTTTTAATAACTTTTGGCTCAATATTTGGCATGTCGCCTTGAAGATTTACAATTATATTTGGATCGCTCTTTAAAGTTTTTTCAAATACCTCAAATATTCTATCTGTTCCTGTCTCGTGTTGATTAGAGGTCAATATTGCTTTACCGCCGAATTCTTCAACTACATCTATAATTTTTTGATCCGGAGTTGCAACAAATACATCTCCAGCATTTGACCTTTTGGCAGCTTCGTAAACATGAAGAATCATCTCTTTATTATTAATAATTTTTAAAGGTTTGTTTGGAAATCTTTGAGCGCCTAATCTTGACGGTATTATTATTGCTATATTATTCATAATTATGCGTCTCAAAGACGCAAAAAAATTTTGTAATTTTAAGTTTTTTTTATTAAACTCGTGTTATACGTCTCTAAAGTACTTACCAAAAATATGGATAGTTTTGAAATAAATAAAGTAATAGCAGCAGTCCTTCTAACAGCCCTAATTGTTATAGGTATTGGAAAATTCACCGACATTTTATTTCATGTAGAAAAACCGAAAGAGTCAGCGTACAAAATTGAAGGATTAGAAGTTGTAACCACTGAAGGATCAACTGAAAAATCTGAAAAAACTGTTGAAGCAGTCGATATAAAAGTTCTGTTAGCAATGGGAGACCTTGCTCATGGAGAGAAAGTTTTTAAAAAATGCAGTGCTTGTCACATGATTGCTGCAGATGGAAAAAATATGATAGGCCCAAATTTATGGAATGTGATTGGAAGAACAGCTGGTTCAGTTAGTGACTACAAGTACTCTAAAGCAATGGTTGCTTATGCTAAAGAATGGTCTTTTGAAGAAATGAATAGTTATTTAATTAAACCACAAGCGTACATTAAAGGAACTAAAATGGCTTTTGCTGGACTTAGAAAAGAAAAGGATAGAGCATCAGTCATTTTATATATGAATTCAAAAGGCGACAATCCAAAACCTTTACCTTAATCAAGGCACCATTTGATAATACTTTTTTGAGCGTGCACTCTATTTAACGCTTGTCTCCAAACTACCGATTGCTTTCCATCTATTACTTCATTCGTAACTTCTTCCTCTCTTCCTACTGGAAGACAGTGCATAAAAATAGCATCTGAATTAGCCTTGCTCATTAACCTCTTATTGACTTGGTAAGGTTTTAGAGCTTTTTTTTTAGAAACTTTGTTAACTTTATCATTCATTGAGATCCATTTATCGGTCATTACACAATCTGCGCCTGTAACAGCTTCTAAAGCTTTAGTTGTAATTGTTAATTTTACTTTCTCTTTTTTTGCTAGCTTTAACATATTCTTGTTCGGAGAATATTTTTTTGGACAACCGATTTTGAGTTGGAAATTGAATTTGCCTGCGGCTTCTATTAAAGAATTTGACATATTATTATTGCCATCTCCAATCCAAGAAATAGTTTTCCCCTCAATAGGCCCATTGCTTTCTTCATAAGTAAGAATATCAGACATAATTTGACATGGGTGGCTTATATCTGACAGACCATTGATAATTGGAATATCCAAATGCTTTCCAAATTCCTCCAAGTTTTTGTGCGATGAAGTTCTCAACATAACAATATCAACATACTCTGATAAAACTTTTGCTGTATCTTTTAAGGTCTCATCTCCTTTACCATAATGTATTCCATCTGGATTTAAAATTATTGATGATCCGCCCAGCTGCTTTACAGCAATGTCAAATGACATTCTTGTTCTAGTAGATGGTTTCTCAAAAATCATAGCCATTGACTTACCTTCAAAGGGCTTATCAATATCCGGTGCAGATTTATTCAATCCAAATCTACTTTGTTTTCTCTTTTTTGCCTCTTCAATTATCGATCTAAGCTCTAACGAAGAACAGTCAGAGATATTTATAAAGTTTTTCATTTAATATTTTTTGCAAACTTTCTCTATTATTTTTAATCCTAAGTTTATTTCGTTCTTTGTTACATTTAAAGGAGGCAAAAGTCTGACAACATTTTCAGCAGCTCTTACTGTTAACAAATTATTATCTAAAAGTTTTTGAATAAATTTAGCTTGATCTACATTGAGACAAAGTCCGATAAGTAGTCCTTTACCTCTTACTTCTCTAATAATTTTAGGATACTTATTTTTTATTTTATCAAGTTGATTTATGAAATACTTGCCATTTTTACTTACATTATTAAGGAAACCTTTTTTAAACATTATATCCATTACAGCATTTCCAGCGCTCATTGCTAAAGGATTTCCGCCAAATGTTGAACCGTGTGTTCCAGGCTTCATACCTGAGGCTACTTTTTTATTAACTAAAACTGCACCCATTGGAAAACCGCCTCCTATCCCTTTTGCTATTGGGACAATATCTGGTTTAATTTTTGCGTATTCGAAAGCAAAAAATTTTCCACTTCTTCCAATTCCACATTGCACTTCATCAAGAATTAATAAAATTTTTTTCTTATTACATAATTTTCTCAAGCCTTTAAGGCAGACATCTGGAATAACTTTTATTCCACCCTCTCCCATGATTGTCTCAACCATAATAGCAGCAGTTCTACTGTTTATCGCTTTTTCTAAACCTTTGTGATCACCGAAATTAAAATGATCAAAACCATCTACTTTAGGTTTAAAACCTTCAATAGCTTTTTTACTGTTACTGGCAAAAATGGCTGCGATAGTTCTCCCATGAAAACTATTATTAATACAAAGAACTCTATTTTTTCTTGGTTGACCTTTTGAATAAAAATATCTTCTAGCAAATTTAATAGCTGCCTCGGTTGCTTCTGCACCAGAATTTTGAAAAGTTACATAATCAGCAAATGTTCTTTGTGTTAGTCTGTTTGCTAATCTCTCTTGCTCAGGAATAGTAAAAACGTTAGAAACATGCCATAATTTTTTAGATTGTTTATTTATTGATCTAATTAAGTGGTCATTAGCATGACCAAGACAGTTGACGGCGATACCTTGAACGAAATCTAAATATTTCTTTCCATTTGTTGCGTACAAGAAACATCCCTTTCCCTTAGAAAAAGAGATTTTCTTTCTGTTATATGTATTTAAAATTTTACTCATGATTTTATTTTATAACCTTTTTTATACAATAAATAACAAACAAGCCAGCTAACAAAGCTTAGAACAGTTAAATATACTAAACCAATATAAATCGAGCCATCTGATGTACCAATAAAACTGTATCTAAAACCATCTATCATATAAAAAAACGGATTTGCTTTACTTATTGCTTGCAAAAAATCAGGAAGTCTCTCTATAGAATAAAACGTTCCAGATAAGAAAGATAATGGAACTATTACAAAATTAGTAACTGTTGCCATATGATCGAATTTTTCAGCCCACAATCCAGCAATTATTCCTATGTTTCCTAAAACAAAAGAAGAAAGTAAGGTGAATGCTATAAGCGTTAAATAGTTTTTAATTTCAATATCTATAATTAATTTAAATACAATAATTGAAACAATTCCAATTAATACACTTCTAGTAACAGCCGAAAGAGAAATTGAGATTGTAACTTCTCCAGCTGACAGAGGAGCAAATAATAAATCAACTATAGTTCCATCAATCTTTTTAATCATAAAAGATGATGAGGAATGAGAAAAGGATTGCTGAATTACCTGCATTGAAATCAACCCTGGCGCTAAAAAAGTTATAAAAGGTACACCAAGCACATCCCCTCTATCTGCTCCAATTGCTAAAGATAAAACAAGTAAAAAGAGTAAAGATGAAATTAGCGGAGAAAAGATAGTTTGAATCCACACAATTAAGAATCTAAGAACTTCTTTTTTATATAAAGTCCAAGTTCCATACCAATTTATTAGTCCAAATCTTCTTTTTCCAATTTTATATTTTTTCGAAATTTCAACCATTGATAGTCTTATAACCTGTTATTAAAAAAACTGTGCAAAACTAAATCTACTCACAGATTTAATGCGTTTTAATGTTTTAAACCCCAATATTATGTCCTAAGTTTTTAATAATTACTAAATATTGTAATTATATACTATGAGTTGGACAGAAGAAAAAGTCGCTAAATTAAAAGAACTCTGGTCTAAGGGGCATACTGCAAGTCAGATCGCCGAAGCATTAGGTGACACTACTAGAAACGCAGTAATTGGAAAAGCTCATAGGTTAAATTTAGAAGCTAGAGCCCCTTCTAAGCAATCAAATTCACCTAGAACCAATGATAATAAGCAGATTAGAAGAGGTTCAGCGCCAACATCAAGAAAAGCTAAGTTTCAATCAATTTTATTAGATAAAAATTTCGAGCCAGAGAACCCTAAATCTCTTGAAGAACTTACAGATGAAACGTGCAAGTGGCCTATAGGTCATCCTAATGAGGAAAAATTCTATTTCTGCGGTAGAAAGCCTGAAGGAGATTTTCCTTATTGCAAACTTCATGTTTTGTATGCCTTTCAACCTAAAAATCAAAAAGACGATGATCTTGGTGATGAGATACCAGAATTTATCGAGAAAAAAGTTAAGGCCTCAGGGTAATTTAAGTACAAATGGAATTTATTAAAAAATACCTTAAGTGGTTAAGTACTTTTTTAGTCTTAACGGGAATACTATTAACTAACTTAAATATGTATCCAGTAAATATAATGTTCCATGGTGCTGGAGTTGTAGGCTGGACTATTGCTGGTTTTTTATCAAAAGATAAAGCCATTCTTACAAACTTCGGATTACAAATTCCTTTATTTTTAATAGGGTTTTATCAAATTATATTTCTTTAAATAACCCCGTGAAATTAAACTGTGAAATTTAATTATATAAGATAATTGTAGATAAGATATTTAAAATTTGATATTTGAAAACAAATTTTTATAAAAGATCCAAGGCCCAAATCAAAAAAAAAAATAAATAAATTTTCCCAGTAGACAAACTTTTTTAGAAAGTTATAAAGTGAATCATCTTATGGATATAACTTTAGTATATACAATAATTGGTTTCGGTCTTGCTGGTTACAGTGTAATAGCAAATGACTCTATACAAACTTTAGGAACATTTATTGCATCTAAGAAAAAGTGGTTTGCTTGGTATATTCTAGCGGGATCAGCTTCATTAGTTATGATTTTTGCCCTAGCTTGGGGATGGTATAATTATGATGGAGATATTTCTTATGGCAGATTAACGAGAATTCCATATCAAGAAATTCAGTGGTACCACGCTGTTGCACCAGCTATTCTTTTATTATTAACAAGAATTGGTATTCCAGTTTCGACTACTTTTTTAGTTCTGTCTGCATTTGCTTCAACAATTGTTTTGGAAAAAATGCTAGTAAAAAGTATTGTTGGCTACGGTATTGCAGCCACAGTTGCCTATATATGCTGGATTGTAGTTTCCAAATTTATCAATGAAAAACTCGATGAGGTAAAAGGAGATGCATGGATTTCTTTTTGGCGTAATTCAGTTTGGGTAACGTCTGGATGGTTATGGTGGGTTTGGTTATCTCACGACGTTGCTAATATTGCGGTATTTCTACCGAGGCAGTTGGATCTAACATTGTTATTAATTGTTATGGCGTATTTTACAGCCTTACTATTTTATATCTTTTATATTCACGGAGGGCCAATTCAAAAAGTTGTATTAGAAAAAACTGGAACTAGATACGCAAGATCAGCAACAATTATAAATGTAATCTATGCAGCGGTTTTGTACTATTTTAAAGAGTTAAATGATTTACCAATGTCAACAACATGGGTGTTTGTAGGTTTATTGTGTGGAAGGGAGCTTGCTATTTCAACAATGAACAAAGAATATAAATTCAAATATGTGTTTCCATTAATTGGAAAGGATTTTGTGAAAATGTTTTTTGGTTTAAGTGTTTCAGTGGCAATAGTTCTAGTGATTCACTATTTCATTATTCCGCGAGGACTATTTTAGTTATCTTTGTTTTTATCTTGAATTTTATCGTATAAGTCTTTCAAATCTTTTTCGGACAAATCTTTTCTTTTTAATTCATCTAAAATATCTTCATCCTCTTGCTTGAGTTTCTCTTTTCTCTGTTCTTCTTTAACCTCACCTCTAGCATCAAACCCTGCTTTAATAAATTTGGCTGATACAAGAATAACAATGATAGCAATGATACCAGCTAGTGATAAAAACAATAAAGTCATTATTGAGTTATACCTGATATTTGATGATGTGTTAAATGAGTTTCGTTAGTATGTAAATTTGTAGCAGTAGAATTAAGAAAGGTAAAATAGTTCTAATTAGCTCCATTGTATGGTTATATTCATCAAGTTTTCTCTCTAACCAATTTCTTTGATATTTTTTTTTTGCCATGGGTTTATTTACACGATGATAAATATATTTTCAAGTTTTCAGGCTTAAAACCAAGAGATATTTTTGGATTTACAAATTTCTTGAACTTTTTTTGGATAGTCAGTGATAATTCCATCAACTCCGTACTCAATCATCCTAATAATATCTTTTTCTCTATTCACTGTCCAAACACAAGTAGCTAAACCATGTTTGTGTGCTAATTCTACATTTTGTTTAGTCACATCACGGTAGAAAACACTCCATACATGTCCCTCTAATGATTTAATAATATTAGGCAGTAAAAATAATTCTTCCAAAGGATAATTTTTAACCATCCATGGAGAGTTTTCATAAATATTCTTTTTAGTTATTGAAAGTCCTTGTTGAAGAGTAATAAACCCTCTTAAAATATTTGGATTTTGTTTTTTAAGGGCGTAAAGAATTCTAAAATCATAAGAAGTGATTAAAGTTCTATCCTCAAGTTTAAAATCTTTAATATCTTTAAGGATTAAGGAAACCATTTTCTCTGGATCAGGTGTTACATTTTCTTGTGTGGGAGTTGATTTAATCTCTAGATTTAAAAATATGTCTTTATATTTTTCTTGGGTAACTAGTTTAAAAAAATCTGTTAATTTTGGTATTTTTTCACCTTTAGCTGATTTTTGATTTTTAAATCTTTTTGCGTACTTTGTTTCAGGCTTTATACTTTCAATATTATACTTACTTATTTCATCATAAGTTAAGTCTACTAATTTCATACTTGTATCTGTAATCCAATTTCCTGATGCATCTTTAACTAAATCAGGGTTTAATCTGTAGTCGTGAAATATAATTGGAATATTATCTTTTGAAATTACAACATCAAATTCAACTGCTTTAATGCCTAGATCAAATGTGTATTTGAAACCTGATATAGAGTTCTCAACAATATCACCTCTTGCTCCCCTGTGACCGTAAATTCTTATGTAGTTAGGTTTCGTTAAAAATGGATTGATCAATTAATCCTCAAATCAGTATTGGTATCAAACAGGTGCAGTTTATCATTTTGAATGGAAAGATTTATATTTTTTCCAATAGTATCTTCTTTAACAACACCTGAGATACTTGCAACTAAAATTTCATTACTATTTTCAAGTTTACCATGAATAAGTGTATTAGCTCCGATCAGCTCTACGAGTTCAACTTTCAACTTGATTGGTCCATTTTGATCTAATTCAAAATCTTCAGGTCGCATACCTATATTAACAGGTCCGTTAAATTTTGAATTTACTGAAAGTGAAGCTTTGTTTGCCAAAATCAATTTGTTACTTCCACAATTACCTTTTAAAATATTCATTGCTGGACTTCCAATAAATTGAGCAGTAAACAAAGTTTTAGGTTTTGTGTATACTTCTAAAGGTGTTCCAATATGTTCTACATTACCTTCATTCATTACAATCATTCGATCAGCTAATGTCATCGCTTCAACTTGATCATGTGTTACATAAAGAGAAGTAGTTTTTAATTGAGTTTGAAGTTTTTTAATCTCTAATCTCATTTGAACTCTTAATTTTGCATCAAGGTTAGATAAAGGTTCATCAAATAAAAAAGCCACAGGATTTCTTACAATCGCTCTTCCCATAGCAACTCTTTGTCTTTGTCCACCAGATAATTGATTAGGTTTTCTCTCTAATAATTCTCCAAGCTCTAAAATTTCAGCAGCTTTTTGAACTCTAGACTCAATTTCTTCTTTTGGAACTTTTGCAATCTTTAAACCATAAGCCATGTTACCAAAGACAGTCATGTGAGGATAAAGAGCATAATTCTGGAATACCATGGCAATATTTCGCTCCATGGGTTCAAGCTCATTTACTTTTTTATTATCAATTAAAATATTTCCTTCATTAGCATCTTCTAGGCCTGCCACCATTCTCAATAGAGTTGATTTTCCGCAACCTGATGGTCCAACTATTACTATTAGCTCACCATCTTTAACATCAATACTTAGATCATGAATTACCTGCGTTTTTCCAAAAGATTTCTTTAAATTTTGTAAACTAATTTGAGACATTATTTATCGCTTTCTAATAATCCTTTAACAAAAAACTTTTGCATACTTATTACTACTATTACTGGTGGCACCATAGCTAACATTGCTGTTGCCATTATAGTTGGCCAATGAGCAAAGTCATCCCCCGTTGGTATCATTGAGTCTATCGCCATTACAATGGTTTGCATGTCCGGATCAGTCGTCATTAGTAAAGGCCATAAATATTGGTTCCAACCAAATATAAACAAAATAACAAATAAAGCTGCAATGTTAGTTTTGCTTATCGGTACCAATATATCTATAAAAAATCGCATTGGGCTACATCCATCCATCCTAGCTGCCTCTACCATTTCATCAGGAATAGTCATGAAAAATTGTCTAAATAAAAATGTTGCTGTTGCTGAAGCGATTAATGGAAATATTAATCCAGTGTAACTGTTTAATAAATTTAAATTAGCGACAACCTCATAAGTAGGAACTATTCTTACTTCTACTGGCAACATTAAAGTTATAAAAATTAACCAGAAGCAAAGATTTCTAAACGGAAATCTAAAATATACAAATGCAAAAGCTGATAATAATGAAATAACAATTTTTCCAACAGTAATCCCTACAGCCATTATTGCTGAATTGATCATCATTTGCATAACAGGAACTCGGGCTCCATAACCCTCTGGCGCTCCTCGAAACAAAGCATTGGCATAATTTTCAAAAAATTCTGCACCTGGTATCATTGGCAATGGTGGTTGTATTATTGCATCTTGCGTAACTGTTGATGCAACAAAAGTTAACCATACTGGGAAGAATATAAATAATACCCCAAGAATTAAACCCAGATGAGTTAACCAATATCCTGATTTTTTTTTCTCAACCATTAATAATGAACCTTTCTCTCTATATATTTAAATTGAATGACGGTTAAAATTCCGACTAAAACTAGTAGGATTACAGACTGAGCTGCACTTGATCCTAAGTCTTGGCTCACAAACCCATCAGAGAATACTTTATATACTAGTATAGTTGTCGATTGTTCAGGTCCACCGGAAGTGATTGTATGTATTACTCCAAAAGTATCAAAGAAAGCATAAACAATATTCACTACTAATAAAAAGAATGTAATGGGTGAAAGCAGAGGTATTACAATTGTACCAAATCTTTTCCAAAAACTAGCACCATCTATTGCCGCTGCCTCAATAATTGATTTTGGAATAGCTTGTAGTCCTGCTAAAAAAAATAAAAAGTTGTAGCTTATTCTTCCCCATGATGAGGCTAAAATAACTAGAAACATTGCTTGATCACCTTTTAAAGTATGGTTCCATTCATAACCTAAAGCTTTCAGATAATAAGAAGCCAAACCAATATTTCCATTAAACATAAATAACCATAGAACACCTGCAATAGCTGGTGCAATAGCATAAGGCCAAATTAATAGTGTTTGATAAACTCCTGCTCCTTTAATTAGTCGATCAGCTAACGCAGCTAAATATAAACCTAAAGCCATTGATGAAACTGATACCGCAGTTGAAAAAATTATTGTAGTTTTAAAACTTGCTAAATAATAAGGGTCAGATAATAAAAATCTAAAATTATCTAATCCTACAAATTCTGTTTTTAATCCAAAAGGGTCAGGTAAAAATAAAGAATTCCAAATAGCTTGTCCTGATGGGTAAAAAAAGAAAACAAAAGAAATCAATAGTTGAGGTGCAACTAGCAGAGCTGGTAGCCACCAGCCTTTAAAAAAAACTCTTTTTTCCATTTGATATTAAAAATGTTACTAGGGGCTTTCGCCCCTAGTAAATTAAATTGATTTATTTATTTGCTCTTTCAAATCTTCTTAAAAGAACGTTACCTCTTCTTACAGCGCTATCTAAAGCTACTTGAGCAGTTTTCTTACCGCTGTAAACTCCTTCCATCTCTTCATCAATAATACCTCTTATCTGATCAAAAGATCCAAGACGTAAGCCTTTAGAGTTTTGAGTAACTTTATTTCTCATCATCTGTATTCCAGCTAAATCAGTTCCAGGATTTGCTTTATAGAAACCTGAACTTTTAGTTTTTTTAGCTGCTGCAGTTGTAACACCTAAGTAACCAGTGTCCTGGTGCCACTTAGCTTGAATATCAGTTCTTGATAAGAAGGCTAAGAATGCTGCCGTTGCTTTGTTCTCCTCTTTAGATTTTCCAGATAATGCCCATAGAGATGAACCGCCAATAATTGTGTTTTGAGGCGCTTCAGTTGCTCCATAGTAAGGTAAGTGTCTAATACCGAACTCAAACTTAGCTTGTTTTTTGATACCAGCATATCCAGCAGAAGACTCTGTCATTAACATACATTCACCGGCTCTAAAATTTTTACCAGCTTCGTTTCTTCTACCCATATATTTGAATTTACCTTCTTGAGCCCATTTACCTAAAGTTTGGATATGTTTGATGTGTACTGGGCTATTGAAAGCTAACTCAGTATCTAAACCAGCAAATCCATTAGATTTAGTTGCAAACGGTATATTGTGGTACGCTGAAAAATTCTCAAGGTGAACCCAGCTGTGCCAGCAAGTACAGAAAGGCATATCAATACCTTTTGCTTTTGCTGCATCAAGTGCATTTCCAACTCTCTTCCAAGTACTTAGGTCCATTTCTGGATCAAGACCTGCTTTTTTCATTAGATCTTTATTAACCCATAGAACAGGCGTTGAAGAGTTATATGGCATAGATAACATTTTGCCATCTGTAGTAGTGTAATAACCGCTTACTGCAGAAACGAAACCTTTCGGATTAAATTTCTGACCAGCATCTTTCATCAGTTGGTACATAGGAACATAAGCTCCTTTTGCTGCCATTAAACTGGCAGTTCCAACTTCAAACACCATCAGAATGTTTGGATGTTGTCCAGCTCTAAAAGCTGCAATACCAGCATTTAAAGTTTCTGAATAATTTCCTTTTCTAGTATGTACAACTGTGTACTTGTTTTGGCTTGCGTTAAACTTATTTACTTGTTCGTCAAGTAACTCACCAAGTCTTCCACCAAAAGCATGCCACCATTGTATTTCAACTTTTGCTTGAAGCGAAGTTCCCGCAAACATTGCGAAAAGTGCTATCGAAGCAATTATTGCTTTTAAATGTTTCATTTTAATTTCCCCCATTTTTCTTTTAAAAGAAAAAAGCTAACACAAAATATATTCAAAGAGGAGTCGGTGAAAAAAAAATTATTTCTACCTAGGGTTTTATTTTACTTTTCCAAAAGCGTTTAAAAGCACAACTCCTGCCACAATTAAGATTAAACCAACTATGCCAAAAAGATTAGGAATTTGATTATATTTAAAAATACCGAACAACGTAACTGCTGTAATTGTTAACGCGCCATAAGTAGCGTAAGTAAATCCAACTGGTATTATAGTCATTGCCCTAGAAAGACAAAATAAACATATAATGATACTTATTAAACAAAAAATTGAAGGGGTCAATTTTGTAAAACCATTAGTAGTTTTTAAAAAACCGTTAGAAGCTATGCCTGTAACAATGGCAAAAATTAAATAAATATATCCGGATAATAAACTAATATTTTTCATCAAGTTTTTGCAAATTGGCCGCCATCTTTAAATCTCCATAACCATTTTTCCATAGCCTCCTCCACATTTGACGGTCGTATATTCAAATCTTTCAAAGTTAAATAATTGTTAGAAACTACATTATCAGACTCAGATAAAATTTCACATTGATCCCTAGTTAAAATTGGAGGAAAAGGTAATATGTCAGTTATACTACTTTGAATTTTAGCTATAGACATTGGCATACCTACAACAAATCTTTTTTTATTAATAACATTTAAAATTGATTTTACCATATCCCTGAAACTAATTACTTTTGGTCCTCCTATTTCATAAATCTTACCTTCATTATTTTTTGTTTCGATAGTTTGAATTATCGCATCGGCTACGTCGGTAACTAAAATTGGTTGAAATTTATAATTCATACCAACAATTGGTATTATCGGAAGAAAGCTCAATTTAGAAAAAAGATTTGTGAAATTGTCTTCAGGGCCACATACAACACTTGGTCTGACTACAACTGTATTTTTAAAGTTTTCAAATGATTTAATCTCTCCTTTATATTTGGATTTTTGATAAATTGATTTAGATAATTCATTTGCACCGATCGCACTAACATGAATAAATTTTTTTACTTCAGATTTTGAACAAATTTTCGCTAGTGTTTCAGGAATATTAGCATGAATGTTGAAAAATTTTTGTTTCCTAGTTTCATAAAGAATTCCAATTAAATTAATTACTATGTCAGAGTTTTTGATTGCCTCCTCTAATTTAGAGAAATTATTTGGGTTCCATTCTAATAGTTCTATTGCTCCAGGTGTAGCTTGAGTCTTCAAATATCCCTTCTGAAAGGGGTTTCTAGTCGTAATAATGCATCGATAGTTTTTCTTGGTCAAATTTCGAACAAGATATCTTCCTATAAAACCTCCACCACCAATAATTGTGCAAATTTGATTTTTCATGGTATTTAAACTTATATATGAAAATAACAAAGATTAAAGAGGACATAACTCCTGCGATTGCGAATTTGTTTAAAAATAGTATCGCAATCGATACTGAAGCTACTGGACTTCAAATTCCCGAAAGAGACAAACTAAGCCTTATACAGATCTGCGATGAAAATAAAAACGTCTTTATCATTCAACCAAATAAAAAAAATTATAAAGCTCCAAATTTAGTATCAATTTTGGAAAATGATAAAATATTAAAAATTGGACACTTTTTAAGATTTGACAAAAATGCCTTAGAATTTTTTCTTAAGTGTAAAATTAAAAATATATTTGATACTAAAATTGCATCAAAAATAGTAAGAACATACACCGATGCACATGGTTTAAAAAATCTTGTTCAAGAATTTTGCAACAAAACTATAGACAAAAGACAAGGTAGTAGTGATTGGAACAAAGATATAAATGAACTAAGTGACAAACAATTAGAATATGCTGCTAATGATGTAATCTATTTGCATAAAATTAAAGATGAATTAGAAAATATGCTTAAAAGAGAAAATAGATTTGATATATTTGAAAAGTGTTTGTCATTTCTTGATACGAGGGTTGAGTTAGATCAAAAGGGTTTTAAGGAAGATATTTTTGAGCATTAATGAGAAAATTAAATTTTATATCTATTGCTAAAAAATCTGCAAGCATACAAATAAATGAATTAAAGAAAGTTAAAAAAATTTTTAATAATTCTTTTATAAAAGCAGTAAATCTAATCTTAAACTGTAAAGGAAAAGTAATTTTTGCTGGTGTTGGAAAATCCGGATTAATAGCAAGGAAAATTTCAGCAACATTTTCAAGTGTAGGTATTCCAAGTTTTTTTTGTGATCCCGCTCAAGCTTTACATGGAGATATGGGCCAAATAGAGAAAAAAGATATTTTAATTATTTTTTCATATTCAGGAAATACTTTAGAACTTTCAAACATGCTCAAATACGCAAACAGATATAGAATCAAAATTATTGGAGCAGCATCAAAACCTGATAGCATTTTATTAAAAGCAAGTGATATAAAATTAATTTTACCAAAAGTAAAAGAGTCCGACTCAACTGGAATGGTTCCAACATCTAGCACCTCTCTGACAATGCTACTTGGCGACTGTTTAGCAACTACAGTTATGTATCAAAAGAAATTTTCAAAAGAGAAATTTAAGATTTTTCATCCTGGAGGAAATATTGGGAATACGTTATTACTAGCGAAAGACATAATGGTCATAGGAAAAAAAATGCCAGTAATAAATTACAACAAAAATTTCAAAGCAGCTCTTAGAATTATGAATGCAAAAAAACTAGGAATAGTTGTTATCCTAAAAAATAATTATATCAAAGGTTTAGTTACAGACGGAGATTTAAGAAGAGAAATTAAAAATTACTCTTATAATCAAAATTTAAATAAATTTATGACCAAAAAACCTTTAGTTGTTAATGAGAATATGCCTGCTTCTAGAGCACTTGCTATAATGAATGAAAAAAAAATCACCAGTCTTCTTGTGGTTGGTGACAAAGATCTTAGAAAAAAAAATAAAAGATTGAAAGGAATTATTCATATTCATTTTCTTTTAAGAAACGGCATCAACTAAATGACTGATAGACAAAAAAAATTAAGGATTATTCAATTTTCTTTATTATTACTAGGTTCACTTATAATTTTTTACACTTACTCAAACAAAAGTAAGAATTTAGAAAGTGAGATTATCCCAAAAGAAACGCAAGAAAAAATAAAAAAACAAATTGCTAAAGAAAATAATGATAGCGATGTTTTTTATAATATTGAATATTCAGGATTAGATCTTGCTGGAAATAGATATATTCTCAAATCAAAAGAAGCCTTTAGTAAAAAAGAAAATCAAGAGGTAGTTAATATGAAATTTGTAGAAGCAATATTCTATTTTAAAGATGATACTATTTTAAAAGTTACTTCAGATAGAGGTTTATATAATAATAAATCCTTAGATATGAATTTTTACGGAAACGTTAAATCATTTTATGAGGGAAGCGAACTTTTTGCTGAAAAAGCTGAGTATTCTAACGAAAAAAGTTTTTTAATAATTTCAGAAAATGTTAAAATAAAAGATGTTAAAGGATCTATGGTTGCTGATAAACTTTATTTTGATATAAAAAAGAAAAAGTTAAATATTGCTTCTTTTGAGGACAGTAAAATTAATGCTAATGTAAATCTAAAATGAAAAAAGGCTTTAGAATTTTAAAATTTAAAAAAGATAAACCAATTTTTGAAGTGAAGGATGTGAGCAAATCATTTGATGGTAGGCCAATACTAAAAAAACTTTCCCTTAAGGTTTTTCCAGGTGAGTGTGTGGGAGTTTTAGGGCCTAATGGATGTGGTAAAACTACTTTATTCTCAATGTGTATTGGAGAACAAAATGTTGAGGGCGGTAAAATTTATCTTAACAATAAATCTATTGAACAAATACCAATTCATTTAAGATCAAAAGAGGGTTTAGGTTATCTTCCTCAGCAAAGAAGTGTTTTTAATATGTCTGTTTATGACAATATACTAGGAATTGCACAAATTTCAATCAAAGGTGCTGAAAATCAGAAGTCAATTACAGAAAAACTTTTAGATGAATTTAATTTACAACATTTAAGAACCTTAAATGCTTCTGTTTTATCTGGTGGTGAAATTAGAAGACTAATGATGGCAAGAGTAATGATTAATAGACCAAAAATAGTATTATTAGATGAACCATTAGCAGCATTGGACCCACTAGTTATACAAGATATACAAAAATACATTTTAAAAATTCAATCAAGTGGTACAGCTATTTTAGTTACAGATCATAATGTTAAAAATCTTTTTGATATTACTGATAGGAGTTATGTGCTTGGAGAACAAACAGTAATTGCAGAAGGAACATCAAGGGAATTATTAAAATCGACAAAAGCTATAGAACATTATTTTGGTTCCCAATTTTCATAAAATAATGTCCTCAAGAAGTTTTAATTTAATAGTTAAAAAAAAAATAAATCCGTTCAAAAAAAATATTGAGGTCGACTCAGATAAATCTATTTCGATAAGGAGTTTTTTAATTGGAGCTATCAGTCAAAATATCTCAAAATCAAAAAATGTTCTGGAGTCCGAAGATGTTATTTCAACCATAAAATGTTTGCAAAAATTGGGTGTTAAAATTAAAAAAATAAAATCTAAAGATTATCTGATCTATGGCAAAGGATTAGGTTCTTTGGTGGCTAAAAAAAACTTAGAATTAAACTTTGGTAACTCAGGCACTTTAGCTAGATTAATAATTGGAATTCTCTCAACTACTCCAGGCATTGAAGTCAAGTTGAATGGAGATCATTCATTAAAAAAAAGGAGTATGAAAAAAATAATAAATATTATGTCAGAATTTGGAGCTTTTTTTTTACCAAAAAATAAATTTAACCTACCATTAAAATTAATTTCTTCGGAGATGCCTTTGGGAATTACTTACGATGCAGGTGTTTCGGCTCAACTTAAAAGTGCAGTTATTTTAGCTGGTCTTAATTCTTATGGTAATACTCAGATTACAGAAAAGCTAAGAAGCCGAGATCATACAGAAAACATGCTAATCAGAAACAAAAGATCAATTAAAATTTTAAATAAGAAAAATAAAGTTATAAAAATTTTTGGCAAAAACTATCTTGAGCCTCTAACAATAAATGTCCCAGGTGATCCGTCTTCAGCTGCATTTTTTACAGCATTGACTATACTTAATAAAAAATCATTTCTAAAAATTAAAAATGTTGGTTTGAATAAAACTAGAATAGGGTTTTATACCCTTTTGAAAAAAATTGGCGCAAATATAAATTTTAAAAATTTAAAAAAGAAAAATAGTGAAGTAAGAGGTGATATTATTATAAAAAGTAGCAAGCTAAAACCTATAAAGTCATCTAAGGAATATTATGTAAACTCAACAGATGAATATCCAATTCTTTTTGTAATCGCCGCACTAACCAAAGGTATTTCAATTTTTAAAGGCATTGAAGATCTAGCCAACAAAGAGAGCAATCGAATTAAGGAAATGCAGAAAGTTTTCAGACAGATTGGAATTAAAAGTTCATCAACTAAAGATCAGCTAAAAATATTTGGAAAAGGTATTATTGATGCAAGCAAAAAACAAATAATTGTTGAGAACTTAGGTGATCATCGAATTTGTATGTCTTCTTTCGTACTGGCAGTTTTAACAGGCGCAAAAACAAAAATTAAAAACTTTGAAACAGTTTATACTTCATCACCTTCATTTTTAAAAATAATGAAAATATTAGGGGCTAAATTTGAAATACAAAAATAAAAATATTCAAATCTCATGTGACGGCGGTGCAGCTACAGGTAAATCGACTGGAGCAAAAATGATCGCAAGAAAATATAAACTTAAATTTTTGTCCTCGGGACTTTTATATAGATATGCTAGTTACTTATTGATAAAAAATAATCCTAAAAATAAAGTCATTTTTTTAAAAAAAAAATTTAAAAATTTAAACTATGATAATTTAGATAAAATAAATTTACACACTTTAAAGATATCTGAACACTCGGCTATTATTGCAAAAAAAAAAGAAATAAGAGAAATTTTGAAAAAATTTCAAATAAAGTTTTCAAAAAAATATAAAAATTGTTGTATTGAAGGTCGTGATATTTCCACTAAGATATTACCTAATTCTGATTTAAAGTTTTTTTTTAAATGTGATTTAAATATTGCTGCAAATAGAAGATATAAAGAATTAAAAAAAGCCAACCCTAATATAAATTTAGTTAAAGTAAAAAAAGCGCTTAGAATAAGAAATATTTTAGATACAAAAAGAAAAAACTCCCCTTTACTTAAACATAGAGATTCGGTAGAAATCGACACCGGAAAATTAGATAAACAAGCGATGTTGGCTAAAATGTCTAAACATGTAAAAATTTTGTTAAAAAAGAAATATGGCAACAGAACAAGAACTAAAAAATAACAATCCTCTTCAAAAGGAATTTCAAAATCTCCTTGATCAAGACTTCAAAAGTAGAAAATTAAAAGAAAACGAAATTATTAAAGCAACTGTAACTGAAATAACAAAAAACTTTATTGTTGTTGATTGTAAAGCAAAAATGGAAGGGATGATTCCTTTAGAAGAGTTTAAAAATGATGACGAGCTTGCCAAGTTAAAAGTCGGGTCTCAGATAGATGTATATTTAGAAAGAATTGAAAGTTTCAAAGGTGAAATAATTATCTCAAGAGATAAGGCAAGGAAAATGAAAGCTTGGAAAAAAATGGAAAAAGTTTTTGAAACTCAAGAAGAAATGACTGGCTACATAACTGGTAAAGTTAAAGGTGGTTTTATCGCTACCGTTGAGGGGCTTCCTTGTTTTATGCCCTCATCACAAATAGATGTTAGACCCTTGAAAAGAGTTGATCACTTAATGAATACCCCAATAAAGGTAATCGCAACAAGGATAGATAAAAATAGAGGAAATGTTTGTGTATCAAGAAGAGCAGTTTTAGAAAAAAGTAAAAACGCTGAAATTACTGAGGCACTAAAAAATATTAAAGAAGGAGATATAATTGATAATGCAATTGTAAAAGCAACAACGGATTGGGGAATTTTTTTAGATATTAATGGTATAGACGCACTTCTTCATGTTTCAGATCTTAGTCACGGACGAGTTAAAAAACCATCTGATCTAGTTACTATAGGACAAAAATTAAAAGTAAAGATTACAAAGATCGATGAAAAAACAAATCGTGTTTCAGCTTCTGTAAAAGCTTTAACAGAGGATCCGTACGATAATATAGATAAGAAATATAAAGTTGGTGAAGTGTATGAGGGAACCGTCACTAAAATTATGGATTATGGTTGTTTTGTCAAAATTGAAGATGGTATAGAAGGACTGATACATAATTCTGAATTGGACTGGACAAATAGAAATATAAAACCAAATAAAGTTCTTTCAGTTTCTCAAAAAATCAAATTTAAGATCGTGAACATTGATAAAGAAACAAAAAGAATATCTTTATCTTATAAAGCAATCTTAGAAAATCCTTGGGATCAAATAAAAGATAAGATTGGTCAAGAAGTAAAAATAAAGATAAACAATATAACGGAAAAAGCCATTTTTGGAGCTTTAGTAGATACTGGGCTTTCTGGAATGCTACATTATAAAGAAATTTCCTATGAAGAAAATATAGACGATATTAAGAAATTTAAGAAAAATGAAATTATAAACGTTAAGATAATTGAAATTAAGGATGACAAGATTAGGTTTTCGAAAAGAGCTTTAGATAAAGATCCACTAGACTGGTTCAAAGATAATAATAAAAAAGTAGATGATATTATTACCACAAGAATTCATGAAGTTTTAAAAACTGGTGTAAAAGTTTCTATAGATAAAGATAAAAAATTAATTGTAACAATAAGAAAAGCAGATCTTGCAAAAGACTCTGCGGATGCGCGTCCTGAGGTATTTTCACCAGGAAACGCGTTAGATGCTAAAATTACTGAGTTAGACATCAAAACTAGAAGGATTAAATTAAGTGTTAAAGCTGCACAAATTGATGAAGAAAAATCTCTCATCGCAAAATTTGGAGAAGGAGCAACAAAATCTGGAGCTACTCTAAAAGGTATTTTTGAAAAAGCGATTGGGAAAAAAGGGAAAAAAGATAAATAATTGTCAAGACAAGACCTCATCGATCAATTAAAACAAAAAAATCCTCAAATTAATAATTCAGAGTCGGAACTAGTTTTAGAAACATTTTGTAATACTATCGAAAAAGCACTTATTGATAGAAAAAATGTTGAGTTAAGAGGGTTCGGTACTTTTTTTGTAAAAAAAATTAAAGAGAAATATTCTGCGAGAAATCCAAGAACTGGAGAAATAATTTATGTTCCAGAAAAAAATAAGGTAAGATTTAGACCAAGTCGAAAACTTAAAAATTTTATAAACGAATGAAAAAAAAGAAAATATTTATTGCTTGTGACACTACCAATCTCAAAAAAATAAAAAAAATTATCAAAGAAACTCAAAATTCAAAGTTAAGTTTTGGATATAAATTCGGTTTACAACTTTTAAATTCTAAAAATGGAAGAAAATTTGTTTCAAATCTTAAAAATAAAATTACATTTGGCGACTATAAATTAGCAGATATACCTAATACTTGTGTGTCTGCGGTTAAAGCTGTTAAAGATTTAAAATTAAATTATATTACTATTCATATCAGTTCAGGTTTTAAGGCTCTTAAAGCTACAAAAAAAGTTTCTGGAAAAACTAAATTGATTGGTGTTACTATACTTACTTCACTTGATAACAAATCTTTAAAAGAAATAGGATTTGAAAAAAATGTGAAAAAATTAGTAGTTCAACAAGCTAAATTAGCATCAAAAGCAAAATTAGATGCAATCGTATGCAGTCCTCAAGAAATTAAAATTGTAAAAAAAGTTTTTAAAAAAGAAATAATTACTCCCGGGATAAGATTTCTTAATGATAAGAGGGGAGATCAAAAGAGAGTAATGACTCCCAAAGAAGCCTTTAAAAATGGTGCTACAGCCTTAGTAATCGGTAGAAGTATTACTAATGGAAATATAAAAAATAATATTAAAAAAATTATTAAAGAATTAAAATAAAATGAGAGTAAAAATTTGTGGTTTGCACCCGGCCAGAGATGTACAGCTCTGTATTGACCTAGGAGTAGATTTTTTAGGTTTCATATTTTATGCAAAATCTCCAAGGAATGTAAATTTAGAAGAAATAAAAAAATTGAAAAGATATAATAAATTAAACTCAAAATTTGTAGCTGTAACAGTTAATCCAAGTGATGAGTTTATTAAAAGTGTCGTGATGGGAAATTTTGACTTTATTCAGCTACATGGATCAGAAACAAAAGATAGAGTTGATGAAATAAAATCAACAGGACTTAAAATTATAAAAGCTATAAAGATAAGAGATGAAAAGGATATAGATAATTATAAGGTATACACAAATGCCGATATAATTTTATTTGACACCCCTGGTATGGAAGAATCTATTGAGTTTCCAAAAAAATTAATCTCAAAACTTCCAAAAGGAGAAAGATATGCATTGGCAGGCTCAATTTCTCAAAGTAATATTGAAAATATAAAGACTTTAGGTATTACCTTTTGCGATTTATCAAGTAACTTGGAAACAGATGCTGAAATAGGATACAAAGATCATCAAAAAATAAAAAAATTTATAAAAAAAGTAAATGAGTTTAAAAATTAAAAAAGGAATCCCTTTAATAGATCAACATGATAAAAACTTCATGTATGGCGGTAGATTTGGTGGAAACTTTATTCCGGAAACGTTAAAAAAACCGATAGAAGATTTAACTAAACTTTTTTCAAAACTTAGAAAAGATAAAAAATTTTTAAAAGAGAGAGATTTTTATTTTTATAACTATGTTGGGGCACCAACACCTTTTATTAAGTTAGAAAATTTAACAGATCACCTAGGAGGTGCGCAAATTTATGCAAAGGTCGTGTCTGAAGCTAATGGTGGTGCTCACAAGATCTATAACGCCACTGTCCATTGTTTAATAGCTCGAAAAGCTGGACTTCGAGAGATCGTGGGGGATACCAGGCGCCGGTTACGCTGGTAAAATGCTTTCTATGGCTGCAAAAAAATTTGGTCTTAAGTGTAAAATTTTTATGGGAGCTAAAGATATCAAGCGCCAAAGACCTAATGTTGAAGCTATGAGAAAAAATAATGCTGAGATAGTTCCAGTAACCACTGGAAGTCAAACATTAGTGGACGCCGTCAGTGAATGTATGAGGTACTGGGTGTCAAACTGCGATACTACTCATATGTGCGTTGGTTCAACTGTTGGTCCAAATATATTTATTAAAATTTGTGCTTGGAGCACTGCCCAAATATCAAGAGAGTTAATTAAACAAGTTAAAGAAGAATTTGGAAAAATTCCTAATAAATTAAAATTAATTAACTGTGTTGGAGGTGGAAGTTCAGCTGCAGGTTTTTGGAATGAGTTCATGGATACAAAAGCTGAATTCATTGGAGTAGAAGCAGGTGGGCCAAAAAATAGTAAGCTTCATGCTGCACCATTATCAAATGGTTCTAAAATTGGTATTCTGCATGGAGCAGCTCAATATGTTATACAAGATAAAGAAGGTCAAATAGGTTCTACTGAATCTATTTCTGCTGGGCTTGACTATCCGGGTATTTCTCCATTGCACTGTTTTTTGAAGGACGCAAAAAGGGCAAAGTATACTTCTGCTAGCGATGAACAAGCTTTAAAAGCTTATCAATTAGTTTCAAAACTTGAAAATATTTCACCCTCACTTGAACCCTCACATGCTTTTGCTGAAGCAATTAAGCTGGCACCAAAATTAAAATCATCAGAAGTAATTATTGTTAATTCTTGCGGAGACAGTCTCAAAGATAAAGATATTATCAAAGACAAATTAGGTTCTTACATCAGATGAAATCGAAAATTGCTTTGGCTTTTGATAATTGTAAGAGACAAAAAAGACCAGCTTTGATAACTTATACAGTGGCAGGTGATAGCACAAAAGAAATCTCTTTAAAAATATTGAATAAAATATCTCAACATGCAGATATACTTGAGCTTGGATTTCCTCACAATACCCCAATCGCTGATGGAGGACAAATTCAAGGAAGTTCACACCGTGCACTTTCAAAAGGCACTAAACTAAAAGATGTTTTTCATATAGTAAAAAATTTTAAAAAGAAAAATCCTAAGAAGCCACTAATACTAATGGGATATTATAATCTGATTTATCAAAGTGGTGAAAATAATTTCTTAAAAAGATGTAAAAGATCCGGTGTAGATGGTTTAATAATAGTCGACCTTCCATATCCAGAAAATAAGGACTTTGCTTTTAAATGTAAAAAAAGATCAATTAATTTTGTACAACTGCTTTCACCAACAACCTCTATTAACAGAATGAAAAAAATTATTAAAGATTCGCATGATATGATTTATTATATATCAATGCTTTCAACGACTGGGGGTAAACTAAAAGTATCACCAAGAAGAATTTTAGAAAACTACAAAAAAATTAAAAGAATCAACTCTAAGAAAAACTTAGTTATTGGCTTTGGAATCACTGAAAAGACAATAAAATCTCTCAAATCTGCAGATGGTCTAGTTGTAGGTAGTTTATTGTGTAAAACTATTACTAATTCACTCAAAATGAGACAAAATCCTGTCACAAAATTAGATAAAGTTGTGTACAATCTAAAAAATAAAATTTTATGAATTGGATAACAAAATTTATTAAGCCGAAAATAAAATCTCTTTTTGAAAAGAAATCTTCTAAGGTTGAAGCAAACCTGTGGACTACATGCAGTTGTAAAAATTTAATTTACTCCGAAGATATGAATTCCAATCTAAAAGTTTGCCCTAAGTGTGGTGAACATCATAAGCTTACTTGTAAAGAAAGATTTGAGACTTTTTTTGATAAAAAAGAGTTTCAAATAATTGAAACACCTCTTCCAAAAGATGATCCTTTAAATTTTGAGGATAAGAAGAAATATACAGACCGATTAAAAGCTGCTAGAGAACTTACTGGTCAAAATGATGCAGTATTAATTGCTAGTGGTAAAGTTCAAAAAACAAATGTTATTGCAGGAGCACAAGATTTTAGATTCATTGGGGGATCATTTGGAGCAGCCTCTGGTGAGGCTTTTATAGCTGGAGCTCAGCGAGCTATTGAAAATAATTTGCCTTACATATTTTTTAGCTGTTCAGGAGGTCAACGAATGCATGAGAGTTCTATTGCATTGATGCAAATGTCAAGAACAGCTTTGGCGGTTAATGAACTAAAGAAAAAAAATATTCCTTTTATTGTAGTATTAACTAATCCTACAACTGGGGGAGTAACAGCCTCTTGGGCTATGCTAGGTGATGTATTAATTAGTGAGCCTAAAAGTGTAATAGGTTTTGCTGGGCGAAGAGTTATTCAAGATACAGTTAGAGAAACCCTGCCCGATGATTTTCAAACTGCAGAATATGTAAAAGATCACGGGGGAATAGATCTGATTGTTGAAAGACAATATTTAAATTCAACTATTGGGACGTTATTAAATGTTCTATTGAAAAAAGCTGAGGCTCAAGCTAAACAAGAGTCCAATGTCACAGTCGATCAGTCTTTACAATCAGCTAGCTAATCATAAACTATTTAGTAAATCTGTAAACTTTGGTCTGAAAAGAATCAAATTAGCTTTAAAATTGTTAGGACACCCAGAGAAAAAACTTAAAAATGTGATTTCAGTGATTGGTGAGTCGGGTAAATTTACTACTTTATTTTCTTTGAAATCATTTATCGAAGCTAATAATCAAAAGGTAACGACTCATGTTTCACCTTCTCTTAGAGATATAAGTGAAAGATTTTACATGGGTGATAAATACTTAAGTCATAAAGAAATTAAAAAAACTATAAAACAGATAGAAAAATTAAATATTCCATTAACAGTTTTTGAATGCCTTACTTTAATTTACATTATAAATGCCTCAAAAGTTAACGCTGATTATAATATACAAGAAACAGGCGCTCTCTGGAGACTTGACTCTAATAACATAAATGATTTTCCAAAACTCCAGATTTGTACGAATATCAATAAACAACATTTAAATTTTTTAAAAAGAAAAACTTTGGATGAAATTATAAAAGAAGATGTAAGGTTTCTTAGTAATTTTACAAATATTTATATAGGTAAGCAGACGCCATATGTTTTAAGAAAAATCAAAACACAATTGAAAAATAATACAAGTAAAATTATTTACCCGAACTCTTGGAAATTAATTAAAAAAGGTAAACAGTATTACTATCAAGATAGAAAATTTAAAATAAAGTTTAATACTAAAAATATTTATTCTAAAGGAATGTTTGAAAATGTTTGCCTGGCTATAAAAGTAGCTCTTGATCTTAATATAAATAAGAAAACTATCCAAAAGACTTTGCCCATGCTCTCTTTTGAGGGTCGTTTTCAATACCTTAATGAAGGTAAAATTAAAAAAAAGCTTTTCAGAAATGAAATCATTATGATTGATGGCGCACATGCTACCACTGATGCGCAAAACCTAGCAAAATATTTAAAAGATATTAAAATTCCTAAATATGGAATTTGGGCTATGACTAAAAATAAAGATCCAGATTTATTTATAAAACAGCTTAAAGGGGTATTTAAAAAAGTTGTTACAATGCCCATCGAAAATGAATTCAGCTCGGTCTCAGCTAATGAACTTTATAAAGTAGCAGTCAAAAATAAATTCAAAGTAGAAAAAAGTAATAATTTCACAGAAGCATTAAAAAAAATTAGTAGTAAAGAAAAAAAATTAATCGTTTGTTTTGGTAGTCTTTATAACTGTGGAAATATTTTAAATAAAAATTAAATGTGAGGTTTAATAAATTCAAGCATATCTTTTTCGCTTGAAGCACCAACTTTAGTTCCTAAAAGTTTTCCCTCTTTAAATAAAAGAATAGTTGGCACACCTCTTACTGAATACTTGGTTGGCTCATTAGGTTGACTTTCAATATCATGATAATAGCAATCTATTTTGTCTGACATGTCATTTGAAATTTTCTCTACTATCGGTTTAAGTTGCTGACAGGGTCCACACCATGAGGCCGAAAATTGTATTAGTGAAAGTTTGCTTCCACCTATTTGATCGCTAAATTTTTCGTCTGTAGAATCTTTAAATGCCATAACCTTTAATTAAGTATTTTTCATTTTTTGTCAACTATGCAGATGAATAATATTTTTCTAAATCTTCAACGTATGCGTTAATATCATCTAATATTTTAAGTTTCTCTGGTTGGTTTTCTTTTTCAAATTTTGCTCTTAAAGTATCTATCTCTGAATAAGTTCTTGGAATTGTATTCCAGTTTTCATTATTAGTACTTAATAGTTTTTTTGAAATATCTTTATGAATCAAATTAAAGTCAGATTTATTTAAAATCTCAGGTTTTTCCATGTAAAGAAGTTTTTTTCCAAAGTACTGTAATCTCTCATCTTTAAATTTGGATATAACTTGAAGTTTTTTACTCCAGTCAGCACTGTGAAACTCTGGCATTATTTTATTATCTTCTGTTGATGTAAATTTTGCGTAAATACTTTCCTCATTATATAAATCTTCTTGTGACTTTGTCTGTTCTTTTTCATCAATTTCAGATCGTTTTACTGAGGAAACCTTTTCCGCAAAAGCTTCGTTGTTTTTTATCATTTTAGCTCTTTCCTCTAATTTTTTTGTACCAATAAGTTTGTACTCATCAAATTGATTCCCATAAGATGGATTCATAATAACTGGATGTTTATTGTGTCTAACAGTTCTAATGAATTTTGGTTGTTTTTTCATTGCTGCAGTTAATTCTTTAATTGGCATTTTCAAATATGGAGAAGGATCATGTCTCAAATCAAAACATAATGGCCATTGATATTGAGGATGCTGACAAATATAAGTTTGAACATAAGGTCTACTTCTTCCATAAAAATATTCATTTGTACAAAAAAGTAATTCTTTTTTAATTAATTCTAAAGACTGATTTTTATCCATAGTTAACATGCTTGCTTTCCAAACATTTGGAGCTTTTTTAGAAATTAATTTTGCTATTCCAATAGTTGCTATCACATCACCAATTGCACTATGTGCATCTCCGTGTTCAATTCCATTTAAAGGTGCCATTTGATCTAATTTGTAAACATCGTTCCCTTTTTCGTTTACAGAATTTTTAAGTGTATTTGGGTAATATAAGTTAGCGGCCCTTGCCAAACTTAAGATGTCTCCTCTAGTGTTTCCGTTTGTGCTAGTAATATAAGGATATTCTAATGTTTGAAATAAAGTGCACCTTAAGAATTCCTCATCAAACTCAATGCTATTGAACCCAATATAAGTAGCCTTACCCCATCTTTTAAGTGTTTCAACAAACTGCCTAATCATTTCATAATGAGAAAGGTTAGATTTTTTTAGCATTGAGGGTGAGGTCTTGTTCACGATCAGCGCCATTGCTTCTGGAATTATTCCAGGACTTAATCTACACCTAGCATCAAAACGATCTAGTTCATCTAAATTGTCATTTGTTAATACAGCGCCAATTTGAATTATTTGGCCCCAATATTTATTAGATGAACTGGTCTCGAAATCGTAAAAGACAAAGTTAGACATAATTTATGTTTACTTTAAAACTTTTATCTTTTCTGGATTTTCTTTCAAGGAATCTGTTACTTGCTCTGGATCTTTTATATTCCCAAGCGTATTCATTATAGATCTCGCATCTCTACCAAAACCATCGGTTGCAGTCATGGCCTGTTCTAATTTCTTTCTTAAGTCTTTAATCCCATCAAAATGTTTTTCAAACCTAGAGCTTATATTTCTTAAGTCACTATAGATTTGAGTTGCATGCTGTTGAACTTTTAGTGTTTGAAATCCTAAATGATAAGATTGCAACAAAGCAGATAAAGTATTAGGACCAGAAACTGTTACTTTATATTTTGTTCTAAGCTCTTGTAATAAAAGTTCTTTTGTTTTTGGATCTCTATAGCTTGAAAGTTCTGAGAATAATCCTTCAGTAGGAACGTAAACGATCGCAAAATCTGTACTTTTAGGAGGTGCTATGTATTTAGAGTTTACCGTTTTAGCTTTCAATCTAAAAGCTGCAGCTAAATCTTTTCTCGCCTCTGTTTGAGCCTCTTTGTTATTAGAATTGTAAGCGTCATCAATTGCTTTATATTTTTCTACAGGCCAATGACTGTCTATGGGTAATAAAACATCTTGAAGTTTGATAGCAAATTCAACTGTTTCTGACGTATCATCTTTCATTTTTGCATTAGCAATAAATTGAGATGCTGGTAATAAATCTTTTAGAAGAGCACCTAATCCAAATTCTGCAAGTGTCCCATAGGTTTTAACTCCACTTAAAATTCTACTAAAGTTATCTTGACTTTTATTGAGCTCACTTACTTGCTGGTTAAAAACTGAAACTTTTTCATCAACTTTAGTCAAAGCTCCAGTCATATCTTTAGCAATTTCTTTACTCATAGAGCCAAAAGATTGACCAAAGGTTTCTTTAAATGAATTGAATTCATCTTTAAAAGTCTGCTCTGGGTTTATTAGTTTTTCAGGCTTATTTCTTATTAAGAAGAAAATAACTCCAAGATTAATAACAACTAATAATACGATTAAAACTATAATTAACGAATCCATAGATTAATATACCACATTAAGAATTAATATATTTCAAAATATTTTTTGCTGGCAAAGTTCTTCTAACCCAGTGGCTTGGAATACTCTCTGGTTTTAATGCTGCGAAATATGCTCCAACAAAATTTGCTCTTGAACAATTGCAACCACCAGCTTTAATCGTTTTTGTAATAGCAGATTTATAGCTGTTGGATGTTATAATCGCATGAATTGATCCCATAAATGTACCAGGATAACTACAAGCTTTTCCAAACTTTCTTACAGTCAATATATGATTTTGGTTTTTTAGTTTTAAAACTTTTTTAATATTTGTAATCACGTCTTTAAAATATTTATTCTTTTTGTATTTTTTAACAAAAGATTGAACAGGATTTCTATCTTTTTTATTAGCTAAATCTATGATCTTTAACTTAGATAAAGCATACTTTTCATTTATTCTTGAATTAGCTACAGATTTAATAACCTTTTTAATTTCTTTTTCTTTATCGTTGAAAAGAAAATAAGGCAAAGCAGCACAATAACCATCGGACTCGTTTACTTTAGTACCACCAGTGATAATTTTCTTAGATTTGATATTTTGTATAGTCTCTAAGATATTCTGATGAATCCATGGACCATTCATGGGTTTTTTCCATTTCACTTTTTTATATTTTTTTCTCAGTTTTAAATTTTTCCAATAATTTGAGCCCGGGCCAAAGTTTTTAATTACATTTTTTTTGAAATTTTTAAGAACATCTTTTTTTTTCTTTGAAGAAAGCAAAGTCCTAAACATTACCTGTCCAACGTCATTATATCCAGAGACATTTCCAGTTTTAATGTTATAGAAAGGACTTTTATTTTTTTTCAAAAAAGCTATTTCTTTTTTTCCCTTAATATATTTCTTTAACTTTTTTGGATCGTACACCCAATGTAAAGGTCTAGTTGCTGCATCCGCCACTGTTGCGCCTAAAAAAATATGTAAATTATCCATTGAGCATAGCTTTACTATTCGCTAGCGATCCACAAGATGCATTTATGTCTCTACCCCTACTTCTTCTAAACAAAGAAAGGAATCCAGCTTCTTGAATTGTTTTAGAAAACTTATCTATATTTTCTTGAGTTGCTGGTTTAAAATCTTTGTTTGAAAGAGGATTAAACTCAATTAAATTCAATTTTGAGGGAACTTTTTTCATGATCTTAATTAATTCTCTAGCATGTTCATCCGTTAAGTTTTCATCTAAACATATCCATTCGATAAAAATTGGCAATTTTGTTTTTTCATAATATTTTTTTAGTTTTGGTAATAATGAATTAATTGAATATTTATCATTAATTGGCATTAATTCTGATCTGTGATTTGGTATAGAACTATGTAAACTCCACGCAAGATAAACATCTAATTCATTTGCAGCCCATTCAATAGCATCTAAATTATCTTTTTTAGTTCCTACTCCTACAGTACTTACTGTAATTCTAGTTCTTCCGTACTCCAAGCCATCTTTATTTTTTGAATTGTCTATAGCAACTTTTACATTATCTAAGTTCAGAAAAGGCGAGCCTTCACCCATCAATACTTGATTAGTTATTTTTTTCTGTGTTGACCAATCATTAATATAATCTTTACTTAAAATTATTTGCGAAATTATTTCTCCTGGTGATAAGTTCCTTACTAATTTTTTTGAAATTTGAGCTGTTGCACAAAATTCGCAAGAGAGATAACAACCCACTGATACGGATAAACAAATTGTATATCTGCTTTGAGATTTATCCGGGATGAGGACTGTCTCAACATTACGTTTATCTTTAAGCTCTAAAAGAAATTTTATAGTCCCATCCTTAGATTTTTGAACATCTATAATTTTCGGTTTTTCTAAACTAATCAAATCTTTGATCTTGCCTCTTAGTCCAACTCCAAGTGTTGTAAGCTCATCAAAACTTTTAATATTTTTTTTATAAACTGCATTAAAGAGTTGTTGAGATCTCATCTTCGCCTTTTTTGGCTCGACTTCACCTTTTTCAATCAAAAAAGATTTAAGTTGATCAAAGTTAAGATCATAAAAATTTTGTTTTTCCATTGAGATGATAATAATGACTTGAGTGGGGATTTTAAAGTCCCCACCCTATAAAGTTTTTTTAAAGCTGATTTTTATCTCTTTTTAAATGCTTTAAAATTTTGCCAGAATTTTTTCCGCTTTTTACCATATAACCCGCTGTACCATTTCCATTAGCTTCTGGGGCTTTTTGGTTTTTACTTAACTGCATTGAAAGTTTCTGCTCAGCTTTTTTCACGGCAGAATTTCCATACAGTTTGCTAAATCTATCCATAGCAACTCCTTTCATTTCTACCGACTTTGCAACCCTTTATAGGTCCGGCATGTCGAATGCCGAGTCTTTTTTCCCATGACATATGGGTAATGAAACTTTATTATAACTTATATATTTGTCAATGGATAATAAGCTATTAGGTGTAATCATTATAGGTTTTGGTCTCCTAGTTCTTTTCAGTGAACAAGAGTATTCATGGGTTATTTCAGCTATTGCGGTAGGGATAGGTTCAGGCTTTCTGATACGTAAAAATGAGAAAGAAGATTAATGAAAAAAATTTGTATCATATATGGACACCCTAATTCTAAAACTTCTTTTAACTGCGCTGTAAGAGATACATTTATTAATGAAGCAGAAAAAAATGGTCATAAAATTGATTTAATAAATTTATTTGAAGAAAAAGATCAATTACCTTTTTACAATCAAGAGGTTAATCCTCCTCCTCAATTAGTTTTGGATTATAGGAAAAGATTAGAGGATTGTGATGTAATGTTTTTAATCAGCCCCTGCCATAATTTAAGATTATCAAGCATCACTGAAAATTTCATAGATTGGTGTTTACATCCCAAATGGTATTTTTCTTATAGATCACTAATTCCTGGTAGTAAGTTTTTTAAAAATTATGGTTACCCAGTTCCGGGTGCTATGAAAGGAAAGTTAGGAATCATTGCAATAAGCTACGGTGGACCTATGGTGAGTTATTGGAATTTTTCATTTTTTGATAATATTCCATACAGAAGAATTAAAAAGTCTGTATTTCAACTTGGTGGTCTTAAAACAAAATACCTCAGATTTTACTCAGTATTGCCCCAACTTGATAAAAGAATATTCGAAAAATACATGAATAGAGTAAAAAAATTAGCTAGGAACCTGTGAAAAAGTAATTAATGAATCTTTCGTTTAAATAATTTAATATAATCAATTATGGAAAGTTTTAAAAATTGGATGCAAGAAGCTGCTAATATCATGTTTGATGACTCAAAGAACGATTTAAGAAGCTTACCTAAATCAGTAAGACTGCAAATTTTAATAGTCCTATCATTCGTATGGTCAACTGTCTTTAGTTTGTACGTTTTTAGTGTAACTTCTTTCATTTTTGGCTGGGCTGGGGTAGTAATGGCACACATCGGTTTAATAATTGCAGTTTACTTAACATTTAAATTTTTTCACAAAAAACAGGAACAACCTGTCAGCGTTTTCCAGTCAGGTAATTATAATCCTGCAAAAATATTTGCAGTTTTTTTTATAATCTTCTTTATTTTTATCTTCACTAAAGGAATTGATGTCTTGACTAGAACGAACTCTTACGAGACGCCTTATGGTGGTCCGGATACTACGACTGAAGAAAGAATTAAAAGGTTTGTAAAATAGTTGTTTCATAGCTAAAATTATCTCATGAAATTATTAAGGGTTGGTGAAGCTGGCAGAGAAATTGTTGCTGCCTTAGATAATAATAATATTATGAGAGATCTATCAAATCATGTTAAAGATTTAAATCCCCAAACTATTAATGAAGAAACATTAAACAAATTAAAAAAGATTAAATTATCAGAGCTAAAGGAAATAAACTCAGATGCTAGGATTGGAGCTTGTATATCTAATCCTGTAGATTTTTTGGCAATCGGTTTAAATTACAAAGCGCATGCGGAAGGAACTAAGTCAAAATTACCGAATGAACCTATTGTTTTTAATAAAAGCTCTGGATGTATTCAAGGTCCTAATGATCAAATAATAAAACCTAAGTCTGCTAGCAAAATGGATTACGAAGTTGAAGTTGGCATGATTATTGGTCGAGAAGGAAAATATATTGATGAGAAAAACGCTCAAGATTACGTATTTGGCTATTGTATTGTCAACGACATATCTGAAAGAACTTGGCAAAAAGAAAGGGGAGGTCAATGGATTAAAGGTAAATCTATAGCAGGACCAACAGGGCCCTATCTTGTAACCAAAGATGAAATTAATAATCTAAATAATATTAATTTAACTTTAGATGTAAATGGCAACAGAAGACAAACTGGGAATACAGAAAGAATGATTTTCAATTTTGATTTTTTAATTTCTCATTTAAGTCAATTTATGACTTTATATCCAGGGACAATTATCACAACTGGAACGCCTGCTGGGACAGCAATGGAAATGGAAAAACCTGAATTTCTTAAGGCAGGCGACAAACTTCACCTAAAAGTAGATGGACTAGGTGAACAATTTCATGAAATAATAGACGAATAATTATGTCAAAAAGATACTCAGGCAAAAGCAAAAAAGATAGGAGCTTCATGAAAAAAGCAAAGTTATCTTTAAAAGAAAAGAGAAAGCTTAAAAGAGAGAGAAAAAATAAATAATGTGTGGAAGATATAGTATTCGAAAACCAGTTACTAAAACAGCTGATTTGGTAAAAACAGACATAAAGGTTGAAGATATAGATAATTATAATGCACACCCAACTCAAAAGTTACCTGTAATAAAATCCTATTCAAATGGTAAGGCTCTTGAGCTTTATGAGTGGGGATTAGTTCCGAGTTGGTCTAAAAAATTAGAAAAGTTTTCTCCTCTTATTAATGCAAGAAGAGAAACTCTTATGGAAAAAGTTACTTTTAAGAGTCTTATTCAGACATCAAGATGTATTATTCCAGCTGATGGATACTATGAATGGAAGAGAGAAGATAAAACGAAAACTCCATATTATTTTACAAAGGAAAATGACGAATTAATGTATCTTGCAGGTATATATCAAAATGACCAGTTTTGTATAATTACAAGAGAGGCTACTGAAAAAATTAGTACCATTCATCACAGAGAACCAATGATTATTAATCAAAGCCAGATTAATAATTATTTGAACATTAAAAAAGATGCAATGGAAATATTGAACTCTATTAAACCACCCAATTTAAAGTTTCATGAGATTTCAAAAGATGTTAATAATCCAATTAATAATGATCCATCAATTATAAATTCACTGAACTAAATGAATTCTGTTTCTATTACTCCAGGTAAAAATAACGTTGGTGCTTACATCAATGATGTAAATCTAAATAAATTAAATAGCGGCTTAGCGATTCAAATTAAGGATATACTTAATAAATACGGTGTTATTTTTATCAAAAAGCAAAATTTGGACTCTAATGCATACCAAAATTTTGCAAAATCTATTGGGCAGTTAGTAGAGTATCCTAGATTAAAAGGGTTAAAGAATTTTCCTTATATTAATGTTTTAGAGAGAAAACCTAGTGATAAAAGTTTAGCTTTTGGAGGGTCTTGGCTTCATCAGGATACATCATATTTAGAAAATAATAGACCGAGATATACTATGTTGATGGGAATAGAAATCCCCGAAGGCCAAGGCAATACTATTTTTTCCTCTGGTTTTAATGCTTACAAAAATCTTCCAGATGAAATTAAACAAAAGATTAAAAATGCTAAAGGCGTTTTTTCATCTGCTGGACCAATTAGTAAAACCAGACTTGAATTAGAAAAGAGAGCTGGAATACAATCAGCAAAAGTTTTGGAAGCTGAGCACCCAATCGTTCAAAAGGTTAATGGACAAAAGACATTATATGTTTCACCAGGCCATCTTTTAAAGATTAAAAATATAGATGAAGGTGAAAAAATTAAGAACTTTCTTATTAACCATGTAAATAAAGAAGAGTTTATATTCTCTTATGAGTGGTCTAAAGGTGATTTAGTTCTTTGGGATAATCTAAGTGTGATGCATAAAGCAAGCGAAATAAAAAATTGTAGCCGTATAATGCATCGGATTACAATTAAATAGTTTTACTTTTTTAAAATCGTCAGATGACCCATTTTTCTTTTTTCTTTAATAATTTTTTTTTCATAATCAAAAAAGTATTCATCAGTTTTAAAAGATTTCTTTCTATAATCTTGTATTTCGCTACCTAATATATTTTTCATCTCAGCGTTTGCTATTTTCTTTACATTTTCTCTTTTAAGTCCACAAACAGCCCGAATATGATTTTCAAATTGACTAATGTTAAATGCATTAATAGTTAAGTGACCTGAATTATGAACCCGAGGTGCAATTTCATTTACTAATAAGTTTTCTTCTTGATCGATAAAATATTCAACACACATTGTGCCGATATAATCCAACTTATTTGCAATCAAGTTGGCATAATCTTGGGCTTTTTGGAAAATATCTGATTTAATATCAGCTGGTATTTTAGAGTATTTTAGAATTTGGTCTTTATGGATATTTTCAATAGGCTCGTAAATATAAATCTCCCCATTTTTGAACCTTGTAACAACTACAGAAATTTCTTTTTTCAAATTAACTCTTTTTTCTAAAATATAATCCGCAGTAAAACACCAATCTTTTTTAACATCTGCTAATGTATTTAAAACATATTGGCCATGACCATCATAACCTAGGGTATTAGTCTTCAAAATCCCAGGTAATAATTTTTCGTTTTTTTGTACATCTTTAGCTGACTTAATAAATGCCCAATTAGTAGTTTTAATTCCAAGGTTGTTAACAAAAGTTTTCTCCAATTTTCTATTTTGGACAATCTTATTTATTTCAGGTTTAGGAAGGACCTTTTTTTTAATATTTATGTCTTTTAATATATCTATCGGAATATTTTCAAATTCATAAGTAATAATATCTACTTTTTTCAGAAATTTTTTAATATTATCTTTGTTTTCATATTTTGAATAAATAAATTCATCTGAGTAGTTTTTAGCTGGGCCGTTTTCATCATCAGATATAACTACGGTTTTCACATTTAGTTTTTTTGCCGCCTGGCATAACAATGAACCTAATTGACCTGAACCAATGATTCCTAAGGTGCTTATAGACATTTTACTAAGGTTTTTTTTTAATAGATTTAGTTTGCAAACGTTTCCACTTTTCGAAATTTGATTTTATTTTTTCATCAAAATTTCCAATAATTGAAGCCGCTAATAATCCAGCATTCATTGATCCGTTTATAGCCATAGTAGCAACTGGACAACCTTTCGGCATTTGCACTATTGATAATAAGCTGTCTAAACCTTTAAGTTTTTTTGACTCTATTGGAACTCCAATTACAGGTACACTTGATAAAGATGCTACCATTCCTGGTAAATGAGCTGAGCCACCAGCTCCAGCTACAATTACACCAAATCCATTTTTTGAGGCTGTCTCAGCAAATTCAAACATTCTTTTAGGTGTTCTGTGTGCGCTTACTATTGATACTTGAAATTTAATCTTTAAAATCTTTAAAATTTTTTCACAATCTTTCATTACGGCGTAGTCTGATTTAGACCCCATGATGATTGCCACTTTATTATTTAGTTTATTACGCTTCACAAATTAGTTTAACAATTATTGGTATAAAAACAATGGCCTAATTAGATTAAGCTACTGATTTGTTTAGGAGGATGTTTATGCTCGAACTCTAAAATTAAGAAATTTTGGACTATTTTGAAGTTCAAAAAGAGAGATTTTTTTGAATTTTTTATTAAAGTTAGTCTTTAACTTGTTTTTTTTTAGTTGTTTAATTCTCATGACTCCTTTTAGTTTATTTTTTTAACTCTATGAATATTGCTGAATTTGCAAACCTAAGTTGAGTATAATTTTTAATGAAAATTTAGGCAGTTATTAGGCGTTTCTTTGCCAAATTTAAATCTTTGTGAAAAAATCCTCAGAAAGTTTTTTTATTGACCCACTTCGATCTACCACTGCTAGTTCCACATCTGCGCTAACAAGAACTTCCCCGTCTCTTTTAACAACCTGAAGCAAGTTTAGTCTAACGTTGGTTTTTTTTAAAACTGTTGTTTCAACACTCAAGTTATCCTCAAAAACTGCAGATTTTAGATATTTTATGTTACAGCTTCTAACGACAAACATTATATCGTGCTCGTTCATAAGTTGAGTTAAATTTAAGCCAAATTTTTCGTGTATTAGCTCCGTTCTAGCTCTCTCGATGTACTGAAGATATCTAGAATAAAATACTCGACCAAAGTCAACGTCTTCAACAAAAACTTTCAATTTATAAATGTGGCTTTTAGACATAATTTCAATAATAAAGCCAAAGTTTATCTTATTCAATAAAGTTTCAGTTTCTTTTTTTGGTCCAAATTATGCCAAGCAAAGCACAGACTCTAACTTTAAATCTTAATCATGAAAATATTATCTACTTTTATGTTGTTGCTTATGTTGACTAATTGTGCTGGAAGCAACATAGCCAAAGTAAAATTTGGCAAAAGATGTACAGCTGCCGATGAGAATGGTTTAAAAGAAAGCTCGTATGTTTGGGTCATTTCAAAAGAAGCACTTAAATCATTTGATAAGAGAATAAATAAATCAAATTGTTCAGATATTTAATTTCCTTTTAAATTTAATTGTCTGTGCTAATAAGGGGTATGCGAATACCCCTTATTCTATGTACATTATTTTCATTAAGTATTAGTTTAAATGCTATGGAAAAAAAACCCTATCATCATGTTTATAAAGACGGAAAATTATATGCTTTTAGAAACCTTGAAGGAGGCCCGAAAAGGGATCCAAATTTTAAATGGGATTGGAAAGTTTTTAGGGAGGAAAAAAAGAAACTTAAGATTGACTATCCGCCTGAACATGTAATTGAAAAACAAGTAGTTTTAAAAAATCTCGAAAAACACAAATCTGACTCATATGTGATGTGGCTTGATCACGCGAGCTTTATAATTAAACTTGGAAACACTACAATTATTACTGATCCAGTTTTCGAAAAGAATTATGGACCTATGGTATTCGGACCAAAGAAATATATAGAATCTCCTTTAACTCTTAAAGAACTTCCGAAAATAGATTTATTTTTGCTGACACATAATCATTATGATCACATGAGTATTCGTACAATAAAAAACTTTCCTTATAAGAATACTAAAGTTCTTGTGCCACTTAAACTTGGAAAATATTTCACAAAAAATGGATATAAAAAAGATACTGTTAAAGAAATGGATTGGTTTGATAAAATTAAAATTAATGATGAAATCACAGTTACAATGCTACCAAGTCAACATTGGTCCAAACGATGGATCTGGGGAGATGGAAATACAAATAGATCACTTTGGGGGAGCTTTTTAATTGAATACAAAGATAAAAAAATCTTTTTTGCTTGCGATACTGGACCAGCACCGTTTTACAAGGAATTAGGAAAAAAATTTGGTCCTATCGATTTGGGTTTTGGAAATTTGGGCGCATATAATTTCTACCCACTGGTTCCAGTCAAGGATAAATCTACAGCTCACGCAAATCCTGAAGAGCTTTTATCTTTAATGAAAGACTTAGAAGTAAAAAAAGTTATAGGAATGCATTGGGGAACAGCAATATTAAGTTTGGAGCCAATCTGGGAACCTCCCGTGAGGTTTAAAGAAAATGCTGAAAAGTTCGGCTATGAAAAAGACGAAGCAATTATATTCAAAATTGGCGAGATTAAAAAATTAAAAGATCTTATCAACTAACTTTTTTTTTATTTCTTTCTCTATCAAGCAGCTTTGTTAGTGAGTCAACCATGAGATCCGAAGCCTTGAATATTTCAGAAGATTTAAATTCGTGAGAAAAATTTCTTTCTGGATTTGATCTATCTTCAATTACTATTCCTTCATCTGGTGAATTATTCTTAATATAAATTAAAATTAACCAATCATCCTCATTAGTATCGTCCCATTTTATAAATATTTCACCTGTTTCAAACCTACGATCAACTACTCTCATGATGCTTAAGTATTTTGGAATATATCTTTTATTAATTTGGAAACATAAGCTATGAGCTGACCTATAGAAACTTTCTAAAGCATATTCAATTTTTTCACGTTCTGCATTATAAACCCTCTCCTTTTCTAATAGAGTTGCTTTATCATCGGTGTCTTCAATTTTTATTCCAAGCTGAGCAACCCTCTCTCTTATTGCCTCATTAACTTTTTGCTCTCTTAAAGACTTATATTTTTCTTTAATTTTATCTATTCGTTGCTGAACTTCTTCGTATGACTCTCTTTGTTGACTCAGTACGTATTTCTCTAAATTTTTGATTTCTAAGGCTTCTCTTTTTCTAAATTGCTCGATTTTTCTTTCTAATTTTATTTGTTCTAAAAATTTTCTTTGTTTCTCTGCTTGTTCCTTTCTTAATTCTGCTTGCTCTAATCTAATAAATTTTTGTAATTCTATTTTTCTTTCACGTCCTAATTTTTCTTCTTGCTGAAGCTCCATTGATTTAGCTTTTATTGCAAGATCTTCTTGTTGTTTAAAACGTTTTTGAGCTTCTATTTTTTCTCTTTGCATTGCCTGAATTTTAATTTTTCTTTGTTTGGCCCTTTCCTCCTCAATAACTTTTTTTAAATTGGAAATACTATTAGACATGCCTTGAAAAAATTTCTGTAAAGATCTGTCTAAATTAAAGTTGAAACTAACTATTGATTTAAGTTTATCACTAAAAATTAAAATTCTTGAAACGATTGCTCTCGTTTTTTGGGGTTTTTTTTTAGTTTTTGACTGAAGTTTAGGTTTTTGTTTTTTTTTATTTATTTTTCTTTTTTTTAAAACTATTCTTTTTTTATTTTTGACCTTTTTTTTGAGATTTCGTTTTATTTTCTTTCTGGTCTTTTTAAACTTGCGTCTTTTTAAATTTGAAGATTTTTTTCTAAATCTTTTTTTCTTTTTTTTCATAGCTGCTATTAATTAAATAACAGTTTTTATGAATATATATAGTCTCTTGTTCTATGAGCTGACTGAAAGTTCTTGACAATTTGTAATTGAAAAACAACAAGATCACGATATTTAAAAGCAGCCGCACAACTAGCTAAATAAAATTCCCACATTTTAACAAATTTTTCATCAAATAAATCTTTGACAATATTCTTATTGTTTAAGAACCTTTCCAGCCAACTTTCTAAAGTCTTATCATAATGTCTGATTAATGTTTCAGTGTCAGCCACTATTAATCCGGTTTTTTCGATAGGAGTAATTATTTGACTAAAAGAAGGACAAATTCCACCTGGAAATATATATTTATTAATAAATTTATTTGGTGGTGTTGGCTTATCAACTACACCTATTGTATGTAGTAAAAATAATCCATCATTCTTAAGGAGATTGCTCATCGATTTAAAAAAAGTATGATAAAATTTTTTACCAACATGTTCAAACATGCCTACTGAGTAAATTCTGTCGTACAGCCCTTTGACCTCCCTGTAATCAATTAGTTCAAATTTAACCTGATTATCTAAACCAAGCTCCTTCGCTTTTTCTTTACAATATTGAATTTGATTTTTGCTAAGAGAAATACCAGTTACTTCACAGTTTTTTTGTTTAGCGATTTCAATAGCCATGCCACCCCATCCACATCCTACTTCTAAAATTTTTTGTCCATTTTTGATATCAAGTTTTTTAATAATGTGCTCAATTTTATTTTGTTGTGCCTCCTCAAGAGTTTTAGTGTCATCTTTCCAATAAGCACATGAATATAATCTATGTTTTGTATCTAAAAAAATGTCATAAAGTTTTTCACCTTTACTACCTCCAATATCGTAATGGTGTTGAATATTTTTTCGGGATTTTCCAGGTAAATTAAAATTAGTTAAGTATCTATAAACTTGATAAATTTTCTTAGTAATAAGACTTGCTGAAGAAAGTTCATTTCTGCCAAGATTTTTTATTAAATCCATTAAAAAATCTTTTAAGCTGGAATTTTCAATTATAATCTCATTTCTCATGTAAGCTTCGGGAAATTCAAGTTCTGGATCAATTAATAATTTCCATTTTAGGTTATCTTTCAACAGTCTAAGAGTTGTAGGATTGTCTTTTCTTGGATTGCCGCAGATATATTTTTGACCTTTGGCATCTACTAATATTATTCCGCTCTCTTTATAAATTTTTGAAAAAATTCTTGCTAAAATCATAATTATGCTGCTAAGTTATTTTCTAGTGTAAATTTTAACTCATTTAATTTTTTTACTAATTCTTTTAATTTTTTGTCATTTAACAAAGTTAATGGCGGGAGTATATTTTTATAATTTTTATCTTTTAGTGAATTAAAACTATGTAAAGCAGATATCAAATTATATTGATCAAAAGTTTCTCGAACAGCTATTAGCTGTTTATTTTTAGTCTGAGTTTCTTTCTTTTCAAAATCGTCATATACTTTTCTAGCTAGATAGTGTGTAACATTAGTAACAGCTGATATACAACCAGAACACCCTAGCTCTAAACCTTTCAAAAGTTTTGCCTCTGAACCAGGAAACATTAAAAAATTATCTAACTTTAAATTTTCAAATAAATTATAACTAGAGTCCTTACACCCCACTATATTTTGAGGAAAAAACTTAACCAAAGTTGATACCGACTCAGGGGAAAACTTATAGCCACTGAGTTTTTCGAAATTGTAAAGAATAACTCTAATTTTTGGAGAAGATTTTATTATTCTTGAATAAAAATCAAATACACCTTCATCAGTGTTCCCTTTATAATATGCAGGTGGCATTATAAGAAAATCTCTAAAATCATACTCCATTGCATATTTAATAAGATCTATATTTTCGTTTAGTGAGTTGTTACCTGTTCCTAAAAAAAATTGCTTTCTCATTTTATGATTAGCAATTTTTGATATAAATTCCTTTTTTTCAGCAATAGAGATAAGTTGACTCTGTCCTGTCGAACCAAAAAAGAAAACACCATGCAAACCATTTTTTATTGCATCAACTGCATGACTAATAGTAGAGTTAATATCTAATGTCTTATCCTCATTTAAGATACTTAAACTTGCTGCGTAGACACCTTTTTTAATCATAATCTTACCCAAATTTTTTAATCTAAGTTATATTAATAAAATTTAAAATGAAAGTTTTAGTAATACAACCAAAAATCGGTATGGGAGATATGGTTATTTATCTTCCTTATATTCATGCAATTGCAAAAAAGTACAATTCATCAGTGTCAATTCTGGTCAAAGAAAATTCAAGAGCAAAGGAACTTTTAATTGATGATAAAAAAATTAGCGAAATTATTATTTTAAATAGGACAAAAACTAATACTGGATCTCATGATGGTGTTAAAGGATTTTTTCAACTTATAAAAGAATTAAAAAAGAAGAAATTTGATAAAGTCTTCATTTTCAATAGTTCATTTAGATATTTTTTAATTTCAAAACTTGCGGGTATAAAAAAAATATCACAATATCCTCTATTCAAAAAAAAAGACAATATTGTTACTACTGCAAAAATTTTTACAGAAAATGAATTAGGTACAATTGTCTCTACACAACCAGAATTACAATTAGATAAAGTAAAAATTGCGAACTACAGAAGTCAATTTTCAAAAGACTTGAAACATATATGTTTAGGTATATCAGCTAGTGGTCCTACAAAAAGATGGTCTATCAAAAATTATATTAACTTGTGTGAAAAGATTGATAAACAAATTCCTTCAAAATTTTACATCGCTGCAGGTAAAAACGATAAAGAACTTATAAATAAAATTTATAAATCAAAAATTAAAAATAAATGTATTTCATTTGATAACCTAAAAATTAGTGAAACAATGCCAATTATTAAAAATTGTGATTTATACATCGGGAACGATACTGGATGGCTGCATATTTCATCTGCACTAAATTTAAAATGTTTGGCGCTTTTTATGGACAGTCCTGTTCAGGCTTACGGTAAATATTCAAAAAATATTGAAATTATTTTACCTGACGGTGAAACAGAAGAAACGACTACTCATGATACTTTGGGTTCAGAAAAGATATCTTTTGAAAAAGTATTTGAAAAATCAATTTATTTACTAACTAACTAAAATCACTTTTAATAATTTTTTCTTTTGCCTCATTAACTAATTGACTTAATCTCTCAGTCTTAACTTCTCTGTTCATGTCAGGATGTATTTTTTTTTGAAGTTGATTTGCTGCTTTTAAAACTTCCTCTTTGGTTGCGCCTTTTTTTAATCCTAGTAATTTATAAGCCTCCTCAGTAGTAACGCTTGAAGAACCTTGAGTTTTTCCAAATTGGCCTTGAGAAAATCTTCCTGAATTTTTCATGAATTGAATTAATCTCCATAGCTGCCACATTTGAAGAGCGGTAAATCCTTTTATTTTTAATCCACTAAGAATTACAAATAAAAAAGGTAGTGAGAAAATATATTTCCCACCAATAGCCAATAAGGTTGCTAAAATAACCGATAAATAAACTGCTATTTTTTTTATTGTTGTCGCTATTTTCTTTGAGCTGGTTCGTGCAAACCAATTTAAAAATAAATAAACAATGACAAAAATGATAATTCCAAATAAAAACAAATTCATATAGTTTCCCATTATGAATATACCAAAACTTAAGAAAATTAAGACTAAGAAAAATTATCACGGTATTCCACTAGAAGATGACTATTCTTGGGTAGATCAGCCAAATATACTTGAAGTTTTAAAAGATTCAAAAAAATTAGATACAGAAGTTAAAGATTATATAGAAGCCAATAATAAGATTACTGAGAATTATTTCAAAGATGTCGAATATCTTCAGAAAGATTTATTTAATGAAATTAAAGGTAAAATAAAATTAGACGATACTGGATTAAAATATAAAGATAAAAGATATTATTATTGGTCTAAGACAGAGGCTAAAGGAAATTACGGTAAACGAATGCGGCAGCTCATTGATGGTTCTAGACCTGAGGAAATTTTTTTTGATGGTGATTTAGAAAAAAAAAAATCGGGTTCAGAATATTTTGGAGTTGGCACAGTAAGCACTTCTTATTGTGATAATTATATAGCTTACTCTGTAGATTTAAAAGGATCAGAGTACTATACAATTTATTTAAGGGATCTAAGAACTGGCAAAAATGAAAAAGATATAATAGAAAACACTAGTGGAAGTGTCACTTGGTCTTTAGATAATAAGAGTTTTTTTTATTCAAAACTGGATAAATATCATAGACCTAAACAAATTTTTAAACATGTTATTGGAACTTCGTCCGATCAAGATCAGCTTATTTTTGAAGAAAAAGATGAAACTTTTACTTGCGGTATAGGTATTACTTCAGATGAGAAATATTTCATTATCGGAACTTCTGATCACATCACAACAGAAGAATATTTTTTTCCTACAGATGCTAAAGAAATAAATCCTACCCTTTTTCAAAAAAGGAAAAATGATGTTCGTTATTCAATAGACTCTTGGCAGGGCTTTTTTTATGTGCATACAAATGAAGAAGCTAGGGATTATAAAGTGCTAAGATGTAAGACTGATCAAATAAATAACTTGGAAGTTTTCATTCCAGCCAAAAAAGAGACTGTGATTGGTGGATTGGAATTTTTGGACAATTATATTCTTAGATCAGAAAAGTCTGATGCTATTCTAAAACTTTATGTAAGAAATATAAAAACTAACAACGAAGAAGAAATTAAAATTTCAGATGAATCAATTGGAGTGCCAGGCATTTCTTTAATGCAAAGAGATACTAATACCACAATGATAAGAGTTAGTTGGGAGAGTATGGCTACCCCAGGAAGAGTTTATGAGTATAACATTGTTTCAAAAGAAAAAAAATTAGTTAAAGAGATAGAAATTCCATCAGGTCATGACCCCAATAAATATATTGTTGAAAGGATAAAAGCTGAGTCACATGATGGTCAAATGATACCTATTAGTTTGGTTAGATTAAAAACTGCAAAACAAGACGGAAGATCAAAAATTCTTTTATACGCTTACGGAGCATATAAACATAGTGTCTCTCCTTCATTTAGTGCTTCAAGATTTTGTTTGATTGATAGGGGAATAACTTTTGCTATAGCTCATATTAGAGGCGGCGGAGACTTAGGTGATAGCCATCATGAAAAAGGTAAAAAGAAATTTAAAAAAAATACTTTTTTAGATTATATAGCTTGCGCAAATCATCTTATAGAACAAAGATATACATACAAAGGCGGTATTTGTTTTTATGGTGGTTCTGCAGGCGGTCTGACAGGTGGAGCAGTGGCGAATATGGCGCCAGATTTATTTTTTGGAATGCTTTTGTTAGTTCCATTTGTAGACACAATGACAACGATGTTAAATGAAAAATTACCTTTAACACCAGGTGAATGGGAAATGTGGGGAAACCCGATAAAAAGTAAAGAATACTTTGAATATATTTTATCCTATGCGCCCTATAATAATCTTGGTAAAAAAGATTACCCACCGATGCTTATTACAACTTCTTTATTTGACAACAGAGTTCTGTACTCTGAGCCGGTAAAATATATTGCAAAACTTAGAGATAAAAAAAGTGATAATAATATCCAATTATTAAAATGTAAAATGGAAGCCGCGGGCCATGGCGGTATGTCTGGGCGCGACAATGCGATCACAGAACTAGCTGAAGAATATTCTTTTATTTTAAAATCTGCAAAAATTTTAAAATAACAACTTGAAAAAATAAAAAAAATTCCCATATCAAATTTGTCGGTCGCCAAATGGGACTGACATTAACCTTGCTAACAAAGGAGGATATATGACAAGTAAGGATCTATCGATCTTTAATTCACTAAGACCTTTTAGCATAGGATTCGACGATATGTTTGATCAGTTTGAGTCTATGTTAGGGAATGGCAGTCTTGCTGTACAAAGCAACTATCCGCCATATAACATCAGAAAAGCAGGTAAAGATAAGTATGCTATTGAAGTAGCGGTTGCCGGCTTTAACAAAGATGATGTTGAAGTTGAATATGAAGATAATCTTTTAACTGTTAAAACAAAAGACATTAAGAGATCAGAAGAAAAAAATGGTGATGAAGTTATTCATCGAGGAATATCTCAAAGATCTTTTGCAAGATCGTTTACAATTGCAGATGATGTAAAAGTAAATGGTGCTGAATTAAAAGATGGTTTGTTAACTATTTCCTGCGAGAAAATCATACCAGAAATTAAGAAAAAAAGACTTATTGAAATTAAATAAGTTTACCTTACTTGCGGAGCAAATCGCTCCGCAAGTGTTAAATATTATCGAAAAAGTACTTTGCCAAATTAATTCCTGTTAAATCATAATACGTTTTAAGCCCAGTCGGGCTAGTCACATTTATATCTCCAATTAACTTTCCTTGAACAAAATCTATTCCTGCAAAATAAATTTTTTGTTTATTTAATTCATTGGCAACTATTCGACTTATTTTTTTTTCCTTTAAATTAAGACTTATTTTTTTGGCAAGGGCTCCCTTACTAATGTTTGAAAGTATACTTCCTTTTTTTGGAACTCTGGAGATAGCTCCTTTTATTTTTCCGTTTATTATGAAAACCCTTTTATCTCCTTTATGAATTTTTGGAATAAATTTTTGAAACATTATGTGATTATATTTTTTTATGTATCGAGAAATAGTTTTTTTTTGAAATTTAGTTAAAAGTTTAACATCATTTCCACTAAAGCTTTCGATTGGTTTTATAACAACTTTTTTGTTTTTTTTGAAAAAAGTTTTTATTGTCTCTAAATTTTCACTTATTAAAGTTGGTGGCATGTACTTAATAAGTCTTAATGAAAAAAGTTTTTCCGGAACTTCCCTTAAGCTTTTTGGATTATTAACAATTTTTACTTTTTTTGAAATATAATCTAAAATGAATGTTGTGTTTATATATTGTTGATTAAATGGTGGTTCATTTCTTATTAAAATAATTTTTACATCAAGTAAATTTAAAGTTTTTTTCTCAACAATTCTGATTGGTTTATTTATTTTATTAACAAATATTACTTTTAAAGCTTCAACAATAACTTTGCCATCTACAAAACTTAAGTCTTTTGGCTCATAATATAAAATTTCATAATTTCTTTTTTGAGCTTCTAAACCTAAAAAAAAAGAGGTATCGGTATTAACATTAATTTTTTTTAGGCTAGAGCCCTGAATTGCTAAAATTTTCTTTACCATTATAAAAAAAATCTAAATTTTTATTTTTATTATATTGCTCAATTAATAATTGTGCTCTATTTTTTTCATTTTTGATGACGTTTTTTGTGTGGTTTAAATAAATCGTCTCGTTTTTTCCTTTTGAATTTGTTTGATTCCTTTTTAAAAGGCCTTCTTTTGCAAGATTTAAAAAAATCTTACTCCATTCAATTAACTTTTTTCCCTCCAATTCTGTTTCAAGTCCTTTTTTAGGTGAAGTGAAATACGCATTCATTACGTTTTCTTTTTTCCATTTTGTGACTATTTCAAAAGCTTCGTCTAAAGAATTATAAAATATTCCAGTGAAAAGTGCTGGTCCATCACACAAACATTCCCAATCACACGCATCGAGTGATCTTAGCTCTATAAATTGTTTTAACCTGACTTCTGTAAAAATTGTTGCCAAATGAGTTTCAAAGTCTTTTATAGTAGCCTTATCTCGAACTTTTGAAAAATCACCTTGAATAAAATCTTTAAATGTTTGTCCATTTGGTTCTATATAATTTTGATCTCTTATTGCAAATAAGATTGGATATTTTATTACATAATCAAAGTATTTTTCAAAATTAATTTTCTCAAAAGCTATTGGCATTATTCCGCCTCTAGAAGTATTTTGCCAAATTTTATTTCTCAAAGAATAATATCCAACAGGTTTTCCAGACTCAAATGGTGAATTTGAATAAAGTGCTATTGAAAGAGGAACTAAATAATTTGCAACTCTAAAAATTTTCTCAAAATTTTCTTCTGATATATAATCAAAATTTATTTGAATGCCACAAGTTCGATACATCATATCCAAACTTTTTTTTCCACCCTTTGGCATTTCTTTAGTCATAATTGTGTATCTTTCTTTTGGATTTTTTGGGACCTGAGATAAGTTATTAAATGGGTCAAAACCAATTGACACAGTATTAACATCCAGGCCTTTACTCGCCATTTCAATTTCTTTTAAAAACTGCGAACTCTCACTACAAATCTGATGAATATTTTCTAGCGGTGCTCCAGAAAGCTCACATTGCAGTCCTGGCTCTGTTGTAATTTTTTGATCACCTCTTTGCATTCCGATTATATTCTCTTTTTCAAAAAAAGGTTTCCAACCATTAGTTTGTAAATTTTTAAAAATCTTTTTTAATTTATTATACGAAATTCTTTTTTTTTCAGCACCTTCAAACAAAAATCTTTCGTGTTCAACTCCAACTTTAACCTTATTAGATTTTTTAATTCCTTTTAAAAAGTAATCTATAAATTTAGATTTATTTTTTGTATTCATGCTTTAAAAACAGTTTTTACTGCTAAAGCCTACTACCACGTTTTTAGGGTTTATCTCAAATTTTCTCTCACACTTAATTTGATATTTCTTTGATATATAAACATATTTCCTATTTCTAGTTTTTAGAAATTCAACTTTGTCTGGTTGACCATAAAAACTCTTTAGATCCTCCTCAGGTTTATTAAGCCATTTGCTCAATTCTTTTTCTTCTAGAGCGGTTGTATCTTCAATTTTTTTAGAAACTGTTTTGCAACTTAATAATGATATAAAAAATAGTGTGTATAAAATTCCTAAAAATATTTTTTTCATACTATTCCTTATTTTATAACGAAAAGTTATAAACAGATATATTTACTCTTGGTTGAATCTCGACAGCTATGTCTGATTTAGTTAAGATTTTGCTACATATATAGAGTAATAAACTCAGAACGGAGGTTTAATTTTATGATGAATAAATATTTTGAATATAGAAAACATAAAACAAATTTTAAAACTGAAGTAATCGCCGGTGTAACAACTTTTCTTACTATGGCTTACATAATGTTTTTAAATCCTTTCATCTTATCAGGCGAATTTGCCGGAACAGAAAAGGGTTTTTTTGATTTTGGTGCAGTTTTCACTGCAACAATTTTAGCAACAGCTGTTGCTTGTTTTATAATGGCGTTCCATGGTCGTACATGGCCTATAGGCCTAGCGCCTGGAATGGGTATTAATGCTTTTGTTGCATATGGAGTGGTAGCAGGAATGGGTTACACACCTCAAGCAGCATTAGGTGCAGTTTTGGTTGCTGGAGTAATATTCTTGGCAATTTCATTAACACCTTTGCGGGCTTGGTTAATTAACTCAATACCAAAAAGTCTTAAACTTGGAATAGGAGCAGGAATTGGATTATTTTTAGCAATCATTGGTCTTGAAATAATGGGAGTAGTTGGGGATCATCCAGTTACACTTGTAACTCTTGGTGATATTAAAAATCCTCTCGTTCTTCTAGGTTGTTTAGCTTTTGTGTTCATGATCGTGTTGGAAAAAATGAAAATAAGAGGAAATATTATTATAGGTATTCTTCTATTCAGTATAATTGCTTGGGCGACGGGTTTAGCAAAGTTTAATGGAGTAGTTGGATCTATTCCTCCAATGACTTACTTATTTGAGTTTGACCTTAAAGCAGCGTTAACTGCTGGTATGGCTTCGATAGTCTTTACTTTATTGTTTATTGATTTTTTTGATACAGCAGGAACATTAACATCTGTGGCTAACGTAGCAGGTAAAGTTGATAAAAAAGGTAAAGTGCAAGATATAAATAAAGCAATGCTATCTGATAGTGTTGGTACAGTTGCGGGTGCAATGATGGGAACAACTACAGTTACAAGTTATGTTGAGTCAGGCGCTGGTGTGAAGGCTGGTGGAAGAACAGGAATGACTTCATTGGTTATTGGAGTTCTTTTCTTGGCTTGTTTGTTTTTTTCACCTTTGGCTACTAGTCTACCAAAAGAAATAGATGGGGCTGCATTATTATATGTAGCGATTTTATTTGTTAGAAACATCACTGATATTGAATGGAATGATATAGCAGAATCAGGGCCGGCTGTTGTGGCTATGATAACTATGCCATTAACTTATAGTATCAGTAATGGTATCGCTTTAGCATTCATCTCTTACGCCTTAATTCAAATATTCACTGGTAAATTTGGTAAAACTTCGCCAGCTATTTGGGTAATTGCAGTATTCAGTGTAATAAGTTTTTACGTAGCTTAAAATATTTAGGGCCAGAAAATTCTGGCCCTTAATTCTTCTGATGTTTTCTTATTAAATCTTCAACTTTTATCTCTTCATAATGCTCAAACGGCTGCACAATCCACGGATTACTATCTAATCTTTGTGCACAAAAATCTGGTTCAAAGGTGGAATCTTTTTTCTTCCATAACACTGCTGTTTTAATTTCTTTAATGTTTCCTTTAAGTGGTGGGTATTTTTTTAACCAATCTATACTTTTATTTAATGTCACTCCAGTATCTGATAAATCATCACATAGCAGGATATTGCCACTCATCTCTTGAACTGTTGAACTCATTTCCCTTGAAAAAACTAGATCACCTTGTTGATCCTCAGTTCCTTCACCAGAATAGGATTCAACTGCCAAATAAGCACATTTTAATTTAAAAACTCGGCTTAAAACATCAATGATAGGTGCACCACCCCTCATAATTCCAATTAACAAATTAGGCTTAAATCCACTTTTGTGAATCTGTATTGCTAATTTTTCAACGATTTGATTGTACTCTTTCCAATCAATGATAAGTTTATCTGCCATGAAGAAAGCTAAATTATTTTAATGGAGTTGTAAATGAAAGGATATGTTGTTTGTGTTTATAAAAATATAAGTAACGAGGAAAAGTTGAAAGAATATGCGATTAAGGCTAGAGCAGCAGTTGAAAAATATAAAGGAAAATTTTTAATAAGAGGGGGAAGATCAACTTCAAATGAGGGTGAAAAGTCTCCTAGAACAGTTGTAATTGAATTTCCATCCTATAATGAAGCTAATAACTTTTATAATTCAAAAGAATATCAAGAAGCGCACTCTATTCTCAAGGGTTACGCAGAACGTCAATATCAAACAATTGAGGGAGTTTAATATTGTATCGGTTCGTCGTCTATTGATCTCCAAAGATACCATGTTGCAACTGAACAATATGGTGTGAATTTTTTATAAAGTTTTTTAAGAAAAGATTTTGGTGGAAAATATTTTTTTTTATAATTGTTTGATATTGCTCTAAGCAAACCTATATCTTGTAATGGCCAAATATTTGATCTGTTAAAAGTGAAAAGTAGTATCATTTCAGCAGACCATCTACCAATTTGTCTTAAATTAGATAAATACTCAATGGCTTCTTCATCATTCATTCTTTTTATCAAATGAGGTTTAAATTCATTTGTAATAATTTTTTTTGCTAAATCTTTGATGCCCCTTACTTTTTGTCTACTCAATCCACATCTCTTTAAAGTTTGAGAAGATAATTTATTAACATTTTTTGCATTAATTTTTCCTTTACAAATTTTCTCAAACTTAGAAAAAACTGAATTTGCTGCAGCTATACTTATTTGCTGCCCAATAATGCTTTTGCAAAGTGAGAAAAAAACATCATTTCTCGTTACAAGAGCTCCATCTTTATAACAATTAATTAATTTTTTCATAACTGGATCTTTTTTTGACAAAGTAGACTTTGCCCTATTCCAGTAACTCGGCTTTCTCATGCTCTTGGGTTGATTATTTGTTTTTTAAGTTGAGACTCTCTAATGAATATTATCAATGAACTTGTAATGACTAATAAGGCACCAAATAACGTTAGAATCTTTGGAACCTCGCTCCAAATTAAGAATCCAAATACAATAGCGAATACAAGACTTAAATATTTAATTGGTGTAACTAATGAGGCTTCAGCTAATCTATAACTTTGAGTTAAAAGAAGATTTGCTATACTTCCACATAAGCCCATAACTACAAAAATAATAAAATCAATTAAAGTTGGCATTTTCCACTCCACAAAAAATATTGAACCTAGACCAAGTAAAGTACAGAGAAAAGTAAAATAAAATGCAATTGTGTAATTAGGCTCTGTTTTTGATAAAGCTCTTACACTTATTGCTACACAAGCAAAGAAAATACAAAATACTATTGGTGTAATGTAGAAATAGTTTAAATCTATAAAAGCTGGCTGCACTATCAATAACATTCCAATAAAACCTAAAAATACAGCTGACCATCTTTTTATTCCAACTTTCTCTGATAAGAAAAAAATTGAGGCCACTGTAACGAATATTGGTCCTCCAAAAGTTAAAGATACAACATCAGCCAATGGCAATTCTCTTAATCCTATAAATAATGCAATAATTGCAGCTGCACCAGAAATAGCTCGAAATGCATGAAGGCCAGGTCTAGATGTTTTATAAAAACTGAATAACTTGTCTCTAGGTATAATAAAAAAAATTGGAATAAACCCTATAAAGAATCTTAAAAATAAAACCTGTCCAACTGGATAATAATCAAGCCATTTGACACAGATATCCATGATTGAAAAGCAGATTACGCTTCCTACCATGTACAATACGCCTATTTGATTTTGTGTTAACAATTTACTATCCTTTCAACTTCAAAATATATTAGATAACTTATGCAGAAATGTACACTCGCACTTGGCTGTTTTTGGAAACCTGAGGAAAACTTCAAAAATAAACCAGGAATATTAGAAACCGAAGTAGGTTATGCCGGTGGAAATAGTGAGAAAACAACTTATGAAGACGTATGTACTGGCAGCACTGGACATGCTGAAGTTGTGAGACTTTCTTTTGATGAAAATGTAATTTCATTTAAAAAGATATTAGATTTATTTTTCAAAATGCACGATCCAACCCAAAAGGATATGCAATATCCAGATGTCGGAACTCAATATAGAAGTGAGATTTTTTACGAAAATGAACAACAAAAAAAAGAAGCATTTGAGATATTTAATGAGTTTAATAAAAAGTTAAGCGGGAAAATTCAAACTAATATCTCAGCAATCAAGAACTATTGTAAAGCTGAGGAATATCATCAAAAATATATTGAAAAAAATAGATAATGAATCAATTAGTTTCGACAGATTGGTTAAACAAAAATTTAGATAATGTTAAGATTTTAGATGCTAGTTGGCATCTTCCAAATGTTAATAGAAATTCATTTGAAGAGTATAAAACAAAACATATAATAAATTCTATTTTTTTTGATATAGATAAAAATTCAAATCAAAAAACTAATCTTCCACATATGCTTCCATCTAAGATCGATTGGGAAACAAGTGTATCTGACTTAGGAATATCTAATCTAGATCACGTAGTTGTCTACGACAATTCAAATGTTATTAGCTCTTGTAGAGTTTGGTATACTTTTTTGTATTTTGGTCATGACCCAAAACTTATCTCGGTATTAGACGGAGGTATGAAAAAATGGATTAATGAAAAACGTCCTACATCTAAAAAGATAATTGATATTGAAAAATCAAAATACGTTGCAATAGAAAATACTTCACTTGTTATAAATAAAAATGAGGTAAACAAAAATATCGAAAGTAAAAAGTTTCAATTAATAGATGCTAGAGGCGAACAAAGATTTTTGGGTTTGCAACCCGAACCCCGAAAAGAACTTAGAAGTGGAAACATTAAAGGATCAATAAACCTTCCTTTCCAAAAACTTTTAGAAGAAGACAGAACTTTTAAAAAAAAGGATGAATTAATTGAAATATTTAAAACAAAAGGAGTGTCTGTCGAGAAAGAAATGGCTTTTACATGCGGTTCTGGAGTTACTGCGTGTGTTTTAGGACTAGCTAATTCTATTATAAGTGGTAAAAAACCCGTTATCTATGACGGTTCATGGGCAGAATACGGATTAAATTAAAATATGACAACTTCTTCAAAAATTAAAACTTTTCTTATAATTTTTTTTATAGTTGTTTTTGCAATTATAACAGCTAGGCATTTTATTGGTCTTCATTTCGAAAAGAAATTTAGTGTTAGGCCAGCACCAGGTGTAATTGTTTCTACAGTTGAAAAATCATTATTTTATAAAAGCATTGAAACTTTTGGCACTGCAATTGCTCAAAACTCAAAAGCTTACAGAGTTCAAGCGAGCGATATTAATGGAAAGCTTAATCTGGAAAACAGATTTGTGAAAAAAGGGGAAAAAATCCTTACATTTAAAGATGGAGAAAATTTAATTGCAGATTTTGCTGGTAAATTAGGAAAGAGGGAAATAGCTCAAGGTGTTTTAGGTTCTGAGAGTTTAATTATTACACTTGATGATCTCAAGAAAATCGTAATAGACATCAAAGTACCAGAGAATTACGTAAACGTTCTTAAAACGGGATTAAAAGCGGAAGTTACTAGTTCAGCTTATGAAAAAGTTTTTAAAGGTAATATAGAAACAATAAGTTCTCGTATCGATCCCTCAACCAGATCAATTCTTTCAAGAATAATTGTTGACAACTCAAATTTTGAAATTATTCCAGGTCAATTAATGACAGTAAAAATTATTTTTGATGAAAAAAATCAAATTGGTGTTCCGGAAAGTGCTGTAACAATTCAGGGAAATACGGCATTTGTATATATTGTAAATGGTGATACTGCTGAAAAAAAAAATATCGAAATTGGTAAAAGAAATTTTGGTAAAGTTTCGGTTATATCCGGATTAAATGAAGGTGATACTGTAATTAGTGAGGGTGTTTCTAAAGTAAGAGACAAAGGTAAAATTAAAATTGTTACATCAGCCAAATAAATGTTTTTAACTGACCTTTCAATCAAAAGACCTGTTGTAGCCTCAGTAATGAGTTTGGTTTTAGTCATATTTGGTTTAGTAACTTTTCAAGAAATTCCAACCGACGAATTACCTGATGTTCAACCCCCTGTTGTTACAATTCAAACTGAGTACAGAGGCGCCTCGGCTGAAATAGTTGATACTCAAATTACCCAAAAAATTGAGGATTTTGTTGGAGGAACTCCTGGTCTAGAAACAATTGACTCTTTTAGTGAAGATGAAAGCTCAAGAATTACATTAACTTTTGAAACTGATTTAGATTTAGATGATGTTACTAATGATGTCAGAAGTTCTGTATCTAGAGTTTTAGATAACTTACCAGAAGGGGCTGAGCAGCCAGAAATATTTAAACAGAGTGCAGGTATGCGAACAACAATGTGGTTGTCTTTTAACTCTGAAACTATGTCAGATTTAGAACTTACTGACTATGCAGATAGATACTTGACAGATACATTTTCAACAGTTGATGGAGTAGGTCGAGTAAGACTTGGTGGTCAAAGAGAACTGTCTCTAAGGGTTTGGCTAGACCCGATCGCGCTAGCGGCGAGAGATTTAACCACTGAAGAAGTAGAAAATGTATTAAGAAAAGAAAACGTTGAATTTCCAGCTGGAAGAATAGAATCAAAAGATATCGACCTAACAATTAAGCTTAATAAAGCTTATAGTAATTTAGAAAATTATAATAATTTACCTCTTAAAAGATCAGCAGATGGTTCGATTATTACTCTCTCAGATGTCGCAAGAGTAGAGCTTGGCGCAGAGTCGACACGTACTTTATTTAAAGGTAATGGAAAACAAGTAGTAGGAATTGGAATTTACCAACAATCAGATGCTAACACTATTGCTGTTGCTGATGGAATAAAAAAGAAAATAAAAGAACTCAAACCTAGCTTACCCCCTAATACAACTTTAGAAGTTTCATTCGATAGGAGTAATTATATCAAAGCTGCGGTCAAAGAAGTTTATAAAACACTTTTTATTGCTTTAATTTTAGTAACAATAATTATTTATCTGTTTTTGGGAAATATAAGAGCTCTGGTAGTTCCATTGGTAGCTTTACCTGTTTCATTAATTTCAACTTTCTTATCAATTTATATTTTTGATTTTTCAATTAATCTCTTCACTTTAATGGCTTTAGTTTTAGCTATTGGAATTGTTGTAGATGATGCAATTGTAATGCTGGAAAATATTGTTAGGAGAATAGAGTTAGGTGACACTCCTCTTGTTGCTGCATTTAAAGGGGCGAAGCAAGTTTCATTTGCAATTATTGCTACAACAGTAGTTTTAGTAGCTGTATTTGTTCCTTTAATTTTTATCAAAGGAATTACAGGTGTGTTATTTACTCAGACTGCAATTACACTCGCATCAGCAGTTATTATTTCAAGTTTTGTTGCTTTATCTCTAAGTCCGATGTTAGCTAGTAAATTTCTCAAACAAAATATGAATAAGTCAAAAATAGTTTTGAAATTCGAAAAATTTTTAAAAAATTTAACCTACCTTTATAAAGTGTCTTTGTTAAGTTGGATTAAAAAAAGAACGACTATTACTATTTTTTTAATTTCTACATTAGCTTTAACTTTATTTTTTTTTAATTTTACAAAAAAAGAATTAATTGCTCCAGAAGATAGAGGGGCATTTTTTGTAATTGTTAAAGCTCCCCAAGGTTCTGGTTTTAATTTTACAAAAGATAGAGCTGAAGAAATTGAAGATCTATTATTGCCAAACGTTGGTAAAGGTGAATATAGAAAATTAATAATGAGGGTGCCAGGTTTTGGTAAATCTGCAAAACAAGTTAATAGCGGTTTTATTATAGTTTTACTTGAACCTTGGAAAAAAAGGGATCGTCATGGTGTACAAATAATGAGAGAGTCTTTTGGTAAGATTTCAAGAGTACCTGGAGTTTTAGCTTTTCCAATTATGCCTCAAGGAATAAGAACTGGAGGTATCGAAAGCCCTGTACAATTTGTTATTTTAGGAAATACCTATGATCAACTTATCGAATGGAAAGAAATAATTAAAAAAGAAGCTAGAAAAAATCCAGGTCTTACTTCAATAGAAGATGATTTCGATCTTAACAAGCCTCAATTAAACGTTAGTATTGATCAAAAAAAAGCTGCTGACCTTGGTGTATCAACAGAAGACATCGGAAAAACGATAGAAACTATTTTTGGGTCGCGAAGGGTTACAAATTTTACAAGAGACGGTAAAGAATATTCTATTATCCTACAAGGAGATATTAAAGATAGACAAGAGCCTGATAGTATAAGTAAAGTTTTTGTGAGATCGAAAAACAATAATAAACTTGTATCAATCTCAAACCTGGTTGTTTATGATGAGGAAGGTCAGTCACCTTTTCTAGCAAGATATAATAGGCAGAAAGCGGTGACTATTTCAGCTAGATTAGTTGGTGACTATTCACTTGATGAAGCGCTTAAATTTTTAGTAAGAGTGGTTGAACAAAATACACCTCAAGCAAAAATAGCGTACAAGGGTGAGAGTGAAGAGTATAAAAAAACTAACACTGAGCTATATGTAATTTTTGCGCTTGCATTAATTACCGCTTATCTTGCAATGAGTGCACAATTTGAAAGTTGGAAACATCCTTTTACAATTATGTTAACTGTTCCAATGGCCATACTCGGAGGTTTGTTAGGTTTACTAGTGGTCGGCTCATCTTTAAACGTTTATAGTCAAATAGCCTTAATAATACTTATAGGATTATCAGCAAAAAATGGAATTTTGATTGTTGAGTTTGCAAATCAATTCAGAAAAGAAGGAAAAAATATTGAAATAGCTGTTTTTGAAGCAGCAGCAATAAGATTAAGACCTATATTAATGACAAGTTTATCTACAATTATAGGGGTCTTGCCTTTAATCTTAGGGACTGGCCCAGGTGCAGCAAGCAGACTGACAGTCGGAATAACTATCTTTGGCGGAATGCTTTTTTCTACATTCTTTACTCTTTATGTAATTCCTACGATTTATACGATCGTGGGAAAAAATACTAAGAGAATTGATGCAGTTGAAATTGATTTAAATAAGCAGCTTAAAAAATAATATATTTATTTTTATCTAAATTTTTCTTACAGAGCGTTAATTGTTTTCTATATTTGTTCGCCATATCCTTTACCGACGTAGCATAGATTATAGCCTTTTTATCTTTAGAATAATTCTTATAATCACCCCAACCTTTGTAATAAGCTAGATATTGCTTATACGCATCCTTCTTAGAAATTTTTAAAATTTTATTTGTTTTGTGAATATACCACCCAATAAAATCAACAGAGTCTTTAAATCTTGCTCTAGTAGCTAATGCATTATTTGTTTCTCTTTTATATTGTTCCCAGGTTCCTTTAACTGCTTGTGAATAACCAAATGAAGATGAGGGTCTTTTAAAAGGAATAACTTTAAATAATTTAGTCCTTGGCGGTTTAGCTAACCAATTAAAATCGCTCTCTTTTTTAACAAATGCCAGCTGTAAATGAATAGGTGCTCCCCATTTTTCGTAAGACGCTTTTGCATGTTTATACCATAAGTATCTTTCCTCAAAGATTGAACAGCTATTCTGAGTATTTTTAGGAATTGATGAACAGGCAGATAGAATTAATAAAAGTATTATAAATTTAACATTTAGTTGACGAATCACTTTAATATTATAAATCATTTATATTTTCTTCGCCAATTTTCAGGTTTTTCAAATTTTCCTCGCCAAATACCTTTTTTTTCTTTTTTTGCTAAACTTTCTGCTAAAGAAAATTTACCTTTAGAATATCTTCTATAATCAATTGCATGCCCGTTTCTGACCATTAAGTAATTTAAATTCAAAGGCTCTGTGGTTTTTTTATTAGTAATCTTATTATGTGAAATGCACTCTCCAATAATACGTCTATATCTATCTAAATCTCTATATGAACAATCTACATAACTAGAACTTTCAATTATTTTTTTTAAAAACTGAGATGACTCTAAACCGCACTTGTACGGTCGACTTCCAAATTTGCATATCTGTTTTTTTTCTGGGGCATCTATACCAAATAATCTTATTGATATACCTTGAATTTTAATTGTATCTCCATCAACAACTTTTGCCTTACCAGAAATAGTTTTTGTTTCTTCTCCGTGGCTTATGAAAGAAAAAAAACAAGCTATTAAAAAAATAGTTATAAATTTTTTATTTTCAATTTTTTTTTTTAAACTTTTCATTTAATATTGCTATAAAAACTCCAACTAAGGTTCCAATAAGATTACCAAAAAGATCTAAAAATTCAAAAGATCTATTTGGTATAAAATAATGAAATAATTCTAAAATTATTGATAGAGAAATTAAAAAAATAATAGTTTTAAAAAAACTTTTATTTTTCAAATGGATAATTAAACCAAGAATAGATAAATACAAAAAAGCTAATGCGTGGTTTATTGATGTTCCTATTGGGTTTGGTATTAAATCTAGCTGTTTACCAAGATCTCCATATAATAGATATCCAATTAGGCTTCCAGGAAACAAATAAATAACAATGATAAGTATTAAAGAAAAATAGTAAGTATATTTTGTAAGCTTTAAGAAATTAATTTTCATTATCAGTTTTATATAGTACATAATAACTGATTAAAGTATTATGACTAAGTTAATTCTCATAAGACATGGACAAAGTGTTTGGAATGCAGAAAATAAATTTACTGGTTGGGTAGATGTAGATTTGTCGAATAAAGGTGCGCTTGAGGCTGAAAAATCTGGTCAACTTATTAAAGATTTAAATATTAAGATAGATATTTCTTTTACATCCTATTTAAAAAGGGCAATTAAAACTCTTACAACTATACTTCAAAAAAATAAACTGGAACTTAAATTCAATACTGCTTGGCAACTTAACGAGAGACACTACGGTTCTTTAACAGGTTTAAACAAAGAGGAGACAAAGAATAAAATAGGTGAGGAACAATTCAAAAAATATAGGAGGTCCTGGGATATAGCTCCTCCTCCAATGGAAGAAAAAAGCGAATACCAAGATTTATTCAGTCCTTTAAATGCTAATATACCTTTGGGCATGACACCATTTACTGAGTCTTTAAAAAACACATATGACAGAGTAGTGCCTTTTTATGAAAATGAAATTAAGAAAAACCTTATAGAAAATAAAAATGTTTTGATATCAGCTCATGGAAACTCTCTTAGAGCTTTGTGTAAATATTTATTCAATATTTCAGATGCAAAAATTAATGAATTAGAAATACCGACAGGTAATCCCTTGATAATTGAATTAGGAGATAATTTAAAAATTGAAAAATATTATTATTTGGATAAGTCCAGAGTTAAAGATATTATTTTTAATCAGTAATGTTAAGACTTAAGATTTTCCTATACATATCAAAAGTATTAAGGTGATAAAACTTTTGATTGCTTTCTAAGCCTTGTAGGTTTTTTTCTTTTATCAATTTATCCCATATTTTGTTCATTGAAAAAACTTTTGTTTTTTCACCAATCAAAACACTTCTATTAGTAATTTGTAACCCAGTAAAAATAAAATGATTTTCATCATCCTTTGAAATTTTTCCATTATTTAAATTAAAATCTCCTTTAAAAGATGGATCAATGGATAATTTTTTTTTTACTAGAAGCAAAATTGGTTTATTATTATGAAAATAAATTTCTTCAAGCCTCTTTAATTCATATAAGTAATTCTTACTCCAGACTGTATCTGGGTTAATTACAAAAAATGGATTATCGCCAAAATTTTGTGTGCCTTTAAGAACTCCGCCACCTGTATCTAATAATAAATTTTCTTCATTAGAAATTGTAATCTTAACTCGAAATTTTTTGTTATTTATAAAAGTTAGAATTTTATCAGGGAGGTAATGAACATTAATATTTATTACTTGTACACCATGGCTGATCAATAAATTTATTGCTCTCTCCAATAAAGTAAGATTATTTATCTCCAATAATGGTTTGGGAGTTTTATGTGTTAATGGCTTCATTCTCGTTCCTAATCCAGCTGCCAAAATCATTCCGTATTTAATTTTCATATCTTATTAAATTTTTTTAGCTTTTTGATAGATAAGTGTTTGGAAAATAATATTTTCAAATTCTTAAGAGCTGGGTTTTGTAATCTTTTTTCAATAAGTGTCCATGTGTAAGGTAAAAATTTTAAATAATGATCTTTATTATCTCTTTTGTATAAACGTACAAATATTCCTAATATTTTCAAATTTCTTTGGACTGACAAAATATCAAAATCATTTTTCAATTTTTTAATTTGATCTTTCTTTAATTTTGAATTCTTATGATAAAAATTTAATAGTTGATTTTGTAGTTTATTTGATAATTTTATCCTCACGTCATCAATTACAGATGAAACATCATACAAAGGATTTCCAATAATTGCGTCTTGGCTATCAATTATTCCTAATTTTTTTTTATTAATCATTACATTTGAAATATGAAAATCTCTATGTACAAAAGTATCATTTTTATAACTTAGTTTTTTGTAAACTTTATCTAATTCAGATCTTAAAATTTTTTTAGTCTTACTAATTTTTTTATTTCTGAAAAAATACTTTAAATACCAATCAAAAAACAAATCTGATTCTTTATGAAGATTTGATAATGTATATTTTGGTAATTTGATTTTAAGTTTTTCAAATTTGTAATATTTTTTAACTTTTATTTTTTGTATCTTAATCAATAATTTTATTAATGATTTATAGCTGTTAAGTTTATTTTTTTTTGAAATTACGTGTTCATAGAAAGATTTTTCTCCTAAATCAGATATTTCGATCATATCATTTTTATAATGATTGCTTAATAATTTTGGAGCATTAATCCTATTATTGTTAAGCACGTGGTTAATCACCGTATATACCGCAAGATTTTTAAATTTTTCTTTTTTAGCTGAAACGATGATTGAGGTTTTGTTATTTTTTTTTAATCTATAAAACTCTCTAAAAGAAGCATCTCCTGAAATTTTCTTTAATTTATATTTCATTTTCAAAATCTTTCCATTTACCAAGCCCACGTATCTTCATTTTTCTTTCATTATCATTTTTTCCATACTCTAAATGAATTTCTAGTTTATTGATTAAGGGTGTTTTAATTAAGTCTGGCCATTCTATAATTTGAATTGTTTTTTCATTTTCAGAAAAAATACCAAGATGATCTAATTCCTTGGCTTTTTTTAATCTATAAAGATCATAATGCATAATTTTTAGATCTTTAATTTCATATTCATAAAGTAAGTTGAATGTGGGACTAAGTACTTCTGTCACTTTAAGTCCTTTTTGTGTTTGCAAGTTATTAATTAAATGTCTTGTAAGTGTAGTTTTTCCTACACCAATTTCACCAATTAAAAAAATGCAATCTCCATTCTCTAAATTTTCTGAAATTGTTTTTGATATTTGATTTAAATGCTCTAAGGATTTAATAATCATTAGCTACTATTAGTAGCGATAAGTATCTGGCTTAAATGGTCCTGATGGTTTAACGCTAATATAATTGGCTTGTTCTTTTGACATTTTCGTAAGTTTCGCACCAACTTTTTCCAAATGAAGCATTGCAACTTTTTCATCAAGGTGTTTTGGAAGAACATAAACTTTATTTTCATATTTATTTGAATTATTCCATAACTCAATTTGAGCAATTACTTGATTTGTAAATGAAGCACTCATAACAAAGCTAGGGTGTCCTGTAGCACAACCTAAGTTAACCAATCTACCTTCGGCTAAAAGAATAATCCTTTTCTTACTAGGTAATTCAATTTCATGAACTTGTGGTTTAATTTCATCCCACTTATAATTTTTCAATGCCTCTACTTGAATTTCATTATCGAAGTGACCAATGTTACACAAAATAGCTCTGTCCTTCATGTTTCTCATATGGTCTGCTGTAACAATATCTTTGTTGCCAGTAGCCGTGACAACTATATCTGCTTGATTTATAGCATCTTCCATTAGGACAACTTCGTAACCTTCCATAGCTGCTTGTAAAGCACATATTGGATCTGTTTCAGTAACCATAACTCTAGCGCCTGCTTGACGTAAAGAAGCGGCACTTCCTTTTCCAACATCTCCAAAGCCCGCAACAATTGCAACTTTACCTGACATCATCAAATCTGTCGCTCTCTTAATACCATCAACTAAACTCTCTCGACAGCCATATAAATTGTCAAATTTTGATTTTGTAACTGAGTCATTCACATTGAATGCTGGTATAAGTAATTGATTATTTGACTCCATTTTTTTTAAAGCTAACACACCAGTTGTAGTTTCTTCTGAAACACCTTTAACTTCTTTTAACATGTCCTTATAATCTTTATGCATTAAACCCGTCAAATCTCCCCCATCATCTAAAATCATATTTGGCTTCCAATTTTTTTTACCTTCAATCGTTTGCTTTACACACCACCAATATTCATCCTCGGTTTCACCTTTCCAAGCAAATACTGGTATACCTGCCTTAGCTATTGCAGCAGCGGCATGATCCTGTGTAGAAAAAATATTACATGATGACCATCTTACCTCGGCACCAAGGTCGACTAATGTCTCTATCAACACGGCTGTTTGGATCGTCATATGTAAACAACCTAAGATTCTAGCACCCTTCAATGGTTTTTTTCCTTTATATTCTTTTCTTAATGCCATTAATCCAGGCATTTCGGTTTCAGCTAAGGAAATTTCTTTTCTGCCAAAATCAGCTAAATTTATATCTTTTACTTTATAATCTTGTTCCATTTTTTAATTGTTAATATCAATATAAACCTATCTTATCAAGAAAGATCACTAAGAAAATTTTGGAAGTAACACTTCTACTTGAGCACCTTTTGTATTAATTCTGTTTGATGCGGCTATAGTGCCTTTATGCAATTCGACTATATTCTTCACAATATTCAGGCCAAGCCCAGAATGTTTTCCAAAGCTTTTGGGTCTATTACTATAAAATCTCTTAAATATTTTTTGAGGAGAGGTCTCTGAAAATCCAGGTCCCTCATCTTTAATTGTCATAACGAGATTTTTAGTTGTCTCCGCTATACTAATTTCAATTTTTTGATCATTTTGACTAAATGAAATAGAATTATCTAATAAATTTGCTATTACCTGTTCTAATCTATTTTCTATTCCCAAAATATACTTTCCATTATTCGAACTTATCTTTTCCTTGATCTTTATTTCAATTTTTTTATTTTGGTTACTTAAATCTTGTTTAAAATCCTCTACCACGTTATTTATTACATCTATTAGATTAATCTTACTCATTTTTTCTCTTGATAAAGAAGCTTCATCTTTAAGCATTTGAGAATAGTCAGTAATCAATCTTTCTATTCGTTCTACGTCATGATTAATTATTTTTAAAAGTTTTTCACTTTCGTTTTTTTCAGTTGTTTTATCAAGAAGTTCAGATGCACTTTTAAGAGATGCTAGTGGATTTCTTATCTCATGTGCTAGATCATTTGAAAATGTCTCTGCTCTATTTGTTCTATGTTGTAATTCTTTTGTCATTTCATCAATTGACATTGTAAGTTTTCCTATTTCATCATCTCTAACAAAAACTTTCTTTATACTAATACTCTCAGAAGATTTTTTCTTTATTGAGTCACTATATTTAACCAGAAGACCAATAGGTTTAAGAATATATTTATTTAGAAACATTGAAAAAATTAAAATTACAAGTGCTACTGCAAAAACGGTTCTTACGATAAAATCTTTCCTCTCTTTAACAGCATTAACTATGTCGTTTGCCTGCTCTGAAACTAATATAAAACCAATATTTTGACCTTTTAGATTTATTTCACTTAAAGTTTTTACAAAAAAATCATTTTTGTTAACCTCAGATAATGTGAGCGGAGTGCCCCTATATTGTTGTAAGATTTTCTTAAGAGAGTCATCGTTTTTTTCATTAGATTTTTCCAAGGAAGGTTCATTTACTGGCTGTTTGCCGCCAATAGTCTCCTCGATAATAACGTCTGATCTCGAAAAAACATTTTGATCTAAATCTAAAATATTTGTGTCTCCAATGAGATTTCCTGATAAATCGTAAAATTGTACCCTGTCTAAACTCTGAAATAAAAATCTTGTAGATAGCAAAAATTTTCGAATTCCATCCTCGCTATAATTTACATTAAGTCTTTTTAAGTGGTCTACAGTATTGCTAATTATAATTTTATGATCAACTGCTCTCTTTTTTACTAAGTTTGGTTGGATAGCTTTTAGATAAAATATTGTGAATAATCCTAATATAGAAAATGTAGTTAAATTAAATAATAAAAATTTTTTTAGAATTGATGCTGTTTTTTTTGGTTTCATTAACTAATATTCCATCTATACCCGCTTCCATATCTAGTTTCAATTGCAGAAAACTTTTCATCTACTTTTTTGAACTTTTTTCTGATTCTTTTTACGTGACTATCAATTGTTCTATCCTCGATTTCAGTATTTTCTTTGTATGCGATGTCCATAAGATGTGCTCGTTCTTTAATGACACCTGGTCTTTTTGCTAGTTCCTTAACTATTAAAAATTCTGTAGTTGTCAACTTATCTGGTAACGGTTTTCCACCCCATTCACATTCTAATTGAGCTGGGTCTAACTTTAGTTTTCCATGAGTAATAATATTTTTTGTATCGTCGATTACATTATTTTTTTTTCTTAATTGAACTCTAATTCTCTCAATTAAGACTTTCGTTGAAAATCCTCCTGATTTCTTCACAAAGTCATCTGCTCCCAGTTTTAACCCTAGTAATTCATCTACTTCCTCATCCTTAGATGTTAAGAAAATTATTGGAATTGACATCTTCTTCTTTAATTTTTTTAAAAGTTCTTCACCATCCATCCTAGGCATTTTAATATCTAAAACTGCTAAATCTGGAGGATTTCTTGTTAAGCCAATTAAAGCGGACTCTCCGTCAATATAAGTTTGCACTTTAAAACCTTCTCTTTCTAAGGCCATACTTATTCCAGTAAGTATGTTTCTATCATCGTCAACTAAAGCTATTGTATGTGCCATACGTTTATTTTCATAATCTTAATGTCAAAATTTAGGCGATTAATGTGCTTCTCCCCAATTATTACCAGAATTAATATTTACCTCTAAAGGAATAGAAAACATATGATGTTCGGAACTTGAAACTGAAACCATTGCATCTTGAATTAATTTTTTTACATTTTTTTCATCTTTCTTAGAACATTCAAAAATTAGTTCATCATGAATTTGGAGTAACATTTTTGCCATTTGGTTTTGTTCAAAGATGTTATCAATCTTGATCATTGCAAGTCTAATTATATCTGCTGCTGAACCTTGTATCGGTGCATTGATTGCAGCTCTTTCTTGAAAGCTTCTTACACTAAAATTTTTATCATTGATTCCTCTTAAATGAATTCTTCTTCCAAAGATATTTGTAACAAATCCTCGCTTTCTACAACTTTTTACAGTTGTTTGCATATAATCCTTTATTTCAGGAAATTTTTTGAAATAGGAATTTATAAATTTTTGGGCATCATCATTTGAAACTGATATTTGTTTAGCTAGACCATATTGAGTGATACCATAAATAATTCCAAAATTAATTGCTTTTGCTTTCCTCCTTTGTTCCTCTGAAACTTTATTCATTGGTAGGTTAAAAACTTGACTGGCTGTAAGGTTATGAATGTCTAGATTTTCTTTAAAAGCTTTTTTTAATTCCTTAACATCTGCCATATCAGCAAGAATTCTCATTTCAATTTGATTATAATCGGCAGAAATCAAAATATTATTTTTTTCAGCAACAAATGCCTTTCTAATTTCTTTTCCGTCAGAAGTTTTTATTGGTATATTTTGTAAATTTGGATCACTAGAGGCTAATCTACCGGTATTTGTAGCTGCTAAAAGAAATGAAGTATGAACTCTTTTTGTATCCTTATTAACATGATCTTGAAGAGCGTCAGTATAGGTGCTTTTTAGCTTTGAGACCTGTCTCCACTCTAATACTAAATTTGGAAATCTATGACCCGTCAAAGCTAAATCCTCCAGTATTTTTGCGCTTGTAGCCAAACTACCTTTTTTTGTTTTTTTTAATTTTGCAATTTTAAGATCATTATAAATTATTTCACCAAGTTGTTTGGGAGATCCAATATTAAAATCTTTTCCAGAAATTTTATAAATTTCTTTTTCTATTTTTGTTAATCTTGTCTTAAATTTTTTTGATAATTCTTTCAAATAATTGTTATCTACTTTTATACCAAAAGTTTCTAATTTAGAAAGAATCTTTATCATAGGTTTTTCAAAAATTTCATAAATTTTATTAAGTTTTTCCTTTTCAATTCTTTCAGACAAAATTTGATATAATCTTAAAGTTACATCCGCATCTTCTGCTGCATATTCTGTAGCTTTATCCAAATCAACTTCAGAAAATTTTAATTGTTTTTTTCCGGTTCCAACAAGATCCTTGTAGGAGATGGTTTTATGACCAAGATGCAATTCTGATAAAGTATCCATATTGTGTCGATTATTTCCTGCATCCAGCGTATATGAAAGCAGCATTGTATCTTCAATAGATACTAATTCGACACCATATTTTTTAAATATTATATAATCATATTTTATATTTTGGCCTACTTTTTTAATGCTAGGATCTTCCAAAATCGGTTTTAGTTTTTGAATAACTAAATCTTTACTTAAACATTTCTTATTTTTATGTCCTACAGGTATATAGAAAGATATATTAGGAGCATAACTAACTGAAATACCAACAAGTCTAGCCTCTTGAGGGTTTAAAGAAGATGTTTCTGTGTCTACTGAAATAATACTTTTCGTATTTATATCATTTATCAGCTTGTTTAACTCTTTTTCTAAGGTGATTTTTTTATATTTTTTTCTGCTAATTTTCGATTCGTTTGACGATTTATTTGATAAACTAAATTTTTTTTCTCCTGGCTCGCCATAAAAACTGATTGCCTGACTTAATAATCTGTTAAACTCCATTTCCCTTAAGAAAGTATAAAGTTTTTCTTTATCAATTTCTTTTATCAAAAATTCATTTGGTTCATTTTTAATTGGAACATCGTTTTTTAAAGTAACTAATTTTTTACTTAATAGCGCTTTATCCTTATTGGCTATTAAAGTTTCTCGTCTTTTATTTTGTTTAATTTCAGATGCATTATCAAGTAGAGTATCTAGATTTTTATATTTGTTGATGAGCTCTGCAGCAGTTTTTATTCCTATTCCTGGTACGCCCGGAATATTATCTGAAGAGTCTCCTGCTAGTGACTGAACATCTATTACTTGTTTAGGTTTCACACCAAACTTTTCTTCAACTTCTTTCTCTCCAATAACTTTGCTTTTCATCGGATCAAATAACCTAATCTTTGTTGAAACTAATTGCATTAGATCTTTATCAGAGGAAATAACAGTAACTTTTGCTCCTGCATCGATAATTTTTTTTGAATACGTAGCTATTAAATCGTCGGCTTCATAATTAAGAAGTTCTATTGATGGAAGATTAAAAGCCTCAACCGATTTTCTTATATACTCAAATTGAGGAGCTAAATCATCTGGAGCTTCAGAGCGGTTAGCCTTGTATTCACTGTAAATTTCATTTCTAAAATTTTTTCTTGCTGAGTCAAAAATTACAGCAAAGTGTGTTGGTTTATTTTCTGAATCATCCGACCTCACATCTTCTAAAAGCTTGAATAACATAGAGCAAAAACCACTCACCGCTCCAGTTGGAAGTCCATCACTCTTTCTTGATAAAGGAGGGAGAGCATAATAAGCTCTAAAGATATATCCCGAGCCATCAACCAAATAAAAATGATCTGTTTTTTTTATCGTACTCATATATACATATTACATTGAATTTTAATCTATTTTAAAAAAAGTATGAATAAATTTGCCTTAACTGTTGAGAATCTAACAAAGATATACTCCAACTCTAAAACCAAAAAACAAAACAAAGCACTAAATAATTTAAATTTTGAAGTTAGGCAAGGCGAAGTATTTGGACTGCTAGGACCAAATGGAGCGGGTAAAACAACTTTTTTAAGTATTCTTGGTGGAACAGTTTCAAAGACTAGTGGAAAGGTAAATGTATGGGGTTTCGATTTAGATCAAAATCCCCGCCAAGTAAGAGCCTCTCTAGGGATAGTTCCACAAGAAGTAAACTTAGATGCTTTTTTTAGTCCAAAAAAGCTACTAGAACTTCAAGCTGGTCTTTACGGTATTGCAAAAAAAGATAGGATCACTGATTTAATACTAAAAATGGTAGCGCTTGAAGAGAAAGCTGAAGCTTATTCTAGGAGCTTATCTGGCGGCATGAAAAGGAGATTGCTTATTGCTAAAGCAATGGTTCATCAACCTCCGATTTTAATTTTAGATGAACCTACCGCTGGCGTTGATGTTGAACTTAGGAATAATCTTTGGAAAAATGTAAAAGAACTTAATAAAGAGGGAGTCACTATAATTTTAACTACCCATTATTTAATTGAAGCTCAAGAAATGTGTGATCGAATTGCAATTGTAGATAAAGGTAATTTGGTAGCACTAGATACTACTGAAAAACTATTAGAGCGTATTAAAACTAAAAAGATAAATTTTAAAGTAAAAAATATTGACTCGAATAAAAGTTTATTAATGAAAGACATAAATTTCAAAATTAACTCTAAAAATTCAATAATAGTAACCTATGAAAAAAATTCACTAGATTTTAGCGAGATAATAAATTATTTAAATGAAAATAAGATCAAAATTGAGGATATAACTACCGAAGAGGGTGATTTAGAGGATGTTTTTGTACAATTAACAAAACACTAGATTTTGGTAAAAAAAAAGTTAAATTAGCTTTATGGAATTTGTAAAAAGTTTTAAACAAACAAGTTTAATAAAGTATATTTTTGTAGCTTTATTAGGTTCTATTCTTTTAGCCATATCATCGAAAATTAAAATACCTTTTTACCCTGTGCCTATGACTATGCAAACTTTTGTAGTTCTGTTTATTGGAATCGCGTTTGGTTGGAAGCTTGCAGTGACTACAATTTCCCTTTATCTGTTTGAGGGAATTATAGGTTTACCAGTTTTTTCTGGAACACCAGAAAAAGGTATTGGAATTGTTTATTTCACAGGACCTACTATGGGATATTTAATTGGTTTTATAATTTCTGGTTTTTTAGCTGGAAAATTTATTTATAGTGATAATTTGTTTAGAAATTTTTTAAAATTAACTTTTGCTACAAGTTTTATTTATTTTTTAGGTATGCTTTGGTTGGGAGGTTTAATCGGATGGGATAAACCAATATTTAAATTAGGAGCTGAACCTTTTTTATTAGCAGAGCTATTTAAGATTCTTTTGGCAACATTAGCAATAAATAAAATCAAAAAATTAAGAAAATATATTTGATTTTATCTCGGTGATCTTTTAGATAGGATTCTTTGTAAAGTTCTTCTGTGCATCTTTAATCTTCGTGCTGTTTCCGAAACATTTCGATTACATAATTCAAATACCCGGTGGATATGTTCCCACTTAACTCTATCAGCTGACATTGGGTTTTCTGGGGGTTTCGCTTTTGACTCTGGTGAAGCTAATAGAGCTGCTTCAACATCATCTGCATCAACAGGTTTAGAGATGTAATCAATTGCACCAACTTTCACAGCGGCTACAGCCGTTGGAAGATTCCCGTATCCGGTTAACATTACAATTCTGCTATCTTTTTTGTTTTTGGAGAGTTCTTTAACGACATCTAAACCGTTACCGTCCTCAAGCCTCAGATCAATCACTGCGAAAGCTGTGGGGCTCGTCTTGGCAATATTTAGTCCTTCTGCCACCGTTTTAGCCTCTTTTACTTGAAATCCCTTCTTTTCCATCGCTCTTGCGAGCCTTCCTCTCAATGGATCGTCATCATCAAGTATTAGGAGCGATTTATCAGCAAAGTCTGCTAATTTGAGCTGCTCAGGAACGTTTTTTTGTGACCTCATAAGACCTCATATGGGTACTGTTAACAAAATTTCAACACGCCAAAAATGTCCTTTTTTTCTTTACATAAAGTGAAAAAAACCTTAAACGCAAAATAAATAGGGTTTTTTTTATTAAATTTTTTAAAAAACCTTTGTGTAAATTAACGAGGGACACATGAAATGGGAAAATTTAAAACAGCTAACGAATTAGTTAGCTCATTAAAACCAGATTACCCCGTATATTGTATACGGCTAAACGAGATTAAAAAATCCGTAAAATTTTTTAAAGAAAATTTTCCAGGAAAGATACTTTACGCCGTAAAAACAAATCCAAATGAAAAAATTATAAAACAAATTATTAATAACGGTATTAATGAATTTGATGTTGCCTCTATAAATGAAATAAAACTTATAAAGAAAATAAAATCGGAAGCGAAATTACACTTCATGCATACGATTAAAAGTAAAGAAAGTATTTCATCAGCCTACTTTGAATACGGTGTAAAAAGTTTTTCTCTGGATAGTAAAGATGAATTAAGAAAAATATTAGATGCAACTAATCAAGCAAAAGATTTAGAGTTGTTTGTAAGAATTGCGATTTCAAATGAACATGCAGAAATAGATCTATCTAGAAAATTTGGAGCTCTTCCATCTGAAGCATTGGGTTTGGTAAGATTATGTAAAGAGCATTCAAAAAAACTTGGAATAAGTTTTCATGTTGGCTCTCAATGTATGCATAAAATTTCCTACTCTAAAGGTATTCGTGAAATAGGAAATATTGTAAAAAAAACAAAAATAGTTCCTGATATAATTAATGTTGGTGGAGGTTTCCCTTCTATTTATCCAGACCTTAACCCTGAACCATTAATAAATTATATGGATGAAATTAAAAAAGAAATAAATAATTTAAAATTCGATAAAATACCTGAGATAATCTGTGAACCAGGAAGATCTCTAGTAGCTGAAAGTGGATCGACAATTGTAAAAGTTATTCTAAGAAAAAAAAATAGTCTTTATATCAATGACGGAACATATGGATCTTTATTTGACGCTGGTGGGCCAAATTTTGTTTTACCTTCAAAAATGATTACAGATGGCAGAGTTCAGTCTAAGAAATTGACTGCTTTTAGTTTTTTTGGACCTACTTGTGATGGATTAGATTATATGAAAGGACCATTTTTGTTACCAAATAATATTAAAGAAGGTGATTATATAGAGTTAGGTCAGCTAGGCGCATACAGTCTTACTTTCAGAACTAAGTTCAACGGTTTTTTCTCAAATGAAATTCACGAATTAAGTGACAAACCAATTATATCTATGTACGATAATACAAATGATAAAGTTGGTTCTTTAGTAGCTTAATGAGCAAAAAAAATAGTCCAAATATCGGACACAATAAAAAATCTCTTCTTAACTCTCCTGTTGAGCATATCGATATTAAATCTTTTGATGCTCGTAAGATAATTGATGGAATGAGTAAAATGTCATTCACCTCCAGAGATACAGCTAGAGCAGCATCAATTTATAATGAAATGCTTGCAGATAAAGATTGTTCAATTTTTTTAACATTAGCAGGCTCGACTTCAGCAGGGGGATGTATGAACCTTTACACTGATTTAGTTAAACACAATATGGTTGATGCAATTGTGGCCACTGGCGCCTCTATCATTGATATGGATTTTTTTGAAGCTTTAGGATTCAAGCATTATCAAGGATCTCAATTTCAGGATGACGCTGAGCTAAGAAACAATTATATAGATAGAATCTATGATACCTATATAGACGAGGAAGAGTTACAAGCTTGTGACCAAACTATTTGTGATATTGCAGATACATTAAAACCTAAAACTTACACCTCAAGAGAATTTATATTAGAGTTAGGAAAATATCTTAAATCTAATTCTAAAAAAAAAGGTTCTTTAATAGAGACTGCGTACGACAATAATGTTCCAATATTTTGCCCAGCTTTCACTGATAGCTCTGCAGGATTTGGTCTTGTAATGCATCAAGAAAAAAATCCTGATAAACACGTTGTAATTGATTCTATTAGGGAATTTAGAGAGTTAACTGAAATTAAGCTTCAGTCGAAGCAATCAGGGCTTCTAATGGTTGGAGGAGGAGTGCCTAAAAACTTCATTCAAGATACTGTAGTTTGTGCAGAGTTATTAGGCAAAAAGGTTGATATGCATAAATATGCTATACAAATTACTGTAGCTGATACTAGAGATGGCGCTTGCAGCAGCTCTACATTAAAAGAGGCCAGCTCTTGGGGTAAAGTTGATGTTACAAAAGAGCAAATGGTATTTGCTGAGGCTACGAGTGTATTACCGTTAATTGCGAGTGATGCGTATCACAGATCAAATTGGAAAAAGAGAGCAAAAAGAAATTTTTCACAAATTTTTGATTCTTAAATGAGTTATTTAGACAAGAAAAAGGGATTTTTAGGAATCGATGTAACACATAAATCTGAGCCTAAAGTAGTTATAGTTCCGTTTGGTTTAGAAAAAACAGTAAGCTACGGAAGTGGAACTAAGAATGGACCGCGAGAAATAATTAAAGCTTCTCATCAAGTTGAATTATTTGATGAAGAATTGAATAAAGAACCTTACAAAGAAATTGGTATTCAAACTTTAAAACCTTTTAAGATAAAAAGTAAATTAAATGATGCTTTAAATCAATTATCCAAAATTAATGAAAAGATACTAACTGAGAAGAAATTTCCGCTAATCTTAGGAGGAGAGCACTCTATTACACCAGGTTCTATTAAACCATTTGTTAAAAAACATAAAGAATTAATCCTACTTCATTTTGATGCTCATGCTGATCTAAGAGAAAGCTATCAAGGAGAGAGGTTCTCTCATGCATCAGCAATTAAAAGATGCCTTGATTTTAAAAATTTAAAAGTTGTGTCTTTTGGAATTAGAAATCTCTCAAAAACTGAAATGGATTTTTATAATAAGAATAAGGATAGAATAGAAATTTTTTGGGCTAAAGATAAAAAAAATTGGGATCTAGAAAAGTTAAACAACTTATTTGAAAATAAGCATGTTTATATAACTTTTGATGTAGATAGTTTTGACTCGAGTATTATGCCAGCAACAGGAACCCCCGAGCCAGGTGGGTTATTTTGGGATGAAGTTTTACCTATAATTAAGAAAGTCTGTCAAATATCAAATGTAGTTGGTGCAGACATTAACGAACTCGCTCCAATAAAAAAATTCGATTCATATAATTTTTTGGTAGCAAAATTAGCTTATAAGATACTTGCTTATTCTTTTGAATTTAAGCATTAAGCAAAATATTTTTTGGTGACCAAATAATCACGACAGAAGCACCACCTAAATTTTTGTCGTCTTTGAACAATAATTTGGCATTTTGTCTTTCTAATAAAGTTTTACCTAAGAAAGTTCCAAGGCCTAGACCTGAGTTTGAATTCAATTCTAATGATCTAGATTTTATATAAGGTTCACCCAATTTCTCAATTATGTCCTTTGGAAATCCTGGCCCGTCATCATTTACAATGATTTTAATTTCTTTATCATTGCTGATAAGAAAAATATTTACTTTGCTTTTTGAAAATTTAATTGCGTTACCAATGAAATTTCTTAAACCGTAGATCATTTCTGCCGATCTTTGAATATCAATTTTATTTCTATCATTTTCAGATACTAAGGTAATTTCTTTAGAAGAAGTTTCTTTAAAAGAATTTATAATTTCCTCAAGTAAATTTTCCAATTTTGTTGAGCTAAAAAATTTATCTTCTTCAATTTGTTTTTTAGAAATTCTTTTTAAGATTTCACTACATCTTTTGGATTGGCTTATTAATAGATCTATATCCTTTGAAAGATCATTGTTATCTCCGATTTCTTTTTTTAATTCTTTTGCAACTACACTTATTGTAGCTAAAGGTGTTCCAAGCGAATGTGCCGCTGCAGCTGCTTGCCCCCCTAAAGACTCTAACTCATACTCTTTGTAAATTACCTCTTGAAGTTTTTTGAAAGCTTCTTCTGTTTTTTTTTTTTCACCAGCAAAACGAATACCGAAATAACTTAAAAAAATTAATCCTATTAATATTGAGATTAGTATCCCAGTTTTATAAATTTCAGGAAAACTCATAAAGTCTATGCCTGGTAGTGGTAAATAATAAAAAGACAAAAGAAATAAAAGAATCGATGTTATCAAACCTAAAATAATTGTAATCCCCATACTTAGAAATGTTGAAGATACAATAGCTGGTATCACTAATAAGAATGAGAATGGATTAAAAATTCCTCCTGTCAAATAAAGAAGAGCGCTCAATTGTATTAAATCGTACAATAGGAATGGAGCGGCATAGAAATCTTTTAGTTGATTGATTTTAATACCAAATTGAAGATATAAGTTTGTGACTAAACCAAGTGAAATGATCAAATAACTTTCTTTTATTGGGAATGGTAAATTTAAATAATAAAAAACTATACTTATAGCTAAAATCTGACCTATTATGGCTATATATCTAAGAATTGTTAATGTATTTTTATCTAGGCTTAAATTCTCTTTTGTTCTGAAAAGAGTGGAAAAATTCATTATTTTTAGATGTCTAAATTTATAACTTCTAAAGCGTTATTAGTAATAAAATCTTTTCTTGGGGCGACTTCATCTCCCATTAAAATTTCTATCATTTTTTGATCTTCTTTTGATTTTTCCTTAGTTCCTTTTGAATACTGCACCCTTAACATTGTTCTATTTTCAGGATTTAAAGTAGTTTCCCAAAGTTCTTCTGGGTTCATTTCCCCTAGTCCTTTAAACCTTTGAATTGACAACTTTTCTCTTTGATCTTGTATGAATTTTTTATAATTGGTCGAATCTTTTTTTATTTTTTTATCAACTTTAGCGGATTGAAGAATATATTCCTCTAATGACTTTTCATCTTTAATATAAGTACTTTTATTTGATTTTGTTATTTTAAATAATGGTGGCTGAGCTAAATAAACATGTCCGTTTTCAATTAATTGGTTAAAAGGATAATTGTTAAAGAAAGTTAGAAGTAAAGTTCTGATATGTGATCCGTCTACATCAGCATCGGTCATAATTACAATTTTATCGTACCTTAGATTTTCAATATTGAAATCTTTTGATCCCGTTCCTAAAGCATTTATTAATGTTACAATCTCACTTGAAGACATCATTTTCGAAAGAGCTTTGGTGGATTGATCTTCTCCATTTTTTTTACCATTTACGTATGTATTCAAAATTTTTCCTCTTAAAGGTAAAACTGCTTGATACTCCCTCACCCTACCTTGTTTAGCTGAACCGCCTGCAGAGTCTCCCTCAACTATAAATAATTCAGTTCCTTCCCTTTTTTGGATTTGGCAATCTGCAAGTTTACCTGGAAGCCCTGATAATTCAAAAGTACCTTTTCGTCTAACACTGTCCCTAGCTTTTCTCGCAACATCTCTAGCCATTGCAGCTTGCGTTATTTTCTCTAAAACTGTTTTTGCAACAGAAGGGTTTTGATCAAACCAAGTGGAAACTTTTTCTCCAATAATATTTTCAACAATATTTCTAATTTCCGAGGAAACAAGTTTATCTTTAGTTTGAGAAGAAAACTTTGGGTCGGGCATCTTGATTGAAAGCACTGCTGTTAGGCCCTCTTTAATATCTTCACCTGATAAACTAATTTTATTTTTCTTATTATTTCTTTCACCGAAATATTTATTTATTACTCTGGTCAAAGCACTTCTAAATCCTAGCAAGTGAGTTCCACCGTCTTTTTGTGGTATATTATTAGTAAACGGTAATACTTCTTCAGAATATCCAGCGTTCCACTCAAATGAACATTCAACGATCACATTATTTTTAGTTGAAGTAACATACACAGGTTTTTTAAAGACTTCTTTCTCATTTTTATTAACTAAAATTGGTTTTTTATTATTAATGTGCTTTACAAATTCAGTTATTCCACCATCATATTTATGAACGTACTCCTTAGATTTTTTCAAAGAGTTGTCTATCAATGTGATTGAAATGCCTTTGTTTAAAAATGCTAGTTCTCTAATACGTTTCTCAAGTATTGATGAGCTAAATTTTATTGACGAAAATATCTCTTTTGAAGGCAAAAAAGTAATTTTAGTGCCTTTTTTTTTAGTCTTTCCAACTTGCTTTAATGGCTTTAAGGAGTTTCCATCTTTAAACTCAATCTCAAATTCTTTTCCATCTCTATATATGTTTAGTTGAAGTTTTTCTGACAAAGCATTTACTACTGAGACACCAACCCCATGGAGGCCCCCTGAGACCTTGTAAGAATCATGATCAAACTTTCCTCCTGCGTGTAATTGGGTCATAATTACCTCTGCAGCAGACATTTTTTCCCCTTTATGTATATCTACAGGAATTCCTCTTCCATCATCTTCTACTGTGACCGTGCTGTTAGAATTTATAGTAACTACTATACTTTTACAATAACCAGCTAAAGCTTCATCTATCGAGTTGTCTATTACCTCAAAAACCATATGATGTAAGCCAGAGCCATCGTCTGTATCTCCAATGTACATTCCTGGTCTTTTTCTAACTGCGTCTAATCCTTTTAGGACCTTGATAGAGTCCGCACCATAAGATCGGTTGTTATTTAATTCTGATTTTTTTGACATTATATTTTTTTTAGGATGTAAAAATATATCATTTTTTTTAATTAAGATAAAATGCAAGTAAACATGAACGTTCTAGAATTATTCTATATCAACAGTTTTAAGGCTAAAATAAATAAATTTTCTAATTTTATTAAATTTTAGATTTTCATTGGCATTATAACGTAATAGCTATTTTTATCAGAACTATCTTCTATCAATACTGGAGAAACAGAGTCTTTCAAGTTCATTTTAAGTTTGTTGTCTTCAACTTCAGAAGCTATATCTATAAGATATTTGGAATTAAAACTAATATTTAATCTATCAGAACTAAAGTCAGCTTTAATTTTTTCATTTCCCTCACCAGAATTAGCACTATTGACGGATAGCTGAATATTATCTTTGCTTATTGAAAGTTTTACTCCTTCCTTTCTATCTAATGAAACACTTGCAACTCGCTCTATTGAATTAATAAAATCTTTTGAAGATACTACCAAAGTTTTATCATTTGTAGTCGGGACTACCTTTTTATAATCAGGAAATTTACCATCTATTATTTTTGAAATAAGCTTTACTTTTCCCAATGTAAATTTAATTTTATTTTCACTAGTTTGTAATGTCAGTTTATTTTGTATTTCTGATAGTAAAGAGCATAATTGAAACACTGTTTTCCTAGGTAATATAAGAGATGTAAAATCGTTAATTTTTTGAACTTCAAGACTGCTAGAAGATAACCTATGACTGTCAGTAGCTACTCCTGTCAAAAAATGCCTACCATGCGCTTCTGTTATGTGAAGATAAATACCATTTAAATAATGCCTTGTATCATCATTTGAAATAGAAATTCTTGTTTTATTCAAAAGTTTTAAAAAATTTTTGTTATTCAATTCGATTTCTTGACCTTCAAATTCATCGGAAAAAGTTGGAAAATTATCTGTTGGTAAACATAAAAGATTGAAGTCAGAATTATCGCTTTTTAAGCTAAGTTTATTTTCATTTTTTAAATCAAAATTCAATTCTGAGTTTGACGAAATTTTTCTTAAAATATCATACAGAATTGCAGCTGAGGTAGTAGTGCTACCTTCCTTTAGAACTTTGACATCTTCTATTTCGTCATAAAAAACAATATCTAAGTCTGTAGCAACAATGGTTAGTTTTTTTTCTTTAAGTTGAAGAAGTACATTAGATAAAATAGGTAAAGTATTTTTTTTTTCAACAACTCCTTGAACAAAATTTAATGACTTAAGTAGAATATCTCTTTTGACTATAAATTGCATTTCTTCACTGTTCCAGCAGAAGACTTTTAATTTGATTAATGTTTTTTTTCATCTCATCATCCTGATCTGATAACCTAGTTATTGTTTTCACCGCATGTATAACTGTTGTATGGTCTCTGTTAGCAAATCTTCTCCCAATTTCCGGTAGTGACCTTGATGTCATTTTTTTTGCTAGATACATTGCTATTTGTCTAGGTCTTGCTAATGGTCTTGATCTTCTTTGGGAAAGCATATCACTCAAAGCTATATTAAAATAATTTGAAACAATATTTTGTATTTTATCTACTGTAATTACTCTAATTTGGCTAAATACATCTTTTAAAATATTCTTACAATCAACTGTGGTTAAAACTTTATTATGTACTCTACTAAAAGCTATTACTCTGTTTAGTACCCCTATCAATTCTCTTATATTTGTTTTACTTTCACTAGCAATATAATTTATCACCTCATCACTTAAATTTATATTCTCTTTAAATTGATTTTGAATCTCTTCAATTTTTTTTTTCAATATCTTAATTTTAAGATCTAAATCAGGAGCTTCAATATCTACTACTAAGCCTCCAGATAACCTAGATTTTATTCGCTCTTGTACTCTATCTAGTTTCATAGGTGGCCTATCAGAAGAAATAATAATCTGCGATCCTTTTTCCATTAAACTGTTAAAAGTATGAAAGAACTCCTCTTGTAGACTTTCTTTTCCGCTTATAAACTGAATATCATCAATAATAAAAACTGAAGATTTTCTAAAAAAATCTTTAAAATTGACCATATCATTTTTCTTGATGGATTTTATGAAGTGGTACATAAACCTTTCTGCAGAGATAAACATAACATTATTATCTTTTTGGGTCTCTAATCCTATCGCATTCAATAAATGTGTCTTCCCCAATCCAACTCCTCCGCAAATATATAGTGGGTTATACCTTGATACATGGTCACAAACTTTTTTTGAGTAAGATAAAGCAATCTCATTACTCTTTCCTTTTATAAAGCTATCAAAGTTCAAATTTGGGTTAAGTCTATTGTAATTTAAAATTGAGTCTTTTATCTCAGTCACTTTATTAAGCTGATCGATTTTAATAAGCTCCTGATTTTGCTTATTTTCCTCAATAATTTTAAATTCAATCCTATTGAGACTTAATTTAAAGCTTTTGACTTGTTCTAAAATCTTGTCTAGATAACGTGAAACTATCCAATCCCTAAAGAATCTTGTAGGAACGCCAAGAATCAAATAATCGTTGTATTCTTTAACTAAAGATATTTTTTGTAACCAACTATTGTAAATTTCATTTCCGAAAGATTTTTTAAATGAGCTTTGAATTTCAATCCAGTTCAGCGTATTTTCTTCTTCAGAAATATAAACGTTTTGTTTGTTGATATTTTTATCCATGTAATTAATTCTTAAAGAGTTTCCTTTAAACTCTTTTTTAAAATAATTTGCAACTATGTGGAGGTTGTAATTAAAAAAAAATTTTTTTTTTGTTTATCGTAAAAATAGAATTTTATTTTTTATTTACAACTTTTAAAAGAAACAATATTTGGTTTAGTAAAACTAAATGTAGTTTTCTTTTTTTTATTTAACAACTGAAGATTGTTTATTTTGATTTAAATCTTTTTGAAATTTTTGAAATTTTTCTAGATGCAGTTTTTTTGTTTACGATTCCAGATTTAGCAACCTGCATTAGAATTGATTGAAATTTTGGAAAGAATTTTTTCGCTTTCTCCTTGTCTTTCATTTTAAGGAGTTGTTCCATTTGTTTAATAGCACTCTTATACTTACTTCTTCTAATCCTATTTACTTGAGTTTGTTTTTTTACCCTTCTAACTCTTCTGATCGCTGATTTAGTGTTTGGCATTTTTTTTAAATTGTATATATCCAGGTATAATTAGGGTCAACTTTATTAGTTATTTTTGGCAACTTTTACAAAAAAAAGATGCTCTGTTTCCAATTATTGACTTGATTATTATCTTATTACAATCTGTGTTAGAACACTTTTCACCTTTTCGTGCGTATACTTTAAAATGTTGTTGAAAGAGACCCTGTTTTCCATCATCACTAGAAAAATTTTTAATAGACGATCCACCTAATCTTATAGAATTAAGCAAGATTTTTTTAGTATTATTGATTATTCTCTTTATTTCTCTATCTTTTAACCTTGATACTTTTCTAATCGGTTTAATACCGCTTAAAAATAGAATTTCATTTACATAAATATTTCCTAAACCTGATACAAATTTTTGATCCATCAAAATATCTTTTATGGTTCTTTTACGATTAGAAATATAATTTTTAAAATACTCAAAATTAAAACCTTTTTTAAGTGGTTCTGGACCCAAATTTTTTAAGTGCTTACTATCTATATATTTTTTTTGATTGTATAATTTTATAAAACCAAATTTTCTCACATCATTGTAAATCAATTTGTAATTATTTTGTAAATAGAATATTACCCTATCATATTTTTGGTCTTTAATATGATTCAAATTATAATAAAAACTTGTTTTAAATTTCTTATTTTTTTGATCTATAAAAAAAAATTTTCCTGTCATACCGAGGTGCGTTAGCATGAAATTATTTTTTTGAAATTCAAAAATTAAAAACTTAGATCGTCTTATAATTTTTTCGATTCTTTTTCCTGATAATTTTAAGATTTTTTCCTTATCCACCTTATACCTCAAATTCTCGTCTTTGATCTTTACTTTTTTAATTATCAAATTTAGAATTTTCTTCTTTAAGGACCTTTTAACAACTTCAACTTCTGGTAATTCTGGCATATAATTCTTTTATGAAAACTACTATTCAAGATAAAGCAAAATTAGTCAATTCTGTATTTTCTAAGGTGCATACTAAATACGATTTAATGAATGATATTATGTCCCTAGGTATTCATCGTATATGGAAAGAAAAATTTATTGATTGGATGAATCCACAAGAAAACACAAAATTGATTGATGTGGCATCTGGCACGGGAGATATAGCAAAATTATTTTTGCGTAAAACAGACGGTTCTGCAGAAATAACTTGCGTTGAACCAAATAATGAAATGTTAAATGAAGGTCAAAAAAAACTTGAAAAAATGAAGTCTATTAAATGGATAAATGCAAACGCAGAAAAATTACCATTCAATGATAACACATTCGACTATTATTCTATAAGCTATGGAATAAGAAATTTAACTAATATACATTTAGGTTTAAAAGAAGCCTTAAGAGTTTTAAAACCTGGTGGACGCTTTATGTGTTTAGAATTTTCAAAAATTAATAACGAATTATTAAATTTATTTTATAAAGGATATTCAAAAGCTATACCTACTATAGGAAAATTTGTTGTGGGATCAGATAAACCTTATAAATATTTAGTGGAAAGTATTGATAAATTTTATAATCAAGAACAATTAGCAGAATTAATGTTGGCATCTGGTTTTGCTAATGTAGAATTTAGAAATTTATCAAATGGGATTTCTGCTATTCATTCTGGTTGGAAAATTTAAATGTTTAAAAGAATTTTTAAATTATTTCAAATTGCTAGAAAATTTTCTACTTCAGGGGCAGTAGGTACGATTAATGAAATTCATAAACTGCCAACATCTTTAAACTTATTTTTTGATTTTATTTCCATTGGATCCCACAAAGTGAGGTTAGACAATCAAAAAACTTCTGGTGAAAAACTTTGTGTTGCCTTAGAAGGAATGGGAACAACATTTATAAAGTTGGGTCAATTCTTAGCGACAAGACCAGATATTATCGGTGAAGAATTAGCAAAAAATTTAGAAAAACTTCAAGATAAAGTTCCAGCTTTTGATCTTTATGATGCAAAAAAAATTATAAAAAAAGAAATTGGTGAAAATTATTACAAAGAAATTACGGATATAAGCGATCCAATAGCGGCAGCATCAATCGCTCAAGTTCATTTAGCAAAAATAAAGATCCGAGAACAAGAAAAACAAGTTGCAATTAAAATTCTTAGGCCCGAAATTGAAAA
>CACPCL010000001.1 GCA_902632445.1 uncultured Pelagibacteraceae bacterium | reverse complement strand
TTTAATTTTGATATTTTTACTTTTTAATTCTCCTATTCTCAATTTAACACCCTGTAAATCTGCAATTATAGGAATATGTTTTCTTTTATTTTTTTCAATTTTTCTTATTCTAGTAATTATTTTATCAATACCTTTTGTATCGTGGCTAAAATTTACTCTAAAAGCATCTACGCCTAAATTTATAATCTTTTTTAATTTATTTTCGCTGTAAATCGAAGGACCTAAAGTAGCAATAATCTTAGCTTTTTTTTCCATTTATAAATTAATATGTTATAACATTTTATATGATAAATAAAAATATGAATTTGTTGGCCAATAAGCTCGTTAAGGCTTTTATTAAAAATAAATCAATATCACCACTACCTCCTCAATATGTTAAAAATATGAAAAATGCTGAAAAGTTTAGAAAACTTTGTGAAAGTAAAATTACTAAACCTATTATCGGATTTAAAGCCGCGGGAACCGGTATCCCTTTAATTAAAAAATTAGGTGAAAAAGAACCTTTTTATGCTTCAGTATATAAACATAATGTGCTTAAGAATAAGAAATCGGTTAAAATAAATAAATTTACTTTAGGTATAGAATTAGAAGTTTGTTATTTTTTAAAAAAAAGTTTCTTCGATTTTAAAAAAAAAATCACAAAAAATAATATGAGAAAATTCATAACACATATAGCTCCTTGCATTGAGGTTGTTGGCTATAGACAAAAGAAAAAGGGAATTAAGTGTTTTGGAGATTTATGTTCCGATTTTGGTGCTAACGTAAAATTTATTCTTGGACCTAGAAAGAAATTTAAAAATAATAATGTCAATAATTTAATAACTAATATTTCAAACCATAAAATTAACCAATCTGTTAATGGTAATACAAATACTGTTTTTATAAATCCAATGAATTCACTTCTATTTGTTTTAAAAAAAATTCAGAAAGATAAAGTAAAACATAATAAAGATTTTTATGTTTTTACGGGGTCTACTGTTGGTGTTGTTCCAATTTTAGCTAAAGGTATTTATGAAGGAAGAGTCGAAAAGTTAGGATCTGTAAAAACTAAAATTAATTAGAGAGTAAGTATCCGCCAGTTATTAATAATATAATTGCGGATATTAACTTTATATTTCTTATTAAAGATTGTCTTTTTTCACCTTGAAATTTTCTTTTCGAAAGAAAATAAATGTTAGTTTCAGCTTTATTCCTGAATTTAGGTCTAAGGGGTGAGGGAATTGTTTTATTTTGAATTTGTTTAAATTTTTTTGGATTAATTTGTAACATAATTCTATTAACTTCATTTTTTCTAACTTATCAACAGATTATACCACCTTTAAGTGCGTCAATTATGCAAATGATAATCATTCTCAATTTACTGTAAATGATAATCAGTATCAATTAAAAGAGGAAAATAATGAAAAAAACAATAATAATAAGCTATTTATTTTTAGTTGCATTTGCAGGAAGTTTATTTGCAAATGAAGTAAACATCTTTAGCGCAAGGCATTATGATTCTGATGTTCAACTTTATGAAAAATTTACTGCTAAAACAGGGATTAAAGTAAATGTTGTATCAGGTAAATCAGGTGCACTTGAAAAAAGAATAATAGAAGAAGGGGCTGATAGTAAAGCTGATCTTTACATTACCGCTGACGCAGGAAGATTAGGTGCTTTTGAAGCTAATTTACAAGGCGGTCTAGTAAACGCAGGTATAAAAGCTGCAGTTCCAAGTAACTTTAGAACTTCAAAGTGGGTAGGAATAGCAAAAAGAGCTAGGATAGTTTATTTTGCGCCTGAAAGAGTCAGTGGTGCAGAATTATCTGGTTTAACTTACGAAAGTCTTGCTGATCCTAAATGGAAAGGAAGATTGGTAATAAGAGCTTCGAATAATATTTATAACCAATCACTTGTAGCTTCTTTAATTAAAAATAATGGAAAAGGAAAAATTGCGAATTGGTCAAAAGGAATGGTGTCTAATATGGCAAGATCTCCAAAAGGGAACGATAGAGCTCAAATACTTGCTGTTGCAGCAGGTGAAGCAGATATAGCTGTAGCTAATACTTATTATTTAGCGCTAATGTTATCTGGAAAAAAAGGCCCAGAACAGCAAGCAGCTGCCAAAAAAGTAAAACCTTTCTTTCCTAACCAAGACGGCAGAGGAACTCACATGAACATTAGTGGAGCAGGACTTGTAAAAGGCGCTCCAAACAAAGCTAATGCAATAAAATTAGTTGAGTTTTTATTAAGTGAAGAAGCTCAAAATCATATTGTAAACAATACTTTTGAGTATCCAATGATTAAAGGTGTGTCTCCGCATCCACTTGTTGTAAACATGGGACTAGATTTCAAACAAGATCTAAAAACAAAAGTTGTTAATTACGGAAAAAGACAAGCAGATGCTTTAGAAGTAATGACAGCAGCAGGTTGGAAATAGTTGTTAATTAATATGAGGCGAACAATAAAAAAAGAAATTAACTTAAACGAGTTAAAAACTGGTTGTTCGCCTTGTATGTCAGAAGCTAAAAAAATGGAACAAAAAATATCCAATAGAAAAGTTTCTGAGATTAAGATTGAAGAAGTTAAATCAATTATTTCTTCAATGTTTAAAGATAAAAATTAAAAGTTTGACGTCAATTTCTCTGGCTTTAAATGCTAGCTAAAATCTACACTCAAGCCGCTTTAGCCAGAGAATTTTATTAGATTTAAATGATATTGGATATTTTATACGCTACACAAACAGGAAATGCTGAGGAAGTTGCTCAAAATCTTAATGCATTAGCAAAATCTCAAGGTTTTATTACAACCATAAATGAGATGAATTTTCATAATATGTCCTCATTTAGGGTATTAAAAAATGTAGCAATAGTGACCTCAACTTATGGCGAAGGAGAAGTGCCAGAAATGGGCATAGAGTTCTGGAATGAACTCAAAGCTACAAATATTAAAATGCCTAAATTAAGTTATGGATTAATTGCATTAGGAGATAAATCTCATGAAATATTTTGCGGAGCAGGTAAAATGATAGCAAAAAAATTAGAAGAGCTAAATTGTAATAAAATAATTGAAAGTTTAGAATGTGATGGTGATACAAGGGGAACAAAAGAATGGAGTATTAAATTTTTAGAAAATTTGAAATCTAAAAATAAAGATGACTAAATACAACGTATGGTTTTTTAGTTCACTACTTATTGCGACTATAGTATCTTTACCGATAATTACAGTATTTTTTAGCTTTTTTAATGAGACTAGTGGTTATTTTGGAATTTTGAAAGATACTTTTCTTTTTGATTATATTTTTAATTCAATAATAATCCTTTTTTTTGTAATTATAATTACTTTTTTTATTGGAGTTTTATCGGCATATTTTGTTTCATTTTATGACTTTCCCTTTTCAAATTTTTTTAATTGGGCACTAATTCTAGCATTCGCCATACCAGGATATATTTATGCATTTTCGATAATCGCTTTTTTTGAAAATTACGGAACAGCTTTTTCAATATTAACATACCTTTTTGGAGAGAATAACTATAACTTAATTATACCCAAATTAGATGGAATTAAAGGTGCAATACTAGCAATTTCATTCTCGCTTTTCCCATATGTTTATGTTTTGACAAGAGCGTCTTTCTATTATCAATCCAGTAACTACATAGAAGTAGGAAAAAACTTAGGTCTTTCTTCGAAAGAAACATTTTTCAAAATAATTTTACCGTCAGCAAGACCAGCTATTATTGCAGGCCTTGCATTGGTTTCAATGGAATGTTTATCAGATTTTGGAACAGTCTCTTTTTTTAGCGTTAATACTTTAACAACAGGTATTTATAATTCGTGGTTGTCTTTTGACGATCTAAATACTGCAAATCAAATATCTTTTATATTATTATTCTTCATACTTTTACTGTTTTCTATTGAAATTTACTCGAGAAAAGAAGCAAGATATCATCAACCAGGAAGAGGGTATAAACCTATCACTAAAATTAAATTATCTGGAAAAAAAACTATTGTACCATTGGCGATTTGTTTATTAATTTTTTTTGTAAGTTTCATATTTCCGGTTTCACAAATGATTTATTGGACTTTAAAATTTCCTAAATATTTTAATGATTTAAATATTTTAGATATTAATTTAAATACCTTACTTTTAGTTTTATTAGCAAGTTTATTTATAGTAATTATTTCTTTGTTTATAAATTATGGTAGTAGAATTTCAAAAAGTAAAATTCTAAATTACCTTACAAATTTTTCGATTTCAGGTTATGCAATTCCTGGTGTAATTTTAGCGGTAGCTTTTATAACCTTTTTTTCAAACTTAAGTGATTTTTTGACTGAAATTTTTAATTTTAAAAGTAGCAAAAGTATTTTTATAGGATCTATTTTTGGATTAATTTTAGCATATTTTATAAGATTTTTCTCACTATCTTTCAATGGCATTAAATCGAGTTATGAAAAAATTAATAATTCGATAGATGAGAGCGCATATCTTCTTGGATATTCAAAAACTAAAACTTTTTTGAAAATTCATGTGCCTTATTTAAAGACAAACGTTATTTTAGTTATGCTTTTAATTTCTTTGGAAGTTATAAAGGAATTGCCAATAACTTTAATTTTAAGACCATTTAATTTTGAAACATTCGCTACTCAAGCATATATTTACGCTTCTCAAGACTTACTAGAGGCTGCTGCTTTACCATCTCTTTTTCTTATATTTTGGTCCTCAATATTAATTCTATTATCATCTAAATATATACTTTCTAATAAAAACTAATATAATTGAGAAATGTCGGAGATATTTTTTGAAATTCAAAAAGGTTTCTTCACCGCTAGTGAGAAAAATAAAGTAAATAACGTAAACCTAAATATTAAAAATCAAGGCGAAATTGTATCTTTATTAGGTCCATCTGGCATTGGCAAGACCACAATTTTAAGAACCATAGCAGGTTTGCAAAAACTCAGCAAAGGAAAAATTAAACTTAGAGACAAAACCTTAGCTTCAGATGAAATTCATATCGAACCTGAAAAAAGAAATATTGCACTTTCCTTTCAAGATAATTCTCTTTTTCCTAATTATAAAGTTATTGATAATATTAATTTTGGCAAAAAAAGGTCTAATGGTCATGGACCTTCAATTAATGAAAAGGAGATAATTAAGATATTAAGAATTGAACCAATACTGGAAAAATTTCCTCATCAAATTAGCGCAGGAGAAGCTCAAAGAGTTTCACTTGCAAGATCCTTAATGTCTAAGCCTGACTTATTATTATTAGATGAACCTTTTTCAAATATAGATCAAAGCTTAAAAGAGGAAATTCAAGTATCAGTGAAAAAACTTCTAAAAAGAATAAATTTGACAACAATAATCGTCACGCACGATTCATATGAAGCTTTTTCAATGGCAGATAAATGCGGAATTATCTTAAATCAACAATTAAAGCAGTATGACATTCCTTATAATGTGCATCATGAACCAAATTCAATTGATGTTGCAAATTTTTTAAACAAAGGAATCTTTATCGATGTTCAGGTTGTAGATAGCGAGTGTGCAGTTCATAGACTTAAACATGACGAATTAGGTGAAATCAGAGGTAAATTATCAAATAATTTTCCATCCGGATCAAAGGTTAAATTGCTTTTACAACCTGAGGACTTAATTCACGACGATCAAAGTAAATTAAAATTGGAAGTAGTTGATCGAAAATTTAAGGGTACAAATTTTATTTATACATTAAGAACTAAAAAAGGTGAGCATTTACCTGTATTTGTTCACTCCCATCATATTCATCAGCACGAGAAGTCAGAACAATTCGGTATAAAGTCTCCGATTTATATTGACCATCTAGTATGTTTTTAAGTAAATATAATTATTTAGCGCCCTTAGCTCAGCTGGATAGAGCATCGGTTTTCTAAACCGAGGGTCGTAGGTTCGAATCCTTCAGGGCGCGCCAATCAATATTATGATTAAAAACATTCTTATCACTGGAGGGGCTGGTTACATAGGTTCGCATATTTCAGAGGTTTTAATAAAAAATAAAAAAAAAATTTTTATAGCAGACAATTTGTCTACAGGTCATAGAAGACTTATTAATAAAAAAGCTAAATTTTTTAAAGTAGATATTCTTAAAAATAAAAAAATTAGAGATATAATTATAAATAATAAAATAGACTCTGTAATTCATTTAGCTGCAAATTTGATAATAGGCGAGGGTGAAAAATACCCAAAAAAATATTTTAAAAATAACGTTTTAGGTACTAAAAATTTGCTAAAAGCATGTAAAAATACAACTATCAAAAATTTAGTATTTTCCTCAACCGCAGCTGTATATAAAGATGGTCAATATAAGGTAGATGAAAAATCTGTGATTAAACCAAAAAGTGTTTACGGAAAAACAAAAATAAAGGCTGAAAAAATTATAAAACAATTTTGTAAAAAAAATAAGATCAATTATTGTATTCTCAGATATTTCAATATAGCGGGCTCAAGTCCAACTGGAAAAATTGGATTAATAAATAAAAGCGATCATTTATTTAAAAATTTTTCACGGGAAATTTTAAAAAAAAGACCCATACTAAAAATTTATGGGAAAAATTATGATACAAAAGATGGATCTTGTATTAGAGATTTCATTCACGTAACTGACATAGCAGAAATTCATTACAAAGTTTTAGAAAAGATAAATAAGCTAAATAATTCTAAAATACTTAATTGTGGGTATAACAGAGGTGTTTCAGTTCTAGAAGTTGCAGAAGCATTTAAAAAACAAACCTCTAAAAAAGTAGAAATTTTGGTTTCAAAAAGGAGAAAAGGTGATCTAGTGAAAATTATTGCTTCAAATAACAGGTTAAAAAAGTTTATAAAATGGAAACCAAAATTTAATAATTTAAATACAATAGTTAAAAGCTGTATAAATTGGGAAAAAAGACAATAATGTCATCGAGTTTACAAAGTTCTTTTAATGAATTTTGCAGCAAAAATAAATTTGAGATAAATAAAAAACAAATAGAAATATTAAAAAGTTTAGAACAATTTATTTTTCCAAGAAATAAATTACTTAATTTTTTTTCAAAAAAAGAAGACCACGGTTGCTATTACCTTTACGGAAATGTTGGAGTTGGTAAAACTATGATAGCTAATTTTGTATATGATCAAATAAATATTAAAAAAACCAAATTTCATTTTAATGAATTTATGATTAATTTTCACGATTATAGATATAAAAAAAAAGATGATAACACTATTTCTGAATTTGTGAAAAATCTTAAACAAAATTTTGATTTTATATATTTAGATGAATTTCAAGTAACAAATATTGTGGATGCGATGATACTTGGAAAATTATTTGAAAATATTTTTTTGAAGAATTTAAAAATTCTAATCACTACAAACACTAAACTAATTGATTTATACAAAGATGGCTTGCAAAGAGAACAATTTATTCCATTTATTAACTTAATTGAAAAAAAATCAATTCAAAAAGAATTATTTTTAGAGGAGGATTACAGGACTCAGAAACGAAACATTAACCAGAGAATTTTTTATCCTTTAAATGAAAAAACTTTATTTAGTATAAATAAAAATTTTAGAATACTAACGAAAAATCTTAAAAAAGAGGAAAAATTAATAAATACTAAAGGAAGAGTTTTCAAACTAAATTACTTTTACGAAGGTATAGCTAGATTTAATTTTAATGATTTATGTGATCAGAACCTAGGAGCAGAAGATTATCTTAATATATCTCAAATATGTAAACATATATTTATTGAGGATGTACCAATATTTAGTGATTATAATTCTAACCAACAGTTGAGATTTATTACTCTTATAGACATTCTATACGAAAAAAAAATAAAACTTACTCTTTCTATGAGTTCAGATTTAAGTAAAATAGGAACTTCAAAAAAACACTCTGAAACTTTTAAAAGAACTACAAGCAGACTTCACGAAATGACTATGTCAAAATATTCTTAAATTTTGGTTGTAAATAAACATATTTAGTAATTGATAATGATTATAAACTATATATTGACTACCATAAAATTGAAGTAAGAAAAAAATAAAATTATATTAAACTGTTTTGAATTCTTAATTCAAAAATATTGTTAACAATAAAAAAAAGGAAATCTTAAATGATTAAATCTATCAAAACTTGGATTTTAGTTGGATTTGCTTCTTTGCTTTTGGTTGCTTGCGGCCAAGGCGGAGGTGGAGCAGGTTCTAAAAAATCTAAAACTTTAGAAAATACTAAGAAAGCTGGATTTGTGAAATGTGGAGTTTCGCAAGGTCTACCTGGTTTCTCTAATGCTGACGCATCAGGAAACTGGTCTGGTATTGACGTGGATGTATGTAGAGCTGTTGCAGCTGCAGTATTAGGTGATGCTGATAAAGTTAAATATACTCCATTAAGTGCAAAAGAGAGATTCACTGCATTAACATCTGGTGAGATCGATGTACTTGCACGTAACACTACTTGGACTTTATCGAGAGACGCTGACATTGGTTTGACTTTTGTTGGTGTAAACTTTTACGATGGTCAAGGATTCATGGTAAGAAAAAATTCTGGAATTAATTCTGTGAATGATTTTAAAAATGGTATTTCTGCTTGTACAAATACAGGTACAACTACCGAGCTTAACATGAGAGACTTCTTCAATTCTAAAAACATAAGTTACGAACCAATCGCATTTGAAAAAGCGGATGAAGTAGTACAAGCTTATGATGCTGGAAGATGTGATACTTATACAACTGATAAATCTGGTTTAGCGGCACAAAGAACTAAAATGTCAAACCCAGATGAGCACAAAGTATTACCAGAAACGATCTCTAAAGAACCATTAGGTCCTGTTGTAAGACAAGGGGATGCAGTATGGGAAGATATCGTAAGATGGTCTCTAAATACTATGATTGAAGCAGAAGAATATGGTGTTAATTCATCAAACGCTTCTAGCCTTAAAGACTCTGAGAACCCGGCTATTAAAAGATTGGTTGGTGCTGAAGGAGAATTAGGCGCTGCTTTTGGTCTAGATAATGACTGGAGCTTAAGAATTATCGAGCAAGTTGGTAACTATGGTGAAAGCTACAAGAAACATATAGCTGATACTGGAATTTTACCTAATAGAGGTCCTAATCAATTATGGACAAAAGGTGGAATTCTTTACGTACCACCAGCAAGATAATTGCTGATAAAATTAAAAAGGGCTGGATTTATCTGGCCCTTTTTTTTACTCTCAAAATAATGATTTTAAAAAAATTCAACATTGAAAACAAAAAAGCAAGAGATTTAATTCCTCAAGCGATAACTGTTTTAGCTTTATTATCTGTAATTATTTATTTTGCAACTAATGCTCAAATTAACATGGGCAACAGAGGAATATCTTTTGGATTTGGTTTTTTAAATCAAGAAGCATCATTTGATATCACATTCTCAATGATTGAATATGATGGCTCACACTCATACGGAAGAGCATTTTTAGTAGGTTTATTAAATACAATTTTAGTTTCAGCTATAGGAATATTTTTTGCAACAATTATGGGAGTAGTAGTGGGTATATCTAGACTGTCAGATAACTACTTAATTGCTAAAGTAGCAGAGTGGTATGTAGAAATTTTTAGAAATATTCCTTTAATTTTGCAAATATTTTTTTGGTACTTTGCAGCATTAAGGGCCTTACCTTTACCTGAAAATGGTATTAATTTTTATGATATTTCGTTTTTAACAATTAAAGGTTGGTATGTTCCAAAATTTATATGGACAAATTTTAATATTTTTCTTTTATCCGTAATAGCAGCATTTATAGCAATTTATTTTATTAATTCTTATGCAACCAAACAAAGAGAACAATTTGGAAAACAATTACCAGCAACTACTATTTCTTTATCAACATTAATATTAATACCTTTAATTGCATTTCTTTTTCTTGGAGTATCTCTTACATTTGAATACCCTGTTTTAAAACAACTTTCTCCAACAGTCTTCACTTATGCAGGTGGTGTTAGCATTATCCCAGAATTAATTGCATTAGCTTTAGCATTATCAATGTACACAGCAACATTTATCGCTGAAAATGTAAGAGCTGGAATTTTGGGAGTCGGCAAAGGTCAAAAAGAAGCTGCAGCAAGTATAGGATTAAATAAAAATCAAATTTTAAAACTCGTAGTGATGCCTCAAGCGTTAAGAATAATCATTCCACCAACTACAAATCAGTATTTAAATCTAACAAAAAATTCTTCATTAGCGGCCGCTATTGCTTATCCAGATATAGTATTAGTTTTTGCGGGAACCGCTTTAATGCAAACGGGTAGGGCAATTGAAATAATTTCTATAACGATGCTTACATACTTAACTTTAAGTATTTCAATTTCAATATTTATGAATTGGTACAATAAAAAAATGGCAATAAAGGAAAAATAATGGTTCTAATTGCAAAACCTTCTAAAAATAATATTAAAACTTATGTACCTATAGGTTTGTCTCTTGTTTCCCTTAGTTTTTTAGATGTTTTTTTATATGCTTTCTTTAACTTAAATTTAACGGCATTTTTGCCCTCTCAATTAAGTTATTTTTTACCATTAATATTAGGTTTTATTGGTTTTTACCTTATCAGAATTGAATTTAGCGGTATTAGTTCATTAGATATTTTAAATAAGAATATCAATTCTAGTAATTTTAATGCTTTATTAACACTTTTTACAATTTTTATTATTATAAAATCTATTCCTCCAATGCTGGACTGGTTTATCTTAGACGCGAATTTTGTAGGTAATTCAAAAGAAGATTGTACCGGTGACGGTGCTTGCTGGGTTTTTATAAAAGTTTGGTTCAATAGGTTTATGTATGGTCTTTATCCTGATGCAGAACAATGGAGAATAAATACAGCTTTTTTGATTTTATTTGCAACAGTAGGGGTTTCATTTTTTGTATCTGAAAAACTTAAAAAGTATTTTATCTTATTTTTAGTTTTTGTTTTTCCATTCTTAGGAATAAAACTAATTTCAGGTGGTAGTTTTGGACTTGAGTATGTGGAAAGCGCAGCCTGGGGAGGTCTCTCATTAACTTTTATTATTTCTGCATTTGCAATACTTTTTTGTTTCCCAATTGGTGTAATTTTAGCCCTAGGGAGAAGATCTTCTTTGCCAGCAATTAAATATATTTCGATAGGTTTTATAGAACTTTGGAGGGGAGTTCCTCTAATTACAGTTTTATTTATGTCAGCGGTAATGTTCCCTATGTTTCTGCCTGATGGAACTTTCATTGATAAATTAATAAGAGTTTTGATAGCTATTACATTATTCGAAGCCGCGTATATGGCAGAAGTTGTGAGGGGAGGATTACAAGCCTTACCAAAAGGTCAATATGAAGCTGCTAAATCTTTAGGAATGGGCTATTGGAGAATGAACGCGCTTATAATATTGCCCCAAGCGCTTAAATTAGTGATACCTGGAATTGCTAACACTCTTCTAGCTTTAGTAAAAGATACACCATTAATTTTTGTTGTAGGGTTGATGGAATTAGCAGGTATGATAGGCTTAGCAAAAACTAATCCTAAATGGCTTGGAATGGCAATGGAAGGCTATGTTTTTGCAGGTTTAGTTTTCTGGGTAATATGTTATGCAATGAGTAGATACAGTCAAAATTTAGAAAAAAAATTGAGTACAGAAAGATAGTGATGTCAAAAATAATTGAACTTAAAAATGTAAATAAATGGTTTGATAAGTTTCAAGTTCTAAAGGATATCGATCTTGAAGTAGCTCCACAAGAAAAAATTGTTATATGTGGACCATCTGGATCTGGTAAGTCAACGTTAATAAGATGTATTAATAGACTAGAAGAACATCAAAAAGGAAATATTATTGTAGATGGTACAGAACTTTCTGAGAGTACAAAAAATATTGAAAAAATAAGAGCTGAAGTTGGCATGGTATTTCAACAATTTAATTTATTCCCTCACTTATCTATTTTAGAAAATTGTTCTTTAGCACCTATATGGGTTAAAAAACTTCCAAAAAAACAAGCTGAAGAAATAGCTATGAATAATTTAAAAAGAGTTCAAATTGATGATCAAGCTTTAAAATTCCCAGGACAACTTTCAGGAGGGCAGCAACAACGTGCTGCAATTGCAAGAGCTTTATGTATGGAGCCCAAAATAATGTTATTCGATGAACCAACATCCGCATTAGATCCAGAAATGATTAAAGAGGTATTGGATGTAATGGTTGATTTAGCTAAAGGTGGAATGACTATGATAGTTGTAACTCACGAAATGGGTTTTGCTAAAGAAGTTGCGGATTATATGATTTTCATGGATGAGGGTAAAATTGTTGAAAGAGCAAAGACAAAAGAATTTTTTGAAAACCCTAAATCTGATAGAACGAAACTTTTTTTGAGTCAAATTTTATAGCCATTTTGGTATAGGCAAATTTTTACTTTTAAGGAATTCTTTATTAAAAATTTTACTAGCATATCTTTTGCCGTGATCACACAGTATTGTAACGATTGTTTTACCAGGGCCCATTTTTTTTGCAAGCTTGATTGCGCCAGCTATATTAATACCTGAAGAACCACCTAAAACTATTTTCTGAGACTCAATTAAGTCGTAAACTATATTTAAAGCTTCTGTATCATCAGTTTGAAAAGCATCATCTACTATCGCTTTATCAAAATTTCTAGTTATTCTACCTGTTCCTATACCTTCAGTAATTGAGCTTCCAGTACTCTCAAGTTTATTATTTTTTATATGTGAATATAATGAAGAACCCATTGGATCTGACAAAGCTATTTTTATATTTTTATTTTTATTTTTAAGACCTATTGAAACACCAGCTAATGTACCGCCAGTTCCAACCGCACAAGTAAATCCATCTATATTACCAGCAGTTTGACTCCATATTTCATCTGCAGTCGTTTGTATATGAGCTTCTGTATTAATAGTGTTATCAAATTGATTCGCCCAATAAACACCATTAGGGCTTTTACTGTTTAAATCTTCTGCAATTTGTTTAGATTGCTTTACATAATTTTTTGGATCAGAATAAGGAACAGCTTCAACCTCAATAAGTTCAGCGCCTAATTTTTTTAAAGCTTCTTTTTTCTCAATTGATTGATTTTTAGGAATTACAATCTTTAGTTTCAGATCATATTCTTTACATACTATAGCCAAACCTATACCAGTATTACCTGCTGTTCCCTCGACTATTGTCCCACCTTTAGAAATAAGCTTACGATTTATTGCATCTTGAACAATAAATAAAGCAGCTCTATCTTTTACTGACTCACCAGGATTAAAGTACTCAGCCTTCCCATAAATATTACAGCCAGTCAATTCTGAGGCTTGTTTTAATCTTACTAATGGTGTATTTCCAATTTGAGATAAAACTGAATTAGTTTCCATATCATTAAATATATGAAAAAATATTTACTTTCAATTGCTTTAATTTTCTTTTTCTTTTTAGATATAAATGCACATGTAAATCACTATTCTAAATATAGTTACTTAGAATACGAATTATTTAGAAACGGCAAATTGATTGGATATCATATATATAAATTTCAAAGAAAAGGAGAAAATCTTAGCATTGATAATGAGGTTAGTTTTAAAATTAGAAAACTAGGTATTGATCTATACACGTACTCTGCTAAGGGAGTTGAAAAGTACAAAAATGGAGTGTTTTCAGGTTTTAAATCAGAAACAAATCAAAATAAAAAAGAGAAGTACGTAAATATTTCTATTGATCCCATTGATAAAGATTTAATTATTGATGGTTCTTCTTTTAAAGGCAAGGTAAGCAAAGATATGATCATAGGAACTTGGTGGAATCACGAAATTGTTCAAAAGAAAGCTCAAATTAGCGCTGTATCAGGAAGAATTATTGAGCAAAAAGTTGAATTTAAAGGTAAAGAAGATGTTAAAATAGGTGACAAGATTTACAAAACTTTAAGATTTAATTTTAGTTCTTCGGATCCAAGTTTATCTAAAGATAAAAAACTTAATACTGAAATTTGGTACGAGGAAAATACATTTCTTTGGGTTAAAGCTGCCTTTGATAAAACAGGATACTGGGAATACAGGCTGAAAAAAGTAAAATAACTCAAATTTAACACTTCATTTTTTCGATTTAGTCAATACTTATTATATGATTTTTTAGCATATCTGACCCCCCAAAAAAAAAATTATATGTATTGCTAAAAAGTTCATTTTGAGGTTTTATAATTAAAATTTAAGGGAGTTCTATGGAAGAAAATTTCAATATCCATTTAGGAAAAAAACTAAGAATGAGAAGATTATCATTAGGACTAACACAAACAAAAGTTGCACAAGCAATAAACGTAACATTTCAACAGATACAAAAATATGAAAAAGGCACAAACGGTGTAAGTTCTAATAGATTAATGCAATTATCTCAATTTTTGAAGGTACCAATTATTTATTTTTTTGAAGACTATAAAGAATTTAAAGATGCAGGGTTAGATGAGAACACAAATGAGGATCTTAATTATTCTTTTTTGAGCAGAACGTTTTCATCTTTATCAAGATCTCAAAAAGACAAAATTTTACAGATATTAAATAATACTTCTAAATTTGAAAAAGTTGGCTAAATGGCTCCTCGGGCAGGACTCGAACCTGCGACCAATTGATTAACAGTCAACTGCTCTACCAACTGAGCTACCGAGGAATAAAAGCGAACATACTTTTTTTAGTAATATAAAACAACTTATTTTTTATGGAGGCCACGCCCAGAATCGAACTGGGATAAAAGGATTTGCAATCCTCTGCGTAACCATTCCGCCACGTGGCCATTCTTTCAGACAAAATCATGATGAGAATCATGTTTTTAATCTATTTCATTATTATCAAATAAATATAACTTATTTTTTGGTAAGTAAATTGTAATATTTTTATCATTAATATTTTTATTGGATTTTATTCTCATTTCTGTATCATTTAGATGGGTGTTTATGATTTTTTCTGAACCAAAATTTTCCACAATCAATATAAGTATTGATCTTGTTGACAATTTAGAGAATATTATAGTTGTAAATCAAGTTTAGGAATGGACGCAAAAATTTTTCCCCGGCCTGCTGCTTTATATTTAGATTTAAAACTTAATAGATCGTGGAAATTAATATAAGAAAATAGTCTAACTATGAAAAAATTATTTTTAACTATCATTATTATAATACTACCTTTGAATAAAATTTTTGGTGAAGATGGGTCTTTAAAAGTAATAGCTATTGGACATATTTATCCAATAATTAGCGATGAAATAAGAATGAAAAGCTTATTCAAAAAAATCAATTCCCATAATGCTGATTATGTTTTTGTTCTTGGTGACTCAAAATTAAATGAGAAAAAATATTATGAATATTTAAATAAAAATATAAATTCAAAATTGTTTTTCTCACCAGGAAACCATGATATTTCAGGAAAAAAAATAGAAAACTATAAAAAAAACGTTGGATATATGAATAGTTCTTTTGAAGATCTGGGAGTAAAATTTATATTGGTAAATTCTTCACAAAGTAAAGAAGATCTTTTGAATTATTTAAAAAAAAATTTAAAAAATAGATTTAATGGTTTAACGATCATTTTAACTCATCATAGAATTTGGGATGATACACTTATGAGTAAAGCTCCTTACGAACACGATAAAAGTTATTTTTTCGAAGATATATATCCCATTATTAAAGATAAAGTTGATGTAATTATTGCTGGTAATTCAAAACGTCAACATTTTAGAGATTTAATGGACGATGAGTTTTCATTTGGAAAACAAAATGTAAATCTAATATATTGGCTCGATAAAATTGGAGATATAGAATTGTATTCTGTGGGTATGGGTGACGGAAAACCTAAAGCTAATTTTATTGTAGCTGAAATTAATAACGATAAAATGACTGTAAAGGGAGATTATTCAAGTGTTGAAAGTTATGACATACTTCCAAAAAATTTAATCGAGTCAAATCAACTAAGGTTTACTATCCATAATACTACCGCAATACGTGAGCTAGTTGAAGAAAAATATTTTTTAATAAATAAAAACAAAACTTATGCAATATTAATTTTTGTAATATCATTGTTTATTTTCTTATTAATAAAATTGAAAAAAAAATGAAAAAAAATTTTAAAAATTTTATATTCGTTGTAATTATATTTTTTTTAGGTATTTTGACTGAAAGATTTGAACTTGATAGTAAAACCGTTTCATTTATAAAAAATATCTATGAAAGTGGTTCAAGATTAATTTATAATTTATCTACAAAAGAAAGATTAGAAATATCAATTGACCAGAAAGAATTTGAAAAACTTCTTAATTCTAGAAAAGAGGCAATTGATGAAGGAATTTTACAAGAAAAGATGCAAAGATGGGTTAATGGTAAATTATTACATAATAACTTAACTAGAGATGTTGAAGTAAGGCTTAAAGGAGTTTTTCCAGACCATTGGACTCATAGCAATAGATGGTCTTTTAAGGTAAAGGTAAAAAATAATTCTAAACCCTTTAAGAATCTAAATAGGTTTAATTTACAGACTCCAGAAACGTCAAGCTTTATGTATGAATGGGTTTTGATGAAAGCTTTGGAAAAAGAAAACTTAATAAGTCTCGGTATAGATTATTATGATTTAGTTGTTAATGGAAAAAATCTTGGTCCATATATGCTCCAGGGAGGAATATCTGATGAAGTGCTTAAAATTAATAAAAGAGAGCAAGGCCCAATAGTAGGTTTCAGCAAAGATCTTTTTTTAAAAGAATTTAAAAACTCTCAAAGAATGAACAAGCTTGGTGCAACAGGATCGTTAAATGGAATTGAAGACAATTTTTGGAGAGAAAAAATTCAACCTGTGCAATTTTCAAATAATAATTTGGGAAAAACACAAGAAAAATATCTTAAAGAAGCCATTTATCTCTTAGAGGCTTTTAGAAATGAAGAAAAAAGAATTAGCGAAATATTTGATGTAAATAAACTAATAAAAATTATGGTTTTAAGAGCTTTACTTGGATCCTCAGAATTTGATTATAGAGATACAAAGTTTTATTTCAATCCTTCAACCAAATTATTAGAACCAATTACTAAAGAGTCTCATGTTGATTTAAGTTTTAATTTTAAGGATTATTATTTTTCTTGGTGGATTGATAGTACAAATAATAAACCTCACAGACCAGCAAATAAAAGTTTCTTTTTAGATTTATTATACAAAGATAAAGATTTTCATAGAGCATTTTTAAAGCAATTAAATAATTACACTAACGATAAATATTATGAGAATTTAATTAATGAAAACAAACGAGAATTTAATAAATTCTATAAAATTCAAAAACTTAATTATCCAAATAAAGAAATATTTTCTTTTGATCAACTTGAAATAAATAGGATAAGAATACAAGATTTTTTAAATCCTGTTCAAGGCTTAAATATATATTTTTCAAGTTATAACAAAAACATTTTAGAATTGAGTGTTTCAAATTTACAGCGTTTACCAGTTGAAATTACTGGAATCGAATTTGCAGATGGAAATAAAATTTTTTTGAAAGAGCCATTTTTAATTGAAGGAAGAAAACCCCAATCTTCTGTAGAAAATATTATTCTTAAATTCGATTGTTTATTTAAAGAAGAGTGTCAAAAATTATTGATCGATAAACAAAAGGTCTTATTTCAAGTGCTTGGCCAAAAAAAAACAAAAAAAGCCAATATATCAATGCATTATTTTAAAAGTGAGTAGTTGATATTTATCTTAATAAAAGTATATAAGAACCATGGATGAGCTAAAACCTTTAATTCTCTTAGTTTCAAGCGGTTTGATTTTAAGATTTTCTCTTACTTATGTGGGTCAAGCATGGGCAAAATCTCACGCTCAAACAGTATCATTCATGATCTTACCAGTGATTACTTACGTGATAACAAAAACTATTTCAGGAAATATTGCACTATCTCTTGGGATGATAGGAGCTTTATCAATAGTAAGATTTAGACACCCAGTTAAAAGCGCCTTAGAGTTAATTATTTATTTTGACTTAATAACTATTGGTATCGCTACAAGTGTAAGAACAAAATGGGCAATTCAATTATTAATCTGTTCAGTATTAATAATATTATTAGTCAAGTTTGCCCAAAAAATTTCAAACAAATTTGGTAAATCTTTTTATAATATGTCATTTAATGAGGGTAATATAACTAATACTTTAGAGATTACCGCAAAAGAAAGAATAGACTTTGTAGAAAAAAATGATCAATTATCAAATTCAATAATAGATATTAAAAATCAAGATTTTATATATCGACTAAATTTTGAAAATAGAAAAGATCTTGAGGAATTTGAAAAAAAATTAAAAGATTTAAACCTCGTTGATAAAATTAATATTGTAATAAGTTAGTTTAATGAAAAAAGTTTATTTTTTTTTTCTTTTTTTAGTTTTAGCTTCAACTAATGTAATAGCAAATACAGAATTAAAGGAAAAAAATATTTTTAAAGGCTGTAATTCAGAAATAAATGAAAATTTTTTAGTTAATTACGATAAATTAAAAATCAAAAAGATTGATATTGAAACGAATAATTACAGAAATTGGACAGTAAATGGCATAAAAATTATTACAAGTAACTCAAGATATATTGATGATATCTATAAAAAAAGATTTAAAGCAAAAGTAACTGTATATTTTGAAGATGGTTCAGAGTGCTTTTATTCAGGTCGAATAAGACACAGTGGAGATCAAAAAGATCATATAAGTTTACATGATAACTACATTTTACAGAGTATAGATGTTCATCTAGATAATGGAAATATAAGGGGAATTACTAAATTTAAATTATTAAGACCTAATACTCGTGGTGTGCTTGAAGATGTAATTATTCAAACCCAACTCCTAAGAAACTTTGATTATCTTGCCCCTAGATCCTTAAAAGTTAATGCTAAAATTAATAAAGCTGAGTCTGTAATGCTTTTTCAAGAAAAAGCATCAAAAGAACTATTAGAATTTAACAATAGGAGAGAGGGACCAATTTTGGAGTCAGATGAAAAATACTTTTGGAAGTCTTTAAAAAATATACCAGATAATCAACTTAGTAATTGGTCAGCTGGGGTGGTTCCTTTGCTTAATAAATCAGCAAAATATATGTTAGCAAAACTTACTAATGCTAATTTGATTGTTAAAAATGAGATTTATAAAGAAATATCTTATGACTCCCTGTCAAAATTGAATTTAATTTATTTGTATTACGCTAACAGGTTTCAAGATGGAAATATTAATAATTATAATTATTCAGAATACGATTTAGATAATACACTTCTAGGCCTATTTGATAAAAAAAATATTGAAAAATTAAATATTTATAACTTATTATTACAATCTACAAATAGCTATCATGGGTTAGCTTCAAATAATAGGAAGTTTTATTGGAATTCTTTTGACTCATATTTTGAACCAATTAATTATGACGCCAATCCAAATATTGATGCTGATTTAAGTTTAGGAAACTTTAGATTACCAGTTTCGAAAGATTTTTTAAAATCCTTCGATCTACTTGAAAAAAAAATTGAGGAAATAAATATTAAAAATTTTAAAAGAGATTTAGAATCATCAGGGATTATAATTAGTGATTCAAAAATCGAAAATAAGTTATTTAAAATTAAAAAAAACTTAAATTTATTGAAAGATAACTATAAAAACTATGCTAATAAGGAAGATATAATTTATAATCAATTTAAACCTATTGAGAATATATCTGAAGTTTTTTATCAAAATATTAAAGATGTTGAGCCAAACATTTATGTAATTAAACATGATGTAACAGATAACGACCTGATCAGGTGTAGTTTATCAACTAATAATTGTGATAAAGTTAATTTTTCAAACAACAATATTGCTGATTTATTAGAAGGAGATTTCAATTTAGAAGGATCATCTTATCAGTATCTTGGTAAGAAATTTGAATTATCAAATATTGGTTTTTCCGATGAATATAAAAAACTTAATTTTAAAAATACAAATATTTTTATAGAAAAAAATGTTAGAGTTTTATTAAACGAGGATACTAATACAATAGAGATATTTCAGGAAAGTCCTGGTGCAAGAATTTATTTCAAAGGTGGCGAATTAAAAGATCTTAAAATTATTTTTAATGGTTTTAATGTTATTGAAAATGGCAATTTAAGTTTAAAGACTTTTCCAAAAAACTATCCAATAAACGATAAAACTTTGACAGGATGCCTATCATTTGTTGATTTAAAAGTTAGCAAACTTTCAGTTGAGGCAATTAATTCAAGCTGTGAAGATACTATTAATTTTATCAATGTTGATGGGCACATTAGTGAAATTTCTATCAATAATTCTTTTAGTGATGCGCTTGATGTAGACTTTTCAAGACTTAAAATCGATAAAATAAACATAGAATACGCTCTAAACGATTGCGTTGATTTTTCAGCTGGATCGTATGAACTTGGAAAATTAAACTTAAAAAATTGCGGAGACAAAGCTTTATCTGTTGGAGAAAAGTCTTTCATAAAATTAAACGAAATAATTGTTAAGAATGCTAATATCGGTATAGCTTCTAAAGATAGCTCTATTGTAAAAGCAAATAAAGCTTATCTTGATAATTTAGAGACATGCGTTGCAGCTTATAAAAAAAAGCAAGAATTTCTAGGTGCGCTCATAAAAGTTAAAAAGAAAAAATGTACAAATTTTTACAAAATAGCAGATATTGATATATTTTCTAAAATTTATGAGGGAGATAAAATTCTTAAAAATTTTACTTTTGGAGATAGATACGATCTGTCTGAATTAAAACTTCAACAAGTAAATGGAAAACCAGTGATAAAAAATTTTCATAAAGATTATAAAGCTTTCAATAATGATAACTCCGTCAATGTTGTTGTTGAAATACCTGCGGGAATGAGTGAAAAATGGGAGGTTTCCAAATCAGCGACTGGAGCACTTAATAGAGAGTTTTATATGGGTAAGCCTCGTTCAATAAATTATAAGCCCTACCCGGTAAACTATGGCATTATTCCTAATACAGTTTTACCACTAAGAGTTGGCGGTGACGGTGATCCGCTTGACGCATTAGTTTTAGGCCCATCTCTGACGCAAGGAGATGTAGTTAAAGTAAAAATTTTAGGAGTTATTCGAATGAAAGATTTCGGAGAGAATGATGATAAGATAGTGGCAGTTCCATTAAATGATAGTTTTTCAAAATATGAAAATTTACTACATTTTAAAAATGAAAATCCTAAAATATTAGAAGAAATAACAAATTGGTTTGAAAATTATAAAGGCAAAAATGTAGTAACTTTTGAGAAATTAGGTACCGTATCCGAAGCTCAAAAATTGATTAATTATACCAACAGGGAGTATAAAAAATCAGGATTGAGACCAAGAAGTTAAATGAGTTTTAGAATTGAAGAAAAATTATATTTAAGGCCAGAAAATTTAATAGAATTTAAAGATTTTTTATTTAAAGACTCTGCTAAAAATCTTTATGAACCTAGAAAAATTAAAAGTTTGTATTTTGATAATTTAAAACTAGAAATGTACACAGATTCAATAGAGGGAATAGTACCAAGAAAAAAGATAAGAGTTAGGAATTATCCAAATAATTCGGATAATCAATTTTATTTAGAAGTAAAAAACTCATCAGTTGAGGGAAGATTTAAAACTCGAAAAGTAATCAACGAAAAAGAGGCAGATAATTTGAAAAAAAATGGGATTTTAGACTATCAATATGGAGCTTGTTTTCCCACTTTTACTGTTTCATATGATAGAGAATATATTTTGTACAAAGGAATACGATTATCAATAGATAATAATATAAAATATGAAAGTTATAGAAATAATAGCTACACTGCTGATGAAAAAGTTATTGTAGAAATTAAAACATCAATTGATAAAGACACAGACTTTTTAGTAAAAACATTTCCTTTTCAAAGAATTAGATTTTCAAAATATTGTTATGCAGTTGAAAATCTAAAATATTAATCAACAAAATGGAATTTACAAAATACAACCATATAAAGGAAGAAAGAAAAATATCAAATTTTTGGATTAAAAATGGATGTTTTAAACCTATTAAAAGTAAATCAAATAAAAAATTTTCTATTGTGATACCGCCACCTAATGTAACTGGAAGGTTACATATGGGTCATGCTCTAAATAATAGCCTTCAAGATGTTCTTGTGAGATTTAATAGGATGAAAGGTCTTGAAACTTTATGGCAGCCTGGAACAGACCATGCTGGAATTGCAACTCAGGCAGTTGTTGAAAACAACCTTATAAAACAAGGAATTAAAAAAAACGATTTAGGAAGAGAAAAATTTATTAAAAAAGTTTGGGAATGGAAGAATGAGTCAGGTGGAATAATTTTAGATCAACTTAAAAAGCTAGGTTGCTCATGTGATTGGTCAAGAACTAGGTTTACAATGGATAAAGATTTGTCAAGAGCGGTGACCAAAGTATTTGTAGATCTTTATAATAGTAAATTAATCTATAAGGACAAAAAATTAGTTAATTGGGATACACAGCTTCAAACTGCCATTTCTGATTTAGAAGTAATACAAAAAGATGTACAATCTCAATTATATTATATTGACTATCCAATAGAAAATTCTGATCAAAAAATCACTATTGCAACAACTAGACCAGAAACTATGATGGGAGATACCGCAGTTGCTGTAAATCCTAAAGATGAGAGGTATATTAACTTAGTAGGAAAAAATGTTTTAATTCCAATTGTTAACAGAAAAATAAAAATTATTTCTGATCGCTATGCTGATCCTGATCAGGGATCTGGTGCTGTTAAAATTACTCCAGCACACGATTTCAACGATTATGAAGTTAGCAAAAGAAATAAATTGGAAATAATTAATATTTTCGAAAAAAATGGAAGAATAAACCAAAATGGAATTAAGGAATTTCAGGGTCTGGATAGATTTGAGGCAAGGAAACTTTTAATAATAAAATTAAAAGAAAAGGGTAATCTTGTAAAAATTGAAAATATAAAAAATAAAGTTCCTTATGGAGATAGATCAAATTCAATAATAGAACCTCTTCTTACAGAACAATGGTTCGTAGATGCAAAAAAACTATCGAAAAAACCTATCAAAATAGTTAAAGATGGAAAAACTTCTTTTTTTCCTATTACTTGGTCAAAAACATTTTTTCAATGGATGAATGATATTGAGCCTTGGTGTATTTCACGTCAAATCTGGTGGGGTCACAGAATTCCTGCTTGGTATGATGACAATGGAAATATTTATGTAGCTGAAAATCAAAAAGACGCAATCTCATTAGCAAAGAAAAAAAATAAAAATTTAAAATTTAAATTACGTCAAGAAACTGATGTTTTAGATACATGGTTTTCATCTGCTTTATGGCCTTTTGCAACACTTGGCTGGCCTAATAAAACAAAAGAGCTTGCAAACTTTTATCCAACTTCAGTATTAGTAACTGGCTTTGATATTATTTTCTTTTGGGTAGCAAGAATGCTAATGATGGGAAATTATTTCAATAAACTTACACCTTTTCGCAAAGTGTATGTTCATGCACTTGTAAGAGATGAAAGGGGTCAAAAAATGTCAAAGTCAAAAGGAAATGTAATTGACCCTTTAGAATTAATTAATGAATACGGAGCTGACAGTTTAAGATTTACCTTGATATCAATGGCATCTCCAGGAAGAGATGTAAAACTATCAAAAGCTAGAGTGACAGGAAATAGAAACTTCATAACAAAAATTTGGAGTGCTAATAATTTCTTAAAACTAAATAAATGCAAATTAAATAAAAAAATAAATTTAAATTCAATTCAACTCTCAATTAATCATTGGATATATAGTGAATACGTAAAAACACAAAGATTAGTTACTAAAAGTATTGAAAATTTTAGATTTGATGAGGCTGCAAAGTATATTTATCAATTTGTTTGGCACTCTTACTGCGATTGGTACTTAGAGTTTTTAAAACCTATTTTTAATTCTAAAAATAAAGGGCAGGTTAAAGAAGCAAAAGCTTTTTCTACTTTTATGATGGCAAACATTTTGAAAATTCTTCATCCATTTATCCCATTTTTTACAGAGAATTTATGGTCTATTAATGGTTATAAAAAAGTTTTTAAGAACTACTTAATTTCATCTAGTTGGCCAGAGTATAAAAAAATTAACAAATTCTCAAAAAAACAAAATGAAATCAATGATTTGATCGAAGTAATTTCTGCAATTAGATCTACTAAAGCAGAGTTAAAAATTACGCCTAAATTAAATTGTAATATATTTTTTTACGAAAATTCAGGAAAATTGAAGAAATTGGTTGATAAAAATTTAAATTTAATAAAACATGTGGGAAGAGTAAACAGCATTCTTAAAACTAAATCAAAAAATAGAAACTCCTTAGATATTTTAGTTCTAAAAGAAAAACTCTCTCTCAACTTCAATGAAGATATAAATTTAGCTTCCCAAAAAGAGAGAATTTTACAAAAAATAGATGCAATAAATAAGCAGATTTCAGCATTGAATATTAAGCTCAAAAATAAGGCTTATGTGACAAATGCACCTAAAGAAATTGTACAAAATGATAAAAATCTATTTAAAGAATTAACTATTGAAGATGAAAAATTAAGAAGTATTGTATCAAGTATTATTTAAATGTCTAAAATTGATAAAAAAAAATTACCAAGCCGTCATACCTCTTTAGGACCAGACAGAGCTCCACACAGATCCTTTTATTATGCTATGGGTGAAACGGAGCAAGATGTAGCAAAACCATTTGTTGGAGTTGTATCAACTTGGAATGAAGCAGCTCCTTGTAACACAGCATTAATGAGACAGGCTCAATCTGTGAAAAAAGGAGTAAAACAGTCAGGAGGCACGCCTAGAGAATTTTGTACAATTACTGTTACCGACGGTATTGCTATGGGACATGAGGGAATGAAGTCATCCCTGATATCTAGAGAAGTAATAGCTGACTCAGCTGAGCTGACTGTAAGAGGGCATTGTTATGATGCTCTAGTTGGAATTGCCGGATGTGATAAATCTTTACCAGGTTTGATGATGTCTATGTTAAGGCTTAATGTCCCGAGTGTATTTATTTATGGTGGCTCTATATTACCAGGTAAATACAAAGGCAAAGATGTAACTGTTGTAGATGTTTTTGAAGCTGTCGGAAAACATTCATCAGGCAAAATGTCCTCTGAGGAATTAAAAGAATTGGAATTAGTTGCTTGCCCAAGTGCAGGCGCATGTGGAGGTCAATTTACAGCTAACACAATGGCGTGTGTATCAGAAGCAATAGGATTAGCTTTACCTTATTCAGCAGGAACTCCAGCCCCTTACGAGGAAAGAGATAAATATGCTTTTGAAAGCGGTCAAGCAGTAATGAGTTTATTAGAAAAAAAATTAAAACCACGAGAAATAGTAACAAAAAAATCTCTAGAAAACGCAGCAACAATAGTTGCTGCAACAGGAGGTTCAACTAATGCAGCTCTACATTTACCAGCAATGGCCAATGAGATAGGAGTAAAATTTGATTTAATGGATGTAGCAAAAATATTTAAAAAAACACCTTATCTTGCAGATTTAAAACCCGGTGGTAAATACGTTGCTAAAGATATGTGGGAAGCAGGTGGTGTCCCAATGCTATTAAAAACATTATTTGATGGAGGTTACATTCATGGAGATTGTTTAACTGTTACCGGTAAAACAATGAAAGAAAATTTGAAGAATATTAAATTTAATACTAATCAAAAAGTTTTAAGAGAATACAATAAACCTTTATCACCAGATGGAGGCGTGGTTGGATTAAAAGGAAATTTGGCACCTGAAGGTGCAATTGTAAAAATAGCTGGTTTAAAAAAATTACAATTTTCCGGAAAAGCAAGATGTTTTGATAATGAAGAGGACGCAATGAAAGCTGTTCAAACGAAAAAGTATAAAGATGGTGATGTAATTATAATTAGATACGAAGGACCGAGAGGCGGACCTGGTATGCGAGAGATGTTATCTACAACTGGCGCAATTTATGGCCAAGGAAAAGGTGAAAAAGTTGCTTTAATAACAGACGGAAGGTTTTCAGGAGCAACTAGAGGTTTTTGTGTAGGTCACGTTGGACCTGAAGCAGCACTAGGCGGCCCAATTGCCTTACTAAAAAATGGAGATAAAATAGATATTGATGCTAAAAGGGGAACTATAAATGTTAGACTTTCCAAATCCCAACTTATTGCTAGAAGAAAGAAATGGAAAGCAAAGAAATCGCAATTTGGTTCGGGAACTTTATGGAAGTATGCTCAAACTGTAGGGCCAGCTTATTTAGGAGCGCCAACGCACCCTGGTAAGAAAAAAGAAGTAAAAGATTATTCAAAAATTTAATGAAAATAAGACCAGTTATTTTATGCGGAGGTGCTGGAACCAGACTGTGGACTGATACTAAAATACATCAAGCCAAACAGTTCATTGATTTTGGTGGATGGACATTATTCAGCAAAACTCTAGAAAGAATTAAAAATCCTTTATTTGATTACCCAATTATCAGCACAAACTTAAAGTATCTAAAAGATATAAAGAAAATCTTACAAAAAAAAAAAATTAAAAAATTCAAAATTATTTTAGAACCTGCAAAAAAAAATACTGCGCCAGCGATTTTAACTTCTGCACTATTAAAAGATATTCCAGACAAACAACCATTAGTTTTCTTATCATCTGATCATTTAATTGAAAATAATGGTAAATTTAATTATGAAATTAAAAAATATAAAAAATTTTTGAATAGTAGAAATATTTTTATTTTTGGCATTAAGCCTAAATCAGTTTCTGATCAATATGGATATTTTATCTCAAAGAAAATTAATAACTTAAATCAAGTTTCCAGTTTTATTGAAAAACCAAACTTAGTTAAAGCAAAATCAATAATAAAAAAAGGGGGATATTGGAATTCTGGCATGTTTTTTTTGAGAAAAGACTCATTAATTTATAATTTTAAATACTACCAAAAAAAAATTTATAATTACTCTCTACTATCTGTAAAAAAAAGTAAATATAAAAATAATATATATTATCTTAATAAAAAAACTTTTATTAAAAATCCATCAAAGTCATTTGATTACGCTATTTTAGAAAAAATTAAAAAAATTAATGCAATAAAATTAAATATTGAATGGTCGGATTTAGGAAGTTGGAAAGAAATTCTTCTAATGTATAAAAAAAATAAAATTAAATATTTTAAGAAAAAAAATGTCTTCTATAGACCTTGGGGGAGCTATACAAATCTTTATAATGGAAATAATTTTTTGGTGAAAGAGATTAACGTCAAGCCAAAAGGCGTATTAAGTTTACAAAAACACTTTCACAGATCTGAGCATTGGGTTATTACTAAAGGAGCTCCAAAGATTACTTTAAATAATAAATTCTTTATAAAAAAACCAAATGAGTCAATTTTCATTCCAAAAGGAGCAATTCACAGAATTCAAAACCCTAATAAAAAATTTGTTAAAATAATGGAAGTCCAGTTAGGCTCCATTTTGAAAGAAACTGATATTGTTAGATATGAAGATATTTATGGAAGAGTTAAATAATCTCTAATTCAATTGGCGTATGATCTGAAGGCTTAGTCTTTGATCTAGGAATTTTGTTTATGTTTATAGATACAATCCTATCTAATAAATTATTTGATAAAAGAAAATGATCAATTCTCATTCCATAATTTTTTTGCCATGAGCCAGCAAAATAGTCCCAAAAAGTATATTCTTGTTTTTCTTTAAATTTTAATCTATAGACATCTTTAAAACCTAAGTTTAATAGCTCACGAAACTTCTTTCTTATTTCTAATTTACCAAGAGCATCATTTTCGTATCTTTTAAAATTATAAACATCTTTTTCTTCAGGAATTATATTAAAATCCCCTGCAATTATTAAGTTGGAGTATTTTTCAAATTCTTTTTTAATGTTTAAAACAAACTTATTAAGCCATTTTTTTTTATAATTGTATTTTTCGCTTTCAACTGGGTTTCCATTTGGAACATATACATTAATTAATTTTATATTACTTTTTTTTATTTGGACTTCACCTGTAATAACTCTAGACTGTTTTAACTCATCATTAATAAAATTTTTTTTTATATTTTTGACTTCGATTTTAGAAATTATTGCGACTCCATTATAGCTTTTTTGTCCAAATACATGTGACTGATATCCAATTTTTTCAAATTCTTCATAAGGAAAGTTTTCTTCTTGTGTTTTAATTTCTTGAATCAGCAAAATGTCTGGTTTTGATTGTTTTATATAATTCAAAATATTAGTGATTCTCGCTCTCACTGAATTTACATTCCAAGAGATTATTTTCATTAAACTGAAAATGATAAACCACAACCGCATGAGGCCGAGGCTTTTGGATTATTAATTACGAAAGACTCACCAATCATCTCTTTCTTAAAATCAACTGTTGATCCAGCAATTATATCTAGAGAAATTTTATCAATAACAGTAAGATCAAATAAAACGTCATCTTTTTCTAACTTATCATCAAAGCTAAAATTATATTTAAAACCTGAACATCCACCACCTTGAACTGAAATTCTAAAATATTTTTTATCTTCACTTTTGGTGATTTTTTCTATTTCACTCTTAGCTCTTGCAGTAAATTCTAATTTTTTTTCCATAATTATCTAGTATATAATCTATATAGTAAGCATGCAAAAAAATTCAATTCAAACATTATCAAATTTAGCTACACCTTTAATTTCAAAAGGGAGGCTCTTTAAAGAAAAAAAAACTCCTCTAAGATCTGATTTTCAGAGAGATAGAGATAGAATTATTCATTCAACTGCCTTTAGGAGACTTAAACATAAAACCCAAGTATTTGTAAATACTTCCGGAGATCATTTTAGAACTAGAATAACTCATTCCTTAGAGGTAGCACAAATAGCAAGAACTTTGTCAAAATTTTTTAATTTAAATGAGGATTTGTGTGAGACATTAAGCTTAGCTCATGATTTAGGTCATACTCCTTTTGGGCATGCTGGAGAAGAAGCTTTACATAAATGTATGATTAACTTTGGAGGTTTTGATCACAATATTCAAACTATAAGAATTATTTTGTTTTTGGAAAATAGATATTATAATTTTAAAGGACTTAATCTTACTTTCGAAACATTAGATGGTTTATTAAAACATAACGGTCCAATAAAAAATCTTAATAAATATAATAAAATTTTAGGAAAAAATCTTTTTAAAAATAAAATCAAATTCTCACAAAGCCCATCCTTAGAGGCACAAATTGCATCTATCTCGGATGATATTGCATATAACAGCCATGATCTAGAAGATGGTTTAAAGTCAAATTTGTTTAGTTTGAAGGACCTAGAAAATATCCCAGTTTTAAAAAATATAATTTTTAAACATAAAAAAAAAATAAGCACCTATTCTATCGATTTAGTAATAAGGCAAATTGTAAGAGAAATAATAAATGAAATGGTTAAAGATATTATAATTACTACTCAAAGAAATATAAAAAAATATAAATTAAAAAAATTAAATGATGTGTATAAATCAAAATATCCAATTGTTACGTTTTCAAAAAAAATGAAAAAATTTGATAAAAAAATTAAAATATTTCTTAGAAAAAAAATGTATTTTCACAAAAATGTGAAAAAAAATACAATTTTCGGAAAAAAAATTATAAATAAATTATATTTATCAATAAAAAAAAATCCAAAGAGATACATAAATGTTAGTAAGTATGATAAAACTAATATCGCAAGGTCGATATGTGATTTTATTGCTGGTATGACTGATAGATATGCAATAAATCTCTACAAAAAAATTAAATGAATATTTTTGAGAACTATTTATTAAAAATTTACAAACTAATAAAAGATAACAAAGATATCTTGCAATTAAAAAATCTTGACAATCTAAAAGATATAAATTTAGAAGTTCCTCCTGAACACTTTAATTATGATCTTTCTACTAATGTTTCTTTAATTTTATCAAAAGCAAACAAAATTAATCCAATTGATTTATCAAATAAAATTAAAGAATTACTCTTAAAAGAAATTAATCATTTTGAAAAAATTGAAGTTGCTGGACCTGGATTTTTAAACATAAAATTATCAAAAGAGGGAATGGTTTCAAATATCAATAATATATTAAAAGATAAAGAGTCTTATGGTTCAAAAAAATCAGATGGAATTTTTAACATAGAATTTGTTTCAGCAAATCCTACAGGACCAATGCATGTTGGACACTGTAGAGGAGCAATATTTGGAGATGTTTTATCAAACCTACTTATGTTTAATGGTAATAAAGTTGTTAAAGAGTATTATATTAATGACTACGGTAATCAAATAAGAAATTTTGTAGAGTCTGTTTTTTTAAGGATTAGAGAAATTAAATTTAAAGAAAAATTTATTTCTAAGGAAGGATTATACCCTGGAAATTATATAAAAGATATTGCACAAAATATTTTAAAGAAAAATAAAGATATCCAAACCGATAATTTTGAAAAGTCATTTCACGAATTAAAAATACTCTCTTTAGAAAATTCAATGCAATTAATTAAAAGTGATTTGAAACAACTTGGTATAATTCATGACAAATTTTTTTCAGAAAGTGAAATAGTTTCAAAAGACTTAGTTAATAAAACAGTTAAACAGCTTCAAATAAAAAATGTTGTAGAAGAGGGATTTCTTGAACCTCCCAAAGGGGAACCAGCAAAAAATTGGAAAAAAATCAAAAGATTGATTTTTAAATCAACTTTATTCGGAGACGATACAGATCGTGCATTACAAAAAAATGATGGAAGCTGGACATATTTTGCAAATGATGTTGCTTATCATTCAGATAAGATAAATAGAAAATTTAAGAATTTAATCAATGTTTTGGGAGCTGATCATACTGGTTACATAAAAAGAATTTCAGCTGCCGTATCTGCTATTTCTGACAAGAAAGTAAAATTAATTTGTAAAGTGTGTCAGCTTGTAAAACTTTATAAAAATGGCAAACCATTCAAAATGTCGAAAAGAGCAGGTGATTTTATTTCTGTCCAAGATTTACTCAATGAAGTAGATAAAGATTTTATTAGATTTATGATGTTGAACAGAAGTAATGATGTAGAACTTGACTTTGATTTTGATAAAGTAAAAGAAAAAACAAAAGATAATCCAGTTTATTATGTTCAATATGCTTTTGCTAGGATAAATTCAATTATAAGAACATTAAATATGAGTTTAGATGATAAAATAGTTTTAAGTTTAAACTCATTTTCCCCAAATAAATATGAAGAAAAAATTTTAAGAAAAATATTTGAATGGCCGAAAGTAATAGAGTCTGCCTCTAATAAATTTGAGCCACATAAAATACCTTTTTATCTGTATGAACTTTCAACTTTATTTCATTCATATTGGAGCAAAGGTAATGAGGATAGTCAATATAGATTTATTGAAAATGGTAAAGCTAAAAAGAATGATTCTTTATCAATTATATATCTAATTGCTATTGTGATAAAAAATGGGATGAATATTTTAGGCGTATCACTTCCTAACAAGATGTAATGAACAAAATATCTAATATATTAATGTTCATATTAATTATCATCTTTATTTTAAGTATTTTTAAATATTACTTGTCTGATAAAAATATAGTAATAAAAAAAACTAATCGAACTAATATGGACGAGATACTTAAACAAAAAATTGTTGATTTGCCTGTCTTATCTAATGATACAAATAATGTAATAGAATTTAATGACTCTTTTGAACATGAAATAAATGAAAATAAAAAAAGAAGTTTTTGGGAACTGCTGAAAAGTAAATGAAATGCAAAGCATTAATAGTAAGTATTAAAGGAACAAAATTATCAAAAATGGAAAAAATTCTCTTATCGAGAGAAAAGCCATGGGGTATCATTTTGTTTAAAAGAAATTTACAGTCATTCAACCAAGTTAAAAATTTAATATCAAAAATTAAAAAACTTACAAAAAACAATAGATTTCCAATTATTATTGATGAAGAAGGAAAAAATGTTTCTAGATTAAAAAACATTATAAATCATAATATTTCAGCTAATTTTTTTGGAAATTTATATAAAAAAGATAAAATTTTTTGTATCAAAATTTACAAACATTATATCGAATCATTAATTAAAAATTTAAAAATTCTTGGAATAAATATAAATACAATTCCTGTGCTTGATGTTTTAAGAATTAATACAAGCAAAGTTATTGGAAAAAGGAGTTTTTCAAATGACAAGAGGATAATTAAGACATTAGGTGATTTAACAATAAAATATCTACATTCGAATAAAATTGCCGGTGTTATAAAACATATTCCTGGACACGGTTGTGCTTATTCAGATAGCCATAAAATTATGCCAAAAGTCAAATTTAGTAAAAAAAAATTAAATGATGTTGATTATTTTCCTTTTAAATATTCTAAGGCTAAATTTGCTATGACAGCTCATATTCTTTATCAAAAAATTGACAATGAGAATGTAGCTACATTTTCTAAAAAAATTATTGATAAAGTGATTAGAAAAAAGATAAGATTTAAAGGCATTATAATGTCTGATGATATTTCAATGAAAGCTTTAAGATATGATTTGATTACTAATGCTAAGAAATCGCTCAACGCCGGCTGTAATCTTGTCTTATACTGTGCGGGTAATATAAATGACAACTTTAAATTGATCAAATCAGTACCTTATATTGACAAATTTACATCTAAAAAAACATCAGAATTTTATAAATTTTTAGGTTAAAATTAGTTAACTATGGAATCAAAAAATCATAATCAAATTTCTATCGATATTCCTAACTACAATGGCCCACTAGAAGTCCTTCTTGATCTAGCAAAAACTCAGAAAGTAGATTTAGCTGAAATTTCTATTACCAAACTAGCAGATCAATTTTTAAATTTTATTAAAGAACAAGAAGACTTAAACTTAGAAACAGCATCAGAATTTTTACTTATGGCGACTTGGCTAGCATACTTGAAATCTAAATTGTTACTACCTGATGAAGTGGATGATGACTTTAAGGCAACCGAGGTTGCTGAAAAACTTAAGTTACAATTAAAAAAATTAGAGTTAATTCGAATTTTGTCTGATCAAATGCTACAAAAAAAAAGATTAGGAATTCATATTTTTACTAGAGGAATGAAAGGCGGAATTAGATCTATAAACACACCCGTTTATGACGTTTCGTTATACGAACTTCTTAAGACATACTCCTATATACAAATGCAAAAAACTTTTCAAAATATAAGTATACCTAAGCTTCCAGTTTTAACCACAGAGGAAGGTATTAAACAAATAAGAAAAAATTTAGATAAAATAGTTGAATGGAAACATATTATGGAATTGATACCAAAATTTTATTCAGAAAATAAAATGAAAAGGACAGGGATATCTGGTATATTTGCTGCTAGCCTTGAGTTGGCAAAAGAAGGTGTTATTTCTGTTTCGCAAAAAAAGATATTTGATAAGATAATGATTAAAAAATCCTGAAATGAAAAATAAAAAAAAAAATAATATAATAGATTTCCCAACCTCACCATCTAAAATTGAAAGGCAAATCGAAGCTATACTTTTTGCAGCCTCTGAACCTTTGGATATAGAAACAATTGAAAAAAGAATTCAAACGACATCTAACATTAAAAAAATACTATTAAATTTACAAAGTATATATAAAAAAAGGGGAATTAATTTAGTTTGTATCAAAAATAAGTGGTCTTTTAGAACAGCTGATGATTTATCTAAATTAATGGCTTTACAAAAATCTACTCACAAAAAATTATCTAAAGCTACTATAGAAACATTAGCTATTATAGTATACCACCAACCTGTTACTAGATCTGAAATTGAGGAAATTAGAGGAGTATCTTTTGCTTCGAATACTTTAGAAATTTTACTTCAATTAGATTGGGTTAGACCTGCTGGTCGTAAAGAGATACCAGGAAAACCTATTCAGTATGCAACTACTGAAAATTTTTTAAATCATTTCAACATTCAAAAATTATCTGATTTACCAACTGTAGATGAATTAGGCTCAGCTGGACTCATAGATACTTCAAGTATTGACAAATCAATTTTTGGCACAGGCAAATTCTTTAAAGAACAATCATTAACTGAAAAACAGAATATTTATCAAGAAATAGACGAAGCTATAAAAAAGGCTCCTGAAGAGGACAAATAAATATATTTATTTAAGTCTTTTTATTGTATATATCTATTAATTATGGGAATTAGTTTCTGGCAAATAGCAATAGTGGTCGTCCTTGTTGTTTTACTTTTTGGTAGAGGTAAAATCTCAAGTTTAATGGGAGATGTAGCCAAAGGCATTAAAAGTTTTAAAAAAGGTATGTCTGATGATACTTCTGCAAATAATCAAGATGACAATTCTAAGTCAGACAATTCTGACACTGAAAATAAATAATCAAAATGCCTCAAATTGGATGGTTAGAGATTTTATCAGTAGTAATAATTGCAATATTAGTTTTAGGCCCTAAAGAGTTTCCAATAGCTTTAAAAAAAATCGGAATATACGTAGGCAAGTTTAAAAATACTTTAAGTAATTTTCAAAAGGAAGTGTCCTCAGCAACTAAAGAAATTGATGTTGAAAAAGATATAATGTCTGAAAATTCTGAGAAAAAAAAAGATATTAAAAAAAATGGCTGATACCAATTCATTTACAAGCCATTTTGTTGAGTTACGCTCCAGACTTTTAAACTCACTTATATTTATTTTTATAGTATTTGTAATATCCTATATCTATGCAGATCATATTTATAATTTTTTGGTAGAACCCTATGCCAATGCAGTAAAAGATGATCAAATCACTAGACGTTTAATTTTTACAGCACTTCATGAAACATTTATCACATATATAAAAGTAGCTTTTTTTTCAGCAATATTTTTAGGAAGTCCGGTTCTATTAATTCAAATTTATAAATTTGTTGCACCTGGTCTGTACAAAAACGAAAAAAAAGCAATATTGCCTTACTTAGTATCTACACCAATACTTTTTCTATTAGGAGGGTTACTTGTTTATTATTTAGTAATGCCTTTAGCTATAAAGTTTTTTTTATCATTCGAGTCATTAGGTTCGAACACAAGTTTACCAATACAACTTGAAGCAAAAGTTAATGAGTATCTTTCTTTAATTATGAGATTAATATTTGCTTTTGGTATTAGTTTTCAACTACCAATACTATTGAATTTATTAGCAAGAATAGGTGTCGTAAATTCAAATTATTTAAAAACTAGAAGAAGATATGTAATTGTAATTATCTTTGCTATAGCAGCTATTTTAACTCCTCCAGATCCAATTACACAAGTAGGACTCGCAATACCTCTGTTATTACTTTATGAGTTATCTATATTTACTGTGAGATTTACTGAGAAAAAAAAAGAGAAAGAAGATTTAGAAAATGCATGACATCAAGAACTTAAGAAAAAATTTAGATATTTTTAAAAAAAAATTTTTAGATAGAAATGTAAATTTTGATAGTGGTAACTTTGAAAAATTAGATAGTCTCAATAGAAAACTAATTACTGAAAAAGAAAAACTCGAACAAGATAGAAAAATTTTATCTAAGTCGAAAGACAAATCAAATTTTGAAAAATCTAAAATTATTTCAGAAAAAATTTCAAAAATTTCAAAAGATCAATCCGAAACTCAAAACAAACTTAATAAAATTTTAAATTTTTTACCAAACTTAGCTTTGGATGATGTACCAGTTGGCAAAGATGATAAATCAAATGAAATTATAAATAAAGTCGGAAATATAAAAGAATTTTCTTTTCAACCGAAATCTCATACTGAATTAGGTTCCAAAAATAAAGATATTGATTTTGAAATCTCAATAAAGCTATCAGGATCAAGATTTGTAGTTTTAAAGGATAAAATCGCATTATTAGAAAGAGCTTTAATTAATTTTATGTTAGACGTTCACACTAATGAATTTAGTTATGTTGAGATTTCTCCACCTTTAATAGTTAATGAGGATGTGATGTTCGGTACTGGACAACTACCTAAATTTGAGGAAGATCAATTTGAAATAAAATTTGATAATTCAGAACAAAGAAAATTTTTAATACCTACAGCTGAAGTAGTTTTAACAAATTTAGTAAGGAAATCTGTAATTAACAAAGATCAATTACCAAAAAGATTTGTTGCTTCAACTCCATGTTTTAGAAAGGAAGCTGGCAGTTACGGAAAAGATACCAAAGGTATGATTAGACAACATCAATTTTACAAAGTTGAACTTGTTAGTATTGTAGAGCCAAAAAATTGCGCTGCTGAGCTTGATCGAATGCTGAATTGTGCGCAAAAAATATTAGAAAAATTGGATATTCCTTATCAAACTGTTTTGTTATCAACAGGCGATATGGGATTTAGTGCAGAAAAAACTTATGATTTAGAAGTTTGGATACCATCAGAAAAAAAATACAGAGAAATATCTAGCTGTTCTTCGTGTGGATTATTTCAAGCAAGAAGAATGGGCGCAAAATATAAAGCTGAAAATGGAAATGAGTTTGTTGGCACTTTAAATGGTTCTGGCTTGGCAGTTGGAAGACTGATGATAGCTTTATTAGAGAATAATCAAAATCAAGATGGAACAGTTACAATTCCAAAAGTACTAAAAAAATATATGAATAATTTAGATAATATTTGATAAAATTTAACTTGTTTATCTAATACATTTATTATAATTGTCTCTTCATGAGCGGACAAGGAATTGCACAATTTATACCTCTAATATTAATTTTTGTAATTTTTTACTTTTTTTTAATTAGACCACAGCAAAAAAGGGTAAAAGATCATAAGGCAATGGTCGAATCCTTAAAAAGAGGAGATGAGGTTATAACATCTGGAGGAATAATAGGTGTTGTTGATCGCGTAATGGAAGACGATCGAATTGAGGTAACTATAGGCGAGGGCACGAAAGTCCAAATCATTAGATCAACAATTACGAGTTTGCTTAAAAAAGAAGAAGTAAAAAAATAATTCTTTTTCGTGTTAAATTTTTCCAAAATAAATATTATATTAATTTATTTAATTTTCTTTTTTATAGCAATATTTTCCATTCTAAATTTACAAAACAAAGATAATATAGTTATTGATAAAAAAGTAAATCTAGGACTAGACCTTCAAGGCGGATCGTATCTTTTATTAGAAATAAACTCTGACTCTCTCGTAGAGGAAAAAATACAATCAAAGGTAATTCCAATTAAAAAACTTCTTAAAGATAATAATTTAAAATACGAAAATTTTAAAATAAGAGACAAATCTTTGACTTTTATTATCGAAGATGTAGAAAAATTTAAATTACTTTTTTTTTCAAAAAAAGAAAACTTAGTAAACCCCTATATTGACAATTATAGATCTTTTGAATTAGACTATAAATTATCAGGTAATAATAATATAGAAATTTTATTCTCAAAATTCGGGTTACTTACAATTAATAATTCTGCTTTAAAACAATCTATTGAGATAGTAAGAAGGAGAATAGATGATGTAGGTACAAAAGAGCCAACTATTTTACAAAGAGGAGATAAAAGAATTTTGGTAGAACTACCGGGTTTAAAAGATCCAGAAAGAATTAAAAAATTACTCGGTAAAACAGCTCAATTAAACTTTAGATTAGTAAGTGATAATTCAGATTTTGGTACAGAGGATTTGATGTCTGAGTTAGGAGAAACTCTAAAAGTTAGTAAAAGAATAGTAATGAGTGGCGAAAATTTAATCGATGCGCAACCAAGTATCCAAAATCAAAAAAATGAGCCTACAGTCTCATTCACTTTAGATAGACTTGGTTCGCAAAAGTTTGGAAGGGCCACTACTGATAACGTGGGTAAAAGGTTAGCAATAGTTTTAGACGGTAAAATAATAAGCGCACCTAATATCAATGAACCAATTACCTCTGGTAAAGGGATGATATCAGGAAATTTTACTTTCCAAGAGGCTACAGATTTATCTTTATTACTTAGATCTGGAGCTTTACCTACTCCTCTAGATGTTGTTGAAGAAAGAACAGTAGGCCCTGATTTAGGGGAGGATTCGATTAGATCAGGTATAATATCTTTAATTGTAGGATTTGTTTTAGTAATCATTTTTATGTTTTTTAAATATAAAATATTTGGATTAGTCGCTAACACAGCCTTAATTGCAAATTTATTAATGTTAGTTGGAATATTAACTATTTTAGAAGCTACATTAACTTTACCTGGAATAGCAGGTATTATTTTAACGGTAGGAATGGCTGTAGATGCAAATGTTTTAATATTTGAAAGAATAAGAGAGGAATTAAAAACAGAAAAATCAATTATTCACGCTTTTGACTCAGGTTATTCTAAGGCGAAAATTACAGTATTAGATGCAAATATAACAACATTAATTGCAGCTATCATATTGTTTGCTTTTGGATCTGGACCTGTAAAAGGTTTTGCTATTACTTTAGGAATAGGAATTATTACCACGCTTTTTACTGCCTACTTTTTAGCGAGACATCTAACTTCGATGATAGTTTTAAGAAACAATAATAGAGACTTAAAAATTTAATGATTAAGAATATTAATTTTGTATCAAAATTTAAAAAAGCAAATTTTATTTCGATTATATTTTTCATTTTAAGTATATTTTTTATAATTTTTAAAGGCTTAAATTATGGAATTGATTTTAAAGGCGGAACTTTGATAGAATTAAGAACCGATATAACTGTAAAAGCATCCTCTATAAGAGACTCATTAAAATCAATGAATTTGGGTGACATTAATGTAAAAAAATTTGGAAAAGATGGTGATTATTTAATTAAAGTTGAGCAAAAAAATGCAAATAATAGTAATTTAATTCCGGAAATTAAAAAAACATTATCAGATAATCTCAGTGCGGGCATTGAATTTAGAAGAGTAGAAAATGTTGGTCCCAAAGTAAGCTCAGAATTGCTAGAGTCATCAGTTATAGCTATTTCTTTGGCTCTAGCCGCTATGCTCTTTTATATTTGGGTAAGGTTTGAATGGCAATTTAGTGTTGGCTCTATTGTTGCGTTATTCCATGATGTCATCATTACTTTAGGTATTTTTTCAATATTATCTTTAGAAATTAATTTATCTATTATTGCAGCTGTATTAACAATAGTCGGGTATTCAATGAATGATACAGTCGTTATTTATGATCGAATTAGAGAAAATTTATTTAAATATACAAAGATAAGTATTAGTGATGTAGCGAACCTATCTATTAACGAAACTCTTGCTAGGACTGTAATAACATCTGTAACCACTTTATTAGCATTATTTTCAATTTATCTATTAGGTGGGGAAATATTAAGAGGTTTTTCTTTTGCCATGATTCTAGGTGTTATTATTGGAACCTATTCGTCTATATTTGTTGCTTCACCAATATTGAAATTTTTTAGAGTAAGTTACAAGACTTTAGAAAAAGAAGAAAAGAAAATTGAACCTTAATTAATAAAGATTTTGAGCTGCCACCATTGATAGCAACATTGGAAACGAAAGGAGAGTATTCGTTCTTGAAAATATCATTGCTGTTTTTGCAGATTTAGATTTTTCCTCTGGAGAGCACTCAATCAAACCTAAAGCTTTTTTTTGATTTGGCCAAATAACAAACCAAACGTTATAGGCCATTATAATTCCCAACCACATTCCTATGCCAATAGCGGTACTCTTTGGATCTCCGCCACTTATTCCTAATGTCATTGCTTGGTGAACATATCCCTGGAGGTAAGAAACTATCAAACCTGTAATAATTGTTCCTAACGCGGCCCATCTAAACCAAAATAGCGCTTTTGGCGCAATAATTTTACCTATCGCAGGTTTTTGTTCATCTGGAATATTTGGCATTGATGGAATTTGAACAAAATTAAAATACCACAATAATCCTATCCACATTATTCCTGTTAACACATGTAAATATCTAAATAACCAACTAAAAAAATATCTATCAAAAGCAAAACCGTCTCCTAAGAAGTGCAGTGCAGCCAATAATAGGATAGCAATACCTAATGATAAATGAACTGTTTTTGAGAGAGATTGTAAGATATTTGTCATGATTCCATTATAGCATAAATAAGACTTTTAGGCAGTTTTTTTCATAGAACTATTGCCAATGATATCTCTTATAAATTTACCAGTATAACTCTGTTTAAACGTTGCTACTTTTTCAGGGGTTCCTTCTGCTATTATTTTGCCACCATTTATTCCTCCTTCGGGGCCCATGTCAATAATATGATCCGCTGTTTTAATCACATCTAAGTTATGTTCTATTACTACTACAGTGTTACCAGTATTAGCGAAAGCTTGTAAAATTTCTAATAACTTTTTAATATCATGTGAGTGTAATCCAGTCGTTGGTTCATCTAATATGTAAAGAGTTCTGCCTGTAGGTCTTTTAGATAATTCTTTTGCTAATTTTATTCTTTGAGCTTCACCCCCAGATAGGGTTGTTGCTTGTTGACCAATTTTCATATATCCAAGTCCTACATGTTTAAGTGTAATTAATTTAGACTTTATACTTTGAATATTTTCAAAAAATTCACATCCTTCATCTACTGTCATATCCAAAACATCAGCAATATTCCTATTTTTAAACCTTATTTCCAAAGTTTCTCTATTGTATCTAGCTCCCTTACATGTATCGCAAGGTATAAAAACGTCTGGGAGAAAATGCATTTCGTAAGTTAAAACACCATCTCCTTCGCAAGTCTCACATCTTCCGCCTTTTACATTAAAAGAATATCTACCCACCTTATAACCTCTTGCTTTTGACTCTGGAAGTCCAGCAAACCACTCTCTGATTGGACCAAATGCTCCAGTATATGTCGCTGGGTTTGATCTCGGAGTTCTTCCTATTGGCGATTGATCAATATCAATTATTTTATCAATTAATTCTGTTCCTTTAAATCCAGTAAAAGCTTTAGGGACTTTACGACTTTTATTTTTATTTAATATTAAATTAAATGCATTATACAAAGTATGAAGTATTAAAGTTGATTTTCCGCTTCCAGAAACTCCAGTAACACAAGTAAATGTTCCGACAGGAATTTTCAAATTTACTTTTTTTAAATTATTTCCACTTGCTCCACTTATTTCAATGAACCTTCCATTTTTAGCTGATCTTCTTTTTTTTGGAATAGGTATAAATTTTTTTCCGGATAAATAATTTCCAGTTATACTATTTTCATTTTTTGTAATTTCTTTAACTTCACCCTCAGCAACTATTTTTCCTCCTTTTAATCCTGCCTCTGGTCCTATATCAATTATATGATCAGAACTTTCCATAGTTTCGATATCATGTTCTACAACAATCACGGTATTTCCTAAATCTCTTAGTTTTTTCAAAGCTGTAATTAATTTTTTATTATCTCTTTGATGTAATCCAATTGAAGGTTCATCCAAAACATAAAGCACTCCAGTTAATCCTGAACCAATCTGAGATGCCAGTCTAATTCTTTGAGCTTCACCCCCAGATAAAGTTCCAGACTCTCTTGATAATGTTAAATAATTTAAACCTACATTCAAAAGAAAATTTAATCTTTCATTAATTTCCTTTAAGATGTGTTGAGCTATTTTTTTTTCTTTTTCATTTAAGACAGTTTCTAAGTTTTGAAACCATTTTTGTGCTTCATCTATCGATTTTTCTGTTACTTCACTAATATTAAAGTTATTTATTTTAACACATAAAGCCTCTTCTTTAAGCCTCATACCTTTACATTTTTCACAATCTGTCTCACTTTGGTATTGAGAAATTTCTTCTCTTTTCCATTCACTATCTGTTTCAAGGTATCGTCTTTCAAGATTATTTATAACACCTTCAAAAGTTTTCTTAGTAGTATAAGCTTCGTATCCATCATCGTATGAGAATTTAATTTCTTCTTCATCTGAGCCGTAAAGTATTATGTCTTGTATTTTTTTTGGAATTTTCTTCCATGGATCAGATAGTGAAATTTTATAATGCTTTGCTATAGAAGCTAATGTTTGAGCATAGTATAAAGAAGTTGATTTTGACCAAGGTTCAATAACTCCATCTTGGAGGCTTTTTTTATGATCTGAAACAACTAAATTTGGATCTACATTTAAGTTATGGCCAATTCCCTCACATTCTTCACAAGCACCGTAGGGAGAATTAAATGAAAATAATCTTGGTTCAATCTCCTCGATAGTAAACCCACTTTCAGGACATGAAAACTTTGATGAAAACATAATTGCTTCTCTTTTTCTAAATTTTTTTGGTAAAGTTTCGTTTTCGTATTCTACTATTAATAAACCATCTGATAGATTTACAGCGGTCTCAACGCTATCAGCTAATCTGTTGCCCAAGTTTGAATTAAGTATAATTCTATCAACTATTATTGAAATATCATGTTTAATTTTTTTATTTAAATTGGGAAATTCATCGATATTGAGATATTTTCCATCAACTTTAATTTTTGTAAATCCTCTTTTTTTATAATTCAATATCTCTTTTTTATATTCTCCTTTTCTACCTCTAACTATTGGTGCAAGAAGGTAAATAGTATTATTTTTGGGAAGTTTCTGAATTTTATCTACCATTTCACTTATTGGTTGGGACTTTATCGGTTTCCCGGTAAAGGGAGAGTAAGGAATACCAACTCTAGCAAATAAAACTCTCATGTAATCATAAATTTCAGTAACTGTAGCGACAGTTGATCTTGGATTTTTTGAAGTATTTTTTTGTTCAATAGAAATTGCAGGACTTAAGCCTTCGATGAAATCCACATTGGGTTTTTTCATTTTATCTAAAAATTGTCTTGCATAAGAAGAGAGACTCTCCACATATCTTCTTTGGCCTTCAGCATAAATAGTGTCAAAAGCTAAAGATGATTTTCCAGACCCAGATAGGCCAGTGATTACAACTAATTTCTCTTTTGGAATTTCAAGAGAAACATTTTTTAAGTTGTGTTCTTTAGCGCCTTTTACAACGATTTTTTTCAACATTTTTTTTCCTTTAAATAATTATCACCTTATATTTACTAATCAAATATGATATAAATAAAAGTGTTTAAATAATAAAAAAATCAAATTTTACTCAAAATATTATGGCTGGTAGTTTAAATAAAGTACAATTAATAGGTCGTTTAGGCGCAGATCCAGAAATAAAGCAAATGGTTAATGGTAAAAGTGTAGCGAGATTTAGTATTGCTACTAGTCAAAGCTGGAAAGACAAATCTAGTGGGGAGAGAAAAGAGAAAACAGAGTGGCATAGAGTAGTGATTTTTAATGAAGGTCTAGTTAATGTAGTTCAACAGTATGTTAAAAAAGGTGCTAACGTGTACGTTGAAGGACAATTGAGCACAAGAAAATGGAAAGATGAAAATTCTGGACAAGATAAATATTCTACAGAGATAGTTTTGCAAGGTTATAACTCCAATCTTACGATGTTGGATAGCAAAAATAATAGTAATAATTCTAATTTAGTATCTGAAAATAAAAGCTCTTTACCAAATGAAAATCTAAATCAGGATAACACTGATTTAGATGATGAAATTCCCTTCTAAATTTCATGGAAAAAAACACAGTAATTAATAATAAATCTTTTAAACCTATTTTTGTACAAGATGAAATGAGCTCGTCTTATCTATCATACGCAATGAGTGTGATAGTTAGCAGAGCTCTTCCTGATGTTAGGGATGGTTTAAAACCAGTACATCGTAGGATTATTTATGCAATGTATAAAGGTGGATATGATTGGTCAAAACCTTTTAGAAAATCTGCAAGAATTGTCGGAGATGTCATAGGTAAATATCATCCTCATGGAGATCAATCTGTTTATGACGCATTAGTAAGATTAGTCCAAGATTTTTCAATGAGTTTACCTTTAATCTCAGGGCAAGGAAATTTTGGTTCAATCGACGGGGACCCTCCTGCGGCAATGAGATATACTGAAACTAAGTTAGGAAGAATCGCTCAATTTTTAACAGAGGATTTAGAAAAAGAAACTGTAAATTTTCGAAGCAACTATGATGAAACTGAAAAAGAACCTGAGGTTTTGCCATCTCAATATCCTAATATCTTAGTTAATGGAGCTGGTGGTATTGCAGTTGGTATGGCAACGAGTATACCGCCACACAACCTTGGAGAAATAATTGATGCAACTATTGCTTATATAAATAACAAAGACATTACAATTGCTCAATTAATGAAACATGTTCCTGGACCAGATTTTCCAACAGGAGGCTTAATAATTGGAAAAGACATAATAAAACAAGGATATAATAAAGGCAGAGGTTCATTTAAAATAAGAGGAGAAATTGAATTAGAGGAAAAAAAGGGAGGTAGAGAAACTTTAATTATAAAATCTATTCCTTATCAAGTAAACAAATCAATCTTAATTGAAAGAATAGCTCAACTTGTTAGAGATAAAAAAATCGAAGGTATAAGAGATTTAAGAGATGAGTCTAATAGAGAGGGTATTAGAGTTGTTATTGAATTAAGAAAAAGTTTTGAACCTGAAACGGTTAGAAGACAATTATATAAACTGACTAATATTGAAAGCTCTTTTGGATTTAATACTCTAGCAATAGTCAATAACAAACCTAAAATATTAAATTTAAAAGAATTCATATCAGAATTTCTAAAATTTAGAGAGGATACTGTTCTTAAAAGAGTAAAATTTGATTTAAAAAATGCTGAGGCTCGTGCACATATTCTTATTGGTTTAGCAACTGCAGTGGAAAATATTGATGATGTAATTAAAATAATAAAGAATTCCAAAGATACGAATATTGCAAAAAAAAATTTACTATCAAAAAAATGGAGAGTTAAGAAAAGTATTAAATTAATAAACTCAATTGAAAATAAAAAAAATATTTCAAGTTATCAGTTATCTATTGACCAAGTTAATGCTATATTAGAATTAAGACTTCAAAAATTAACTGCTTATGGTATTGGTGAAATTGAGTCTGAAATTTCAAAATTGGCTTCATTAATAAAAGAATTTAATAAAATAATTAATTCAAAAAAAGAACTTTATAAACTCATCATCAATGAATTAGAAAAAATTAAAGACAAATTTTCTTCTCCAAGAAAAACAAAAATTATCGATGCAGTTTTAAATTATAATATTGAGGAAACAATACAAAAAGAGTCAGTGGTAATAAGTATTACTAATCAAGGATATATTAAGAGAAGCCCGCTTAGCTCTTTGAAGGCGCAAAAAAGAGGTGGAAAAGGTAAAACAGGGATTTCTACTAGATCTGAGGACTTTGTTGTTCAGATTTTTACAGCTAACACACATACACCTGTTCTATTTTTTTCTACGCAAGGTTTAGTTTACAAGATTAAAGCTCATAAAATACCTGAAGGAACAGCAGCATCTAAAGGAAAATCAATTTTCAATATACTGCCTCTAAAAAGTCATCATTCCATAAGTTCTATAATGCCTTTGCCGGAGGATGAGTCTGAGTGGAAAAATTTAATGGTAATATTCGCTACTGCCAAAGGAAATGTTAGAAAAAATACATTAGAAGATTTTGTAAGTATTAACAATAGCGGTAAAATCGCAATGAAATTAGATCAAGATGATAAAATTATTGGAGTTAAAATTTGTAAAGATGATCAAGATATTTTACTCAGCACTCAATTTGGAAAGTGCATTAGATTTAAATCCAAAAAATTAAGATTATTTAAAGGTAGATCGTCTAAAGGAATAAAAGGCATTAATCTAAAAGATAAAGATAAAGTTATTTCTTTATCAATTTTAGATAATACTCAGATTAACTCAAAAATATTAAACAATGATAAAAAAATTAAAAATGGTGTAGATAAATTTATTTTATCAGTTTCGGAGAATGGATACGGGAAAAGATCTTCTTACCTTGACTATAGAGTTACTAATAGAGGTGGAAAAGGAATTATAGGAATCATAAATTCTCCAAGGAATGGAAATATATCTTCAACTTTAGTCGTTGGTGAAGCAGACGAAATTATATTATCAACTGATAAAGGAAGTATTATGCGATGTGCAGTAAAAGAAATAAGAATTGCAGGAAGAAATACTCAAGGTGTTAAAATTAAAAAGCTGTCAGGTGTAGAAAAGGTCGTTTCAGTAATTAAAATAGAAGACAACATTAAATAATTTATGAAGATAGCAGTATATCCTGGAACATTTGATCCAATTACTTACGGCCACATTGATGTTATAAAAAAATCTTTAAAAATTTTTGATAAATTAATTGTAGCTACAACAAACAATTCAGATAAAAATTATCATTTTTCAATAGATGAACGAATGGAAATTATAAATAATTCTCTCTTTAAAGATTTAAATTTAAATAAAAAAAAGATTAAAATAATATCTTTTAGCGATTTAACTATTGATTTATGTAAAAAATATAAAGCGAGTGTAATAGTAAGAGGATTGAGAGCAGTGTCAGACTTTGAATATGAATTTCAACTTGCAGGAATGAACAAGAAGTTAAACTCTCAAATCGAAACTATCTTTTTGATGTCTGACGTTGAAAACCAAATTATTTCTTCAAAATTTGTAAAAGAAATTGCTAGTTTAGGTGGAAATATTGACAGATTTGTTACAAAATATGCTGCTAAAATGTTAAAGGATTAAATGAAAAAATTTATTTATTTATTTATTTTTTTTTTTAGTTTAATTAGTACAAAAACTATGGCAAGTAATATTATGATTTTAAAATTATCTTATGGAGAAGTACAAATAGAACTTTACCCAGAAAAAGCCCCAAATCATGTTAAAAGATTCAAAGAACTTGCTGATAGCGGTAAATATGATGGAGTTGTTTTTCATAGAGTAATCGAAGGTTTTATGGCTCAGACTGGAGACGTAAAATTTGGAAATACTAATGACTCAAGTTTTAATCTATCTCGTGCTGGAACAGGAGGTTCAGATCTACCAGATTTGAAAGCTGAATTTTCAGATATAGCTCATACAAGAGGAATTCTATCTGCAGCAAGATCAGCTGATCCTAATAGTGCTAATAGTCAGTTTTTTATTTGTTTCGACTCGGCACCTCATTTAGATAGACAATATTCTGCATTTGGAAAAGTAATTAAGGGCATGGAATTTATCGACATGATTAAAAAAGGTGATCCGCAAAGTGGATCTGTTTCTGATCCTGACAAAATAATTTCTTTAAGATCAAAATAAGTTCAATGCCAAATAATTTATTTTCGTTTGAGTTAATAACTCAGTGTGAAAAAGCTAGGCTAGGAAAAATTATAACTCCAAGAGGTTCTATTGACACACCAGCTTTTATGCCAGTTGGAACTCAAGGTACTGTAAAAGGTATATTCACAGATGATATTTTAAAAACTGGAACTCAAATAATTTTAGGTAACACTTACCATTTATTATTAAGGCCAGGTATTGATATTTTAAATAAATTTGACGGTTTACACGATTTTATGAATTGGTCAGGACCAATTCTTACTGACTCAGGTGGATATCAAATTATGTCATTATCAAAATTAAACAAAATTGACAAAAATTTGGGAGCAATTTTTAAATCCCACTTAGATGGAAAAAAAATAATTCTAAGCCCGGAAAAAAGCATTCAAGTACAAAAATCTATAAACTCAGATATAATGATGGTTCTCGATGAATGCCCTAAACTTACGAATGATAAAAAAATATTATCTAATGCAATTAAAACATCAACAAATTGGGCCCATAGATGTAAAATTGAATTTGGAAATAATAAATCCAAAGCTCTCTTTGGAATAGCTCAAGGAGGTCTTTATAAAGACTTAAGAATTGAAAGTATAAGCAAACTTATTGAGATAGATTTTGATGGATATGCTATGGGCGGATTAGCAGTTGGGGAAAAACAAATTGATATGTTTAGAATTTTGAATGAAAGTCTAGATTATTTTCCTAAAACGAAACCTAGGTATTTAATGGGGGTAGGAACCCCCAAAGATTTATTAGGTGCGGTGGCAGAGGGAATAGATATGTTCGACTGTGTAATGCCAACTAGATCAGGTAGAACTGGTTTAGCATTTACATGGGAAGGTAAGATAAATTTAAAAAACTCGAAATATCAAAATGACAAATCTCCTTTGGATGCAAAATGCGACATAAGAGATCTAAAAAAATATTCAAAAAGTTATTTGAATCATCTTATAAAATCTAATGAAATGATGGCCTCAATGTTAATTTCACTCCATAATATATATTTTTACCAACAATTTATGCGGGAAATTAGAGAAAATATTAAGAATGACACATTCAATATTTTTTATAAAAAATATATAAATTTTTTTGATTAATCATTTGAAATTTAGGCAATAAGTATATAAAAGATCGTTTTTAGGGCCCTTAGCTCAGTTGGTAGAGCACCTCCCTTTTAAGGAGGGTGTCGATGGTTCGAGTCCATCAGGGCTCACCAAAAAACTAAGTTTTTATTGGTGGGTATTTAATCATAACTTCTTCAATCCAACCATTAAGATTTTCAATTCTTTTTTTACTGCTAGGATGAGTGCTTAAGAACACAGGAGTTTCTTTCCCTTTATTTTTGGACATTCGCTCCCAAAGTTTAACGGATTCTCTTATGTCATATCCTGCAAGTGAAGCAAATATTAAGCCTAAATAGTCCGCCTCTGTTTCCTGTTTTCTACCAAAAGGATTCATTATTCCCAATTGAAAAATATCTAAACCTGTGTTTTGACCAACTGTGTTTCGAGTCCTATTAATCGCGCCACCTAAAAAAATATCCGCTACTGTGGTTCCTAAATTTATAGTCATAGCTTGGCTAGCTCTCTCTAGTGAATGTCTAGCAACAGCATGAGCAATTTCATGTCCCATTACTATTGATAGAGCATCGGTATTTTTAGTAATCTTCAAAATACCAGTATAAACTGCAATTTTACCACCAGGCATACACCAAGCATTAACAACTTTGTCATTATCAACCAAGACGTAGTCCCAACCAAAATTTTTTGTTGGATCATCCTTACCTTGGTTTATAAAAAAGGAGCTAACAGAATTTTCTATTTTTTTTCCTATTTTTTTAATTTCATTCAATTGAGAACCTTTTGTAATTAATTTTGTTTTTTTTCTAAATTGCTCATATGCAGCAGCGGCTTGTTGGTTTATTTTGGCCTCTGGAATTAGACTAAGCTGTTTTCTTTCTGTGATTGGTACTGTAGAGCAAGAAGGCAATATAAGAGAGCAACAGCTGCACCCAAATAAGCCAAGAAATTTTCTTCTGTTTATGTTATACATTTATAGATTCATGATTTTAAATAATAAATTATTAATTGCAATTTTTATCTTAATAATAGTATTTATTATTTATTCAAGTTATTCTTAAAAGATGTCAAAAAATAATATTAAAAAATCATTATTTGCCAAAATTCGAAATAATTTCATTGCTGGAGTCGTTGTATTAATACCTATAGGTATAACTCTTTATCTAACTTTATTTATAATCAAATTTTCAGGAAATATTATTCCTAAAGAAATAAATCCCAATAATTATCTTCCTTTCGATATCCCTGGTGTTGAAATTCTAATAGCCTTAGTATTTATAACTCTCGTAGGATGGCTATCACTTTCTTTTATAGGTAAAAAATTTTTTGAAATATTTAACAATATTTTAAAAAAAATACCAATTTTGAGAACTATTTATTCTGCAATAGGCCAAATGACAGAAAGTTTTACAAAGTCTGACAATAAACAAAAAAGTGTAGTTCTTTTAGAATACCCAAGAAAGGGCGTGTGGGCTGTTGGTTTTGCAACTAAAGAAAACACTGGTTTAATTAAAGAAAAACTCAATCAGGAATTAATTAATGTATTTGTTCCTACTACTCCTAATCCGACAAGTGGATTCTTACTGATGGTGCCAAAAAAAGATTTAATTTTTTTAGATATAACTTTCGAGCAAGCATCAAAATTTATTGTTTCAGCAGGAACAACCAATATAGATTAATCATTTTTAAAATTAATAACTTCAGCTTTGTCGAATAACTTTAAAAGAAAGCTGAATTTATTTTGATTAATATCTAAATGATTTTTTTGTACATAATTTTCAGCTAATTTAAATAGATCTTCATGTATTACTGGATCGGCAAATCTAAAATTTTTCATACCACTTTGCTGATATCCAGTTATATCACCAAATCCCCTTAATTTTAAATCTTCTTCTGCGATATAAAAACCATCATCAGAATTTTTAAGTATTTTAATTCTTTTGATTGCATTTTTGCTTAAACCTTCTTTAAACAATAATATGCAAGTTGCAGGTTTTTCTCCTCTTCCAACACGACCTCTAAGCTGATGCAATTGAGATAGACCAAATTTATTAGCATTTTCTATCACAATTAAGTTAGCATTAGGAAAATCTATACCTACCTCAATTACAGTAGTGGACACGAGGATAGATATCTCTTTATTTAAAAATTTATTCAAAACTTTTTCTTTATCAATTTTATCGAGAGAGCCGTGAATTAGACCAACATTATTAGGAAATTTTTTGTTTATTAAATCAAATTTTTTTTTAGCAGAAGAATAATTTAAAATTGATGACTCCTCAATTAAAGGACAGACCCAAAAAATTTGATTTTCATTATCTATTTGTTTCTTTATAAATGACCATAATTCACTTATTTTTTTTTCAGGTTTACTAAGTGTTGTAATTTTTTTTCTATTAGCTGGTTTATCTGTTATTTTAGAAATGTCCATATCTCCATACAAAGACATCATCATAGTTCTAGGGATTGGTGTGGCTGACATTAATAAAACATCACAATTATTACCTCCTTTTTTTGCTAAGTCAGATCTCTGTCTGACACCAAATTTATGCTGTTCATCTATTAAAACAAAACCTAATTTTTTAAAGTTTATTTTTTTTTGAAATAATGCATGTGTACCAATTAATAAATCTGTTTTTCCATTTTCAAGATTTCTTAAAATCTCTTTTCTATCTTTCATTTCAGTTTTGCCAGAAATAAAATCAATTTTGATATCAAATTTACTAAATATCTTTTTTGCCAGCTCATAGTGTTGCCGAGCTAAAATTTCTGTTGGTCCCATAAAAGCGCATTGATAACCTGACTCTATAACATTAGATATTGAAAGAAGTGAGACTATTGTTTTTCCAGAGCCCACATCTCCTTGTACAATTCTAAACATACGTTTATTACTTGAAAGGTCTTTATTAATTTCATTTATAACAATTTTTTGACTATCTGTTAATTGAAAGGGCAAATTATCGATTATAATATTTGATTTTGTCCTAGAAAAATATTTTGGAAGTTTATTCTTTTTAATTCTGTGTCTATTTTTTAGTAAAGTAAAAAAATTAGCACATAACTCATCAAAAACTAAACGTCTATAACTTTTAGAAAGATTACTTTGAGCTTTTTTTAAATTATGCAAATTATACAAACTTTTGTTCCAATTTAATAAATTATTTTTTTCAATAAATTTCTCTTCCAACCAATCATCAATATTAGGAATATTTGTTATTACTTGCTCACTTATTGATCTATATTTTTTTTCGTTAATTCCTTTAGTTAGATTGTATTTAGGTATATTCTTAACAACATAATCTTGGTTATCTAAATTTGTTACATAGTCTGGATTTGTAATTTGATATTTTTTGTTAAAATAACTTACTTTACCACTAATCACTATCCACTTATTCATAGGATATACTTTTTTAATATAACCTTCACGACTATTAAAATAGACGATATCTATTTTACCAGTTTCATCCTCACATAAAACTTTATTTGGTAAATTTCTTATACGAGGAAAACTTAACTTTTTGACAATTACTTTAATAGTTTGAATCTTACCAATTTCCAGCTCATTTATTTTACTTATTTTTGATCTATCTGTATCTGAGTAGGGTAGATTTAAAATTATATCTTTTATCTTTTCAATTTTCTTTTTTTTAAGGTATTTTGAAAGCTGAGGCCCAACTCCCTTCAGTTTTGTTATTTCGCTAAAAATGAAATCTTTTTTCATATAATTAAATAATTTATGTATAATATAATTTGATGACTAATAAATTAGAAATTTTTAAGAAAAGATTAATTTATAGAGCTTCTTATAGAGGCACAAAAGAAATGGACATTTTATTAGGTGGCTTTGTGAATAAATATATAAATAAATTCGACGAAACTCATTTATTGGAGTTAGAAAAATTTTTAAATTTCGAAGACGAGGTTATACTTAATTTCTATAATTACAATATTATTAAGAAAAAAATTGATGAAAATAAAATATCTAAAATTTTTCAAGATTATAAGATTTAATGGCGGAGAGGGTGGGATTCGAACCCACGAACGAGTTGCCCCGTTGCTGGTTTTCAAGACCAGTGCTTTCAACCGCTCAGCCACCTCTCCAGTCGATAAATTGCACTATTTATTACTATCAAAGTAAATAAATAACAATAACTAACTGCTTTTTTTCTAATGCTAGTTAAAAAAAGACAATTATGATAATCATTAAAATGTCTAAAATAATTAAATTTATCTTATTTTTAAATATTTCTTTTGTATTTAACGCTTACGCAAGTAACGATAATTTTGAATCTTGGTTAAAAGATTTTAAGGTTAAAGCAATTAACCAAGGTATCTCTAAAATAGTTGTAGAAGATGTTATGTCAAATGCAAGATACTTACCCAAAGTTATCGAATATGATCGGTTTCAACCAGAATTTTATGAGGACACATTTACGTACATAAAAAAAAGATCTTCAAAGAAAAAAGTTTATCAAGGAATTAAATTATATAAAAAAGAAAAAGAAATCATAGATAAGGTAGAAAAAGAATTTAATGTTGAAAAGGAGTTATTACTAGCTTTGATGGGTATCGAAACAAACTTTGGCAAATATTTAGGCAAAATGGATATTGTTTCTTCTTTGGCTACTTTAAGTTTTGACAAAAGAAGGAGTGATTTTTTTACTAAAGAATTATTAATACTATTAAATTTAGTAGACAAAAAAATTATCAGTAAAGATATTTTATATGGTTCATGGGCTGGTGCTTTTGGTAATTTCCAATTTATGCCAAGAACAATAAGAAATTATGCAATAGATTATAATAAAAATAAAACTATTGAACTAAAAGACACAGAAGACTCTTTTGCTTCAGCTGCAAATTATCTAAATACTATTGGATGGAAAAAGAATGAACCATGTTTTTTTAAAGTAAACTTAAAAAATGATATTCCAAAGAAATACTTAAATTCATCTGCAAAAAAAATTAAAAATAAAAAAAATATTTTTTTCTTTAAAAAATATATTTCAAATTTTGATGATCTAAATATTAAAAATAATATAAAATCTGCAATTATAATACCAGATAAAGATATTATACCTGGAGCAGAAAATTTTTCCCCTGCTTATATTATTTTTGACAATTATGAAAAAATCTTGAGTTGGAATAGATCACTTAGATTTGCTTTAGCAGTATGTACTTTAAAAAATAATTTTGAAAATGAAATTTAAAATCATAATAATTTCTCTTTTACTATTTTCTTGTTCATCTAATCAAAATATGATGGAATATAAAGAACCTTATAATTCTAAAGGGTTTGCATTTATTTACAGTGAGGCTGATTTTAAAAAAGGAATGATTAACGGCAGACTTGATAATTCAATTATGCAAATATCTCATAGAAGTCTAAAAACAAATAGTTTAATAAAAATTATAAATCCAAAAACTAAGAAAACTCTAACTTTAAAAAATCAAAAAAGATTAAAATATCCAGAAATGTATAAAATTTTGATTACTAAACCAGTAGCAGATAAATTAGATATTGATTCTAAACTCCCATTAGTTGAAATTATGGAATTAAAAAAAAATAAATCTTTTGTTGCAAAAAAAGCTAAAATTTTTAATGAAGAAAAAAAGATATCTAAAAATGCTCCGATTACCTCTGTTCAAATATCCAATATTTCAAAAAATAAAATTAAAAAGAAATCAATTAGTGATCAAATTTTCATTCTGATTGCCTCATTTTACTCAGAAGAAACAGCTGAATTTTTAAAAAAAAGAATCACCAAAGAACTACCAAATTATGATAATAAAAAATTAAGAATTCAAAAAAAGAAAGATAAAGAAATTAACTTAATATCAGGGCCATATATGACTATCAATTTAATGAAAAATGATTACATTCAACTTAAAAAATTTGGTTTTGAAGATTTGGATATAACTTTAAATGAATAAATTTTTAATTACTTTTATATTTTTTTTAAAGCTTTCTGTTTGTGTTTTTGCAAATCCAAATATAGACGCAAGAACAGGTGTCCTAATGGATTATCATTCTGATGAAATTTTATATGAGTTTGATTCTGATGCTCAAATATATCCAGCATCAATGACTAAAATAATGACATCAATTGTCGCCTTTGATTTATTGAAAGAGAATAAGATATCGCTGGATGACAAATTTACAGTATCAGAAAATGCTTGGAGATTGTCTCAAAGTGGTTATTCATCTATGTTCATAATGGTGAACGACGAAGTCTCAGTCGAAAATTTATTAAAAGGAATCATAATAGCTTCTGGAAATGATGCATGTGTTGCTCTTGCAGAGGGGATAGCTGGTTCTGAAGAAAATTTTGCAGAGATGATGAATGAAAAAGCTATAGAAATTGGTATGACGAATTCAAATTTTACTAATTCATCGGGCATAAATGATCCGGACAATATTTCTACCGTTAAAGACATAGCCTTAATGTCAAAGTATTTGATTAAGAATTATCCAATTTTTTATGAGATGTTTAAAGAAAAAACATTTACTTGGGACCGAACTGGTGGTGATCCAATCAAACAAGGCAACAGGAATCCGTTGCTTTACAAAAACGTTGGAGTAGATGGAGTAAAAACAGGCTATTTAGCTGTTGAGAAATATTCACTAGCAAGTTCAATGAAAAAAAAAGATAGACGTCTTATTGCAGTAGCTTCTGGATTTACATCAAAAAAATCAAGAAGCTTAGAATCTTTAAAATTATTAAACTGGGGTTTTAGAAATTCAAATACCTTTGAAGTTACTAAAAAAGATGAATCGATTTTTGAATTAGATACATGGCTTGCAGATGATAAAAAAATTAAAGCAATTTCAAAAGAAGATTATTATGTTACAATTAATAAAAAAAATATCACACACTTAAAAATATCCTTACAATATGATGGCCCAATAGTTGCCCCAATAAGAAAAGGAGAAGAAGTTGCTAAACTAATTGTTTCTAATAAAGAAGAAAATATTAAAACCATATCTTTATACGCTTCTGAAGATGTTAAAAAGGTAAATTTTTTTAAAAGCCTAATCACATCAATAAACTATTTGATTTGGGGTGATGTATAAAAAAAAACCTTTTTTTATTGTATTTGAAGGCGTTGAAGGTTGCGGAAAGTCTTATCAAAGCAAAAAATTATTTATTTCATTAAAAAAAAAAAAAATTAAATCTTTATTAACTAGAGAACCTGGTGGAACAAAAAGCGCTGAGTTGATAAGAAATTTAATACTTAATGATTATTTTAAAAAACCTAAAACTGATAAATTCGATAGATACACAGACACTTTATTATATTTAGCTGCAAGAAATGAACATATAATAACTAAAATTAAACCAGCATTAAAAAAAAAGGAAGTGGTTATATGTGATAGGTTTATAGACTCCACATTAGCTTATCAAGTATATGGAAAAAAAGTGAATATTAATTTTATTAATAATATTCATAAATTCATATTGAATGGAGTCAAACCAAATCTCACTTTTATTTTAAAAGTATCACCTAAAACTTCAAGAAAAAGATTACTCAAGAGAAGGACAAGAAATAGATATGATAATTTTACACAAGATTTTTATAAAAAGGTACAAAGATCCTTTTTAAAGATCGCCAGGAAAAAAAAGAATTATTTTATTTTAGACTCATCAAAAAATAATAATTCTTTAGAAAAAAAAATCTTTGAAATTACAAGCAAGTATTTAAAAATTAAATGAATTTATCCGAATATTTTAATCCGAAGAAGAGTATAAAGTTATTCGAATTAGATGAAGAATACGATTTTTTAAAAAATCTAATTTTAAAAGATAGATTTCCAAGAGCATTATTAATTACAGGTAAAAAGGGTATTGGTAAAGCTAGTTTGATAATTCATTTAATGCATTTTATTTTTAATAAAAATTTCTATAATGAAAAAGAAAATTTAGTTCTTGAAAAAAATAGTTTTTATAATCAGTTATCTAATAATTCATTTCAAAATATTATTTATCTAGATTACCTAATTTCCAAAAGTATTAAAATTGAGGACGTACGCAACTTAAAAAATAAACTGCTTAATACATCCCTTAACAATGAGAAAAGATTTATAATTTTAGATGATGTTGAAACGTATAATATAAATAGCTTAAATGCTCTATTAAAAATTATTGAGGAACCAACCCAAAATAGTCATTTTGTATTGATAAATAATTCTTCTAAGCATCTTTTAGAAACCATAAAATCCCGATGTTTAGAGTTCAAGATTAATTTAAATGAAAATAAAAGGAAGAAAATTATATCTTTACTTTTTGAAAATTTTAATCATCCAATGATTTTTAGAACTGATTTAATAAAAGCATCTCCTGGAAATTTTTTAAAATTTAATTTCATTCTTGAACGTAACAAAATTAATATCGAAGATAATTTTTTGGACAATTTTGATTTTTTAATATCGTTATACAAAAAGGAGAAAGAGGTTTTTTATAAAGATTTATTAATATTTTTTTCTGAGTATTACTTAGAAAATCTAAAAAATGAAAAAAAATTAGATAGAAATAAATTTATTGAAAATAGATCTTTTATTGCTAAAAATATTAATAATTTTTTTTTATACAATTTAAACCAAAATACATTATTAAACTCTATCAGAAATAAATTATTTAATGAGTAAGAATTTTTATATAACCACACCTATTTATTATCCCTCTGGAAAACCCCATATGGGACATGCTTATTCTAGTATTATCGCTGATATTTTTGCACGTTTTAAAAGAATAGAAGGTTTTAATGTTTTATTTTTGACAGGAACGGACGAACATGGGCAAAAAATTCAAAAAGAAGCAAAAAGAAATAACAAAGAACCAAAAGTCTTCTGTGATGAATTGTCAGAAAACTTTAGATCATTAACAAAAATTCTTAATTTATCTAATGACGATTTTATTAGAACAACAGAAAAAAGGCATTATAAATCAGTCAATGAAATTTGGAAAAGGCTGGTACAATCTGGTGATATTTATTTAGATAAGTATTGTGGTTGGTATTCAATATCAGATGAAGCTTTTTATGATCAAGATGAGGTAGAAGATAAAAATGGAGTAAAAGTATCTAAATCTTCTGGATCAAATGTAGAATGGGTAGAAGAGGAATCTTATTTTTTCAAATTATCTGCCTGGTCAAAAAAGCTCTTAGATCATTATGAAAAAAATACCGATTTTATTTTGCCTAGATCAAGAAAAAAAGAAGTTATCAAATTTGTTGAAAGAGGTTTGAGAGATTTATCGATCAGCAGAACATCTTTTTCCTGGGGTATACCTGTTCCAAATGATAACAAACATATAATTTATGTTTGGTTGGATGCACTCACTAATTATATTAGCGCTTTAAATTTTCCTGATACAAGCAATAAAAAATTTAGAGATTATTGGCCTGCTGATGTACATATTATTGGAAAAGATATATTAAGATTTCACGCTATTTACTGGCCTGCTTTCTTATTAGCTGCAAAATTACCTTTGCCCAAAAGAGTTTTTGGACATGGTTGGATTTTATCAGACGAAAAAAAAATGTCTAAATCTCTTGGAAATATTTTGGATCCCATAGAAATAATTGAAAAATACGGAATAGATCAATTAAGATATTATTTAATAAAGGAGGTGTCACTAGGAAACGATGGGAGTATTTCAATGAGCAATCTAAAGAATTGCATAAACAATGATTTAGCAAATAATTATGGCAACTTATGTCAAAGAGTTTTTTCGTTTATAAAAAAAAATTGTAATAATAAGATACCTAAAAGAAAAAATTTAATAAAAAGCGATTTAAATCTTCTAGATAATTTAAAAAGAAATTTACCAAAACTAATAAAGCTCATTAATGAACAAAGTTTAAACGAATATATAAAAATGGTAGTTAATTTCTCTTTTGAGGCTAATAAATATTTTAATGACTCAGAACCTTGGAATTTGAAAAAAAATAACCCCGAAAGGATGAACTCAATAATTTTCACTATTTCTGAGCAAATAAAAAATATTTCAATTCTCTTAAATCCTATTATACCTTTATCTACAAATAAAGTTTTGGAAACTATGAATATTTCATCCAGGGACTTACTAATTAAAAATATTTCAAATCAGGATATTTTTGATCATGATATTGAATTAAAAGAAATAGATATACTTTTTAAAAAAATTGAAGATGATAATTGATTCTCATTGCCATTTAAATTACGAACCTATGTGTTTATCATTAAAAGAAACCATAGATAGAGCAAATAAAGGTGGCGTAAAATATATGCTAACAATTTCGACTGAGGACAGAAGTTTTAATAAGATTTTAAAGATAATCGATGAATATAAATGTGTTTACGGGACTTATGGTATTCACCCACACGAAGCAAAGAATCATAAAAATTTCGTAAGCTCTAATATAATTAAAAAAACTCAATTAAATAAAAAGATAATTGGAATAGGCGAAACTGGGCTAGATTTTTATTATAATCATTCAGATAAGAACGATCAAATTAATTTATTTTTAGAACACATAGAAGCTGCAAAGAGAACAAATTTGCCATTAATTGTTCATACTAGATCAGCAGAAGAAGATACTTATAATATTTTAAAAGATGCTGTTAAAAATAAAGATCTTAAAATATTGATACATTGTTTTACTGGTACTAGAAATTTTGCATTTAAACTAATTGATTTAGGCGCTTATATTTCAGCTAGTGGTGTTGTTACTTTTAAAAAATCTCAAGATTTGGCGAATACATTTAGGGATTTACCAAATGACAAAATTTTAGTTGAAACAGATTCTCCTTATTTGGCTCCAGAACCATTACGAGGTAAATCTAATGAACCAAGCTATATTGTTAATACTGTAGAATTTTTATCTAATTTAAAAAAAACTTCTTTTGAAGATTTTTCAAGCCAAACTACTAAAAATTTTTTTAATTTATTTGGAAATTTAAATTGAAAAATAAATTTACAATTTTAGGATGCGGCAGTTCACTTGGTTCACCCTGGATAACCAATTACATGGGTAAACTTAAATCAAATAAAAAAAATATTCGATCGAGATGTTGTGCTCACATCCAATACAAAAATTTATCAATTTTAATTGATACTTCACCAGATATAAAAAAACAATTTTTAACAAATAAAATAAAAGATTTAGATGCAATTATTTATACTCATGAACATGCAGATCAAACTTCTGGAATATTTGAAATCAGACCTTTCTATTGGAAAAATAAAAAAAAGATTCCTGTTTATGGAAGTAAGAGAACTATTAAAGCTCTTCTTTCCAAATATACTTTTTGTTTTAAGTCAAAACATGGCTATAAGCCCATTATGAAAGCCTATACTGTTCAAAAAGAATTCAATATAAACTTGAACAAAAGTTCTTTAAATATAATTCCGTTTGATGTTGTTCATGGCTTAATTAAAGCAACTGGTTATTTGTTTGAAAAAGTTGCCTACATAAGTGACTGTAATAAAATTCCAAACAAATCTATGAAACATTTATATGGACTTAATTATCTTATTCTTGATTGCTTAAAGATTAATAAACATCCTTCTCATTTAAGCCTTAATGAGGCTTTAGAAATTGTAAATGTTGTTAAACCTAAAAAAACAATTTTAACAAATCTGCATACCGATTTAGATTATGATTTCCTTAAAAATAAACTTCCAAAGAATATAGTTCCAGCCTACGATGGATTAAGTTTTAATTTTTAATTTGTTTATCAATTGTCTTTATAAACTTACTTGAAGTTGGCTTAGTAAAAGAAGCGAATGTTTCAACTACATTCCCTTCTTTTCCGATTATAATTTTATGAAAATTCCATTTCGGAATAGCACCAATTCCGTAATCTTTTCTTGCCCACTTATAAAAAGGGTGGGCTTCATTTCCAATAACATTAGTTTTCTCTGTAATTGGAAAATCAATACCAAAATTAGTTTCACAAAAATCTTTAATTTCTTTATTTGAGCCTGGCTCTTGTTTGAAATTATTTGAAGGAATTCCAATGATTATAACATCTTTATCTTTATAATTTGTCCACAATTTTTGTAAATCGTTATATTGGGGTGTGTAACCACACCTACTAGCAACGTTGACTACAACAATTACTTTTTCTTTGTATTCGCTTAACTTAATCAAATTTCCGTCAATACCATTAAAACTATATTCATAGGCTGTACCGTTGCTGCTTGCGTGAATATTATTAAAAAATCCAAACATAAAAATAAAAATATATATAAAAATTTTCATTAATCTATACTAAATGCTTTTAACAATGCATCTATAGGCAATATGACACAATTTGCTCTACTTAAGGTTTTTTTGTTTAGTAATTTATTAAATTCTTTTAGTTTTGCTGGAAATAAAAATTTTTTAGTTTTTTTTATGTTTTGAAGCTTTAAAAAATATTTCTTAATATCTTTTAAAGGAATATTGATAATTTTGTTTGCTAGAAGACTTGCCGAAGCCTCACATAAAATACAAGCATCAGTTTCGTAGCGCATTGATTTAATCTTTGATTTATTTGCAATTAATTCTATTTTGATTAAATCTCCACATGTGGAATTTCTAACTGATGCTTTATGTGTATAAATCTTTTTTAAACCTTCATACTTATTATTAGAAGCAATCTTAATAATTTGATTATTAATCATTTTTTTGAGAAAAGAAGTAGCAAGAAATAACCAAAAACTGTTGACAAAAGTGATCCAGTTAAAACACCTATTTTAACTCCATCCATATATTCTAAATTGTTTGCAAAAGCTAAATTGCCAACAAATAAACTCATTGTAAATCCTATCCCTGTTAAGATTGAAACAGCATAAAAAGCTGGCCAAGTTGAATTATTTGGTTTGTCTGCAAATTTTAATTTTACAGATATATATGAAAGTAAAAACACACCAATCTGTTTTCCAAAAAATAAACCCAAAACTATTCCTAGTGGCACTGGATTTAATAAAGTTGCAAAAGTTAAACCATCTAAAGATACCCCTGCATTTGCGAAAGCAAAAATTGGCATTATTCCAAAAGCAACATAAGGTGATAGACCATGTTCTAATTTTAATAGTAAAGATTCTTTATTATTTTTGATGTTATGAGGTATAGTTAAAGCTAGCAAAACGCCAGCAATAGTAGCATGTATTCCAGATTGATGAGTAAAATCCCATAGAAATATCCCGACTATTAGATATGGTAAAATTTTTTTTACTTTAGTTTTGTTTAAACTAATTAAAATTATTACAGATATAAACATTAATATTAAATACTTTATTTCAATATTACCTGAATAAAAGAAAGCGATTATTACAATAGCACCTAAATCATCTATTATTGCTAAAGCAGTTAAAAAAACTTTTAAAGAAATAGGAACCCTTTTTCCTAACAATGACAAAACACCTAATGAAAAAGCTATGTCTGTAGCCGAAGGAATGGCCCAGCCATTTAAAGTATTAGTATCAGAATAATTAACAATTATATAAAATAGAGCAGGAACAGCCATTCCACCAACAGCACCAATTATAGGCAATAACGCTTGTTTTGGATTTGAAAGCTCACCTTGTAAAAATTCTCTTTTAATCTCCAAAGAGACGAAAAAGAAAAATATTGCCATGAGCACGTCATTTATCCAATGAAGAACACTAAGCTTTAAGCCAAAGTCTTTAACTCCCAGTGTTATATATTTTTCCAATGTTGAAAAATACAAATCACTAAAATCACTGTTGCTTATAATCAAAGCTAAAATTGCAGCAAATAACAGAACTAAACCTGAAGCTGCTTCTAGTTTGAAGAAGTATTTGAATGGTTTTGTTATTTGTTGGATCATAGGTATTATTTACTTCTATAGAGACTATCTTTCAATTGCCAAAAATGCATAATTAACCTATAAAACAGTCAAACGGGGCGTAGCGCAGCCTGGTAGCGCATCTGGTTTGGGACCAGAGGGTCGCAGGTTCAAATCCTGCCGCCCCGACCAAAAATTATGAAAAAAGCAAAAATATATATTCCAGCAAAAACTGCCACGCAGTCAGGCGATGGGAAGCAAAAATGGATTTTAGAATTTATAACTAAAGATCCATCAATTAATCCATTAATGGGTTGGGAGACCTCAACAGATACTTTAGAGGAAATTATTCTAAAATTCCAAACAAAAGAAAAAGCAATAGAATACGCTAAAGCAAACAATATATCCTACACAATTATTGAACCTAAAAAAAGAATTCGTTATTAAATCTTATGCAGACAATTTTCTAAAAAATTAATTATGTGGCGAAGTTATTTTAAAGATAAAAAGTGGTACCTTTGGTCTTACGGAGGAGGCTCTTTTATAATTTTATTATTAGTTTCACAAACATATTTAGATGTATTATTTAATAGTTGGTATAAAGATTTTTACGACATACTTCAAACTGCAGAAAAAAGAAATATCTCAGAATTTTGGGACTCAATTCGAAAATTTTTATATATAGCATTACCTTATGTGACGCTTTTTGCATTTACTAATTGGTTTACAAGATTATGGGCCTTTAGATGGAGAGAAGCGATTACTTTCTCTTACATGCCTTATTGGCGTGCAACAGAAGTTAAAGTAGAGGGATCATCTCAAAGGATACAAGAGGATTGTATGAATTTTGCAAAAATTGTTGAGTCTATTGGCTTACAGGTGGTTAAAGCAATCATGACGCTTATTGCCTTTATCCCAATTCTTTGGGCTCTTTCATCAAATGTTACAGTTCCTTTTTTAAATAATGTTTCTGGATCACTTGTGTGGGTTGCATTAATTTTAAGTATCGGAGGAATTTTAATAAGTTGGCTTGTTGGTATTAAGTTACCAGGTCTTGAATATAATAATCAAAAAGTAGAGGCAGCATTTCGAAAAGAATTAGTTTACGGAGAGGACGATAGAAAAAATTATGTTCAAGCACCAACCTTACTTCAATTGTTTACCGGGATAAAATTTAATTACCATAGATTATACTTACACTATGGTTATTTTGATTTGTGGGCTATTTGGTACAGACAACTTTTTGTGATTGTTCCTTTCTTGATTATGGCTCCAGGGTTATTTACTGCAGCATTTACTTTAGGTGTTATGATGCAAGTAGTTAATGCTTTTGGTGAAGTTAAAGATGCTTTTTCGGTTTTCTTATATAATTGGACAAGAATTACAGAGCTAAGATCAATTCATAAAAGATTAATGGAATTTGAAAAAGCAATAAATTATAATATTAAATTTAGAAGACCTAGAAAATCTGATGTAAGGGTTTGATGGATCTCTATATTAAACTCGTCGATGTTTTATTTCCTGTCTTTTTTGTAATTGGTATAGGTTATTATATAGGAAAAAAAGATTCAAATTTTGATACTAATTTTATAACTAATTTTGCAGGTAATATTGGAACACCTGCGATGATATTTTATACAATTACATCAACCGGCGTATCTTTAAATACTTTTGTTGAATACTTTATATATTCATTCGTGATAATTACCGGTTTTTCAATTGTGGGAATAATTTTTTTACTTATTTTAAAGAAAGACATAGTAAGTGAATTACCTCCACTTATCCTCCCCAACACTGGAAATATGGGTATTCCTATATGTTTATTTGCTTATGGAAATGCTGGTTTAGGGGTCGCTTCCGCAATAGCATCAGTAATAATTCTTTTACACTTTACACTTGGAGTTCTCTTAGCCAAAAAAAGTTTCTCGTTGAAAATCCTAATAAAAAATATGCCTATTTACGGCATTATAGCTGCAGTAATCGTACTATATTTTAATTGGAATGTTCCTGGCTACATTGAAAACACAACATTTCTTTTAACTTATGCAACAATTTTTCTTGTTTTGATGTCTTTAGGAGTAGCACTTTCGAGGCTTAAAGTAGTATCTTGGACACATGCTTCTATACTTGGTGCAGTGAGAGTGATTGTCGGTCCAATAATAGGTTTTTATTTTATAAAAATTTTAGATTTAAGTGGATATCCCGCAGGAGTTTTACTAATACAATCATGTATGCCAAGCGCAGTTTTAACATATTTAGTTGGATCCATGTACTCAGAAAAAAAAGTTGTAGATAATATCGCGAGTGTTATAGTCTCTTCTACATTAATGTCATTTATTACTATACCGATAGTAGTATTTTTTTCACTTAAATATTTTGTATAATTATAAATATGATTAAAAAATTAAGAAATAAAAGAATTAATAAATGTTTATTATGCGCAAACAAAAAACTTAAAAAATTATTTTACTTAGGTAATTTTTATGTAAGTAATTTTGTTAATAAAAAAAATATTAAAAAAGGTAATATTAGATGCCCACTTAATTTATTGTATTGTTCGAATTGTTCTCTAATTCAACTATCGCATATAGCCCCTCAAGAATTAATGTACCGAAGATTTTATTGGTATAAATCTGGGGTAACTAAAACTATGAGGGATGGTTTAAAAGAGCTATATTTATCAAGTTTAAAATATGTAAAAATAAAAAAAAAGGATACAGTTTTAGATATCGGTGCAAATGATGGCACTCTTTTAAAATATTATAAAAAAAATTACACTACTATTGGTTGCGAACCTGCTAAAAATTTAACAAAAAGTCTTAAAAAAAATTGTAAATTCGTATTAGATAATTTTTGGTCTTACGATAATTTTCTTAAAATAATAAAAAAAAATAATTTAAAAAAACCAAAAATTATTACTGCAATTGGAATGTTTTATGATTTAGAAGATCCAAATAAGTTTATAAATGACGCAGCGCTTGCGTTACATGATGATGGGATATTTGTTGCTCAACTTATGTGTTTAAAGTCTATGATAGATAAAAATGACATTGGAAATATATGCCATGAACACATAGAGTTCTATTCACTGAAATCATTAAAATATTTGTTTGAAAGAAATGGATTAGAAATATTCAAAATAGAAGAAAATGACATTAATGGAGGTAGTTACAGAATATATTGTAGAAAATTATTAAGGGGAAGCATTAAGTTAAACAAAGAAAATATATTATCGATGATGAAAAAATTTATTAAAAGAGCCAAAAAAAATAGAGAACAAATGATTAATTTTATAAAACAAGAGCGAAAAAAGGGAAAAAAAATTTACCTCTATGGAGCTTCAACTAAAGGTAATACTCTTCTCCAATATTATAATCTTAATCACTCTTCAATTCCATATGCAGCTGAAAGAAGTTCTGAAAAATGGGGGAAATACACCGTTGGCTCTGGAATTAAAATAATAAGTGAAAATAAAGCAAGAGAACTAAATCCAGATTATTTTTTAGTCACTCCATGGGGATTTATTAAAGAATTTAAAAAAAGAGAGAGTAATTGGTTAAAAAAAGGTGGAAAATTTATTGTACCTTTTCCAAATTTACGAATAATAAAATAAAATAGTAATGAAAAAAAAAATTTTAATACTTGGTATTAGTGGACAAGACGGATCACTATTAGCAGAATATCTAATTAATAAAAACGTAGAAGTCTATGGATTGCTAAGAAAATCTTCTAATAGAAACTATAATAATTTAAAAAACTTTATTAAAAGAAAAAATTTCAAAATTATTAACGGAGACATTCTTGACATATTTTCAATAGAAAGAGCCATTAAACAAATAAAGCCAAATGAAATATATAACTTTGCTGATCAAGATCATGTAAGATGGAGTTATCAAATACCCTCATACTCGTTTAATGTAACAGCTTCATCTGTTTTAAAAATCTTAGAAACAATAAAAAATATAAACCCAAAAATAAAATACTTTCAACCATTTACCTCTAACATGTATGGAAACATTTCAAAAAAAAAATTAAATGAAAAAGAAAAATTTGCACCGCTAAGTATTTATGCATTAAGTAAAGCTAGCGCTTTTCATATTTGTGAGTTTTATAAAAATGTTTTTAATCTAAAAATTTATGGAGGAATTTTTTTTAATCATGAGTCTGAAAGAAGAACTTCAGAATATGTTACAAGAAAAATAACTAAGTCTGTTGCTAAAATATTTTATGGAAAACAAAAAAAACTTTATTTGGGTGATTTGAATACAAAAATAGATTGGGGTTATGCTCGTGATTATGTTGAGGCATCATATAAATTAACTCAACTTAAAAAACCTGACTTCTTTGTAATTGGTTCAGGTAAAGCCTACTCAATAAAATACTTTGTAAAAAAATCTTTTGATTATGTAGGTTTAAATTATAAAAAGTACGTTTTTATTGATAAAAAATTGATTAGGAAAAACAAAAACAAGACACTTGTAGCTGATACGCGAAAAGCTAAGAAGATATTTAATTTTAAAATTAAAACAAATCTAGATCAGCTTATTAAAATTATGATGGAAAATGATTTAAAGCTTGAAAAAAATAATGATTAAAAATTCGATTCTATTATGTACATTTAATGAGTCCAAATATATTAAAGATACAGTTTTAAATATTCAAAAATTTGTACCTGATTTAGAAATAATAATTGTAGATGATGCTTCAAAAGATGATACTTTATCAATTATTCAAAATCTTCAGACTAAATGTAAGATTAAATTAATAAGTAGACAAAAGGCAAAAGGACTTGGATCGGCTTTTCAAAGGGCAATTTTAGAGTCTGAGGGTGAAAATATCGGATGGATAGACACTAATATGGGTGAGCTATCATCTACTTTCCCAAAGATGATCGACTTACTCAAACAACATGACTTAATACTTTTATCGAGATATATTGATGGAGGTTCTGATGATAGAATATTTATAAGAGTTTTTTGTAGTAAGCTGATCAATTTCTTTTGTAGAGTTATCTTAAGTAACAAAATAAAAGATTATACAAGTTCAATTTTTATTATGAAAAGAGAAGTCTTAAATGAAACTACTTTATTAGGATATGGTCATGGTGATTTTTTCATAGAATTTTTGTATTCTGTAATTAAAAAAGGATTTTCTATTAAAGAAATTCCCTACAAACAAAAACCTGACGATGATGAAGGTAATACAAAAACTTCACCAAATTTATTAAGATTTTTTGTCCTAGGTTTTTTTTACTTTTTGAGAGTTTTATTAACAAAAATAAGAAGAGATTAATTTGTGATTGAAAAAATAAAACATAAAAAAAAACTCTTCGCTCTTATTGTAAGAGGAAAGTACAGAAATAGAAAAGGAATTACTTTTTTTACTGAAAACAAAGATATTCAACAATTCGGCTATATGAATCATAAAAAAAATCATATTATTAAGCCCCATATACATAAAAGTCAGACACGTAAATTAATATATACATCAGAAGTGATACTTATTTTAAAAGGAAAGTTAAGAGTTGATTTTTACAACACGAAAAAAAAATATCTTTTTAGTAAAGTTTTAAAAGAAAAAGATATTATAATGCTAGTCCATGGTGCTCATGGCTTCAAAGTACTAAAAGATGTTCAGATGATTGAAATTAAGCAAGGCCCTTATATTACTAAATTAGATAAAGTTAAATTTAATGAAACAAATGAGTCTGAAATTCAAATCAAAAAATAAATTTATTCCTGTTAACAAACCAAAAATCTTTGGCACAGAAAAAAAATTCGTTAATGATTGCTTAAAAACTGGATGGATTTCATCAGAAGGTCCCTATGTAAAAAAATTTGAGAATATATTTGCTAAATATAATAAAAGAAAATTTGGTGTTGCGGTATCAAATGGTACAGCAGCTTTAGAAATAGCTATTAAATCTTTAAATTTTAAAGAAGGTGATGAAATAATAGTGCCTACGTTTTCTATAATTTCTACGGCCCTTTGTGTCATAAAAAATGGGTTAAAACCTGTTCTTGTCGACAGTGATTTAGATAATTGGAACATGGATGTTGATCAAGTTTTAAAAAAAATTAATAAAAAAACTAAAGGGATTATCATCACACATATTTACGGATTTCCTGTGAATATGAAAAAAATTTTAAAGATTGCGAATAAAAAAGGAATCTACGTTATAGAAGATTCTGCTGAAATGATTGGTCAAAAATATAATAATAAAATATGTGGAAGTTTTGGACAAATTAGTACATTTAGTTTTTATGCTAATAAACATATAACAACAGGTGAGGGAGGTATGATACTTACTAATGATAAAAAAATTTATGAAAAGTGTAAATCTTTAAGAAATTTATGTTTTAATACAGTTGGGAATAGATTTAATCACGATGATATAGGATGGAATTATCGCTTTACTAACATACAAGCTGCATTAGGACTAGGACAATTAAAAAATATAAATTGGATCATTAGACGAAAAATTGAAATTGGTAAAAGATATTACAAAAATTTAAAATCAAATAAGAATATAATTTTACAAGATTTAAAAAAATCTTATGCTAAAAATATATTTTGGGTATACGGTATATTGCTTAAAAAAAACTATAAATTAAGTCGTGATGAGGTAACAAAGAAATTGCTAGAAAGTAATGTACAAACTAGAAATTTTTTCTATCCGATGCATAAACAAAAGATATTTATTAAAAAGAAAATTTTTCCAAAAAAATTACAACTTCCAAACTCAGAATACTTAGCAAATAAGGGATTCTATATTCCTTCTGGCCTTGGTATAACAAACAAAGAAATAGATATTGTATCAGATAAAGTAAATAAAATCATTAATTAGAATTTATTTTTAATTCCTTTAAAATCTTATTTATAAAATTAGAAATAATTTCTCTCTCTTTATCATTAAAATAATTTTCCTTTTCAGTTCCTTTTTCCATTTCATCAAGAATTTTTTCTTTAATTTCAATTCTTTTTTTTTGATCATTAATAAACGTGATTTGATCTTTTAACTGATCTAGCCTAGAGCCTATTGTGAGTTCAAACAAAATATATAAAAAAAATATAATTATTAAAGATTTATATATAAAAAGTTTCATTTTAAATGTGATATTATATAATATTATTTTAATCTACTTTTTTTTATAAATAGTATTAATAGAAGTCTTATTTACTTTAATATCGTGTAATCTTATAAACTTATCTTGAGATACTTTAAAATTTTTTCTCAATTTAGGCATATATGAATCTATCAAATAGTCTGCCTCCGCTGGATTGTAAGTAATATTGATACGTTTCTTTTCATTAGGGTTTAGTTTTAAGATACTTACATTTAAATCAGCGAAACTTATTGTGGAAATATTTATTTTATTTCTTTCATCGTTTTTAAGGATAAATTTAAGAGAATGATAATTGGACAAACCCCAATAATCTAAATCAAATTTTTTTAAAGCGTAATTTAATGATATAAAATTAAAATAATTATTTTGATGAGGGTGATTTTTGAAAATCCATATTAAATTATATGAAATATTTATAATTATAATAGAATTTAAAAAATATTTTAAAAATTTTTTTTTATTATTCAAAATTAATTTATAGGCAAAAATTGAAAAATAAATAACCACGCTATATAGAAAATATAGATGCCTCCAACCATTAAATTGGGAATTATTAAATTTAATCGTTAAAAAACAAACTGCAATTACTACAAAAAAAAGATAAAAATCATAAAAATCTTCATTATTTTTCCAAATTATTTGATTTTTATCGTTTAATTCTAAAATTCTTTTAACAAAATTAACTATTATAATTGAAAATCCAATTGTAAAAAAAAGACCTACTATCACTGGAATAGTTAAATAAAACCATAAAATTCTATAAAACCAAGGAGTATCAGTAGAAGATATGTACTCACCATTAAATAAGGTAATAACTGATAGATTATTATGAGCAGCAATTATATCTGTAAAAGCTTTAATAAAATTATTAATTGGATCAAACCATAAATATGGCCATAAGATAATTATAAATATAAAAGTTAAAATTAAAATGATAAAAATATTTTTTATATTTTTTGATGTATTTTTATTAATTTCAAATAGATATACACTGTACATAATAATAAAAATTAAAAAAGGAATGATCCCAAGAATTTTAGCATTTATTAGAAGAGCAGCAGTAAATGAATAAAAAATTATATTTCCGATTTTGTTTTCTAAAATAACCTTTTGAATAGCATAAATATTAAAAATGAATAATGAGAAAAAGAATATATCCCTTGAGTTATAAAATGACTCTGCAAAAAATCTTGGGCTTAAAAAAATAATAATTATTCCTGAAATCGCAACAATTCTAGAATCGTATCTTTTACATAGTAATTTATAAAAAAAGTATAAACTTAATACATAAATTGAATAATTAATTAGGTGAGATAATTCATAAATATTCTTAATTTCATAAATTTTAAATAAATCTGCAATAAAAGCCAGCAATGTTTCAAATATAGCTGGGTGATTTAGTAGTGAATTTGACTCTATTTCTCTCTGAAGTATTTCTAAGTCAGAAAAATTAAGATTTGATAATAAACTTACAAAACTTTTTATAAAATTCTTGTAAAAAATCCCATTTGATCTGTAATACTCATCATCAATAGAAAGACCAAAATCTTTAAATGTTAATATTCCAATAATAATGAAAATAATAAATATTAAAAAACTATACTTTTCTTTTTCTAACAGTTTGTTTATCATATTAAAAAAAACTAATTTGATCTATAATATATCATGAAAAAAATAATTGATCTTATAATTTCTTATAAGTTTTATATTTTTATATTATTATTTTACGAGTTTTTGTATGTAATTTCTGGCTATAAAGGTAATGGAGTAAATATAAGAAACAATGATAAAACAACTGACACTATACCTTGTCCATACCTCTTCTTGGTAAAGATGTTAAAAGATATAAAAGATTTTAAAATTAATTCTTTTACTGATATCGGATGTGGTAACGGTAGGGTAATATTTTTTTTCAAAAAACACTTTAATGCCAATTACTATGGTTATGAATTATTTGAAGATGCTTATAAACGGTGTTTAAAAATTTTTGCTGATGATCCAAAAGTTAAGATAAACAATGAAGATTTTTTTAAGTCTAAGCAAAAAACCATTGTTTCTGATTGTTATTTTATTAATGATCCTATAAAAAATGAACAACTTCATTTAGATTTATTTGGCAATATGGTAGAAAACCATATTATTTCAGGTAAAAAGGTCTATTATATCTCTGTAAATTTAAGCTCTCAAAAGACTAAAATTTTTAAAAATTGTATTATGTTGAATTCATTTAGAATAGGGAGTAGGGGCTATCAAATTTATACTACAAAATAGCTAATAAAAACAATGATTTACAATATATTATTAAAGTAAATTATTAGTATATAAGTCAATATTATTTATATAAATTAAAAAATTGCTTATAAATGTAAAAATCAGCTGTAATTAATTAAAATAACACTTAAAAAACCTTTTAATCTAAGTATTTAAGGTTAATTTTAGCAAGCTTTGCAGTTTTAGAATATATGGTTTAAACGGCCATATATAGTTGTTTTTTTGCGATTAATACTTTTTAAGTACAACCTATTGGTGTGTGGATAAAAAAATAATAAAAAATAGGGCTAATAGACCCGATCGCCCGTCAAATAACAATTCTAGAGGATTATACCCTCATTTTTAAGTAATAATCTCTTAGTTTTAACACCACCTTTGCCAGAATATCCTCCAAGTGAACCATCAGCTTTTATAACTCGGTGACACGGTATTTTGGGTGAGTAAGGGTTTTTTCCTATAGCATTGGCCACAGCACGCACAGCAAGAGGTTTTCCTATTGCTTTTGCCACCTGAGAGTAAGTTTTTACGCTTCCACGAGGTATTTTCTTCAAATAAGCCCATACTTTCAGCTGAAATTTAGTACCTTTTACCTCCATTAGTCAAATATTAGGTAAATTGTTAGAGATATGCCTATTATAAGGGCTATTATTAAGCCAATAGTAATCATTTTTTTGCCTTTTGAACTTGAGTTAGTCCAGAGATATGAAATTCCATACACAACTGCTATAAATGTTGCTATGGGAAGAATAAATTTTATCATGAGCAATAAAATTATACGTATTGACATCTAAAATCACTTAATATATTATTTCCGATAATTAATGGTTATCGGAAATTATGAAAGATTTAACAACTGAAATTAAAAAACTTGAAATTGAGACTTTAGACAATCTAAAGCTATCAAAAGCTAAAAATACAATTCGAGCTTACAAATCTGACTTCAGTGACTTTGCATTATTTTGTTCAAAACACTCTATGAAAAGTATGCCCACTGACCCAAAAATTGTTTCTTTGTACCTTACCCATCTATCAAAAAATTCAAAATTTAGTACTTTGAAAAGACGATTAGCATCGATAAATGTTATGCATAGATATAAGGGTCATTATTTAGATACTAAACATCCAATAATTGTAGAAAATTTACTTGGGATAAAAAGGCAAATAGGGATTCATCAAAAAGCAAAAAAACCATTATTATTCAGTAATTTAAAAGCTTTAGTTAATGAAATAAATAAGTCATCAGCAAGTGATTTTAAAAAACTTAGAGATAAATCTGTTATTTTAGTCGGTTTCTCAGGTGGATTTAGAAGGTCTGAACTAGTTGCAATTACTAGAGATGACGTTGAATTTGTTAAAGAAGGAGTAAAAATATTTGTAAAAAAATCGAAATCAGATCAATCGGGTGAAGGTATGGTCAAAGCTATTCCCTCTTTTAAGTATATAAAATATTGTCCCGTTGATCATCTTAAAAACTGGATGCTTGAAAACAAAAATAATCTTGTTTTTCCAATATCTGATAAAAATGTTGCGCTTATAATTAAAAAACATGCACTTGCAGCAGGTTTAGATCATAATAAATACGCTGGTCATAGTTTAAGATCAGGTTTCGCGACGACTACAGCAGAACTGGGTGCTAGCGAAAGACATATTATGGCTATGACTGGTCATAAATCGGTAGATATGGTTAGAAGATATATTAAAGAAGCGGATTTATTTAAAAATAACGCACTAAATAAACTTAGTAATAAATGAAAATTCTTAAAACTATTTATTATAAAAAATATTCAAAGACATCTTACTCAATTAGCGGTGTTGATTTGATAATTGATAGAATTTTCGCAAGTCATAAAAAAGGAATATATCTTGATTTGGGGTGCAATCATCCAATTAAACATAATAATACTTATTTACTTTATAAAAGAGGATGGAGAGGAATTAACATTGATTCTGATATAAAATCAATACAAGAATTTAAAAAATTGAGACCAAAAGATTATAATATTAATACTTTAGTTAGTAGCAATAAAAACAAAATAAAATACTATTTTTATCACGATCGTTCACCTCTTAATACTGTTGATTATCATTTAGTTAAAAAAAGAAAAGCAAAACCGAAAAAAATTTTTTTAAAAGAAACCAATACATTAAATTCTATTATAGAAAATTCACCATTCAAAAAAAAGAGAATTAACTTATTAAGTATAGATATTGAAAATCATGAATATGAAGCATTAAAGAATTTCAAATTTAATAAATATAAAATAGATTGTATTGTCACAGAGCTTATTAATACACAAAATAAAAAGATTGAAACTCAAAACCAAAATTTGAAGTATGTTCTTAACAGCAAAATATATAAACTAATGATTAGAAAAAACTTCAAATTAATTAATTGGGTAAATTCTGATTTAGTTTTTATTAATAGAAACAGCAAAATATGAAATCTATTTTTAAAGATTTAGAATTTTTTTTTAAGAAAAATTTTTTTTCTGAAAGTTACTTGTTAAAAAAAAGATTAATTAGAGCTATTAATAAAAATTATGAAAAAGAACTTTGCTTTATTAATAAATTTGAAGATAAATCTAAAGTTGCTTTAGATATTGGTGTTTATAGAGGTGTATATTCATATAAACTTTCAAAATTCTTTAAAATGGTGCATTCTTTTGAGCCTAATCCCCTCTTATTTCCGTATTTAGATAAAAATTTAAAAAAAATAATTAAAAATATTGAATTGTATAATTTAGCTTTGTCAGATTCAGCAGGATCGACGGTATTGAAGTTGCCTTTAAGATCTAAATCAATTTTTAAAGATAATATAGAAGAACTTTATCAATTAGGAGCTGCATCAATTCATTCGAATAATGAATTCGCTCATTATAAAAAAGTAAACGTAAGAATGGAAAAGCTAGATAATATGAAAATTAAAAACATCGGGTTTATTAAAATCGATGTAGAAGGACACGAATTAGAGGTAATACGAGGTGCAAAAGAGACTATCTCTAAAAATAAACCTATTTTATTAATTGAAATTGAAATGAGACATAGTAGAAGGCCCGTAAGAGAAACGATCGACTTTATAAATAATCTTGGTTATGAATGCTTCTTTACTGAAGAAAGTAATTTAATCTCAGTTAAAAAACTAAAAGATTATTCAGTTGAAAATAATTATTTTTTTTTACCAAATTAATCTAAATTAAATTAATAATTTCTGTTGATAAAATCTTAAATTCTTTCCTATTTAAAGAACTATAATTTCGCAAATGACTTGTCCATGTATCATAAGGATATGAACTATCTATGATATCAATTTGTTTAATTTTTTTTGCAGCAGCTATATGTGTAATCCAGCCGTGACATGTAATTAATAAATCAGAATTAAAAACAATATTTTCAATTTCTAAGAGACTTTGATTTTCGTAAATTTTTACTTTATCTTTATCTAAATAATTTTTAATTTGATTTAAAAGAGAAGATGTTTTTTTCCCCGTTGTTATAATTATATTATAACCATCCGATATTATTTTTATAAAATTCAATAAATCAGCTTTTGATGGTTCTATTTTAGTATACTTTTTAATATATAAATTATGTATCCATTTTTCATCAAAATGTAGATGTATATAATTTTTGAATGGTATTTTTACCAAAGAGTGATTTCTTTGATCTAAAAAGTTCAAACAACCTTCATAATATTGCAATCCAATTTCTTTACATACTTTTTTAATTATCTGTAATTGTGTATTTATCAAGTCAGTAATGCATATCACTTTCCTGTTTGATTTTAAAAAAAAAGATACAAATTTTGATCTTCCCTTGCCATCATGCACAACAATTGCGTCGTAAAAGTTTTTTCTTAATCTGAGAATTAAATTAACCTTTGCAAAAATATTATTTTTAAGCAAAATGATTTCATCAATGCCTTCAAAAGTTTTAGCGTAGTTGTAATTTTTTGGTGATACAATTAAAGTTATACGGCAATTAGGATAGTTTTTTCTAACTATTTTAATTAAAATTAAGGAAAATAATAAATCACCCACTCTATCTGTACGGAAAATAAGAATTTCTTTCATTAATCATGCCAAAAATATTTTCGTTTATTATCAACACCTAAAGTTTTATTTATTATAAAATCTGCAACAAGTGATGAATTGAAATATTTCATGTATTTTGTTTTACCTTTTCTAGCAATTGATTTTCTAGCCTTTTCATCTCTTGAAATCTTTAATATTTTTTCAGATAAATCACTTAGGTCACTATAAAAAACCATTTCGTCATTATCAAAAAAATCTCTGTATTGAGTCTTTTCGTCAATTAGACAAACAAGTCCATTGCCAACAATCTGTGTAATTCTATCACTGCTGTAATACTTAATAGCCTCTCCCCTACTTAAATTTAAACCCATTTTTGCATTTGATATTGTTTTAAAATAATGATCAGCCCATATAGGTTGGATTTTATTAACTCCATATAAATCAAACTTAACATCTGGTGTTTTCTTTTCTAATTCTTTTAAAAAACTTATCCTATCATCAGTTTTTCCAGTTTTTAAAATACCTCTGTGCACACCATGACTTAATGCAAAGAAAACGTCCACATTACAAGGTTTTGAAAAATTATTTAGTGTTTCAAAGGAGTCATCACTTGGATTTGGTATGAAGAAATTATTACTTTTTTTTGGAAGAAAATTAAGAACCGATGGACTTGTTGTTACAAAAGAGGCGTCTAGAGAATCTATCTTATCTAAAATTCTTTTTTTATTTCTCTCGTAGTCTGGTCCCTTTTTATTTAGTGGATCTAAAAACCATTGACCAAATTTAACATTTGGATAGTCATCTCTTAATTCATTTATTTGTTCGGAAGATATTAGATCAGCATGTCCAAGCATAATTATATCCGGTTTATAATTATAACAAGTTTTTCTTAGCTTTTCATTTAAGGTCTTAGCTCCTTTTATATCTTTAAAACTTCTATAATATTTTTGAATATCTCTATCACTAAATCCTAAAACACTGTGACCTAATCTTATAAAACCATTATTAATTCTTCTTCCTGTATTAAAAAAAAGTCTGCCATCAAGTCTTTCATTGAAATTAGTTATATGTAAAATTCTTAAATTTTTTATTTGCTTCTTTGTATTAAATCTATTTAAAAAACTTAATTTTTCTGATCTATATTTGTCTATAGAATTGGTTACAAATTTATGAGTGAGATAAAAGTTTTTAATTGAAAGTTTTTGTAATTTTTTTCTTAGTTTTGTATTATTTATTAATAATTTTAAATTTTTAGTTAATTCAGAAACATTTAATTTATTTAAAATTTTAGCATCAGTAACTGTCTCAGGCAATCCTCCCTTATTGGTGATTATAACGGCACAACCGTTAGCAGCAGCTTCTAAACTAGTTCTTCCAAAAGGTTCTTCCCATCTCGAACATACAACAGCAATACTAGTTTGTTCGAAAATTTTTAAAACTTCATTATGTGGTCTAAAACCAAGTATATCTGCACTTTTATGATTTAATATAATTTTTTCTCTTTTTTCATCTCCAATAATTTTAGCATTCCATTCTGGATACTTACTAAGAATTTTTTTTATTGATGAAGCAAATATATCATAACCTTTAGCTTTATTTAATTTACCAACGAATGTAATCCATTTTTTCTTCTTTCCTAAAATTTTTATGTTTCTTTTATTAGCAGATTGGTGAAAAACTAATAATTTATCACTATTAACAAATTTATTTTCCATTCCTTCCAAAAATCTTTTTTTAGACCAAGAACTATTAAAGATTATCCTATAGCAAATTTTTAATAAGTTTTTTCTTTCAGCAATAGTTTGTGACCCATCCATTGAAAGTGGATCATTATGAAAATAAAGAGTAAATATTTTTTTATTAAATTCTTTAGATAGAATTTGTATATAACTTGGCCTATTATGAATTTCTATTATCGTTGAGTCATTTTTTCTTTCAAGGTCTGTAAATTTCTTTACATAATTTCTGGTTTGACTTCCAAAAGGATTTTTTTTGAGTTCTATATTTTTATATCTTAAATTAAATCTTTTTTTAAAAGTAGTATTTCCATAAATTGTAATATTTTTTTTAAATTTGCTTATTTTGGTTGTTTCATAAACAAACAAAGAAACTGCTCCAGGGTACTCTGGAGAAAAATTCTCTTTATAAGGCAATAGTATTGAAATTTTCATTCTTAATTTTGTTTCTTAATGTTCTATTATTCTTTATATAATATTCTCTAGAAATTGCCTCTTTTTTTGAGCCATGTTTCTCTTTATAAATTAATTTCCATTTCCTACCTTTGGTAAACTTTGCGCCTTTTCCTGAATTATGTAGGCTGATTCTTTTCTTTAAATTATTTGTATAACCGACGTATGTTACTGGTTTTATGCCCTTAGATTTGAGCATATAAACGTAATACGACAATTATTAATACCCTTTAGATTTAGACCTTTTGATGCCTTTTAATTTTTCAAGGTCAGTTTTTGCTCCTGCAGTAATATACCTGCTATCAGATCCAACAGTAACTAAATTGAAACCTTTATCTAACATTTTTTGTGCATATTCTGCAGTTCCATTGTGAAGACCTGCTATTAATTTTCTTTTTTTAGCAGCATCAAGAACTCTTAAAATTTCTTTATAAGCTTTTGTATCTTCTGGCTTATCAAAACCAGGTTCTTCCCCGACAGCCAAACTTAAATCTGCTGGTCCTATATAAACACCATCTAAATGAGGTGTATCTAAAATTTCATCAAGTTTTTCTAAAGCTTCTTTAGTTTCAATCATTGCTAATTTTAATATCTCGTCATCAGCATGTTCTGCATAATCACTACCACCATAAATTGATGCTCTTATTGGCCCAAAACTTCTATAACCCTTTGGAGGATATTGACATGCTTGAACAAATTTTTCCGCTTCCTTTCGATTGCTTACCATTGGACAAATAACACCATAACATCCTGCGTCTAAAATTTTCATTATTTGGCCTGGTTCATTCCAGTTAACTCTAGCCATTGGAGTAATGTCTGTTGTAGAAATTGCTTGCAACATATTTACCGCACTAGAGTAATCTATAAGGCCATGCTGCATATCAATTGTAAGTGAGTCCCAACTTTGTTGAGCCATAGACTCTGCAGAAAAAGAACTTGGTATAGATAACCAACTATTAATAATTGGTTTGCCTGTTTTAAAAAGTTCTTTAAGTTTATTTTTTCTCATTCGTATGAGATACCAAAATGAGTGTATTTTATATTTAAATAATCTTTAATCGCCATTGAACCACCTTCTCTACCATACCCAGTTTGTTTAATTCCACCAAAAGGTGCCTCTGCTACTGCAACAACAGGAGTATTCACAGCTACACAACCGGTTTCTAGTTGTTCAGATGCTTTATTAGCCTTTTTTAAATCAGTTGTATAAACATAACTACATAAACCTAGATCATTATTGTTTGCTCTTTCCATCACTTCATCAAAATCTTTAAAAGTTAAAATAGGAACTATTGGGCCGAATGGTTCTTCTTTCATAACAGTAAAATTATCTTTTATATTATCGAATATTGTCGGTTCATAAAAATATCCTTTATTAAAATTTGCAGCTCTCTTTCCACCAAGTAAAACTTTGCCACCTTCTTTTTTTGTAGTCTCTACTAATTTTTCAACACCTTCTAATCGTTGTTTAGTACATAAAGGACCAAGCAATGTATCCTTATCCATACCGTTTCCAATTTTAAGTTTTTTTGTTTTTTCAACCATCAAATTTGCAAATTCATCTTTCTTCTTTTCGTGAATATAAAATCTATTAGGTGAAATACACACTTGCCCGTTATTTCTAAATTTTGAAGTTATTGCCATATCAGTGACTTTATTTAAATCAACATCATCAAAAACTATAAAAGGTGAGTGACCACTTAACTCCATAGTTACTCTTTGAACTTTGTCTGCAGCTTGCTTTAAAATCAATTTACCAACTCTTGTTGATCCAGTTATTGAAATTTTTTTTATTATATCTGACTTTATCAATTCTTCAGAAATACCAGCTGGATCGCCTGATAATAAATTAACTACTCCTGGAGGAACACCTGCCTCTCTACAAATATCAACTATCTCCATCACACTGCCCGGTGTTATTACATCTGGCTTGACTATTACTGAACATCCTGCCGCTAAAGCAGTTGAAATCTTTCTTGAAGCAAGAATAACTGGAAAATTCCATGGAACCAAGGCTGCTACAACACCAACTGGTTGATACATAACGTGGATTTGAGTATTAGGAAATCTACTTTGATTTATTTCTCCAAAAATTCTTTTAGTTTCCTCTGAATTCCACTCAAATATGTCAGCCGCACCACCTATTTCTCCTGGACCCTCTGTTAATGGCTTTCCTACTTCAAGCGTCAACCATTTTGAAAGAACATTAACTCTTTTTCTTATTAAATCAGATATCTTTCTTATAATTTTAGATCTTTCCCAAGGAGATGTATTTTTCCAAATTTGTAAACCTTTTTCAGCTGATTTAAGAGCTTTTTGAACATCTGAACTATTTGCTTTTGATGCCTTCCCTATTACTTCTTCAGTCGCAGGATTAATGACATCATAACTTTCACCACTTGCAGACTTTTGCCACTTTCCATCAATGAACTGTCCGTATTTATCGTACATATATTATTGTTGAATAAAGAATATTAATTAAATAGTTTATATTGAATTTATGAAAAACATTCAACTTACTTGTGCTCACGCTTTAGTTAAATTCTTGATTGCTCAGAAAACTCTTATAGATGGAAAAAAAGAGCCTTTATTTCCTGGTGTGTTTGGAATTTTTGGTCATGGTAATGTTGCTTGCTTAGGTCAGGCGCTTCAAGAAAACCAAAAAAACCTTCCTACTTGGCGAGGACATCATGAGCAAAATATGGCTCTAACAGGAATTGCTTACTCGAGAGCTAAAAGAAGAAAACAGATTTTTGTTGCAACTTCTTCAGTTGGTCCCGGATCAACAAATATGATTACAGCAGCTGCTGTAGCAATGAGTAATAGACTCCCAATACTTTTTTTACCCGGTGATACTTTTGCAAATAGAATGCCCGATCCAGTATTGCAACAAGTTGAGCATTTTAATAACCCAGGGATAACTCAGAATGATGGGTTTAAATCTGTTGTAAGATATTTTGATAGAATTACTAGACCAGAGCAAATTATTTCAAGTTTACAACAAGCTATACAGATAATGCTAGATCCAGCAGATTGTGGCCCAGCATGTATTTCATTAAGTCAAGATGTTCAAGGTGAAGTTTATGATTATCCAGCTGAATTCTTTAAAGAAAGAGTTCATACGATTAGAAGATCTAGACCAGACGATTTTCAAATCAAAGAGGCAGCTGAACTTATTAAGAAATCTAAGAAACCAATTATCATTGCTGGTGGCGGAGTATTTTATTCAGATGCTACAGATGAATTAAGCGATTTCGCAAAAAAACATAATATTCCTGTAACACAAACCGTAATGGGCTACTCATCTATAAAAAAAGATCATACTCATTATTTAGGAACTATTGGCGGTTTAGGTGGGAAAGCTGCAAACAATTTAAGTAAAGAAACTGATACAGCGATCGCTATTGGAACTAAGCTTGCAGATTTTACAACCGGATCTTGGTCTAATTTTGAAAATCCAGATTTTAAATTAGTTTCTATTAACGCAGCAAGATTTGATGCAAATAAACATATGGCTCAAGCTGTAGTCGGAGATGCTAAAGTATCTTTGATAGAACTATCACAAGCATTAGGAAATTGGAAAGCAAGTGACAATTGGTATAAAAAATCAAGAGTGGAGTTAAAAAATTGGGAAGCATACGTTGAAAAAGAAAGTGGACCAACTAATCAAAAATTACCAAGCTACGCCCAAGTTATAGGTGCTTGTTATAGAAACTCAGACCCTTCTGACATAGCTGTTACAGCAGCTGGAGGATTAGTTGGTGAAGTGATACAGGTTTGGAAGCCCAGAGAATTAAATACTCATGAAACAGAATGGGGTTTTAGTTGCATGAGTTATGAGATTTCTGGAGCGCTAGGAATTAAAATGGCTAACCCTGATAAAGAGGTAGTCTCATTTGTAGGAGACGGATCTTACCTACTTTACAATTCTGATATATATAGTTCAGTCATTACAAACAACAAATTAATACTTATAGTATGTGATAATGGCGGCCACGCTGTAATAAATAGATTACAGTTATACAAAGGTGGTAAAGAATTTAATTGCTTACTTAAGAGTTCTAAAACTCCAAACCTTGTACCTGTTGACTTTGCAAGTCATGCTAAAAGTATGGGAGCAGATGGTGAACACGTTAACTCGATCGCTGAATTAGAGGAGGCTTTCAAAAGGGCAAAAAAATCAAAAAAAACTTATGTAATTTCAATTCATACAGATGGATATCAATGGCTAGAGGGCTCAGCCTATTGGGAAAGTCCGACTCTAGGCATTGCATCATCTGAAGAAAATAAAAAAGCCCTAAAAGAACACTTAGAAGGAAAGAAAAAACAAAGAAAAGGTGTATAACCTTTAAAATGCCAAAAATTGCTAATGTTGGATTAATTGGTTGCGGTCATATAGCCGAAACATATTTTAGAGCTCATAAATATTTTAATAATTTCAAAATAATTAAGTGTGCAGATATAAATAAAAAAGCTGCTGAAAAGTGTGCTAAAACTTACAAAATTGAAGCTACATCAGTTAATAAGATTCTTAAAGATAAAAAAATTAAGATAATTTTAAATCTTACTATTCCAACAGCGCACTACTCAGTGGCAAAAAAATCATTATTGAACGGAAAACATGTATATTCTGAGAAACCTTTAGCGGTAGATTTCAAAGATGGATTAGAACTAGTTAAAATTGCAAGAAGAAAAAAACTTTTTATTGGAAATGCACCTGATACGTTTTTAGGTGGAGGCAATCAAAAAGCTAGACAACTTTTAGATAAAAAAATAATAGGAAAAATAAAATTTGGAAATGCAATATTTGCTTTTCCAGGTATCCAATCATACCATCCAAATCCAGAACCTTGGTTTAAAAAAAAAGGAGGTGGTCCAGTTATTGATATGGGTCCTTATTATTTAACAGCTTTAGTAAATTTATTAGGTCCCGCTAAATTTGTAACAAGCTTAAGTAATAATAATACAAAAAAAAGAATTATTGGAATTGGTCCGAAAAAAGGAAAAAAAATTAAGGTAGAATGTCCTACTACCTATTTTTCTACTATAAAATTCAAAAATGGAACCACAATCAGATTAACTTTGTCATTTGATGTAATATCTCATTTAAGAAATCATCTAGAATTATATGGAGAAAAAGGATCTATGATAGTGCCAGATCCAAATATGTTTGGTGGTTCCGTTTTATTAAGTACAAAAATAGGAAATAAATGGAAAAATTATAAAACAAATCGAATGGTTTTAGGAAAAATTAATATTAGAACACAAAGTTCAAGGGCAAATGAATCTCCAACCAATGCTAATTATAGAGGCGTAGGGCTTGCGGAAATGATTTATTCTATTCAAAATAAAAAAAAACATAGATGTAACGGCAATTTATCATTACATGTTCTTAATATTATTGATGGAATTCATAAGTCAGCAGAAAATGGGAAAAGATTCCTAATTAGAACTACTTGTGAAAAACCTAAATTTTTTACAAATAAAGAAATAAAATCGATTATTAAATAGAATTTTGCCTACTCAAAATTGCGGCTCCACGTACACCACTCGCATCTCCATATTTAGGTTTTAGAAATACAGTTTTTAAGTTTGGTTCATTAATATATTCTGAAGCTTTACTTTTGATTTCGTCAAGAAAATCTATTTCACCTGAAATACCTCCACCGAATACAATTGCATCAGGATCAATTGACGTAATAATTATGATCAAGCTTCTTGAAAGAATTTCTTTATAGTAATTAACAAATAATCGTGCATCTTTATCCTTATCTCTATAAAGAGAAAATATTTCTCTTGCTGAAATTTTATTCTTATATTTTTCGTAAAATCTTTTTTCAATTGATTTACCTGATAAATAACCTTCAATTCTATTTGAGAAATCTAGAACTTTGCTTGATTTCAAACTTTTTATATTTTCAATTGGTATTTGATTTAGACTCCATTCCCCACCTAAACCATTAGCTCCTGTAATTATTTTCTTATTAATTACAAGTCCACCACCACAACCTGATCCTAATATTATTCCAAATACACTTTCATAATGACTTGCTGATCCATCGAAGGCTTCTGATAAGCAAAAACAATTAGCATCATTTTCTGTTAAAATATTATTATTAATTGTTTTTTTTAAATCTTTTATTAGATTTTTATTATTTAGCCACTGAGAATTATGAGCATTTTTTATTAGACCTGTTGTTTTGTCAACTGCTCCTGGATGACATATTCCAATATTAAATTTTTCATTATTTTGATCAAGTTTTTTTACTATATCAACTAATGTTAAAATGGTATTTTCGTAATTTTTAGGTGTCGAAAGTCTATTTCTTTTTATTTCTTTATTGTTGTTGTCAAGAAGAACATATTCAATTTTAGTTGCACCTAAGTCAATTCCTATTTGCATTAATTAACTGAGGACCTATTCATTTCTTTAAGTTCAACTTCTAACTTGTTAAGCTCTTCCCCGCCTGCCATCATGCTTAAAAGTTTTTCTCTTGTAATATCTTTTTTTGCATAAGTCCCTAAGCTTTTTCCTCTGTTTAAAACAGTAAAACTATTTCCAACTGGATAAGCATGATGAACGTTATGTGTAATTAAGATAACCGCCAAACCTTGTGAAGCTGCTTTTACTATATATTTTAAAACAACTGATGCTTGATGCACTCCAAGCGCAGACGTTGGTTCATCTAAAACAAGAACTTTTGCTCCAAAATATATTGCTCTACTAATAGCTAGACACTGTCTTTCTCCACCAGACATAGTTCCTACTGCTTGTGAAGGATCTCTAACATCGATTCCTATCTGTCCCATTCTTTCTGCAGCAATCTTATTCGCTTTTTCTATATCAAATGTTTTTAGAAAAGGAGGTCCTTTCATAGGCTCTCTTCCCATAAAAAAGTTTCTTGTTACACTCATTAAAGATACTAAAGCTAAATCTTGGTAAACAGTTGCTATTCCCATATCTAATGCATCTTTAGGGCTATCAAATATTGTTTTTTTTCCTTCGACTATAATTTCTCCCTCATCAGGTTTGTGGACACCAGCTAATGTTTTTATTAAAGTTGATTTACCAGCACCATTATCACCTAGAAGACACATAATTTCACCTTTTCTCAATTTCATGGTCACATCTTTTAAAGCAATAACTTTTCCGAAAAATTTACTAATATTATTAAATTGAACTAAATAATCTGACATTATTTACTCTCCGTTACCTTTCTTCTTATATAATTATTAAATATTACCGCTATTAACATCATGGCTCCTAAAAAAACTTTAAACCAATCCGTGTCAACATCAGTATAAAATATTCCCATTGATACTGTACCAAAAATTAAAGCTCCAAATGCTGCGCCTATAGCTGAACCATATCCACCTGTTAACAAACATCCTCCGACAACCGCAGCTGCAATAGCTTCTAATTCTTTTAAAGTTCCACGCATTGTGTCAGCTGAACCCGCGTCCAAGACTTGAATAGTGGCAAAAATAGTTGCTGCTACTGCAGTACCTATAAATAAACTAATTTTTACCCTACCTACTGGAACTCCAACATTGTTTGCCCCATTTTTATCTCCACCAGATGCAAATATCCAATTTCCGTATCTAGTTTTCATTAATATCCAGGTAGTTAAAATTGCTAATGCTATAAACCAAATAACTGAAGGAGGAATGCCTGTAGCTAAGGGGCTACCATCTGTTCTTAAAGCAATTAAATTCATTGAACCTAGCCATGTAAAAACCCATTTGAATGAGTCCGTTGCAAATATCCAAGCTATAGGATCGTTTTCAATTAAAACTCTTAAACCTGGTACTTGTGTACGTCCTGTGATTAATCTTGTTAAAGCTAAAGTTGCTCCTCTTAAGATAAATAACATTGCCAGCGTAACTATAAAAGATGGTAAGCCAGTTCTGACTACGAGTATTCCATTAAAATAACCAACTAATACTGCCATTGAAAAAGCAAATATAATACTCATCCATAAAGGCCACCCCCAATAGATAGCTGGAATAGCTATACAGATTCCTGCAAAACCAATCATTGAACCGATTGATAAGTCAAATTCTCCACCAATCATTAACATTGCTGCTGCGATGGCAATTATTCCAAGATTAGCTGATACGTCTAAAAAATTTAAAATTCCGTAAGCACTAAACATACCGGTATCACCAGCAACAATACCAAAAAAAATAAAAACTAAAATTGCTCCGCCTAGAGCTCCTAACTCAGGTCTATTTAATAAAACCTTTAAATTTGAAACTTTTTTAAGTCTTTCGTCCTGATTAAAATCAGTTTTACTTTCTATACTTTTTGACTTTGTAGACATAATAAAAAAACTTAAAAAAAAAGGCCTAGTGAATTTTCACTAGGCCTTTTTGATATATTTTTTATCTATAACCTTGAGCAGCCCATTTAATTACACTCTTAGCGTTTTTAGGTGTAACAAAACCAGGTCCTGTCATAACTACACCAGCTGGCATAGTTCCGTATCTCATATATTGAGAAAAGATAGCTATAGGTAAGTAACCTTGTAAGTACTGTTGTTGGTCAATCAAGAACTCAACTTTTCCTGCAGCGGCAGCTTTCAGCATTCCTGGTGACATATCGAATGTACCAAGTTTAACACTTCCTACTTTACCAGCTGACTCTAAAGCTTTTAGAGCAGCTTCACCTGCAAGACCAGCTCCTAAAGTAAGAATGGTGTCATATCCACCACCTAATTTAGCAGCTACAGCTTTTTGAATTTCAGTCGGGTCGTTTGATGTACCTAATATATCTACAGATCCACCAAAACCTTTTTTGAAACCAGCACATCTTCTATCTAAAGCGACGTTACCTACTTCGTGGTTCACACATAGAGCTTTTTTACCACCAGCAGCCTTCATTTTTTGTCCGCCACCTACTCCAGCTTCAAATTCAGTTTGACCTACGTGAGCACTAATTCCTAGTTTCATGTAGTCATCTGAACCAGAGTTCATAGATATTACTGGAATACCTGCAGATATTGCAGCTTTAACAGATTTACCTAAAGCGGCAGCATCTGGTAAAGTTATTACAATACCTTTTGGTTTTTGAGAAACAGCATTATCGATTAATTTTGCCATTTCAACCATGTCGAATGTTGCTGGAGCAGTATATTTGCAAGATACTTTCATATCTTTACAAGCTTTATCTACACCATTTTTTGCAACTGACCAGAAAGGGTCATTAGCTTGCCCGTGTGACACAACGATAATATCAACTGCTAAAGCAGCTACTGATGTCATCGCCCATGTTAAAAGAGCAGCAATCGTTAAGTATACTTTTTTCATTATTATTTCCCTCTTTAATTGTTATTAAAAGTTGGGGCATTAAAACAAAAAAAAAGATTAATTTCAAAAAAAAATATTTTTTTACAACCTGCAGTATGTAAAGAAAGTGTTGTATATATTAAATTTTAATTGTTTTTTTTAATTTTAAAGATTTATTAGCTGCATTAGCTAATTTTAAGGCAAAGTAACCATCTTCAAAAGTTGATCTAGATTTAATTTTATTTTTATGGAGAGAGATTAATTCTTTAAGCTGAATATTGTATGCATCATTATAACGCTCAATAAAAAAATTTAAGAAAGGTTTTTGAGAATTAGTCTGGTTAGAATTAAATAACTCTGTTGAGTTTTCTTTCTTATTCCCAGAAATTAACATTCCTTTTTTGCCAAATAATTCAACTCTCTGATCATAACCAAAAGAGCAATGTCTTGAGTTAGTGATAACGCATATTACACCTCTTTTAGATTTCATAGTAACTACTGCTAATTCATGATCTTTTATTTTCTTATAAAAAGGTGTGAATGACGAAGTAAATGCATGAATCTCCATAATTTCATCTTTACCTAAATACAATCTACATAAATCAAAGTCATGGATCATCATATCCCTGAAAATTCCACCTGAGGACTTTAGGTAAGATGTTGTTGGTGGAGCAGGATCCCTACTTGTAATAATAATTTTTTCTAATTTTCCTATTTTATTTTTGTCTAAATCTTTTTTTAATGAAAAATGCCCAGGATCATACCTCCTATTAAATCCTAATTGGATTTTAGGTTTAAGTTTTTTTACTTTTTTTAAAGTTTTAATAATTTTATTGATATTAAGATCTAAAGGCTTTTCACAAAAAATTGTTTTTTTTCTTTTTATTCCTTCCTCAATAAATTTTATGTGAGTATTTGTAGAGCTAGAAATAAAAACTATATCAACTTTTTTATCATTAAAAATTTTATTATAATTTTTTTCAATTTTGCATCCGTAAAGCTTTTTTGCTTTGTTGCTCAATTGATCAATTTTTTCGTAAACATATAGTAATTTTATTTCTTTGTTTTTATTTAGATTTTCAGCATGCATTTGACCTATACGTCCAAATCCAAATAAGGCTACATTGATCATATTTTTTGTATTAAGTTGATATTTGTAATATAAACTTAGTACTTTATTGAAATTATGTCTATAAAATTAGGTATAGCTCCCATAGCATGGAGCAATGATGATATGCCGGAATTAGGTGGTGAAACTACATTAGAGCAATGTCTATCTGAAGCAAGCAAAGCTGGTTTTACCGGAATAGAGTCAGGTGGTAAATTTCCTAAAAATTCAAAAGAATTAATACCAAAATTAGAAAAAGAAAATTTACAACTTTGTTCTGGATGGTACGGAGCAACACTCTTAAAGAATACTCCAAAAGAAGAATTTAAATTAATGCGTGAACAGATGGATTTATTCAAAGATTGTAAATCTCCATGCATGGTTTTTGCAGAAATAACAAATTCTGTGCAAGGTGATCCAAAAACACCATTATCCAAAAAACCTAAACTTTCAGAAGATGATTGGAAATTGCTTTTATCTAGAATCAATGAAATAAGTAAAATGATGATAGATGAAAATATGCCTCTTGCTTATCATCATCATATGGGAACAGTTATTGAAACAGAAAATGAAACAAGGAGACTAATAGAAAGCACAAGTGATAGCGTAAAATTATTAATTGATACTGGTCACATGTTATTTGCTGGAGGTAACTCGATTAAACTAACCGAGGATTTTATGGAGAGAATAATCCACGTTCATTGTAAAGATATTCGTAAAAATATTTTAGAAAAATCATTAAAAAATGATAGCACTTTCCGACAAGCTTTTCTTGATGGAGCTTTCACAGTTCCAGGGGATGGATGCATTGATTATAAACCTTTCTTAACAGTTTTAAAAAATAGAAATTATGAAGGTTGGCTTGTAGTTGAAGCAGAGCAAGATCCAGCAAAAGCTAATCCATTTGAATATGCAAAAATTGGTTATAACTATTTAAGTAAAACTGCTAAAGAATGTGGGTTTAATATAATTAGTTAACGATAAGCAGACATAAGTTCGTTATTTCCAGCAGCCACACACGGTGACTTAACACATGTGCCTATTACCCACTCAGATCCTGCTTCTGACTCAAAATTGCTTTCTGAGACAAAGATAATACCTTTATCTGTGGATTGACCGGCTTTCCCTTCTGCTTGAATTCTAGGATCTTGTGAAGTTTGAATTAAAGGCTTATCAATATTGTAAGGATTATTAAGTTTTATGTTATTTAAAATATGATTTACAATTTTTGAAGATATCCAAACTGAATTACAATTGTCACCCCATAAAGTAGTACCTTCTTCATTAGAACTACATTCATTAATTTGATTATTAATAAACTCTACAACTAGTTTATGATTAGCTTTTATATCATTAGCTTTTTGTACAACTGCCGATCGTGTGGACGCGGTCCAAATTAACATTATAACAACATAAGCAAGTGAACTGAAAACTAAAGCTTCAAGAGGACCAAAATTTTTTAAACTTCTTTTTAAATCAATCATAGTCTTACAATCATAGACTTATCCAATTTATTTTCAAAAAAATCAATAATATTTTTTGTAGTTTCAATAGACATTCTAGACTTACATTCATTTGTAAAAGTAGCTGAATGCGGACTCAGCAAAACTTTTTTATTTTTTTTCAATGGATTATTTTCATCTATAGGTTCTCTTTCAAATACGTCTAACCCTGCACCAAATATAATATTTTCATTCAATGCTTTATTTAAATCAATTTCATTAATTATACCTCCTCTTGAAGTATTTATTATAACAGCATTTTTTTTCATTGTTTTAAGCTTTGAATAATTTATCATATTTTTTGTTTTGTCATTTAGAGGTGTGTGTAACGATAAATAATCACAGCTTTGAATTCCATTATCTAAATTTTCAATCTTATTCCCTCCAAAGCTTTTTATTACTTCAGTTGAAACATAAGGATCAAAAATATTTACCTTCATTTCAAAGCCTAAACACCTCTTAATTAAACTTTTTCCTATTCGTCCGAAACCTACAATCAATATTTCTTTATTGTATAATTCTAAAGTTTCAATATTAGATGCATTTTGCTTAAAATTTCCAGATCTTACTTCATAATCATACGAACTTAAGCCTTTAGATAAGGCAAGCATCATACAGATAACATGCTCAGCAACAGCTACTGCATTAGCGGTAGCTGTAATTAAAAGCGTGATATTTTTTTTTTTAATATAGGCTAAATCTACATTATCATAACCTACTCCATGCCTTGAAATAACTTTTAATTTAGAACAGTGTTTAAGAATATTTTCGCCGAGCTTTGAAACTCTTAATGTGCAAGCATCGAATTCTGGTAGTTTTTTTATTAGATTTTCCTCTGATACGTCTGTAATTAATTCATACTTAAAATCTTTATTAGTATTTAATAAATCCAAACCATCTTTATGAATATTTTCAATAACAGCAATTTTTTTCATAAATTTTTGGCGGTCCCAAGGGGAATCGAACCCCTCTTTGTTGGATGAAAACCAACTGTCCTAACCGATAGACGATGGGACCATATTTTTGAAAGTCTTATTAACAGAAATATCATCGATAATAAACTCTACATTTGATTGCCCCCGCCATTCATTTAGGGATAATTTTCCAGCAATATTAAATGGTTTTGGATCTTTTTTAAGCAAATATGCGCCTATTTCATTTTCAGTAGAATTAAATGCAATAGTTTTAATAATTGAGCCTTCTGCGCCTATTAAAACAGATTTAATATGTTTATCTTTTATAATTTTATTATTTACCGCTTTTAAATTTTCAATAACAAATTTTGGCTCAGGATTGCCAGATCCAAAAGGAGCTAAACAATTTATTTTTTTGTAAAAATCAAGATTAATCGCTGAAGGAGCAATTATACTATCGAAATATAATATCTTCTTTTTTGATAAATCTTTGTTAATGTTATTAAATTTTTTAAAAATAAATTTTTTAAATTTATCAATATTGTTTATGTTTATTGAAAATCCTCCGGCCATTTTATGTCCTCCACCTTTAATCAGAATTTTTTCTTGAGTAGCAGCAATAATTAGAGATCCGATATCAAAACCGGCTACAGATCTAGCTGAAGCTTTACCAATGTTTTCATCTATTGAGATAATAATTACAGGTTTATTTGTTTTTTCTTTGATTCTAGATGCTACTATACCTATAACACCTTCATGCCAATTTTCTCCGCTGATAATAATTACAGGATCTGAGTAATTTATTTCAATTTCTTTTTCAATTTTATCTAAAACATCTCTTTCTAGAAATTGTCTTTCTTTATTGAAATGATCTAATTCTGTTGCTAATTTAAAAACATCCCTGGGGTTATTATTAAGTAATAAGTTTGCTCCATGAGAAGATTTTCCAACTCTTCCACCCGCGTTAATCCTTGGTCCCAAAATATACCCTACATGATAAATATTTGGATGACTTTCAATACCGCAAATATCTAATAGAGTTTTTAGACCTAGATTTTTTTTATTTCTTAGTATTTTAAGACCTTGAGATACAATCGCTCTATTCAGACCAATTAACGGAACAACATCACATATTGTCCCTAATGTTACTAAATCTAAAAATTCTATCAAATTAGGTTCTTTTATATTTTTTTTCTTAAACCAATCAATTAATCTTAATTCTTTATTCAAAGAAACTAAAAACATAAAAGTAACGCCCGCAGCACATAAATAATTTAAATTTGACTTATCATCTATTCTATTTGGGTTAACAATTGAATAAGCTCTTGGTAATTTAATTTCAGATTGGTGATGATCAAGAACAATCACATCAATATTATTTTCACAAGCAAAATTCATAGCTTCGAATGATAAAGTACCACAATCAACTGTAAAAATTAGTTTTACATCACTTTCTATAAAATATTTGAAGGCATTTATAGAAGGGCCATATCCTTCTTTTTTCCTATCAGGAATGTAAGTTTTGTAATCTAAACCTAGAGAATTAAAATAATTTCCAAGTAAAGCAGTTGATGAAGCTCCGTCGACATCATAATCACCAAAAATTCCTATTTTAAAATTTTTTTTAATTGCTTCAGAAGTTTTTTTGGAAGATTTTTCCATATCAACCAATATGTTAGGATCAGGTAGATAATTTTTAATTAAAGGATTGAGAAAACCCTTAACTTCATCTTTTTTTATCTTTCTTATTGATAAAAGTTTTGAAGTTATTTCGTCTAAAGAAAAGCTATCTTTAAAAAATGTAACATCGTCCCGATCATATCCTTTTAAAATCCAACTTTTATTACTTACGGAAAGTGAATTCATTTATTATAAATATTTGTAAAAATTTTATTAATTTTTTTACTTTTATGAAGAGCAAATGTCGTAACTTCATACTCATTACCTAAGTCTTTAACTCCTTTTGCTAAATCTCCAGAAGTGACACCTGTTGCACAAAAAATTACGTCTCCTTTAATCATATCTTCTATATTATATTTCTTTCTGAAATCTTTTATACCAAGTTTTTTAGCTCTAGTTTTTTCTTCTTCATCAAGAACTAATCGACCTTGTATTTGCCCACCGTAACATGAGAGTGCAGCTGCCGCTAAAACACCCTCTGGCCCGCCCCCAGTACTATAATAAATATCATTTTTAGGATTTTTTCCTATTACACTTAACACTCCTGCAATATCACCATCAGTGATAAAATTTATTTTGACCTTCATTTGCTCAAGTATATTAATAACTTCTTTATGTCTTGGTCTTTTTAAAACACAAGCTGTAAGTTCTGAAACATCAACATTTTTGGCGTCTGCTAATAATTTCATATTTTTTTCAATACCGTAATCTAAATCTAATAAATTTTTTGGCATTCCTGATCCAATAGCAATTTTTTCCATATAAGTATCAGGGGCAGATAATAAATCTCCTTTATTAGCTACAGCTAAAACAGAAAACGCATTCGGTTGATTGTTAGCTGTAAACTTAGTTCCCTCAAGTGGATCAACAGCGATATCAAATTTTGGTCCATTTAAAGTACCTAACCTTTCTCCTATATAAAGCATAGGCGCTTCATCCATTTCACCCTCACCTATTACGATTGTTCCTTCCATGTTAATTTTATTTAATTCTCTCCTCATTGGATCTACGGCACCTTTATCTGCACCGATTTTATCATTTTTTCCTATAAATTTAGATGCGCCGATGGCAGCTTTCTCTGTCGCTTTAATAAAAAGATTTAAAAATTTTGCGTCTATTGACATTAATAATCATCAATTCTAATTAATTTAGGCTTACTAACTATAAATTTTTTTTTACTTACAATTTTAATTATCTTATTTAAAGCTTTGTCTTTAGAACTATGTGTAATTATTATAATTGAAGAAGTACCTTTATTTTTCTTTGGATTTTGAATAAGTCTTTTTATCGAGACTTTATTTCTCGAAAAAATATTTGTTATATTTGATAAAACTCCAGATATATCCTTAACTTCAAATCTCAAATAAGCAGAAAAATTCCTTTCTGAAATATTATTAAATTTTAATTTTTTTCTTTCTTTACTAGATATAGAAAACGGAAACTTAACGTTTCCTCTAAGAATTGACGATATATCAGAAATTAATGCTGATGTTGTTGCTTCAGCACCTGCGCCAGCACCTTGTATTATGCTTTGTCCAACTGGAGAACCCTCAACAATAACAGCATTCAAAACTCCATCTATAGTAGCCACATGAGAATTATTTTTAACTAACGTAGGGTGAACTCTTTGGTAAATATTATTTTTAATTTGTTCAGAAAATCCTAACAATTTTATTTTGTAGCCTAAACTATTTGCATAATCTATATCTTCCTTGTCTATGTCTTTTATTCCTTCAACGTGAATATTGCTGTTTAAAAAAGAATTAAAACAAAGTGATGATAAAATCTTTAATTTTGAAGATACATCATCTCCATTAAGATCGGCTGTAGGATTACTTTCAGCGTAGCCTAACTTTTGCGCGTCCATCAAAACATCTTTAAAATTTTTATTTTGTTTATCCATGGACGATAAAATATAATTAGATGTTCCATTAAATATTCCGTAAACTTTTCTAATTTTATTAGCAATTAAACCCTCTTTTAGAGATCTAATAATCGGAACACCACCACATACAGAAGCCTCAAATTCTAAATTTACGTTATTACTTTCTGCTATTTTTGATAGTTGATCACCATATTTTGCAATTAAAGCCTTATTCGCTGTAACAACATGTTTTTTATTTTTTAAAGCATTAAACACAAGTTTTTTTGCAGGGCCTTCTGCTCCACCTATTAATTCAACTATTAAATCAACATCCTTTTTAATTGTTGCATCAATATAATTTGTGAGCCATTGATCTTTTTTAATCTTAAATTTTCTTTTTTTGTTTTTTCTTTTAGCGCTGACATATTTCACATTAGGAATACAGTTGTTTTTTTTTGATAATATTTTTTTATTCAAATTAAGATATTGAAATAAATAACTTCCAATATTTCCTAGTCCAACAATTGCTATATTTAATTTTTTCATAAATGAAATTTTTATTGTCTAATAGTTATATCTGGAAAATTTTTATATTTACCTTCTTTTATTAAATATTTTGATATTTCTTCAATACTACATTTTTTAACAATTGTACAAATATCAGTTACTTTTTCAATATTCTTATTAACATTCTTTTTTATTCTCATGCCCTGATTATTATTTTTACTAATTTTTTTTAGATTTGATTTTTTTTTTGGAGTTTTTTTAGCAATTTCTTTTACTTTTTTATTTTTTTTAATTTTTGATTTTATTTTATTAATTTCTTCAGTATTTAAAATTTTTACTTTCTGTGCTGTACTATCCTTTGTTTTTATATTTATACTTCTATTGTTATCAATTTTTTCTAAATTCAATTGGACAAGATCTATATCTTTGACTTTTTTGTTATTTAAAATTTTAACTTCAATTGATAAATTTTCCTCAAAATACAGCTCAGCTTCCTGATTATTTACACAGACATGATCGCCACAAATAAAAACACTTTTAGGTTTTGTGCAAGAGTTAAGAGCTAAAATAATAAATAATATAAAAAATATTTTCATTTTAAACCTAAGTCTTCAGGTAGTTTGTATAATATATTCATATTTTGAATGGCTTGACCTGCAGCACCTTTAACTAAATTGTCTATTGCAGATAATATTAAAATTTTGTTTTTTACATTTGTTTCGCAGACAGATATTTCACAATTGTTTGTGTTAAGAACATTACCTGATCCCAACTGACTATTTAATTTAAGAATCTTTATAAATTTTGATTTTTTATAAAATTTTTTTAATTCATTTCTTATTCTAATAGGGCTGATAGATTTTATTGGTTCCATGTATATCGATGTTAATATCCCTCTGAATGTTGGTATTAAATGAGGGTTAAACGAAAAGCTTACTTTCTTGTTTGTCAATTTAATTATTTCTTGATCAATTTCGCAAATGTGTCTATGATTTTTCGTACTGTATGCAAAAGTTGATTTATACAAATTTTTGTGAGTAAATTTCTTCTCAAAGTTTTTTCCAGCTCCTGAGTAACCTGATTTAGAGTCTATTATTAAATTGTTAATTTTAATAATTTTTTTAATAATGAGTGGAACTAAAGGAATTTGAATTGATGTTGGATAACATCCTGGATTAGCAATTATTCTATAATTGTGAATTTTTCTTTTATTAAATTCTGTTATTGAATAAAGTGAATGTTTAATTAATTTGGTAGCCTTATGTTTAATCTTATAATTTTTAAAGTAGATTTTTGGGTTTGTAATTCTAAAATCTGCTGATAAGTCTATAAATTTCAAATTTTTATATCTAAAATATATCTTATTTACTATTTTTTGAGCTTCACCATTTGGAAGTGATAAAAAAACTAAATCTATTTTATCCCACTCTATTTTATTTATTGAGGAGATTCTTGGAAGTTTTTTTTTAATTCTTTTGTCAAAAAAAGAAATTTTCTTGCCCAAATTTTTTGTAGCACATAAGTTTTTTATTTCTACCTTAGGATGATTTGATAAAAAATATACCAAATCAAGACCAGTATAACCTGTGGCTCCAATTACAGCTATTTTTAATTTATTCGTCATTGACATGATACTTTATATCATTGTCCTCACAGAAATTAAATTTAAATGATTATCGTTTAGAGAATTGGAAGCTTCTTCTAGCTTTTCTGTGGCCGTATTTTTTTCTTTCTACGACTCTAGAGTCTCTTGTGGTAAGTTTATCTTTTTTTAAGTTTGCTTTAAGATTTGCATCATGAGCAATAAGAGCTTTTGAAATACCTAATATTATTGCGCCTGCTTGTCCAGATAAACCTCCGCCCTTCACAGAACACTTAACATCATAATTTGATGAAACTTCTGAAATTTGTAAAGGTCTTGTAACGATTATTTGATGAACTGGACGTTTGAAATATTCATTCATTTTCAAGCCATTAACATGAATATTTCCTGATCCTTTTTTAACCCAAACTTTTGCTACAGATCTCTTTCGTCTACCGGTAGCATATTTACTGTCTTTAAAATCAAGTTTTATTTTTTTCACTTTTTTAAATGAAGTTTCTGTATTTTCCATTAACTCACCAGGTTTCTTTTATTTAGTTTGTCAAAATTAATTATTTTTGGTTTTTGTATTTCATGAGGGTGCTTTTCACCATTATAAATTTTTAGTTTTGTAAGTTGCTTCTTTGCTAATGGACCACCAGGAAGCATTCTTTTTACTGCCAACTTTAATATTTGTTCTGTTTTGTTATTTTCTTTTAAAGATAATGGTGATGTTACTTTTATACCACCGGGATGACCAGTGTGTCTGTAGTATTTTTTGTCTTTAAATTTTTTACCAGTAAATTTAATTTTATCAATATTTGTAACAACAACAAAATCTCCATTATCTATGTGGGGATTGAAAGTTGATTTATTTTTTCCTCTCAAAACTTTTGATATATAAGCTGCTAATCTACCAACAGCAATGTTTTGGGCATCTATTAAATACCATTCTTTTTTTACTTCTTTCTTTTTAATAAAAGGTGTCATCTTGATTGGCGATAGATACAGAGATTAATATATAAAGTCAATTTATTTTATCATATAAAAATATAAATTTATTGAACTTAATACTAAAATTACACTAAAAATTTGATGTAGCGATGCAAAAAAAATATGTAAATTTGTTAATAAAGTGAAAATCCCTAAAATAACTTGCGCAAATAAAACTAATAATAAAATAAAAATAGGTCTATAGGCTTTACGATCTTCATTTTTAAAAATGTAAAAAGACAAAACCAAAATATACAAGGTGATTAAGTAAGCTAAATTTCTATGATAAAATTGAACGAGTGAATGATTGTCAAAATTTAAGAAATTAATAGAATTTTTTATGTTAATATCGTCTGGAAAATAATTATTTCCCATTAAAGGCCAGGTTTGATAAATTTTCCCCGCATCTAAACCTGAAACAAATGCTCCTAAAATTAATTGGGCAAATATTAATAAAACTAGAAAAAAAAAGGGGAATTCTTTTTTTGATATATTAAAAAAATTTTTGGAAGATTCATTTTTTAGGTTTAATATTTGCCAAAAAATAATTGATAATATTATAATGGCCAAAACCAAATGAAGTGAAAGTCTGTAGTGACTTACTGTTACATTATTAACTAAGCCGCTAGAAACCATATACCACCCTATAAAACCCTGTGTAATAATTAAAAATAAGATAATAAAAAAAGGAATTAAAGTTTTAATATTTATTTTTCTAATTAAGTAAAAATATATAAGAGGGATTAAGAAAAATAATCCAATTATTCTACCAAGCATACGATGAGCATATTCCCAATAAAAAATAACTTTAAATTCTTGTAAGTTCATCAGAGGATTAACAATTTTATATTGTGGAATTTGTTTATATAATTCAAAATATTTAATCCATGCTTCTTCTTTAAATGGTGGTAAAATTCCACTAAATAATTCCCATTCAGTAATTGATAATCCAGAATTAGTTAATCTTGTTAGACCACCAACAATAATCATCAAAAATACTAGAATTAGAGTTGAAGTTAACCAATTTAAAAATAAATTTTTATTTTTTTTATCGTGAACGAGCATAATTTTTAATATATATGTATTTTTAATAATTAATAATTTTATAATGTCGCTATGGTTAATAAGAATATACTTAAAATCAGGAAAAAATTAGATAAGTTAGACAATCAATTCTTGAAGATACTAAAAAGAAGAACCTTTTTAGTTGATAAAGTTTTACAAAACAAAAAATATAAAAAAGATATAGTGGATAGGAAAAGAATAAAAATTATTTTAAGAACTGTATCTTCAAAATCTAAGAGAATGAAAATTGATCCAAAAATTACCAATCGAGTATGGAAGTCTATGATTAATGCTTATATTGATTATGAATATCGAAATTTTAAAAAAAATTAAAAAATTACTTACTATGAGGTGGTAATTTTTTTTCTACAAAAAACTCATGCTTTCTTGTATTAGGATTATATTTTTTTAATTTTAATTTATCTTTTGCTTTTTCACCTTTAGTAGGTTTTTTTGCATAGTAAATAAATTTACTGTCTGGATTACTTTCGGGTACCATTCTTACTTTAATATGTGTTTTTTTTGCCATATTTTTTTAATCCTTTTATTCTTTCAAGAACTTTTTTACTTTTAACTTTTATTTTCTCTTTATAATAATCTGCTTTTAAACCATCTGAATTATAATCGTCAAGTTTATTAATATTTGAGTTTAAAACATTTTTAACACCATTTATAGTTAAACCTCTTTTTTTGAGTAAAAACTGAATTAACTTTATGATTTCTATTTGATCTGAAGAATAATATCTTCTTTTATTAATTATTTTTGGCTTAATTTGCTTAAACTCTTTTTCCCAGTACCTTAACGTATGATTAAGAGGCTTATTGTTATTTTGATCTATTAAATTTAACATTTTAGAAAGTTGACCAATAGATAAAAATTTACTCATTTTGATCAAGAGAAGCTATTAAATTTTTTGATGAACTAAAACTTAAAGAGTTTCTACTGCTTATTATATATTGTTCTTTAGTTTTTGGATTTCTTCCTAATCTTTGATTTTTTTTCAAAATTTTAAAAGATCCTATATTTTTAATTTTTAAGTTCCCTTTCCTAATATTTGAAATAAAAATGTTAACCAGATCATTGATTAGCTTTCTAGAAAAGGATAAGGGGAAACCTAACTTTCTACTCAATTCTAATGAAAGTTCTTGTTTTGTAAGATTGCTTTTATTCATTTTTTAAATGATTTAAATTATTTCTGATTTGCTGCATTAAATTTCCTTTAATTATTTTATAACATAAATCAATTGAATAACAAAAACCTAAGGCATCAGTGCCGCCATGGCTTTTTACAACCGGACCATTTAATCCTAAAAGAATTGCCCCGTTATATTTTCTTGGATCTAATCGATCCTTGAATTTTTTAAGTGAGAAATATGAGAAAATTAAAGAAATTTTTGTGTAAAGATTTTCTGTTAAAGTTTTTTTTAAATCATCTGTAATAAATTTTGCTGTACCTTCAGCAGTTTTTAGAGCAATATTGCCAGTAAAACCATCAGTTACAATAACATTTGTTTCGCCGTTCATAATTTTGTTACCTTCTATATAGCCTTTAAAAAGAAAATTATTTTCGTTACTTAAAAAATTTAATTTTTTATGTGTTTTTTTTAATATTTCGGTTCCTTTTATTTCTTCTGAACCAATATTTAACAATGAAACTAAAGGTTTTTCATTGGGAAATATCGATTTATATAAAGCTGAGCCTAATTCAGCAAAATCTACTAAATTATCCTCATTACATTCAATATTTGCACCCAAGTCTAAAACTACATTCATTCCTTTTTTATTTGGCCAAAGACCAGCTAATGCAGGTTTATTAACTTGTTTCATCATTTTCAGAATCATTCTAGAAATAACTAAAAGAACACCTGTATTACCAGCAGATAAACTGATATCAGCATCCCCATCAATTTGTGATTTAATACAGTTCCACATACTTGTATTTTTTGAATTTTTTATTGCTGTGAGTGGGGTTTCGTCATCCGAAATAATAGACTTTGTGTGAGTAATTTTAATTAATTCTTTTGGAATATTATATTTTTTTACCTCGTTATTAATCCTAATTTCATCTCCAAACAAATTAATTAAAAAATCATTGTTAGATTTATTTTTTTCAATAAATAAATTTACTCCATTTACAGTCTTCTCGGGCGAGTTGTCTCCACCCATTGCATCGATTGCAACAGTAATTTTTTTCATTTTAAATTAAATATCTAGGATTTTTTTACCGTTATAATAACCGGATTTAAGATCTACATGGTGAGATAGCTTGTATTCTCCACTTTTTTTATCTTCCACTATATTTACTGAAGATATCTTATGATGAGATCTTCTCATTCTTTTCTTCGAAACTGATGTTTTTCTTTTGGGTACTGCCATATTTGTTTTTAAAGTTTATTGCATCTCTTAACACATTATCCAATGATAATTCAAAACAAAATTCATAAAATTTTGTAAAATACGTTTCAAAATGACTTAATTTAGCAAATTTTCCATCATTTAGTTCTAAAAAATACCTCATAATTAACTTTCTGCTAATTTTAAATTTATCATCATTGCTCTCGTTAATTTTAAGTAAAATATCATAAAGGAGTTTATTAAAATCTTTCATTTTCTTATTAACTGAAACATCTCCTAAACCTGATTCTCTTAGATTATTCTCGATATTGTGAAATAAACCATCGTATAAGTCCTGATTAAATTTTACATTATTTTTTTTAAAAATTATTAAAATTATAGAGAAATGCATAAACATAAGGTATATACGTGTTTCAAAATTATCTAAAAGTTTAAGTTCTCTATAAAAAAAAATGTTTCTAGATAAATTAAGTAATGTATTATACAAATTAGAATTATGTTTATTTTTAAAAAAAATCATTTTTTTTCAATATTTTTAGTTTCTATTTTTTTATTCGGCTGTCAATTAAAAGAACCATCAAATAATCATGGAATTTTATTCTTAAAAAATAGATCAGATCAGCTTGTGGTCAATAAAACAAATAAAAACGATATTATCAATTCTATAGGTTACCCCCATTCAAAATCAATTTCAAATGAAGATGAATGGATGTACATGGAAAGGGTGTTAACTAAAGGGGAATATTTAAAATTAGGACAAAATATTCTTAAAACTAATAATATTCTAATATTAAATTTTGATAAATATGGTGTTTTAAAGAAAAAAACATTTCTCGATAAAAATTCTAAAGAAAAAATTTTGTTTTCTGAGAAGGTTACAGAAAATGAACTTTCGCAAAGAAGTTTTATTCAAAAATTTTTCTATAGTTTGAAAGCAAAAATGTATAGGAGAAACTAACTAATGTGCAATTACAGCTAAAAGTAATAGAGCAACTATGTTGGTAATTTTTATCATGGGATTTACAGCAGGGCCAGCTGTGTCTTTGTAAGGATCACCTACAGTGTCTCCAGTAACTGCCGACTTATGAGCTTCAGATCCTTTTCCACCATAATTACCATCTTCGATGTATTTTTTTGCATTATCCCAAGCTCCACCGCCCGCGGTCATAGAAACTGCAACGAACAAACCTGTAATTATAACTCCTAATAACATAGCGCCTAATGATGATAAGGCAGCCTCTAATCCTCCTATTTGTAAAATTACAAAGTAGAGAATTATAGGTGATAACACGGGTAGTAAAGATGGAATTATCATTTCTTTGATTGCTGCTTTAGTTAATAAATCAACTAGTCGCCCATAATCAGGTTTTCTTTTACCTTTCATAATTCCAGGTATTTTTTTAAATTGTCTTCTAACTTCAATTACTACAGATCCACCAGCTCTACCAACCGCCTGCATACCCATGGATCCAAATAAATAAGGAAGCATTCCTCCAATCAATAATCCAGCAACGACAAATGGATTTGATAAATCAAAAGTTACATTTACTCCTTCGAGAGCAGATCCTTTTACATTTGAAAAATAATTAATGTCCTCTGTATAAGCAGCAAATAGAACTAATGCACCTAGACCGGCAGATCCGATAGCATATCCTTTAGTAACAGCTTTTGTAGTATTTCCTACTGCATCTAGAGCATCTGTTGTTTTTCGAACATTCTTTGGCAATTTCGACATTTCTGCAATCCCGCCTGCATTATCTGTAACAGGACCGTAAGCGTCTAATGCAACAACCATTCCAGTTAACGCAAGCATTGCTGTAACCGCAATAGCTATTCCATATAGTCCTGCAAGACTGTTTGTATAAAGAATTCCTGCTACAATTATTAAAGCAGGAATAGCTGTAGCCTCCATTGATACTGCTAAACCTTGAATCACATTTGTTCCATGACCAGTTGTAGAAGATTTTGCTACAGACTTAACTGGCCTATAATTTGTACCAGTGTAGTATTCAGTTATCCAAATTAACAAACCTGTGATTACGAATCCTACAACACCACAAATATATAAATCTAAACCAGAGAAAATTGTTCCAGCACTATTGTTGTATGTACTGTTTAAACCAACAATAGAATTTGTAACTGGATACATTATTAAAAGAGATGTTACTGCAGTTACTATAAAACCTTTATACAAGGCTCCCATGATACTTTTATTTTTTCCAAGTTTTACAAACCATGTGCCAATTATTGATGTGATTATACAAGCTCCACCAATAGCTAAAGGATATACCATTAAGTTATAGTCCTGTGGTGAAAATATAGAGGCTAAAACCATAGTAGCGACTATAGTAACTGCATAAGTTTCAAATAAATCTGCAGCCATTCCAGCGCAATCACCTACATTATCTCCAACGTTATCGGCTATCACCGCAGGGTTCCGTGGATCATCTTCTGGAATACCTGCCTCAACTTTTCCAACCAAATCGGCCCCTACGTCTGCACCTTTAGTAAAAATTCCACCCCCAAGCCTCGCGAATATAGAAATTAATGAGGCTCCAAAACCTAGCGCGACTAAGGCATTAATAATTTGCCTGTTATCGACATTAAGATTGATTAAAATAATATAATAAATAGTTATTGATAATAAAGCTAAACCAGCAACCAATAAACCAGTTATTGCTCCTGATTTAAATGCAATTGTAAGACCAGATTGCAGATTTTTTCTAGCAGCCTCAGCAGTTCGTACATTTGCTTTAACAGAAATAAGCATACCAACATAGCCGGCCACACCAGATAAAAAAGCTCCAATAAAGTAACCTAATCCAACTAAATAATTAAAAAAATAAGTGACAATAGCTAAAACAATGACACCAACAACTGCTATCGTTTTATATTGTCTATTTAAATAAGCTTTTGCTCCAATTTGAATTGCTTCAGCAATTTCTTGCATTCGTGCATTTCCTGCGCTAGAGGAAATAATCTGACCTGATAATAAATAGCTATAAGCTACAGCGAGGACACCCGTAAAAGAAATAAGGTATAATAATTCTAAATAGTTTGTCATTTATTTACCGGATAAATGCCAAAAAAGTATTGAAAACGCAAGCTAAAGTTGACTGTTTTTAAACATTTTTACTCATCTTTTCTTATTAATTTAGAAATCTTATCCAAAATGGCATTCAAATAACCTATCTGAACTTTTTCTAAAAAAAACTCAGAGGCAAGCAAATACTCACTAATAATGACCTTTTTAGGATTGTTGTGTTTAAATAATAGCTCAAAAACAGCTGCAAACAAAATTATCTTCAAAAGTTTGTCAGTTTTTTTTAAATCAATGTCATTAATTAGGTGTTGATTAATTGTACTTTCTATCAATTCGGTTCTTTCAAGCGTGCCTGTAACTACATCCTTAATAAATTTTTTATATTGATTCTTTGGATATAAAATTTCTGTATCAGGATTCATTAAAGAATTATAGATTTTTTGAATTATCTTTATTCTTGGTGAGGGATTCTTAAATTTGTTTTTGTCCATTTTTTAAAATGGACAAAACTGCTTTTGCAGCCTCTAATCCTTTATTTATTTTAGTTGAATTTGTTTTGCCACTTCTTTGGTGAGCTTGCTTCTTGTTAAATGCGGTAATAATTCCATTCCCGATAGGCTTGTTATAACAAATTGAGATGTGCATAATAGCATCAAAGGTTGCTCTACAAATTAAATCAAAATGCGGTGTTTTACCTTTTATCACACAGCCTATTGCGACAAATCCATCAAATTTTTTAATATTTTTCCTGATAGCAATAGGCACTTCAAAAACACCTGGTACTTCGAGTAATTTAATCTTTACTTTATTTTGCTTGAGTTTTTTTTTAGCAGTAACAACAAGCCTATTAGTAATATCTTTATAATAATTTGCATTTACAATTAAAATTTTTTTCATTTTATAATTATTTGTTTTTTAATTTTTAAACCAAATCCCTCTAAACCTATTATTTTTTTCTTACTTCTTGAAAGTAGTATCATATTTTTAACTTTATAGTCTTTAATAATTTGAGCTCCTATACCATAGTATCTTAATGTAATGTTTGTATCCTTTTTTTCGTTATTAATTTTGTTATTTATAATAACTAATAAGAAAGTTTTGTATTTTGACAATCTCTTAATATTCCACTTTAGATCATTATTAGAAAGTAGATTATTTTTATTAATTCTTTTTGATAAAACTCTTATCGTTACAGATTTATTTTTTTTAAATTTCCCCTTAGAAAAAACATAGCTTTCGTGGTTGTTAAGTTTATTCTTATAAATACTTAGTTGTATTTTTTTACCATTTAGCAAGTTTATACTTTTATTGGATGTTCTATATACAAGTTTTTCAGTTTTAAGTCTGTGAGCTATTAAATCAGCTATAGATGCAATCTTAATATTATGTTTCTTTGAAAATTTAAACAAATCGTTTAGTCGCGCCATTCTTCCATCTTCATTCATTACTTCACAAATAACAGAGCTAGGGTTTAACTTTGATAATATAGAAATATCTATAGAAGCTTCAGTATGTCCTGCTCTTTCTAATACACCTCCATTTCTAGCCAAAATTGGAAAAACATGGCCTGGAGAAACAATATGTTTTTTTTTTGACTTTGGATTTATAGCAACTTTAATAGTTTTAGCTCTATCAAAAGCGGAAATCCCAGTTGATACACCGTGTTTTGCCTCAATTGAAACTGTGAATGCTGTTTGCATTCTAGACTTATTAATTTGTGACATTAAAGGAAGCTTTAGTCTATCTATTTGTTTTTTTGTTAAAGCCAAACAAATTAATCCCCTACCGTGTTTAGCCATAAAATTAATAATTTTTGAATTACACTTAGAACCCGGTACTACAAGATCGCCTTCATTTTCTCTATTTTTATCGTCAACTAAAATAAACATTTTTCCTTTTTTAGCGTCTTTAATTATCAGAGGTATTGGGGAGAATTTTAATTTAGACATTATTTTATAATGTGTACTTATATATATATTTTCCAAATATATCTAATTCAACATTAACAAAGTCATTTTTTTTTAAGAATCTTAAATTTGTTAATTTCAAAGTATGAGGTATTATATTTAATTCAAAATCATTTTTATAAACCTTAGAAATAGTTAATGATACTCCGTTAATTGAAATTGATGCTTTTTCCACCAAAAATTTTGAAAGGTTTTTATTTTTTAATAATAACAAAATAGACCATGACTTATCTATAATTTTAATTTTTTTAATTTTTGCGATACTATCAACATGTCCTTGAGTAAAGTGACCAGATATATTTGTGCCAAATTTTATAGATTTTTCCAAATTAACTAAATGGCCAGTTTTAAGATATTTTAAATTAGATCTTTGAATAGTTTCATTTGAAATATAAAAAAAAATTAATCTATTTTTTTTTCTTTCAAGCGTTAAACAAACACCATTACAACATATCGAAGATCCAACGTCTTTATTTGAAAATTTTAAATTAGATTGTATGCCAATTAATATACTTTGTTTATATTTTTTCATTAGTTTAACAATACCAGTATTATAAATAATCCCATTAAACATTAATTAAGCCTCAATTTATATAGTGCGTCCTCATCCAAATTAACATTAATCTTTTTTTTTATACTTAATTTTTTCAAATAATTTATTTTACAATTATTAAAACCATTTTTTTTAAGTTTTTTATTTGTTTTGAATAGATACAAATCATTAATTAATTTAAATTTTATCAGCTTACTTATAAAAGTTAGACCAGCTTCAACAAATATTCTTCTCTTGCCTATTTTGAATAGTTTTTTAATCAGAAAAATAAAATCTTTTTTTGATTCTAAGTGTGGTATTTTTAAAATCTTGATATTAGTTTTTCTTAAATAATTTGGTTTATTTCTAATATTTTTACAAGTAAAAATGTATATATTTCTTTTTTTGAACTGCTTAAATATTTTCAAATTTTTTTTAATTATTAGATTTCTGTCAATGATTATTAAATCTGGTTGATGATTTTTAAGTCCATCAATCCTACAATTCAATAATGAATTATCTTTGTTAATAGATGAAGATGTTGAAACAATACAATCATATTTAGATCTTAAAAAATTTCCAACTTTTCTAGATTTATTGTTTGAAATCCATTTTGATTTTCTATTAATCGTGAAGTAATCTTTAGATATAGCTAGCTTTGCATCTATTAATGGTAATTTCTTATTTAAATTTAAATAATAGCTTTTGTAAAAATCGTTATGTTTAGTATTTATCTTTTTATAATTAATTTTATTTTTTGCTAATATTTTTTTGGCTTTTCCATAAGTTCTCTGATCAGGATCATCAGATGAATAAAATACTTTATTAATTCTTTTTTTTTTGATTATGTTTGTGCAAGGAGGTGTAAGCCCATAATGTGCACATGGTTCTAAGGTTACATACAATATTGAGTTTTTAAAATTTACTTTTTTATTTAAAGCATTAAATTCTGCATGAGGTCTACCACCAACTGAGGTGACTGCTGAACTAATTATAGAGTTATTTTTTACGACTACACATCCTACAGATGGATTTTTTTTGGTTTTTCCCAAATTTTTTTCAGCTAATTTAAATGCTAAGTTAGAATAAAAATTATGATTTATTTTCATCAATATTGCCTACAAATTGTTCAAAATCTTTTGCTTCTTTAAAGTTTTTGTAAACAGAAGCGTAACGAACATAGGCAACCGTATCTAAATATTGCAAACCTTCCATTATGAATTTGCCGATAGTTGAAGTTGGCACTTCGCTCTCACCCAATCCTTCAATCTTCATAATTATTTTAGAAACAAAATTATCTATTGCATCAATATCTATCGGTCTTTTTCTGGTTGCTATCCTTATTGACTTTGAAACTTTATCTCTATCAAAAGGTTCTCTTTTACTATTACTTTTAATCACTGTTAGTTCTTGAAATTGTACTCTTTCAAAAGTTGTAAATCTCATGCCTCCGTGACAAGTACAAAGTCTCCGTCTTCTTACCGCCCTACCTTCTTCAGCGGGCCGTGAATCTACCACTGAGGTATCTTTCTCTCTACAAAATGGACAAAGCATAAATTTTTTAACTACTATATATAGGAAAAGCTGAACAAAGTTCAATTATTTCTTTTTGAACTTCTTTTTCTATTTTTGAGTTATCTTCTTTATTTTTGCTTAAGCCCTCAATCACTTTAAAAATTAGATCTGCAATTAATTTAAATTCATTAGAACCAAAACCTCTTGTCGTGCACGCAGGTGTGCCTAATCTAATACCAGATGTTATCATAGGGCTTTCACTGTCAAAAGGAATACCATTTTTGTTGCAGGTTATATTTGCTCTTCCTAACGAAGCTTGAGCATCTTTTCCTGTTACACCGAAAGATCTTAGATCAATTAACATCAAGTGAGTATCAGTGCCACCAGAAAATATTTTAAATCCTTTTTCAGATAATCTATTAGATAAAACTTTCGCGTTAGAAATAACATTTTTCGTATACTCTTTAAATTCAGGTGACAGAGCTTCTTTAAAACAAACTGCTTTAGCTGCTATAACATGCATTAGTGGGCCTCCTTGTAGACCCGGAAAAATTGCACTGTTAAATTTTTTTATTAAATCTTCTTTATTCGTTAATATTATTCCTCCACGTGGTCCTCTTAAAACTTTGTGAGTTGTAGAAGTGACTACATCAGCGTATTTAGTAGGATTTGGATAAGCACCTCCTGCAACTAATCCAGAAAAGTGAGCCATGTCCACAAGCAGATATGCTCCTACTTTGTCACAAATTTCCCTAAATCTTTTGAAATCAATAACTCTAGAATATGCGCTGCCACCTGCAATAATAAGTTTTGGTTTATTTTCAACAGCAAGCTTTTCAACACTTTCATAATCTATTAGACCTGTTTTTTTATCTACTTCATAATGAAGAGCGTTAAACCATTTCCCTGACTGTGCAGGTTTAGCTCCATGAGTCAAGTGACCTCCAGAATTTAAACTCATGGCAAGAGTTGTATCGCCAGGTTTTAATAATGCCAAATAAACTGCACCATTCGCTTGCGCACCTGAATGAGGTTGAACATTTGCAAACTTACAATTAAATAATTTTTTGGCCCTTTCAATTGCTAAATTTTCTGAAACGTCAACATGTTCACATCCACCGTAATATCTTTTACCAGGATATCCTTCGGCATATTTATTTGTCAAAACTGATCCTTGAGCTTCTAGAACAGCTTTAGAAACAATATTTTCAGATGCTATTAGTTCAATATGATTTTGTTGTCTACTAAATTCACTCTCTATTGAGTCATATAATTCTTTATCAGCCTCTTTCAAATTTAGTTTGAAAAAGCTATTAAGATATTTATTTAACTTTATTGCTATTGACATACTTATATTTTTTTTACCCTTTTTAAATGTCTGCCACCCTCAAATTTCGTTTTTAAAAAAACTTCAACTAATTTCAAGGATAAACTTTTTTTTGTAAGCCTTGAACCTAAAGCTATTATATTAGCATCATTATGTTGTCTAGACAATCTTGTAGAACTTAAATTATAGCACACTGCTGCTCTAATTGATTTGAATTTATTGGCAGTTATAGACATACCAGTACCAGAACCACACACTAAAATCCCAACATCACTCTTTTTTCCTTTAATTCTAAGGGCCAATTTTTTTGCATAATCAGGGTAGTCGACTGATTGATTATTGAAAGGCCCTAAATCAAAAACTGAAATATCTTTGTTTATTAAATAATCTTTTATGGACTCCTTTAAATTAAACCCTGCATGGTCTGAGGCAATACATACAGTTTTAAAGATTTTATTTAGTTTTATATTGCTCATAATTACTAATTAAATTACACTTATACTAATTATAATATTATATTTGTCGCATTACATTATAAATAATCGGACTTTACATGAAAATTTTAGGATCTTTTCCAAAAACTAGGCTAAGAAGGTTAAGAAAATCAAAATGGCTTAGAAATCTGATTTCTGAGTCTAATATTTCGCATAATGATCTAGTGCTACCAATCTTTGTAAGAGAAGGAAAAAATAAGGTTGAACCTATAAAATCTTTACCGGGTGTAAAAAGATATTCAGTAGATAAATTACCAGTTATCTTAAATGAAGTAAAACGTTTGAAAATTCCAATGATCGCATTATTTCCATTTACACCTAGTCATAAGAAAAATAATTTTGGTACAGAAGCAATAAATCCAAATAATTTAATTTGTAAAAGTTTAAAGTTTATTAAAAAAAAATTTCCCAATGTTGGAATTATGTGTGATGTGGCCTTAGACCCTTACACTTCACACGGTCACGATGGAATTATAATTAATAATAAAGTTGATAATGATGAAACAATAAAAATATTAATTAAGCAATCATTACTACAAGCAAAAATGGGATGTGATGTGATAGCACCTTCAGATATGATGGATGGTAGAGTTGGAGCTATAAGAAAAGCACTTGATAAAAATAAATTTTCAAATGTAAGTATTCTTTCTTATGCTGTTAAATATGCTTCAAGTTTTTATGGACCCTTTAGAGACGCTGTGGGAAGTAAATCAAGATTAAAAAAAGATAAAAAAACTTATCAAATGGATTACAGAAATTCCTTTGAGTCCTTTAGAGAAGTTGGCTTGGATATTAAAGAAGGAGCAGATATGGTTTTAGTGAAACCTGGAATGATTTATTTAGATATTATAAAACAAATAAAAGATAATTTTAAAATACCGGTGTTAGCTTACCAGGTATCCGGTGAATATGCTTTAATTAAAAACGGTATTAATAAAAAACTTTTGAATGACGAGTCAATTATAGAAAGTATTGTTTCTTTTAAAAGAGCCGGCGCGTCAGCAATAATTACATATTTTGCTTTAGATATTGCGAAGAAAATTAAATAAATTATTTAAAATAATTTTCTAATAAAATCCTTGACTTAGGAAAAGGTAAATTGAAAGGTATAAAAAATCTATTCTGGATAATATTTCTAGTAAAGTATAATGATTTTTTAATCAAAATATTTGAAAAATTTTCTGGTAGTTTATTCAAAATAAGATACTCCGGAACTTCGTAAGTAAAAGTATCAATTTTAACTTTTCTAAACTTAGACAAATCATTTGTCTGTTCTTTAAATTTATTTAAATTTGGATCAAATCCTAAATCTTTAATTAAATTTAATTCAAAAAAAATAAAGAGAAAAATCCAGTTGTCCAAATTCAATAAATTTAAAAATTCTTCAAAAGAATGATATATTTTTTTGTTAGGTTGGGATTCTGGTAAAAGAGTATTTAAAATTGAGCATAAAGAAATTAGTGCTGAAGTTCTTGTTTTGTCATTGAAATATAATGGCGAAATTGGCTTCATTAATTCTGTTTTAAAATAGCCAAATTTATTTTCATTTTTAGAAGTATGTACAATAAATAATTTGTTAGATAATTGTAAGTAATTTCTAATTTTTCTAGAATTGCCTCCATAAACTACTCCTGAAACTTTCCCTTTTGTTTGTGAAAAAACACTTATGATATTTGCATTTTCCCTAAATTTTTTTTTTGATAATAAATAACATTCGTCTTCCCAGTTCATATATTTAAGATTTTGATTAGTTTTGCAGCTGCATTTTGTTGTGCATTCTTTTTTGATGTCCCAATACCAATTATTTTTTTTGAGTCCTGTATTTCTACTTCTGTTTTAAATAATGGCTTATGTTGAGGACCGGTTTTTTTAAAAAAAGTATACTTAGGTAATTTTTTGAATTTTTTTAAGCTATATTCTTGAAGTTTAGTTTTTGAATCTATAAGTGTTATTATTGATTTATCAATATAAGAGCCCCAGCAATTCAAAATAAACTTTTCTGAAGATTTAAGTCCACCGTCTAAATATATTGCGCCTACTAAAGCTTCTAAACAATCACTTATAATTTTATCAGTAGATCTCTCTAAATTTTTATGTGACGAACCCAAATAAAGAAATTTTTTTAGGTTTAATTTCTTTGCTATATTTGCGCATGTTTTCTTATTAACAAGATTGGCAAATTTTTTATCAATAATTCCCTCTTTTTCATTTGGATATCTATCTAAAAGTTCTTTAGAGATAATTAAACCTAAAACTCTATCTCCGAGAAATTCTAATTTTTCATTGTTAATATCATTACTATAACTTTTATGAGTTAAAGCTTTATGTAATAAATTCTTTTCTTTAAAAGTATATTTTAGAATTTCCTCTAGTTCTTTACTCATTTTATTTATCATAATCCCTGAAAAGTTCTCTCAAATCTAAATGAATTGTGTAAATTCCACAATTTGAATAAACTCCCTTTTTTTGTATCATTTGAAAAAAAAATTATTTTTGCTTTTCCAACCAAATTTAAATTTTTAACATATCCAACTTCTTCAAGAAATCTGCTATCTTTAGAGCAATCACGATTGTCTCCCATTAAAAAATAATGGTTGTTGGGAACTTTGTATTTTTTAGTATTCTTTAAAGTGCCTTTTGAATTGTAAGCAACTAGATGTTTTGTTCCGTTGGGAAGAGTTTCTATGAATATATTAGTATTTAAGATATAATTTCCACATCTAATAGGCTCTGTAATTTTTGTTTTTTGCCTTTGAATTTGTTTTCCATTAATAAAAAGATCTCCATTTATAAATTGAATTTCATCGCCAGGTAAACCAATTAATCTCTTTATATAATCAGTCCTGTTATCTGCAGGGGTTTTAAAAACTACAAGGTCTCCTTGATTAGGATCTTCTGAAAAAAAACGATTATTAGAAAAATTAGGGCTAAAAGGAAAAGAATGTTTGCTGTAACCATAAGAATATTTAGAAACAAAAATTCTATCTCCTACTAATAGAGTAGGTTCCATAGAAGATGAAGGAATATAAAAAGGTTGAATTATTAAAGATCTTATCAAAATTGCTATTAATAAAGCTCCGATTAAAGTTTTTAAATTATCAAAGAATATATTTATTATTTTATTTTTTTTCATACAGAAATCGTCACAAATGCTACTGCATAATTGTCCTCATCGCTTAACGATAAAGAAATTTTATATTTTTTTTTTTTTAAAAGGTTTTCAACATTTTTTTTTGTTTTATCTATTAATCTAATAAATGGTTTTCCATTTTTTTCGTTGAGTATGACAATTTCATTAAAGTTTATTCCCTTTGCTATACCTGTTCCAAGAGCTTTAGAAAAAGCCTCTTTAGCTGCAAAACGCTTGGCAAAACAATTTGAAGAATTTTTCTTTTTTTTGCACCTTATTATCTCATTTTTATTAAATAATCTTTTTGTAAATGATTTACTTTTAATTGATTTTTGAATTCTACTAATCTTAACAATATCTGTGCCAATTCCAAATATTTTCATTTTCTAATTATTTTTCTAAATTTTTTAATTGCTTTACTTAAACCTACAAAAATTGACTCTCCAATTAAAAAGTGACCTATATTAAATTCTTTAATTCCTGAAATTCTTGATAATATATTAGCAGATTTATATGTTAAACCATGGCCAGCATGAACTTCTAAACCAAGTTTATTTCCTAAATAAACAGCTTTTTTAATTCGTTTTAATTCGTAATTATAGTTTTTATTTTTATTAATTAAATTACAAATTCTTCCAGTATGTATTTCTATACAATCTGCATTAAGATATTTAGAATCTTTAATGTCTTTTAGACTTGGTTCAATAAAAAGACTTACTCTTAAATTTTTCTTTTTTAACTTATTAATAATTTTTTTTAAAAAATTTCTTTTATATCTTAAATTTAAACCACCTTCGGTTGTGATTTCTTGTCTTTTTTCTGGAACAATGCAGACAAAATCAGGTTTATTTTTCATTGCAATATTTAACATTTCTGAAGTTGCTGCAATTTCGAGATTTAAAGGAATTTTTAATTTAGATTTTATTTGTTGAAGGTCTAATTCATTTATGTGACGTCTGTCTTCTCTCAAATGTATAGTGACGGAATCTGCGCCACTATTTTGTGCTAATATTGATGCTCTTAAAGGGCTTGGATAGATTTCACCTCTGGCATTTCTGACTGTAGCTACATGGTCAATATTTACACCAAGTCTAATTTTACTCATTAAAGATTTCTACTTCCAGGTTTTACAGCTTTTAAAGAGGATAGATGTTCGGGTAAATTTTCTTTTGTATAAGTTGGTATATTTAATTCAAGCTGAGATACTATGATATCTTTTATTTGAGACTTTCCATTACTTCTATCAATTATACAAGCAAATCCAACAACTAGACCTCCTAAATCTTTAACTAATTTGGAGCATTCTAAACTAGATTTACCTGTAGTAATTACATCTTCAACTATTAATACCTTTTGATTTTTACTAATAGAAAAATCTCTCCTTAACTTAAATTCACCATTTACTCTCTCAGAAAAAATAGCCTTTTTTTTTAATAGCCTGCCTATTTCATAACCAACTAAAATGCCTCCCATAGCCGGTGATAAAATAAGATCGAAGTCTTTAAATGTGTTGCTAATTTTTTTTGAAAGTGAGGAACAAATTTTGTTTGCTTCAATTGGTTTACTCATTAATTGAGCACATTGAACATATTGAGGGCTATGCAATCCAGATGATAATATAAAATGTCCCTCTAAAAGTGCGTTAGTCTTTTTTAAAATTGTCAAAGATTCTTTTAATGAAAGCATTTTTTTTTTGTTTATGTCGAATTATTTTAAATCTTAAATTACTTTGCTTTATTTGACTTATCAAGTTTGTAAAATTTTTCAAATCTTTAATTTGCAAATCAAAAGAAAATGTTAAGTGTTCTTTTTTTCTATTAATAATTTCTAAATTTACTATATTTCCTTTATTTAAACCAATAAGTGAAGTTATATGACCTAAAACTCCAGGTTTATGTGGTAAATCTACTTCTATTGTACTTGAATAGTTTTTATCAGCTTCTTTAAAGCTTTCTGTAGATTTATCTTGCCAATACCTTCTAATTGCAGACCTAGCTTTTCCTGTTGTTGACGAAGATAACCAATGGAGTGATGGTGAAGCATTTTTTGAAGTTTCAATATTTACTAAATCTCCATTTTTTAAAATTGTTTGTAGTGTTGCATGATTTCCATTTACAGTGCATCCAATTGCACTATTACCAATTTTTGTATGAACAGCGTAGGCAAAATCTATTGGTGTTGCTTTTTTTGGTAATTTAATTACAGCTCCTTTAGGTGTAAAGCAAAATACATTTTCTTGAAACATTTGGAGTTTGGTAAATTCATAATAATGTTCTGGGCTTGTGCCAGCTTCTATTATTTCAACTAAATCTCTTAGCCAATCATATTCTTTCCAAGAAAGTTCAGAAAATTTTTCAGAAGATTTATATTTCCAATGTGAGGCTATTCCTCTTTGAGCAAATTCATGCATATCATGAGTTCTTATTTGAATTTCAATCCTATTTTTTTTAGGTCCTATTACCGCGGTGTGAATTGATTTGTATTTATTAATTTTTGGAGTAGAAATATAGTCTTTAAATTTACCAGGTATTGTTGGAAATCTACTATGAAAAATTCCTAAAGTTTTATAACAATCCTCTACAGTTTTTACTATTACTCTAAAACCTATAATGTCAGTTAATTGTTCCAATGATACTTTTTTATTTTGAATTTTTCGCCAAATAGAAAATGGAGTTTTTTCTCTACCAGTAATTGTTGCTGTAATGCCGTTACTTTTTAGCAATTCAATTAATTCATTCGATATAATTTTAAATGTGTCCTCTGTGTTGCTTTTTATAAAATTTAATCTCTCTAAAATTAAATCCCTTGCAGGTTTATTTAAAACTGAAAATGATAAATCTTCTAATTCATCTCTAATTCGATTCATCCCCATACGATCTGCTAATGGTGCATAAATCTCCATTGTCTCTTTGGCTTTTCTAATGATTTTTTCTTTATCCTTAACGAACTGAATAGTTCTCATATTATGTAATCTATCTGCAAGTTTTACAAGAAGAACTCTTATATCTTTTGATGTTGCTAGAATAAGTTTTCTAAAATTTTCAGCTTTTGAGTCACCAGATGCTTTGTCCTCCAATGCAGATATTTTTGTTACTCCCTCAACTAAATTTGCAACTTCTTCTCCAAATTCTTTTTTTACTGTTTCATAAGTTACATTTGTATCCTCTATAGTATCATGTAATAAACCAGTAGTAATAGTTGCGCTATCAAGTTTTAACTCAGTCAATATTTTAGCTACAGCTACAGGGTGAATTATGTATGGAACGCCCTCATCTCTTTTTTGATTTTGGTGTGCCTCTACAGCAAAACTATATGCTTTATTTAATGACTCTTGATTTAAAAATCTGTTGTAAGACTTTATTTGATCAATTAATTCATTATTGTTAATCATAATTCGATATTAACATTTTTCTTTAATCTTGTAATCTCAATCCTAGATTTTTGACTTAATTTATTTATTAAAAATTGGGCATTTTTCTTAAGTATTGGATGTGACCATTTTGGATCAATTTCCATTATAGGATATAGAACAAAATTTCTTAAATGTGACCTTGGATGAGGGAGTTTTAAATTATTGATGTCTAGAATCAACCCTTTAAAATCAATTATATCTATGTCTATCACTCTAGGATAATTTTTTTTACTTTTAGTCCTACCAATTTTTTTTTCAACAAAATTTATGGTTTTAAAGAGATGATCATAATTATTTTCAAAATTAGCTAGAATTCCAATATTTAAAAACTTAGGAAAATTATTATTTGGATATGATGGAGTCTCATAAAAATTTGAAATTTTTAAAATTTTTACTTTTTCTTCAATCAATAAATTTAAAGCTATAGTGATATTATCAATTCTTGATCCAAAATTTGAATTAAGATTAGAGCCAATATTAATATGTATCATTTGTTATTTTTACTTAACAATCTGGCTTTTTCTCTATTCCAATCTCTTGTTTTTTTTGTTTGTCTTTTATCATAAAGTTTTTTACCTTTAGCTACCGCTATTTCAACTTTTACTTTTCCTTTAACAAAATACATCTTTGTTGGTATTAATGTTAATCCTTCTTGGTTAATTCTTCCTATGAGTTTATTTATTTCTTTTCTTTTAAGAAGTAATTTTCTATCACCTTTTGGGTTATGATTGTTATATGAGGATTGTCTATACAGAGGTATGTGAGAATTTATCAAAAATAATTCTCCATTGTTATCTACGGCATATGAATCTGCAATACTCCCTTTGCCATCTCTAAGTGATTTTACTTCAGATCCTCTTAGAGATATACCAGCTTCTAAGATTTCAATAAAAAAATAATTGAAGCTAGCTTTTCTATTTAAACAAATTATTTTTTGACCAGGACCTATATTTGTTTTCATTAAAGTAATTTTGCTACTTTAAGTGCTTCAGAAACCTTTTTTTTTGTTTCATCTCTTATTTCAACCAAAGGTAATCTTACTGATGGATTGCATAATCCCAATAATGAAGCTGCATACTTAACGGGTGATGGATTGCTTTCTATAAATAACGAGGAGTGTAAAGGTTGTAATAAATTATCTATTTCTTTAGCTTTCTTTAAATCATCAACACATGCTTTTTGAAAATCGGAAGTTAGTTTTGCTGCAACATTTGCTGTGACACTAATAGATCCAATGCCACCTCTTTTGTTAAATTCTAAAGCATTATCGTCATTCCCAGTCAATTGAATAAAATCTTTTCCCATAGCTTTTAATTGCTGATCTACTCTATTTAAATCACCTGTTGCATCTTTTACACCAACGATATTTTTAAGTTCATATAATTTTGCCATCGTGTCAACAGACATATCGATTACAGACCTGGATGGTATATTATAAATAATTATTGGTATGCCCACACTATCATTAATTTTTTTGTAGTGTTGGTATAAACCCTCTTGTGTTGGTTTATTATAATAAGGAGTTACTACAAGCAAAGCATCTGAACCAGCTTTTTCAGCATACCTTGATAAATCTACGGCTTCATCTGTTGAGTTAGAGCCTGTTCCTGCTATCACAGGTATTTTTCCTTTACATTCGGCGACAGCTGATTCTATAATTTTTTTGTGTTCAGTATGAGATAAAGTTGGAGACTCACCAGTGGTTCCTCCTGGAACTACGCCATTGGTACCATTTTTCAAGTGATAATTTATTAATTTTCTATAGTTCTCCTCGTCAAGAATATCATCTTTAAAGGGGGTTATTATTGCAACAATTGATCCTTTTAGCATAAAACAATATAAGGTAGATATCCTTGAACTTATGCTTAATAGATTAATTAGTCTAGTATTTTTATTATCAATTTTAAATATTGATGATGTTTATTCAGAAACAAATTTCTTATTACCTCAAAAAAAACCTTCAATTTTTAAAAAAAGCCAGAACCAGATTCAAGCAGATATAAGCAAAAATCTACCAGTACCAAAACCGAGACTTGAAAAAGAAAAAGATAAAGAACCTAGTAAAATAGTTAAAAAAGAAGAGACATTAAGATCAGAAGTTACTACAGAAAATAGAAATAAAGAAAATAAAATTTCAACATTATTTATCTTTCCGAAAAAAAAGCCAATAACCTATAAAGTATCTTCTAAAGAAATTAAATCATCTAAAGTGCTTAATAAAAAAGATTTTGAGAAAGCAAAAGAAACTATTAATTTTATTAAGCAAAAGAAATGGAATAGTGCTCTTAAAAGTGCTCAAAAAGTAAAAGATAGTGAATTTAGAAAATTAATTACATGGATGCATTTAAAAACTACTAGAAATGGAGCATCCTTTAATGAATATAAAAAATTTATTGAGCAAAATGATTACTATCCACGAATAAATAGAATTAGATATTTAGCGGAAGAGAAAATATATCTAAGAAATAATTCACCAACTTCTGTAATTAATTGGTTTGAAAGATATCCTCCTCTTGGTGGATTAGGAAAAATAAAATTAGCAGAGGCTTTTTTAGAGCAAGGTAAAATAGATAAGGTTAGTGATTTAATTAAAGATGGATGGATAACTGCTGATATAAGAAAAAATGACCTTGGATATTATAGAGCTAAGTTTAAAAAATTTTTAAATTCTGATGATCATATAAGAAGAGCAGATCATTTAGCATGGGAAAGAAAATATTGGGATTTAAAAAGGATGCTTAAGTATTTACCATCTGACCAAAGAGCACTTTATAATGCTAGACAAATTTTAATGAGCAACTCTTATGGTGTGGACAATGCAATATCAAAAGTTCCTCAATATTTAAAAAAAGATCCTGGTTTAGAATATGATAGATTAAGATGGAGGAATCGAAGAGGAAGATTAGAGGGATCTTTAGAAATTTTATATCAAAACGCTAATAAAACTGATTCACAAATGGTAAGACCGGATAAATGGTGGGAACAAAGAGAAAGTGTTACTAGGAGTTTAATTTACAAAAAAAGATATAAAACAGCTTATAAAGTTGCTAGCGAACATTCGTTATCTGCAGGTTCTTCATTCGCTGAAGCTGAGTGGTTATCAGGTTGGATAGCTCTAACTTTTTTAAAATCACCAGAGTATGCGATAAATCATTTTCAAAATTTTTATAATAATGTTAGTTATCCAATAAGTTTAGCTAGAGGAGCCTATTGGTTAGGAGAGTCTTATGATCAATTAAATGAAAAAGAAATTGCAAATAAATTTTTTTCAGAAGCAGCAAAATTTCCAATGACTTATTATGGTCAACTCGCTTTTAATAAAATTAATCCTGGTGGGAATTTCGAACTTAGGGATGAAAGTAACTTTGATAAGGATTATGAAAAGGAATTTAAAAAGAATAAACTTATAAAGCATGTTATTTTGTTACACGAGCTTGATGCAAGTCAGTATGCTAAAGATATTTTAAAACATTTAGCTGATTTAAATATCGAAAAAGGAAGTGAAGTTTTAGCTGCGGAATTATCTACATCTGTAGAGAGATATGATTTTGCAATACAAATATCAAAAAAAGCTTCCTATGAAAAAAGATTTTTAAATAAATATAACTACCCAATTATATCCACGCCAAAAATTGTAAACAATAAACAGATGCCTAAACAGGAAATAATTCTTGCAATAATCAGACAGGAGAGTGAATTTGATCGAAAAGCAAATAGTTGGGCTGGAGCTAGAGGTATGATGCAATTAATGAAGTACACAGCTAAGATTGTAGCTAAACAAGCAAAACTTCCATACAGCATAAGTAGGTTAACAACAGATCCCGAGTACAACATAAAACTTGGCTCATATTACTTTAATGGATTGATTAATGATTATAATGGTGTATTTCCATTTGCTATTGCTGCATACAACGCAGGTCCAAATAGAGTTAAAACTTGGAGAAGAGTAAATGGTGACCCTTCAAAAGGTCAAATTTCGTATATTAATTGGATTGAACAAATAAGATTTGAAGAAACTAGAAATTATGTTCAAAGAGTTTTAGAAAATATTAATGTTTATAAATATATTTTAAGAAAAGAGCCAGTCCAAATAGATAGCTATTTTAATTAATTGGCGGTGAGAGAGGGATTCGAACCCTCGGTAGCATAGTTAAATACTACGGAAGTTTAGCAAACTCCTGGTTTAAACCAACTCACCCATCTCACCACAAGCTTTACGTATCTTTATAAAGAAAATTAACTTATATTGCACTCACTTTGTAATGCAACAAAAACAGTTATCAGGAATTTTTTATGCTGCTTTTGCATCTCTTTGGTGGGGTGTTGTAGGTACAATTTTTTTCAAATTTGTTTCTTTTGCATCATTTATTGAATTGACTGTTCATAGAACTATTTGGACTGCTGTTCTTTTGGTCTTTACAACAAGTTTATATAAAAAATGGCCTGAATTTATTAAAATATTCACAAATAGAAAAAATCAATTATTACTTTTTTTATCAGGATTATTAGTAAGTATAAATTGGGGCACCTGGCTCTATGCGGTAAGTGCTAATAGATTATTGGACTCTAGTTTAGGCTATTATATATATCCAATTATAAGTGTTTTCTTAGGTAGAGTTTTTTTAAAAGAAAAACTTAATAAAAACCAATTCATTGCCGTAATACTAGTTGTTATATCTTTATTCTACTTTTTAATTAAACTCGGTGAATTGCCTTGGATTGGTTTAACTGTTGCAATAACTTTTAGTATTTATGGATTAATAAGAAAAAAAATAAAAGTTTCATCAGATATTGGCCTTTTAATAGAAACATTGCTCATCTCCCCCATAGCAATAGCGCTATTCATTTACTTGATGAATTTAAATATGAATATTTTTTCTTACAAAGAACCGCTTTTATCTTTTTATTTGTTTTGGTCTGGCTTTATGACTTTAGTGCCTCTTTTTTTATATACATTAGGTTTTAAAATTATTGGTATTGGTCCTGCGAGCATGATTTTATTTTTAACGCCAACCTCACAATTCCTTTTAGGCATAACTTATTTTGATGAAATATTAACTTTAGAAAAGTTTTTTGGTTTTGTTATAATTTGGATAGCTGTATCCATTTATCTTAATGAATTACGCAAAGAGTAAAATATTATAAGCGCTAATTGAATAATTATTGCCACTGCAAAAGAAATGAAAAGCAAATTTGTTGTAATTATTGAACTAAAAAGTTCTAATGGCAATAAATTACCAACTAATATACTTGATTGAAAATCTGTGCTTGGAAAAAACAATAATCCTAAAATTAATGCACTTATGATGGACAAATAAGACAATTTAGAATTAATTTTCTTATTAAAAAAGCCATAAAAGATTATTACAACGGCCGCGCAACAAAATAGATCTGCTAATAAGAATAAATATAAAATACTATAACCTTTAGATGCTAAAATAAAAACTAAGATACTTATTAGTATAATTATATAATTAGTTTTATTTTTCACAGACTTTCCATAAAATGATTTATTAATTTGTTTGCCATTGACAATGAGTATACTTGAAATTGCATTTATTAATGTATCAATTGTGCTCAAAGTAAGCGCTAAAGCTAGAACTAGGATTGATATTATCAATAAATAATTATTTGACAAAAGCAAATCAAAAAAAGCTAAATCAGGTATTACTTTTGGATTTAATGAAAAAGAAATTAATCCCGTGTATCCCATCCAAAAAACTATCAAGAAAACAATTATAGATGAATAGATTAAACTTTTCTTTAATATTAAATTATTTTTCGCAGAAAATACTCTTTGCCAATTACCTTGGTGGAATAAGTTTGTCGCGGCTACGGCAATAAAAAAAGTTAAACCTGCAGTATAATTTGGTATATATTTTTTATTTATAAGGTTTGGTGAATTTTTTTTTATCAATTCAAAACTATTTAATTCTAAGCTTCCTAAAATCAAAATTACAGAAGCTAATATTAAAACCACTATTATAGAAAATTGGTATTTGTCAGTAATTACTGAAAGTTTAAAGCCACCTCTTAAAATATAAAGCAAACAAATTATTAAGGTTATACCTGCCGTAATCCATAAAGGTGTTTTAGAGATAAAATTTAGTAGAAAGGCTATTGCTGTAACTTCAGCTATTAAAAATATGATTAGATAAAATAAAATTAAAAATAAACTTATTTTAAGTATGCTATCACCAAAGCGTTTTTTAATAAATTCAGTTAATGTTAATCCCTTTGGAAACTCTTTTCTAATTTTTGGTCCAAAATTATACAATAACAACATTGGTGTTGCTGTACCTAATGCATATCCTATTACAGCTCCTAAACCTCCCCAGGTTGCAGCTGAAGCAGGGCCAAATAATATCCAAGCCCCTAGCGCTGAAGCAGCTAAACTAGTTGTTAAGGAAAACGTGCTCTCATCCCTATTACCAATTATATAGCTGTTATTATTTTGAGTTTTCTTCGAGTTTACATATCCCAATCCAATGAAAAAGAAACCAACTAAAATAATTACTAGTAATGACGACTCTACAGATAAATATATTTTTTCCATAATTCCCTCACTGAATTACCGGTCAGGTTCTTTGGGTATGATCTCAGTCTTTTAGACACCCCGTATTCAACTTATACATTTATTTTAGGTAAGAAGTCAAATGAAGCTGTATCTATTCTGGATGAATGTTCTCTTCTCATTTTCCAGTCATTGCTTATACCGGCTTGGGCTATACTAATTGCGTTTCGACCATATTTTGCATTAGCAAAATCGATTGCCCTCATTAATGGTTTGGATTTGTTTTCTAAAACTGGCGCTAATAAATTTAATTCTTTTTCAGAGGCATCTCTTAGTTTCGACAAGATAATCCCAGCTTTTTGGTAGAAGTAACCATATTTGTAAATTTTTTTAAGTCCGTTAATAGCTGTTTTTACAAGTTCTATACTATTATTAGTTGCCACCGGTAGTTCGATAGTAATGGAATTCGAATAATATTTTCTATTTTTATCAAATGGGCTTGTTCTTATAAATACCGTAACGGCTCTTGTAGTTTGTTTATCTGTTCTTATTTTTTCTGCTGCATTTAAGCAATGAGTAGTTATAGACTCTTTTAATTTATCCAAACTTTCTACTTTTTTTCCAAATGATCTTGATACACAACAGCTTTTTCTTCTAGTTTCCTCGGTTTCTAAATCTATACAAGAGATACCTCTTAATTCCATTACTGTTTTCGCACCTAAAACATTTGTGCTCTTCTTAACCCACGTGTTTGAGATATTCTTTAATTTGTAAGCATTATCTATCCCATTTTTAATATACAATTTTGATAACTGTCTTCCTACTCCCCATACATCTGCAATATCAAAATTTTTTAATATATCGTCAATATTTTCTTTTAGAAATATTACTCCTGCTTTATTTTTTTTAGCTATATGATTTGCGACTTTACTTAAAGTTTTTGTGTTTGAAATACCTACACTTGTTGGTATTCCTGTCCATTTTAAAATTCTTTCTCTTATTTGTTTTCCGTATTCTTCAACTTTTTCATCTTTAATATGTGATAAATCTAAAAATGCTTCATCTATAGAATAGATTTCAATTTTATCAGTAAAACCTTTCAAAACTTTCATCACTCGTCTTGAAAGATCTCCATATAATGCATAGTTTGAAGAAAATATTTGAACATTGTTCTTTTTAACTAAATCTTTAACTTTAAAATATGGTTCTCCCATTCTTATTCCAAGTTTTTTTGCTTCAGTAGATCTTGATATTACACAACCATCATTATTGGATAGTACAACAACTGGTACATTTTGTATTTTTGGATTGAATAATCTTTCGCATGAAACATAAAATGAATTACAGTCTATTAGTGCAACTTTTTTTTTACTGCTGTTTATGGATGACATATGTTACTACTCCCCAAATTATTATTTCTGGATTATCTGTTAAGTTAATTTTATCTGATGTATTTCTTGAACCTGATGTTAAGTAGTTATCTCCTTTGCTTTTCACTAAAGTTTTAACAACAAGTTCCTCATTAATATTTGCTATTACTGTAGAAAAATTTTTTGGATTTAGACTTTTGTCTACTATCAATAGGTCTCCGTCATATATACCGACGTTAGTCATGGACTTTCCCTGCACTCTTATAATAAAAGTGGCTGGTGCATTTGTTATGAGATGAGAGTTTAAATCTATATCATCTTCAATATAATCTGTTGCTGGTGATGGAAAACCAGCTCCTACTTTATGCAAATAATAAGGTATTGTTAGCTTCATAAATGTTCTTGTTTTGTTCTTTATAGCTGATAAAACACCTGTCAGTCAACCCCTTTTTGGATAAATTGTTAAAGTGGGTCAAATTGCAATTCGAAAAAAAAGGAAGGATTGGCTATTAACATAATGTGATTAAGAAAATATTTTCAACTTTATTAATATTGTTTATTACCACAAGCGCTCAAGCTGAGTCTAAATTAGACACAATCAAAAAAAACGGTGAATTAAGAGTTGGAACTACAGGTGACTGGGATCCAATGTCAATGAAAGACCCAGCAACTAATAAGTATAAAGGATTTGATATTGATGTGATGAATGAACTAGCAAAAGATTTAGGTGTAAAAGTAAAATTTGTTCCTGCCGAATGGAAAACAATTGTAGCAGGAATAACAGCTGACAGATATGATATATCAACTAGTGTTACTAAAACCCCTAAAAGAGCGGAAGTAGCAGGTTTTACTTCAACTTATTATAAATACGGTACAGTCCCATTAGTTCTAAAGAAAAATTTAAAAAAATTTCCAACATGGCAATCATTAAATAATAAAAAAGTAATTATAGCTACTACATTAGGTACTTCCCAAGAGGAAAAAGCAAAAGAATTTTTTCCAAAATCAAAATTAAGATCAATTGAAGCTCCAGCTAGGGATTTTCAAGAAGTTTTAGCTGGTAGAGCAGATGGAAATATAACAAGTTCACTTGAGGCTAACAAACTAGTTGTTAAATATCCTCAGCTTGCAATCGTTCCAGATGGTGGAAAAAATCCCGCATTTCTTGCAATGATGGTTCCTAAAGGTGATAAAACTTGGAATGATTACGTGAGCAAATGGATAAAGCGGAAGCAATCTTCAGGGTTTTTCATGACTTTAGAAGCTAAATATAATCTTAAAAGCTTATAATTTAAGTTTAAATAATACCTTTTTACAAATATAGTTAACAAGTGAAGATTTTAAAATTAATATCTTTATTTTTTTTACTTTCAGGATGTAGTTCAAACTACGAATGGGGATGGTATATTCTAAGTCCAGAGAATATTGAAGGCCTTACTAATCTTAAATTCTTAATTAGTGGTATAACTACTACAATTTACATTTCAATAGTATCAATTATATTAGCAATGATTATTGGTTTGGTAGTTGCTCTTCCTTCCCTTTCAAATAACAAGTTCTTGAGTTATTTTAATATAACATATGTGGAGATTATTAGAGCAATACCTTTATTAGTTTTAATTCTATGGATTTATTACGGTTTGCCTATCATGTTAGGTATTAGTTTCTCCCCTTTTGTATCGGGTATTATTGCTTTAACTATAAGCGAAAGTGCTTTTCAAGCAGAAATCTTTAGAGCTGGCATAAATTCAATTTCAAAAGGGCAGCACGAAGTGTCTGAGTCTCTTGGGATGGATTTTTGGAGAAAAATGAGATTAGTGATCTTACCTCAGGCCATAAAAGTTGTATTGCCAGCAATGGGGAATCAATTTGTATATGTTTTGAAGATGTCATCTTTGGTATCAATTATTGGAATAGGTGACTTAACAAGAAAAGCAAATGAACTTGTAACAACAACTTACCGGCCTTTAGAAATCTACACTTTTTTAATATTAGAGTACTTAATACTAATTCTAGTCGTCTCATATTTCGTTAGAAAATTAGAAAATAGATTAAAGTATAAATAATTTTAAACTTTAGCAGTCTTACTAAATAGTTTTTTCATATAATACTTAGAAAATAAGAATACCAGAATTCCAAATGTCCAATTTATGAAAAATAAACCTAAAAATAAATCTTTGAAACTTCCATTTAATACAAATACCACAACTGACATTGTGGAAAACGGCAGTAATACTAATCTTGAGAAAGTTATTATTACTGTATAAATCGGCTTTTTAATTGCTTGAAATAAAGCATTTGTAATAAAAAAAACCGGATACACAGGCCCAATAAAAGCTGCAACTTTTAAGTAATCAGCGCCAAAATCTATCACTTCCTGATTATCAGTGAAGATTGAAACGATATTATCAGCTAATAAAAAAACAATAACACCTGCTAAAATCATAAATGATGAGCCAACCATAATTGCTTTAGTGTAAGACTCATCTACTCTATCAAAAAGTTTAGCCCCAAAATTTTGGCCTGCAATGGTTAGAACGGCTGTATTAAGACCAATTACTGGTAATAAAAGAATTTGTTCTATTCTAAGAGCAGAACCATAGCCGGCTGCAGCAAGGTATCCAAATTTACTAACAAAAAATAGAATATTATAAATTCCTAGGCCAATCATAAACATATTCATCATCATTGGGACTGATTGATTTGTAAGATTTTTGATTAAATTAATCTTTGGGAGAAAACATTGAGGGCTTAAATATTGTTTAAGTTCACAGCAGTAAACTTTATGTGCCAAATAAATTAATCCTAAAAACTGAGCAATAACTGTTGCTATTGCTAAACCTGCAATTCCAAAAGCAGGAATAGGTCCTAAACCGAATATAAATAAGGGGTTAAGTCCAATATTTAAGAAAAAACTAACTATTAAAACATTTCTATAACTTTTAGTATCACCTTGAGCATTTAGAGCGCCATTTAAAGAAATCTGAATTAAAAAAATAAAAGTAGCAAAAAAAATAATGTCCAAATAATCTGTAGCTAATCTAATTGTTTCTTGATCTGAACCCATAAATTTCAAAAGATCATCTGAAAATGATAAGCCAACTATAGTTACTAAAATTGAAACAATAACAGAATAAAGAAGCGATTGAGCCACATAAAGAGAAGCAGTACGGTCATCTTTTGCACCAAGTGAATTACTTATTAAAGCATTTGAAGCTGAAACAATTCCTACCCCTGTAGCAATAATTATAAAATATAAAGGAAAAGATTTAGCTATAGCTGCTAATGCATTTGCAGATATCTTTCCTGCAAAAAAAGTATCTACAATATTATAAAGAGTTTGAAAAAGTGTACCTGTGCTCGCAGGTATTGCGATTTTTTTAAGCAAATCTATAATCGGTTCACCAATTAAATTTATTGATTTCATACAGTATACTCTTTCTGAAACATATGCTTGGAGCCTTTGCTTTTAGCAATATTAATTTGTTTCTGTCTCATTCTAAATCTAGTTTTTTGACTTTCTGTGAGATTTTTATAACAATTATGACAAGAAACACCTTTTTCATACATATTTGATTTCTTATCCAGAGATGAGATTGGTGTTCTACAACCGCCGCATACAGAGAATGAACCGTGCTTTAGTCCATGTTTAACTGAAACTCTATTATCAAAAACGAAACATTCTCCTTTCCACAAGCTATTTTTCTTATCAACTTTATCTAAATAATTGAGGATGCCACCTTTTAATTGAAAAACGTTTTTAAAACCTTTTTGTTTTAGATAAACAGATGCTTTTTCACATCTAATACCACCTGTGCAAAACATAGCAACTGGTTTTTTTTTATTTATCTTTTTTAAATATTTTGGAAAATCCCTAAAGTTAGTAATATTTGGATTAATAGCTTTTTTAAAAGTACCTACCTTAAATTCAAATGACTTTCTTACATCAACAACTAAAGTTTCTTTTTTAGATATTAATCTGTTCCAAGATTTACCTGATAGATATTTATTTTGTTTTTTATTTTTTTTATTAATTTTTAAACCGATGGGTACTACCTCTTTTTTTATCTTAACTTTTCCTTGATGAAATGGTTGAAACTTACTTGTAGAATGGTTGCTGCTATCAAAATTAATAAACTTTAATTTTTTTTTTAATAAGTTTTTTATTTTTAAAATTGATTTTTTTTGACCTGCAAGTGTTCCATTAATACCTTCTGAAGAAAGAATTAAAGTTCCTCTGACTTTATTATCAAACAGCTCTGATTGAAATAAAGATCTAAATTTCTTCAAAGATTTAATCTTTTTAAACTTATAAAATCCAAAAACAGCAAACATTATTTTTTAATACAGATTGTTAATCCATCACCTATAGGAATGATATTTTTTTTCACTCTTTCATCTTTTTTTATGTGATTGTTAAAGTCTCTAATAATATTTGTAAATTTATCATTTTTTGATTTATCAACTACTTCTCCATGCCATAAAACATTATCAACTATAATTATTCCATTTTGATCAATCATCTTAATGCATTTTTCATAATAATTTAGGTAATTTTCTTTATCTGCATCGATAAATATTAGATCAAATTTTTGTTTAGAATTTTCTAATATCTTTAGACTCTCAAGTGCAGGCTTTATAATTTGTATAATCTTATTTTCATTAGCCTTATCGTAAAAAGTTTTTGCTTTTTTGCTAAATTCAGAATTCTTATCTAAGCTAATTAAAGACCCATCTTTAGGTAAGGCCAAAGCCATTGATAGGGCGCTAAAACCTGTAAAACTTCCAATTTCTAAAACTTTTTTGATGTTAGATATCTTAATTAATGTTTGAAGAAATTGTGCTTGTGAAATAGATATTTGTAATTTCTTTTGTTCTCCAAGACTAGAGTTGTAATCTAGGATTTCTTTTTGAATGTCAGTTAGATCATCAGAATGGTCAATGATATACTTTTCAAGATTATCAGTTAAATCTAATGTTTTAGGCATAGTTAGCCTTTTAAAAGTTTTTTTAAAATCTCATTTGTTAGTTGTGGATTTGCTTTTCCTCCTGAGGATTTCATAACTTGACCAACAAAAAAACCAAATAATTTATCTTTTCCAGATTTATATTGATCAACTTTATCTTTGTTTTTAGATAAAATTTCATTAATCATTTTTTCTAATTCTTTAGGGTCACTTTGTTGTTTCAAACCCTTTGATTCAATTATTTTTTTAGGATTGTCACCTGTTTCAAGCATTATTTCAAAAACTTCTTTCGCTATTCTTCCTGAAATTTCTCCAGATTTAATAGATTGAACAAGTTCTGCAAAATGTTTTGTTGATATTGGAGATTTAGATATATCAAGTCCCTTATCATTTAACATTGCAAACAAATCCCCCATCATCCAAGTAGCTGCAAGTTTTTTGTCAGATAATTTAGCAACTTCTTCGTAATAGTCCGAAATTTCTTTTTCTGAAACTAAAACATTTGCTTCATATGCATTTAGTCCATATTCTTTCATAAATCTTTCCTTTTTTTTATCAGGAAGTTCTGGAAGAGATTTTTTTAACTCATCAATTAATTTTTGTTCTAACTTTAAAGGTAGAAGATCTGGATCAGGAAAATATCTATAATCATGTGCATCTTCTTTAGATCTCATCGATCTTGTCTCATTTTTTTTGGTGTCAAAAAGCCTTGTTTCTTGATCTATTTCCTTGCCGTTTTCAATTAATTCAACTTGTCTTGTAGCTTCATATTCTATTGCCATCTGCATAAATTTTATAGAATTTACATTTTTGATTTCGCAACGTGTTCCAAAATTTTTATCTCCTTCTTTTCTCACAGATACATTTACATCAGCTCTAAGAGACCCCTCTTGCATATTTCCATCACAGGTCCCCAAATATCTCATAATAGATCTTAATTTTTTTATGTAAGCATTAACCTCATCTGGTGATCTAAGATCTGGTTTACTAACTATTTCCATTAAAGCTATTCCTGAACGATTTAAATCAACGTAAGTATTGGTTGGATCCATATCATGAATGCTTTTACCTGCATCTTGCTCGAGATGAAGTCTCTCTATGCCGATCTCTTTTGACCCATAAGGCATATCTAATAAAACTTTGCCTTCTCCTACGATGGGGTGTTTATACTGGGATATTTGGTAACCTTGAGGTAAATCTGCATAGAAATAATTTTTTCTATCAAAAACTGAGTAATTATTTATTTTAGCATTTAAACCAAGACCAGTTCTTACTGCCTGCTTAATGCATTCTTCATTGATAACCGGTAGCATTCCTGGAAAAGCAGAGTCAATTAAGCTTACTTGATTATTTGGATCAGCGCCAAATTTAGTTGATGAACCAGAGAAAAGTTTAGATTTAGATAAAACTTGAGCATGGACTTCAAGTCCTATAACAACTTCATATTTGCCTTTATCTCCCTTTATAAAATAATCAAATTTTTCTTTACTCATAACCACCACCTTTTAATTTTATTTTTAAAACGACAATTTTTTTCAATCGCATAACCAATATTAAGAATTTTTTGCTCATCTAATGCTTTACCAATAAGTTGCAAACCTAAAGGATAGCCTTGTTTATCAACACCAGCGGGCAATGATAAAGCTGGTATACCTGCTAAATTTACAGGCACAGTAAAAATATCATTTAAATACATAGAAACAGGATCATTGGTTTTTTCACCTATTTTAAAAGCAGAACTTGGTGTTGATGGTGTTAGAATTGCGTCTATTTTAGTAAAGCTATCATCAAAATCTTTTTTAATTAGTTGTCTCACTTTCTGTGCCTTGAGATAATAAGCATCATAATAACCTGATGAAAGAACGTAAGTTCCAATTAATATTCTACGTTTGACCTCATCTCCAAAACCTTCAGACCGAGTTTTTTCATACATCTCAATTAAATCTTTTCCTTGTTTTGATCTATAACCATACCTAACACCATCATATCTGGCTAAATTAGATGAAGCTTCAGCTGGAGCAACTATATAATAAGTAGGTAGAGCATACTTTGTATGAGGCAATGAAATATCAATTAATTGAGCTCCTAGATCTTTTAATATCTTTTTACCTTTTTCCCACAGCTCATCAATTTCTTTAGGCATATTGTCAACACGATATTCTTTTGGAATTCCAATTTTTAAACCTTTAATATTATCTTTTAAATTTTTTGAATATTGTTCTTTCTTTTTATTTATTGAAGTAGAGTCTTTTTCATCAAACCCAGACATTGACTCCAACATAATTGCACAATCTTTAATTGTTTTTGTCATTGGACCAGCTTGATCTAAAGAAGATGCGAAAGCGACTATTCCCCATCTAGAGCATAATCCATAAGTTGGTTTTAAACCGACAGTGCCGGTAAAAGAAGCTGGTTGCCTTATTGATCCACCTGTATCTGTTCCAATTGTAGCGGGGGTTAAGTCAGCAGCTAAAGCAGATGATGATCCTCCTGATGAACCACCGGGTACTAGTTGATCTCCTACAGGATTAATAACATTTCCATAATAACTTGTTTCATTAGAAGAGCCCATAGCAAACTCGTCACAATTTAGTTTTCCTAAAAGAAATGATCCATTGTTCCACAAATTTTTTGTAACAGTAGACTCATAAGAAGGAATAAAGTTATTTAAAATATTGCTTCCAGCTGTTGTTTTTATATTTTCTGTACAAAATAAATCTTTTACAGCCAAAGGTATTCCTGGAAGTAATTGATCAAAATTTGGTTTGTTATCAAATTGTTTAGCCTTATCTAAAGCATGATCAAATGTAGTAGTAACGAATGCATTTAACTTTTTTGCACTTTGAATATTGTTTATGTACGCTTTAGTTAAATCAGTAGATGAAATTTTTTTTGTTTTAATATTTTCTATAATGTCATTTAAACTTTGATTTGTAATATCAACCATTATTCAACCACCTTAGGTACTACAAAAAACTCTTCATTTTCTTTGGGGGAATTTTTCAGAATCTTTTCTCTTATTTTACCGTCTCTGATTTCATCTTTTCTCGATCTTAATGACTGATTAAGTATAGAAGTTAATGGTTCAACTTTGTCTGTATTTAGTTCATTCAATTGCTCAATAAATTTGAAAATTGAGTTCAAATCTTTAGTTAGACTATCAACTTTGGCTTCATCAACCGAAATTCGAGCCAATTTAGCAACATGTTTAATTTTTTCTTTATCTAATGACATTTGTGAAATAAGTTAGTTAAAATGTGTTTTATCACAAATTAGGTAAATTTCATGCTCGATATTGACGTATTTATTAAGAAAACTAATAAAAAATCAAGATTAATAGGTATTGATCCAGGTGGGAAGAGAATAGGAATAGCTATTTCAGACGAAAATAAAATTGTAGCAACCCCTTACACTACAATTGTTAAAGAAAATTACAGAGATTTAGTTTCGCAAATTAAAAAGATTGTAAACGAATATAAGATAGACGGTATAGTTATAGGTAACCCAATTAATATGGATGGGACCGAGGGGCCATCTTCTCAATCAGCAAAAGACTTAGCCAAAAACCTTTCAAAAGATATTACAGAAAATATCACTTTATGGGATGAGAGATTATCTAGCCAAGGAGCTTTTAATCTATTTAATGATTTAGCAATAAATTCGTCAAAAAAGGTAAAGAAATTAGATGAAAATTCAGCTCAATTCATCCTTCAAGGTGTGCTTGATTATTATCATAAAAAAAATACTTGATATAATATAGTAAAAGGCCTATAGAGTTGATTTTAATGGCAACTGTAAAAAAAGTTTCAGCTATTAAAAACACCCCCAAACATCTATTAGGTATTCAAAATTTATCAGTTCTTGAAGCTAAAGAGATTTTAACCGAAGCAAAATCTTTCATTAAATTAAACAGAGGTAGCTCTAAAAAGCTCGATGTCCTAAGAGGAAAAACTCAAATTAATTTATTCTTTGAACCCTCTACAAGAACACAAAGTTCCTTTGATTTAGCTGGAAAAAGATTAGGTGCAGACGTAATGACGATGAATATGAGTAACTCAGCATTAAAAAAAGGTGAAACATTAATTGATACAGCCATGACACTAAATGCCATGCATCCAGATATAATAGTTATAAGACATCAAGACTCAGGTGCACCAAATCTTCTTTCACAAAAAGTTAATTGTACTGTAATAAACGCAGGCGATGGAAGAAGAGAACATCCAACTCAAGCCTTACTAGATGCTTTAACAATTATTAATAGAAAAGGAAACATTGAGGGATTAAAAATTGCAATTTGCGGTGACATTCTTCACTCAAGAGTAGCTAGATCAAATATTTATTTAATGAATATGTTAGGTGCAGAAGTAAACGTCATTGCTCCAAAAACGTTAATGCCAAAAGGAATTGATAATTTGGGAGTTAAATCATATACCGATATGAAAAAAGGGTTAGACGGTTGTGATATTGTAATGATGCTAAGATTACAAAATGAGAGAATGCAAGGATCCTTTCTTCCATCAAAAAGAGAATATTATGAATTTTTTGGTCTAACTCCAGAAAAACTAAAATTTGCAAAAAAAGATGCTTTACTAATGCATCCTGGTCCAATGAATAGAGGTGTTGAGATCGATACTAAATTAGCAGATGACATTAACGTTAGTCTTGTGAAAGAACAAGTTGAATTAGGTGTTGCTGTAAGAATGGCATGTTTAAAACTATACTGTAAATAAATGAAAGAAAAAATTTTAACAAATCTAAGAATTGTTGACCCCTCTCAAGAGATTGATGAAATAGGAAATATAGTAATTGATGAAACGGGAAAAATAAAATCCATAGGAAAAGGATCTGAAACTTCAAAATCAGTAGAAAAAATTAATTTGAAAGGCCTTATAGCTATTCCGGGAATAGTTGACATGAAGGCTTTTGTTGGAGAACCTGGTTTTGAATATAAAGAAAATTTTAGAACACTAAGCCAAGCCGCATTGGCAGGTGGAGTAACGTCTATTGTAACAATGCCAAACACTAAGCCAATTATAGATAATGTCTCTATGGTAGACTTTATAATTAGGAGAGGAAGGGACAAAGCCAAGGTAAATCTTTTTCCATGCGCATCTATTACAAGACAGGTAGAGGGTAAGCAAATGACCGAGTTTGGACTATTAAAAGCAAGAGGTATTATAGGATTTAGTGATGTAAATAAAACTATTCAAAATACAGAGTTAATGTCTAGAATTATGAATTATGCATCAGACATAGATGTTCTTATTATGCAACATGCAGAGGACTATGAATTATCTAAAAATTCTTGCATCAATGAAGGGGAAGTTGCGACAAGATTAGGTTTACAAGGAGTTTCAGATATTGCCGAGAAAATTATTATTGAAAGAGATTTATCTTTATTAAGTAAATTCCCTTGTAGATATCATATAAATCAAATTTCCTCAAAAAATTCCTTAGATGTTATAAAAAAAAATAAATCTAACGGTGTCAAATTTAGTACGGGGGTATCGATAAATAATTTGTCATTAAATCAAAATGATATTGGAGAATTTAGAACTTTTTTAAAACTCTCTCCGCCCTTGAGAAGTGAAGAAGATAGACTTTCGTTAATTGAGGGAATAAAAAACGATCTCATTGATGTAATTGTATCCGATCATATACCAGAAGATGAAGAAAGTAAGAGGCTTCCCTTCGCTCAAGCTGCAACAGGCTCAATTGGAATAGAAACATTATTATCACTCTCTCTAGAACTCTACCACAATGACTCTTTGCCGTTGGAGAAAATAATTAAGTGTTTAACATTCAATCCAGCCAAAATATTAAAAATAGATAAAGGTACTTTAAAAAAAGGATCTGATGCAGATATTTGTATATTTGATTTGGAAAAGCCATGGATGGTAAAAGCTGAAGATCTAAAATCAAAATCAAAAAATACTGCAATAGAAAATAGAAAACTACAAGGAAAAGTAAAAATGACTTTGCTCAAAGGTGAAGTTGTGTATTCAGACTAATGGATATAAATTTAATCATAGTATCAATTTATTCATACCTTTTAGGTTCGCTACCCTTCGGACTACTACTAACAAGATTATTTCTCAAAAAAGATATTAGAACAATTGGATCTGGAAATATTGGAACTACAAATGTGCTTAGAACTGGAAATAAATATCTTGCAGTAGCAACATTAGTTCTTGATTTACTAAAAGGATATGCCACTGTTTATATAACAATTTTATATTTCAATAGTTTAATTTCTTTTTCAGCTTTAATTTGTTTTGTTGGACATGTTTTTCCTATTTGGTTGAAGTTTAAAGGAGGTAAAGGTGTAGCAACATACCTTGGCGTAGTCTTAGCTTTATCGTATAAACTTTTTTTAATTTTTGGTATCACTTGGATTTCATTATCATTTTTATTTAGGTACGCATCATTATCTTCGATAATTTCTTCGTTAATAGTTTTTATTTATGCGTACTTTTTTGAAATGAATAACGAAATTTTAATACTTTTCATTTTTTTCATATTGATTCTTTTTACTCACAAAGAAAATATCGTTAGACTTAAAAGTTCTACAGAAAATAAAATTAAGTTATAAGTACTGTCTTTTCTAGTTTTTCAATAATAAATTTGACAAACTCGTTTAATTTTGAAAATAAACAAATAATGAATTTAGTTATTGTTGAAAGTCCTGCAAAAGCAAAGACTATAAATAAATATTTAGGTAAAGATTATTTAGTTTTAGCTAGCTATGGACACATAAGAGATCTTCCTTCAAAAAATGGATCTGTAGATCCTGAGAATAAATTTCAAATGGAATGGGAAATAGATTCTTTTTCAAAAAAATATTTAAAAGAAATTACAAATGCTGCTGAAGACTCTGATAAAATTATTTTAGCTACGGACCCTGATCGTGAAGGTGAAGCTATTGCATGGCATGTTAAAGAGGTCTTAGATAAAAAAAAATTATTAAAAGATAAGCATCTTGAGCGTGTTGTTTTTAACGAGATTACAAAAAAAGCAATCCTAGATGCTATTAAAAATCCAAGAGAAATTCACTTGCCTTTAGTTGAAGCTTATCTAGCACGAAGAGCTTTGGACTATCTTGTAGGATTTAATATCTCACCAATACTTTGGACAAAATTACCTGGATCTAAATCAGCAGGAAGAGTTCAATCAGTAGCCTTAAAACTTATTACTGAAAGAGAAAAGGAAATAGAATTATTTAAACCAGAAGAATACTGGACACTTACATCAGACTTTACGAACAAGGATAATAAAAATATTTTCTCAAAATTAAGTTTATTTAATGGAGAAAAAATTGAAAAATTTTCTTTCAAGAATAAAGGAGATATACAAAAAGCGGTTGATATTATCAATAAAACAAAATTTAAAATAGCTGATGTTAACACAAAAGTATTTAGACGAAACCCCTTAGCCCCTTTTACAACTTCAACCTTACAGCAGACTGCTTCGGGACGATTTGGTTTTGGAGCTTCCAGAACAATGCAAATTGCACAACGACTTTATCAAGGTGTAGATATCGAGGGTGAAACAACCGGATTAATTACTTATATGAGAACTGATGGAACTAATATTTCAAAAGAAGCAATTGATGACTTTAGAAAATTCATTACTGATGATTATAGTGATAAATATTTACCAGAGGCACCAAATAGTTATACGGGGAAAAAAGCAAAGAACGCTCAAGAAGCTCATGAAGCAATTAGACCTACTAATATAAGTAGGAAACCTTCTGATATCAAAAAATATGTAAATGCAGATCAATTTAAACTCTATGAATTAATTTGGAGTAGAGCTTTATCATCTCAAATGACTCCAGCAGAGTTTGATAGAAATACGATAATTATTTCTTCAAATGATAATAAGATTAATTTTAGAGCTAGCGGCTCAGTCGTAAAATTTGATGGATTTCTTAAAGTGTATCAAGTTCAAGAAACTGACGAAGATGCAAAGAATATTTTGCCTGAAGTCAAAGTTGGAGAGGAAATTAGTATACTTAAGCTTAATGATGAACAACACTTCACAGATCCACCACCACGATACTCTGAGGCTAGTTTAGTTAAAAAGATGGAGGAATTAGGCATAGGGAGACCCTCTACTTATGCTAGCATTATCTCAGTATTATCAACGAGAAATTATGTCGAATTAATAAATAAAAGGTTTAATCCGACTGACAGAGGTAAGCTAATTTCAGCTTTTTTAGAAAAATTATTCTCTAAATACGTTGATTATAATTTCACTGCAGACTTAGAAAATCAGCTAGATGAAATCACTAGTGGTAAAATTGAATGGGTTCAAGTTTTAGATAATTTCTGGAAAGATTTTTACGAAAATGTTGGAAAAGTTAAAGAAAAGAGAACGAGAGAAGTATTAGACTTATTAAATGAAAGTTTAGGAGCATTAATTTTTGAAAGAGATGATAAAGATGCTATCGATCGAAAGTGTAAGTTATGTTCAAATGGAGAGCTAAGTCTTAAAAATAGTTTCAGAGGCGGGGCTTTTATAGGATGTTCAAATTATCCAGAATGTAAATTTACTCGACCTCTATCTAAAGCTAAAGCTGCAGCACAATATAACTTAGCAGAGCCAAAATTACTGGGTCAAAACGAAAAAGGTAAAGATATTTATTTAAAGAACGGTAGATTTGGCCCCTACTTACAATATGAAAAAGAAAAAGAAGAATTAGAAACAAAAAAGAAAAAAGGTAGAAAGAAAAAAAATGAGAATGAACATCTCAGAAATGTATCAATTCCAAAAGGCATTAACATTGACAGTGTTGACCTAGATAAAGCAAAATATTTATGCTCACTTCCGAAAATATTAGGTCAGCATCCAGAAAATGGGCAAGATATAACTTTAAATTCTGGAAGATTTGGACCTTATTTAAAATGTGAGAATAAATCTGCAAGACTTGAAAATGTAGAAGATCTATTTTCCATTGGTTTAAATAGAGCTATAACTATGATCGCCGAAGCTAAGCCTGGTAGAATATCTTCTTCTCTTATAAAAGATTTAGGTGAACATCCAGAAGATAAAAAGCCAGTGAGAATTATGAAAGGTCAATATGGACCATATATAAAATATAAATCTCTGAATGCAACAATACCTGAAGAGAAAGATCCAAATGAATTAACAATGGAAGAAGCTTTAATATTAATAGAAAAGAGGAAAGAGTATGATAAGTCAAAAAAAAAGAAAAAATAATTTAATTATATTTTTTTTATATTTCTTAATTATTTTATTAAGTTTCTCATATTTAAATGCTGATCAAATAAATTGTAATAAGTTAGATTTAAAATGTAAAAGTAAAAAATGGGTAAATGAGACAAAGGAGTTTCAGAAGGAAAAACTAGGTGAAGTAAAGGATAGATATAACAAAAGTAAAAAAACTCTTAAAAAAGTATTGCCAATTAATTAATATGTCCGTTGAAAAAAGACTTAAAGATTTGAAGATTATACTTCCAGAGGCTAAGGGCCCAGTCGGAGCGTATGTGGCAACAAAAATTGTTGGTAAATTATTATTTATTTCTGGACAAGTATCTTTTGGTGAAGATGCAAAACTTATTACAGGTAAAATTGGTAAAGATTTGAATTTAGATCAAGGTTATAAAGCTGCCGAAAGATGTGGTTTAAGCATTGTTGCCCATGTAAAAAATGCTTGTGGAGGAGATTTAGATAAAGTTAAATCTTGTGTAAAATTAACAGGTTATGTTAATTCGACAGATGATTTCAAAGATCAGCCGAAAATTATAAACGGCGCTTCAGATATTATAGCTAAAATTTTTGATAAAAAAGGTGAACACACGCGTGCTGCTGTGAGTGTGAATAGTTTACCTTTAGGTGTTGCGGTTGAAGTCGATGCTATTTTTGAACTTAATTAATTTTTAAAATTAATTCATACACTTTGGCTCAAATCCGAAGTTCCTGTCTACAAAATAAGCTGATTTTTTAGATTTCCACATCCTATCATTTACAACTATGGTGTTGTCTTTATCTGTATACTTATCAATTAACCAGTCTAGTGATATAGCCATCTGATGTACGTGATGTGTTGCATGTTTTTGATCTTTTGTAAAATTCTGTAATCCTGACGGATCTTTACGCTCTCTATATTTTTTAACGTCTGTAAGACCCAAGTTTAGTACGTCAACAGTTTTATCTATTCTTTGTTTTAATTCTGCAGGAAACTTCTTATAACCCCATAGTTCTGCTATAGCATAAAGACCTAGTAAATTGTTTACACCTTGTGAATGATACCAAACATCCCTAACACCTCTGAAACTATTATTATGAATGTATCCATCATCGTAAATAACTCTGTCTGCTTTACCAATTCCTTTTTTAATCCATTTTGCTACTTCTTCCGGTTTATCTTTCCAAGCTAAATATGATAATACAGAAATAGTTCCGTCAGCCATTTGTATAAAGCCTCTTGGGCCGCCTAGTTCTGATAAAGCCCACGGTTCAATATACTTTTTGTATAAAGTATCAATATACTTATCTACAATTTGAAATTGTCCTTTAGTAAATTGATCCCTCATTAAATATGCTTGTTGAATATAAGTGGCACCATATATTTGAGCTTCATGTGGTCTGTGAGATATACAAGGACTGTTTCCTTTAGCTTTGCCACCACCATAACACATTCTATCAACTTTGCCTTGCTCTTTAAGTTTACTAATTTCTTTAGAGGTTAATGTACTTAACATTACACCTGCCTCAGCCCAGGCCGTCATAACTTCAACAATAATTGGACCATGTTCGTCCATTTTGTTATTTACGATTGCATAAACAATAGTTCCGTGTAATAGAGCTAACCTATTAGAATGTTCTTCGTGATTAACATATATGCTGTTTGATCTTTCTTCATGATCTTTATTCCAGTCATACTTAGTAAGTTCCATCAGATGATCGTAATTATTTCCTTGTAGTTCAGGATTTTTTTTCTTGCTCACGTGTGTTATAGCAAGATCCATTTCCCAATTCGTTTTACCCCAACTTCCATAACCATGCACTCCCTTAAGTGAGCAAGTTTCTTTTGTAAGTTCGTTTGCAAAGAAATATTTAGGAATAACAATATCATTTTTATTTGCGTAAGCTTCTGTTGAAAAGATTATTACAAATAAAAAAAATATTTTTTTTAATTTATTCATTTAAATTGAGTTAGGTCTGCCAACAGAGTAATATTTGATTTTATTTTTTTTCATTTCTTCAGCAGAATAAAGATTTCTTAGGTCGTACACTTTAAATTTATTATTTTTTACAATCTTTTTGAAATCTATTGATTTAAATTCATCCCATTCAGTGAGTAGTACTATTAAATCTGCCCCATTACAATTAGATCTTATATTGTTTTTGTAATTGCAGTTTTTGATTTTTATAAATTCTTTTTTTTCTCCAGAGGGATCATAGTAATTAACTTTAGCTCCTTTTTTGCATAGATAAGGTATCATTTTAAGGCTAGTAGAATCTCTCATATCATCAGTATTTGGTTTAAATGTAACGCCTAAAAAAGAAATCTTTTTATTTTTTAGATTTGATCCTAAAATTTTATGAACTCTTTTTGTGAGTAAATTTACTCTTTCTTGATTAGATTTTATTACTGATTTTACAACTGATAAATTTATCTTATATTTCTCTGCAGCTGCTACTAGACCCTTAGTATCCTTTGGAAAACATGATCCACCATAAGCTGGGCCGGCACGTAAAAATCTACCGCCTATTCTACTATCGGAGCCCATACCTAATGAAATATCTTCTATATTTACTCCAGACTTTTCACATAAGTTAGCAAGTTCGTTAATAAAAGTAATTTTAGTTGCAAGAAAAGCATTCGATGCATACTTTATTAATTCTGCTCCTCTTCTTGAAGTAGTAAAAAATTTTGAGCCCTTGTTGGTCAATGGTACATAGATTTTTTTCATAATATTAAAGGCTTTTTTTTCGTTAGATCCTATTACAATTCTATCTGGGTATCTGAAATCTCGTATTGCTTCACCTTCTCGTAAAAATTCAGGATTAGAGATTACTGTAAAAAGTTTTTTCTTTCTTTTTAAAATTTTTTCAATCTCATCGCCTGTTCCCACTGGTACAGTAGACTTTGTTACAATAATTTTTTTCCTTTTTGAATATTTTAATATTTCTTTTGTACATTTATAAACAAAAGATAAATCAACTTTTATTGATCCTTTTTTTGTAGGCGTTCCTACACATATAAAAATTATGTCTGATAAGCTAATAGCTTTTTCAATATCTGTTGTGAATGAAAGACGTTTAGCTGCAAAATTTTTTTTTATTAATTCATCTAATCCTGGTTCGTAGATTGGTGAAATTCCAGAGTTAAGTTTATCTATTTTGTTTTTATCTTTATCAACGCAAACAACTTGGTTACCTATGTCTGCAAAGCAGACACCACTAACTAATCCAACATAACCAGTTCCTATCATGCATAATTTCATTTATCTTCCTTTAGATATTTGAATTCCTGAATTAATATATCCACTTAAAGTTCCACAATCTAAATATTTACCTGTAAAAATATTTCCGTAAAATTTATTTTCTTTCTTAATTAAACTTCTAATTGCGTCAGTAATATGTATCTCTCCTCCTTGACCAGGTTTTAATTTTTTAATTTCACTAAAAATTTTTGTAGGCAATATATATCTGCCTATAATTGCAAAATTTGATGGCGCTTTTTTGATGCTAGGTTTCTCTACGACGTCTTTAATTTGAAAATATCTTTTTTTTTTATTTTTAATCGATAAAATTCCCCATCTTGATACTGTTTTTCTTTCTACTCTTTTTGTGGCAATTATAGATCCATTAGTTTTTTTATGTAATCGTATCATCTCTTTAGAACAATTATTTTTTATGATTAAGTCATCAGGTAAAAGAACTAAAAAGTATTTATTTTTTATATATTTCTGACATCTTAAAACTGCATCGCCTGTACCTTTTGGTTTATTCTGATAAACAAATTTTATCATTTTTTGATATTTTTTTATTTTTTTGAACTCTTCAATAAGTCTTTTATCTTTTTTCTTTTTTATTATTTTTTTATAAAAATTATCGTTAAAAAAATATTTTTTTATTGATAGTTTTTTTTTTGAAATTATAAATACGAATTCTTTTACGCCTGCATCAATACATTCATCTAATATATATTGTAAATTAGGTTTACCATTAATAGGCATAAGCTCTTTTGGCATTACACTTGTCAAAGGAAGCATCCTGGTCCCTAATCCTGCTAATGGAATAATGGCTTGTTTTATCATATGATTCTTATATTAGTTATTACCATTGCTTTATAGAAATGAAAATATTTAAAGACAAACATACACTGCAGAAAGAGATTTTAAAAACGAAAGGGATATCATTTGTTCCTACTATGGGTGGGTTACATGAAGGGCATATTTCATTGATCAAACAATCTAAAAAAACTAAGTTAAAAACCTTAGTCTCAATTTTTGTAAATCCTAAACAATTTAATAAAAAAAGTGATTTTAAATCTTATCCGAGAAACACAAAAAAAGACATAAAACGTCTGAAAAAATTGAAAATTAATTACTTATATATTCCAACATTTAAAGACATATACGGATTTAAACCTAAGAAAAAAGTTTTTTTAGATAA